>CANNIA010000038.1 GCA_947504705.1 Paracoccaceae bacterium
CCGAAAGGAGACGCATCAAACTGGAAACCATCCAAAACCGCCGCTTGAACCATCAGCGTCAAGCAGCATAACCTGAACCCGATGAGCCCGAACGATCCGCTCCAGAATTAGGCCGCCTGTTCCAAATCATTCGACGACGGACACTTGAATGGTATTCCTGGGCTCCCAAGATGAAGTACAACAACAACGACCAAACGCTGGACCCGCCGGGCCCGGAGGGTTCCTGGACCGGGACTCAGGTCGGGACCGAAATTGGCAATGGCAACGCGTGGTCTAACATTTGGGGTTTGAAGCTTACGTGGGTGTTCTAGGCATGGGATCTGTTAAGTCACTTACCGGTCTGGGAATTTATGGGTCATCGGTTGCCCAAAGTGGCGACAGCATAGTTGGATTCCCGCCCTTCTTAGCGCACCTCCGCGCCAGAGCATTTCGCGGCTGATTGGCGGGATCAGGTTGCAGCCTCGGCCAATAACCACTCTCGGAACACGCCTGCGTCCTTGTGTCTGGCGCCCTTTTCCGGGGCGACAAGGAAGAATCCCTCTTCGATGGGAAGTTCCAGCGCGAAGGGTTTGACGAGGCGGCCGGAGGCAAGCTCGGTTTCGATCAGCGAGGTGCGGCCAAGGGCGATGCCGCCGCCTTCGGCAGCGACGGCCATCGCCATCAGGGTGGTGTCGAACCAGAGGCCCCGACTTGCATCCACCCGACTGGCATCGACCCGCCCTGCCCCGGCTGCCGTCAGCCAACTGTCCCAGCCGTCCTGGTAGCCAAGGACGTGCAGGAGGCGTTCCTTCGCGAGATCGGCGGGGGAGTGGAGGCGGGCGGCGATTTCGGGCAGGCAGAGGGGGATCAGGTGTTCTCGGTTCAGGCGGTCGGCGCGGAAGCCGGGCCAGGTGCCAAAGCCATAGCGGATATCAAGGTCGAAGGTTTCGGCATCATATTCCTCGGCCCAGATAGAGGAGACGATCCTCACTTGCGTCTTGGGGTGGGCAGCGATGAAGCGCGGCAGGCGACGGGCAAGCCAGGTGGTGGCAAAGCCGATCATGACGCGGACGGAGAGGATGCCGGAGCGGTTGGCGCCAAAGACTTCAACCGTGCCGGCGGAGAGGCGTTCGAAGGCGTCGTTCACCTTGGGCAGATAGGCAGCCCCGGCCTTGGTCAGGGTCAGGCTGCGGGGGAGACGCTCGAAAAGGGGTTCGCGCAGGTAGTGTTCCAGAAGCTTGACCTGCTTCGAGATCGCGGCTTGGGTCAGGTTTAATTCCGCTGCGGCATTGGTGAAGGAAAGGTGGCGGGCAGAAGCCTCGAACGCGCGAAGCCATGGCAGGGGCGGCATCTGATGCGACATCGGCGGCCTCTTCGTTGGGGTTGGCGGGCGTGTAGCAGTCGGTGGCGGGCGGGAGTGGTCGGAAAGCGACGGCTGACCCACCTTGGGCGAAGCTTAGACTATGTTCTCGTCATGTGTAAGTTGGGCTTTGGCTTGGTAGTCTGGGTTGGTCGGCAAGGACGGGGGGAAGGCATGGACGGCAGGGGGTTTGGGCTGAACATCGGGCAGCTTCTGAAGACGCCGGTGGGGCGGAACCCGGAGCAGGTGGTGCATGACGGGGA
This sequence comes from Paracoccaceae bacterium, assembly GCA_947504705.1. Classification (GTDB taxonomy): domain Bacteria; phylum Pseudomonadota; class Alphaproteobacteria; order Rhodobacterales; family Rhodobacteraceae; genus Tabrizicola. The sequence continues at coordinate 1,603 of CANNIA010000038.1, forward strand.
TGGCGGGGTTCAGACCTATCGCGACTTGCATGCGGGGATTGACCGGCTGGCGGCTGGGTTGACGCGGCTGGGGCTGGGGGTCGGGTCGACGGTTGCGGTGCTGGACTGGGATACGCCGCGCTATCTGCAGCTGTTCTTTGCGGTGCCGATGATAGGGGCGACCCTGCACACGGTGAATATTCGCCTCTCGCCGGAGCAGATCCTGTACACGATCAACCATGCGGAAGATTACGCGATCCTGTGTCATGAGGATTTCTTGCCCGTCCTGTTGCCGCTTTTGCCACGGGTGACGCGGGCGGCGAAGTTGATCCTTCTGACGGATCGCGAAGGGGCTGTGGTGCCGGAGGGGTTTCAGGGCGAATTGTCGGCGCTGATGGCGGCTGAGGGGCCGGGGTTTTCCTATCCTGACCTGCCAGAGGAGACCCGTGCGACGCTGTTTTATACGACAGGCACGACGGGCGATCCGAAGGGGGTCAGCTATAGCCACCGGCAGTTGGTGCTGCATACGCTGGCGGTGACGGCGGATCTGGGGACTGTGCCGGGCAAGGGCGGGATCAAGCGGGATGACGTCTATATGCCGATCACTCCGCTTTTTCACGTGCATGGCTGGGGGTTTCCGTATCTGGCGACCTTTCTGGGGCTGAAGCAGGTTTATCCGGGGCGGTATGAGCCGTCGCGGCTGCTGGCGCTGATTGCCCAGCATGAGGTGACATTTTCGCATTGCGTGCCGACGATCCTTGCCATGCTTCTGGCGGCCCCCGAGGCGGCGGGGGCGGACCTTTCGCGCTGGAAGGTGCTGATCGGCGGGTCTGCCCTGCCCGAGGGGTTGGCGTTGCAGGCGCGGGCCAAGGGGATCGACATTCACGCGGCTTACGGGATGTCGGAGACCTGCCCGTTTGTCACCCATGCCGACATGGTGGCCAGTCAGTCCAGCGAGGAGATCGGCATTCGCACCGCCACCGGGCGGCCCGCGGCGATGGTTGAAGTGCGGGTGGTGGACCTGGAGATGCGGGATGTGGCCCATGACGGGCGCACGACCGGTGAAGTGATCGCCCGCGCGCCGTGGTTGACGCATGGCTATCTGCGCAATGCGGCGGGGACGGCGGAGTTGTGGGCCGGGGGTTGGATGCATACCGGCGATGTGGGGCACATGGCCCCGGACGGGACGCTGCGGATCACCGACCGGTTGAAGGATGTGATCAAGTCGGGCGGGGAATGGGTGTCCTCGCTGGCATTGGAGAGCATTGCCTCGACGGTGCCGGGGGTGCGCGAGGTGGCGGCGGTGGGCGTGCCGGACGCGCGTTGGGGGGAACGGCCGGTACTGGTTGCGGTGGTTGAGGGAGAGGTGGAACCGGCGATCCGAGCGCGGTTGATGGCGGCAGTGACGGCGGGCGATTTGCCGAAATGGGCGGTGCCGGAGCGGATTTGCCGGGTGGGGGCGATCCCGAAAACCTCGGTCGGGAAGCTGGACAAGAAGCGCATCAGGGCGATGCTGGCCTCGGGCGAGATTGGCTGAGACCAACGATGCCATGACGAAAAGGATGCCATAGCCGGAAAAGCGGTCATTTGCGCAAGCTTTGGGCTTGGGGTCAAATCTGGGAACGCGGTCAGGTTCTGATCGTGTTCCCCGCCGGTCAGACGGCAGACCTTTCCGCCGATGGGCCAACCCGAACATCTGCGGGCATTTGCAACGGGAACCAGAAAAGGAGTGAGGACACGTTGAACCAAAAAATGACCCGCTTTGGCGCACTTGCGGCAGTGATGACTCTTTCCGCTGTGCCCGCCTTGGCCGAACGGCCCAGCGCCGGTTGCGGCAGTGCCAGCCCGGCAAGCGGGGTTTATCAGATCGCCGATGGGGCGCTGACCCGGACCTACCGGATGCATGTGCCTGCGGGCCTTGATGCCGCGAAACCTGCGCCGCTGGCGTTGATTTTTCATGGCTGGGGCGGGGATGAGAATGAATTCCTTGCGGACCCGGTGGTCACGGGCGAGGCGGATCGGCTAGGCTTTATCCTTGTCGCCCCGCGCGGGGCTGGATCGGAAGCGCCGGACAATAGCTATAATTCCTGGACCTTTGACGGTTCGGCCACCGGTGTCGGTGTTGACGGCAGGCCGGTCTGTGATGGGGCAGAAGGTGAGGCCAAGACGAATTATGCCTATCCCTCCTGCGGTCCGGTAGGCGAGGGGGTGGCGCAGAACGGCTGTTCCTGGACCCAGTGCCAGACCGATGACGTGGGTTTTGTCACGACGCTGATCGACGAGATTGGCAAGACCGCCTGTGTCGACCTAGACCGGGTCTTTGCCACCGGCGGATCGAATGGCGGCATGTTCACCTGGGGGTTGGGGCAAACCGGGCAGACGGCCATGGCCCTGCGGGCGATTGCGCCGATTGTCGGTCTGCCGCATCAGGGCGACCTTGCGCCCCCTGCCCGCCCGGATGGCCTTCCGGTTCTGGTGATCACCGGCAATCAGGACCCAACCGTTCCGCCGGGTGTTTGGGAAGACCCCGGCATGTCGACCACCGCCGACACTGATCTTTATCATTATACCGGGGCCACCGGCATCACCCGCGCCTGGGCCGAGGCGCAGGGCTGCAAGACCGATGTCGCCGCCGCCCCGGTGGAGTTCGGGGCCGAAGGCATGGATTGCCGCAGCTACTGCGCCGCCGATGGGTCGGGCCTGCCCCCGGTTCTCGATTGCCGGGCCGACATGGAGCACGACTATGCCTTGGCCAAGAGCTGGCCCATGGTCCTTGATTTCTTCAATCGCCAGCCACCGCGCTGAGCCAAACCGGAGCCTATCTTGTACGGTATCACCCCTTCGGCCCGCCTGCGCCCCTCGCCGTTTTACGAGGCGACTGTGAAGGAAGGCGTTTGCGCCTTTACCACCTATAACCACATGCTGATGCCGACATCCTATGGCAAGCCGCTGGAGGAGTACTGGCGGCTGATCAACGGCGTCAGCCAGTGGGATGTGGCGGTTGAGCGGCAAGTGCAACTGAAGGGGCCGGATGCGGGGCGGTTGGCGCAAATCCTTGCCCCGCGCGATCTGTCAAAGCAGAATGTGGGACAGGGGAAATATGTGCCCCTGTGCAACCATCAGGGCGTGCTGATCAACGATCCGATCTGCCTGAAGCTGGCGGATGATCTGTACTGGCTGTCGATTGCGGATTCGAACATCTGGTTCTGGGCCGGGGCGATTGCCGCCGAGCGGGGGTTGCGGGTTGAGGTGTCGGAGCCGGACGTCTCGCCCATGGCGATTCAGGGGCCAAAGGCCGAGGACGTGGTGGCTGCGGTCTGCGGCGACTGGGTGCGGGGTCTGAAATACTTCTGGTTCAAGGAGACCGAGATCAACGGCATTCCGGTGGTGGTGCAACGGTCGGGTTGGTCCAAGCAGGGCGGGTTCGAAATCTATCTGCGGGATGGCTCCAATGGGACCGAGTTGTGGAACATCTTCCGCGAGGCGGGGGCACCTTGGGGGATCGGGCCGGGCAATCCGAACTGGTCAGAGCGGGTGGAGTCGGGGCTGGTCTCCTTTGGCGGCGACAGCGACGGGACCACGAACCCCTATGAGGTGCGGATGGGCAAGTATGTCGACCTTGACGTGCCTGACGACACCATCGGCATTCAGGCCCTGCGTCGGATTGCGGCCGAGGGGCCAAGGCGGCATTCGCTGGGGATCATTCTGGATGCGGGTGATCCGGTGACGCCGGGGTTCCTGTGGAACCCGATTTACAACGACGGGGCAAAGGTCGGTGATCTGACGAACTGCGTTTTCTCGATCCGGGTGCAGAAAAACCTTGGCTTTGCGTTGATTTCTACTGCGTGCAAGGTCGGGGATCGGGTCGAGGCATTGGTGGCTGGCAAGATGGAACCCGGCCAACTTGTGGAGATGCCGTTCCTATGAGCCCAGGTTTTCTTGAGAGGCGCTACTGGAAAGGCCCGCCGGCGCGGAAAGGCTGTAGCCAATGACCATTGTTGCACGGACATTCGCGACCTTCGCCGAAGGCTTTGCCCTTTCATATGCGGACGAGGTTTCGGGCGAAACCTACTTCGCAACTTTCGCAACAGCCGAACCCGACCCGAGACGCGCCGCAATCTGGGAAAAGATCGCCCTCATCGAAAACCGCATGGAAGCGGCCCTGCGTCCCTTGGCAAAGGCCCTTGGCGTGATCCCGCCCGACCTTGCCGCCCTCCGCCAGTCCGGGCGAGAGGAAGCCCTCGCCAATCCCATTCAGTCCTGGGAGGCGGCGATGGAGGAGATGGTCCGCGAATATCCGGCTTATCTGGACGAATTCGCCGGGCTGAAAGTCATTGCGCCACAAGAGGCGTTCGATGTCATGGACCTGCTATATGCGCACGAAGTGGCCATGATCGACTTTGCCAAGTTGGAGATTGCGGGAAGTCGCGACTCCGGCGCACCGCTGGATGCCTTTTTGGCGCAGTTACAGAATGGGCCGGACGGACATATCCAATGAATGCCAAAGCGCGTCAGTTCGACAGCTTTGATGCGGCTTTCGCGATGGCCTTTGAAGAGGAGGTCTCGGGCGAGACCTTCTTTGCGGCTTTGGGCGAGACCGAGCCCGATCCGCTCAGGGCGGCGCTTTGGGTGAAGGTGGCGTTGATCGAAAATCGCACGGTTGCGGCGCTGCGCCCTTTGGCCGAGGCCTTGGGCGTCACGCCCACCGATGAGGCCGAAGTGCGGCGGATTGGGCGCGATCAGGCGCGCGAGTGGCAGGCGCTGCCCTTTGCCGAGGTCATGGCGATCATGGTGCGGGAATATCCTTCTGGTTATCTAGCGGAGTTCAAGGCGATGTTGCCCGTCGCGCCGCCCAATGCGAAGCGCGCGGTCCAGTTGTTGATTGACCACGAAGCTGCGATTATCGATATGGCACGGGCCGAGCTTGCAGGCACCCCGGACCCTGCGGCGCCACTTGACGCTTATCTGTCCGGGCTCATGGATTGGACCCTTGGAGAACAGCGTGTCAGCTAGCCCGACGATTGACGCCATACCCGGCCTGAACATGGCGCGACTTTCCGCCCTGCTTGCCGCCGAGACAGATGCCTTTCACCGCGATCGCCCGAAATCCGCCGCGCTGTTGGAGCGGGGGCGCAAGGTCATGCCCGATGGCGTTCCGATGGCCTGGATGACGGGTCTTTTCGACCATCTTCCGCCGTTCTTCGCCGGCGGGACCGGCGCGCGGTTGACCGATGCCGACGGGCATTCCTACATCGATTTCAACCTCGCCGACCTGTCGAATACGGTTGGCTACGGAGATACAGCCCCTGCACGTGCTGTGGCCCGGGCGGCGATGACCGGACCGCAGGCGCTGCTTCCGACCGAAGCCTCGATTACCTTGGCCGAACGCTTGGCCCAACGCACCGGCATGCCGTTCTGGCAGCACACCATCTCGGCCTCGTCGGCCAATACCGAGGTTTTCCGGATCGGGCGCGTGATGACGGGCAAGCCGAAAATCGTCATGTTCCACGGCGGCTATCATGGCCATGTGGACCAGACCATGGTCGAGCTTGGCGCAGATGGAGCGGCTGAGGTCTATTCGCTTGGGCCGCCGCCAAGCCTGACGCGCGATACGATTCCGCTGCCGTTCAACGATCTGGAGGCCCTGCGCCGGTCGCTTGCCGCCAAGGACGTTGCCGTGGTGATTGCCGAGCCCGCGATGACCAATTGCGCGCTGGTCCTTCCCGACCCCGGTTTCCTTGAGGAAGCCTGCCGTTTGTCGCGTGCCGCCGGGGCGCTTTTTGTGCTGGACGAAACCCATACCTGGCAAATGGCCCATGGTGGGTTCAAGCGGAAAATGCGTCTGGACTGCGATGTCCTGACCCTTGGCAAGGGTCTTGGCAGCGGGATCGCCCTTGGGCTTTACGGCATGACCGCACCGATTGCTGCGTGGCTGGCCACGCATCGCGACGGCAGTGCAAGTGGTGACAAGGGCATCGCAACGGGCGGCACGCTTTACGGCAACCCGCTTTCCACAGCCGCCGCGTTGTCGATGCTGGACGACGTCCAGACCGAGGCAGCCTATGACCGCATCGCCAAGCTGGGCACCCGGCTTTCGGACGGGATCGACTCCCTCATCCTCCGCCACGGTCTGCCCTGGCGCGCCTTTCGCTATGGGCCCCGGTCAGGCTTTTGCCTGACGCCGGATTTTCCACGCGGTGGGACCGAGGCCGCTGCCTCGACCCATCGGCCCTTTGCCGCCGCCCGCCGGGCCTTCATGGCCAATCGCGGCATCTGGGAGGCGATTTACAGCGCCGGGCCGCAGGTCGGCTTTGCCCATGACGACGCGGACATCGATCACTATCTTTCCGTTGCTGACGACTTCCTGGATCAGGTCACCTGATCGCCCCTAACCCATCGGAACCCCCATGCCCTCGATCAGTGATTTCACCCTGCAGAACCTGCGCCTGGAAGAAGACAGCCCCGGCGTCTGGATTGTCACACTGAACCGCCCGGAGAAGCGCAATGCGCTGAATGCCGAGACGATTGAGGAGTTGGTGACGCTGTTCTCGGGGGCTGCACGCGCGGGCGCTCGGGCCATTGTGCTGGCGGCGGAGGGGGATCACTTCTGCGCGGGGCTGGATCTGGTGGAGCATCACAAGTCTGACCGGTCCCCGGCAGAGTTCTGGCAGCTCTGCCTGCGCTGGCATGAGGCGTTCAACAAGATGGAATATGGCGGGGTGCCGATCATTGCTGCGCTGAAGGGTGCGGTGGTGGGTGGCGGGCTGGAACTGGCCAGTGCCGCACATGTGCGGGTGTGCGACAAGGGCACCTACTTCGCCCTGCCCGAAGGCCAGAGGGGGCTTTTCACCGGGGGCGGGGCCACGATCCGGGTCACCGACCTGATCGGCAAGTCACGGATGATCGACATGATGTTGACGGGGCGGGTCTATCAGGGGCAAGAGGCGGTTGATTTGGGTCTGGCGCAGTATCTGGTCGAGGACACGCTGGAACACGCCAAGGCGCTGGCGCGACGCTGTGCGGAAAACCTGCCGCTGACCAATTTCGCCATCTGCTCGGGCGTCAGCCATATGCAGAACATGTCGGCCTTGGATGCCGCCTATGCCGAGGCTTGCGTGGCCGGGATCGTGAACACCCAGCCCGAGGCGCGGGCGCGGCTGGCCGCCTTCGCCGACAAGTCCGGCGCGCGGATCAGGCCGAAGAGCTGACTTTCCGGGGCTTGCCTGGCGAGCAAAATCCGCGCTGAATGTGGCATGGCTGATCCCCTGCCCCATCTTTGGCTGCGCGTCCGCTTTGAGGGCGCTGACTTCATCGGCCCCGGCAAGGCCGAACTGCTGGAGCGGATTGCCGCGAGCGGATCGATCGCCGCTGCCGCGCGCGAGATGAGCATGAGCTACAAGCGCGCATGGTCGATTGCCGAGGCGCTGAACGGGATATTTGACCAGCCTCTCATCGCCTCGTCCCGTGGGGGCCCGGGCAAAGGCGGCGCGGCGCTGACCCCTAGGGGTATTGAGGTGCTTGCCGCCTATCGCGCCATTGAGGCGGCAGCGGGTCAAGCGGCGGCGGAAGAGCTTGCGCGGCTGAAGTCGTGGCGGCGACCGGCGAAAGGGGATTGACCCCGGCCTGTGTGGCAGTTGATATGTATAGCCGAACATATCCAAGGTGCCTCATGCTGTTTCGCCCTCTCGCTCTTGCCCTGATTGGCGTTCTGGCCCTGATGCGCCCGGTCTTGGCCGAAGAGCCGCCGGTGATCGCTGCAGCGTCGGACCTTCAAGGTGCGCTGACCGAGATCGCCGCCGATTTCACAGCCTCGACGGGGCAAGAGGTGTCGCTCAGCTTCGGCTCGACCGGGAAATTCGTTACGCAAATCCGTGAGGGCGCGCCGTTTCAGATGTTCCTTGCGGCGGATGAAAGCTTTGTCCTTGACCTTGCGCGGGACGGGTTCACCGACGGGGAAGGCGCGCTTTATGGCGTAGGGCGGATCGCGATCATCGTGCCGAATGGATCAGGTCTGGTGGCGGACGGGACACTTGAGGGTTTGCGGGTGGCATTGGCCGAGGAGCGGATCAGCCATTTCGCCATCGCCAATCCCGAGCATGCCCCCTATGGCAAGCGGGCGGAAGAAGCCTTGCGGCATGCGGGGCTGTGGGACGCGATCCAGCCGCATCTGGTGCTGGGCGAGAATGTCGCCCAAGCTGCGCAATTTGCGCTGTCGGGGGATGCCGAGGGCGGGATCGTGGCCTGGTCGCTGGCGCTGGCCCCGGAGGTTACGGCGCAGGGGACTGCTGCGCTGATCCCGGAGGATTGGCACGAACCGCTGCTGCAGCGGATGGTGCTGCTCAGGGATGCCGGTCCGGTGGCGCGGGCGTTTTACGACTATATGTCCAGCCCCGCCGCCCATGCCGTGATGGAGCGGTATGGCTTTGCCCTGCCCGAGGGCTGAGGCATGGATTGGCAAGCGCTGACCCTTTCGCTGGGACTGGCCTTCTGGACCGTGCTGATCCTTCTGCCGCTGTCGGTGCTGGCGGGGCGGTGGCTGGCCTATGGCCGGTTTCGCGGCAAGGCGCTGGTTGAGGCATTGGTGATGCTGCCCTTGGTCCTGCCGCCCACGGTGCTGGGCTACTACCTGCTGGTCGGTTTTGGGCGGAACGCCCGGCTTGGCGAGCTTTGGCAGGGACTGTTCGGCCACCCGCTTGCGTTCAGCTTTGAAGGGCTGGTGCTGGCCTCGGTCCTGTTCAACCTGCCCTTTGCAATCCAGCCCGCCCAGCGTGGGTTCGAGGCGATTCCGGTCAGCTTGCGCGAGGCGGCGGCTTGTTCGGGCCTGTCGCCGTGGTATGCCTTGTGGAAGGTCGATTTGCCACTGGCCTGGCCAGGGATCGTGACGGCGATGGTGCTGACGTTTGCGCATACGCTGGGGGAGTTTGGCATCGTGCTGATGGTTGGCGGCTCGATTCCGGGCCAGACGAAGACCATCGCCATCGCGATCTATGACCGGGTGCAGGCGTTCGACACCGATGGTGCGGGGGTCATGGCGGCGACGCTGGTCGCGATATCCTTCCTGACGATTGCTGCGACCTATTGGCTGTCGTCTCGCGCCGGGAGGAGGCTTCTATGACGTTGGAGGTCAGCATTCAGGCCCGCGCGCCGATCCCTTTGGCCGTTGATTTCAGCGTCGGCAAGGACGAGCTTCTGGCGCTGGTCGGGCCGTCTGGGGCGGGCAAGACCACTGTGCTGCGGGTCATTGCGGGGTTGCACCTGCCGGATGAGGGCCGGGTGTCGGTTGGGCGCGCGGCCTGGCTGGACCGCGCCACGGGGCTGGCCCTGCCAACGCATCGGCGCAGGATAGGGATGGTGTTTCAAAGCTATGCGCTTTTCCCGCATCTGACAGCGGCGGAAAACCTGATGCTGGCGATGGATCGACCCGATCCGGCCAAGGCGCGGCAGCTTCTGGACTTGGTGCATTTGCAGGGGTTTGCCGACCGTAAGCCCTCCCAGCTTTCCGGCGGGCAGCAGCAGCGCGTGGCAGTCGCCCGGGCATTGGCGCGGGAGCCTGCGGTCTTGTTGCTGGATGAACCCTTCTCAGCGGTCGACCGCGCCCAGCGTGAGGGGTTGCAGGCGGAGCTTTTGACGTTGCGCGACCGGTTGGCGATGCCGGTGGTGCTCGTCACGCATGACCTGAACGAAGCACAGCTTTTGTCAGACCGGATGCTGGTGCTGGACCATGGCCACATGGTCCGCATCGGCACGACGGCCGAGGTGATGGCAGATCCGGTGGCGCTGCGCAGCCTTGGGGTGCGGGAGGCAGCCGCGCTTTTGCCCGCGCGGATTACGGGAGAAGTTCAGGACGGGTTGACCCGGCTGGAGACTGCGACCGGGCCGATCTATCTGGCCGGTGTGACCGGTCCTGCGGGAAGCATGGTCCGGGTGCGGATCATGGCGCATGAGGTGATCCTGTCGCGGGCCCGTCCAACAGGGCTTTCGGCGCAGAATATCCTGCCTGCGGTCATCACCAGCTTGCAGGAGGGCGATGGTCCGGCGGTCATGGTGCATCTTGCCATCGGGCCTGACGCGGTGCTGGCGCGGATCACCCGGCGCTCGGTGGCAGAACTGGGGCTTGCCCCCGGACAGACTGTCCATGTGATCCTGAAATCCATGGCCGTGGCGCGCGATCACATTGCAGCCGGGACTGGCCTTTCCGCTTGACCCCGCCCGCGCGGGAATGCTGTGGAAGCCTCAGCCAAAAGCCTCGGCGTGACTTGAGTTTGCTGGGCCTTGACCCTACACCTTGGGGAAACGACGAAGGACCATTCCATGCGCATTCATCAGGATCTTGCCGACACGATCGGGAACACCCCGCTTTTGAAGCTGAAGAAGGCTTCCGAGATCACCGGCTGCACCATCCTTGGCAAGGCCGAATTCATGAACCCCGGCCAGTCGGTCAAGGACCGCGCGGCGCTTTACATCATCAAGGATGCCATTGCGAAGGGGCAGTTGAAGCCGGGCGGCACGATTGTCGAAGGGACGGCGGGGAATACCGGGATTGGGCTGGCGCTGGTGGGCGCGTCGATGGGATTCCGCACGGTGATCGTGATCCCGGAAACCCAAAGCCAGGAAAAGAAGGACATGCTGCGGCTTGCAGGCGCGGAACTGGTGCAGGTTCCGGCGGCACCTTATCGCAACCCCAACAACTATGTCCGCTATTCCGGCCGTCTGGCCGAGGCTTTGGCCAAAACCGAACCCAATGGCGCGATCTGGGCCAACCAGTTCGACAACGTGGCAAACCGTCAGGCGCATATTGAAACCACCGGGCCGGAAATCTGGGAGGAAACCGGCGGCAAGGTGAATGGGTTCATCTGCGCTGTGGGTTCCGGCGGAACGCTGGCAGGGGTTGGGATGGCCCTGCAATCGAAGGGCGTGAAGATCGGCCTTGCCGACCCCGATGGGGCTGGTCTGCATGCGTTCTACACCAGCGGCAAGCTGGACGCGCCCGGAAGCTCGATCACCGAAGGGATTGGTCAGGGCCGGATCACCGCCAACTTGGAAGGCTTTACCCCCGATTTCAGCTATCGCATCCCCGATGCCGAAGCGCTGCCGATCATCTTTGATTTGCTGACTGACGAGGGCCTGTGCATGGGCGGCTCGACCGGTATCAACATCGCGGGCGCGATCCGGATGGCCAAGGAAATGGGCCCGGGCAAGACCATCGTCACGATCCTCTGCGACTATGGCAGCCGCTATCAGTCCAAGATCTACAACCCGACGTTCCTGCGCGAAAAGGGCCTGCCGGTGCCGGAATGGCTGGACCGGTCGGGCCGGGCGATCCCTGCGGTCTTTGAGGACGCATGACGCGGTTTTGGCTCTGGCTTGGGCTTTCCCTTGCGCTTGCGGCCCCGCCGGTCGCGGCGCAGGATCTGCCCGGGCCGGAGGCCGCTGCAACCTATAGTACCGGCGGAGATCTTGCCGGAATTGACTATACGATCTGGGACGGCATGGCTGATCGGGCCGAGTCAGAGATCAGCAATCGGCACAGCTCGACCGAACGGTTAGATGTCATCCGATCGCAACTGGCGAAATGGCGGTCCGCCTTTCTGACGGCGCAAAGCGCAAACTCCTCACGGATCGCCACCCTGCGCGAGCAGATCGAGGCGCTTGGTCCGGCCCCAGCGGAAGGCACAACAGAATCCGAGGATATTTCCCGTCGCCGTGAGGAACTTGCCAACGAGTTGATCAAGGTGCAGGCACCCGGGATTACCGCCGACGAAGCCTATAGGCGCGCCGACGGGTTGATCCACGAAATTGACCGGACGCTGCGTGAGCGTCAGGCCGACGCGCTGTTGCAGCTTTGGCCGTCGCCGCTGAACCCGTCCAACTGGCCCGAAGCGGCGATTGGCCTTTCCGACACGCTGTTGCGGCTTTGGGACGAAGTGGACAGCGGCTGGGCTGACCCCAAGGCGCGCAAGGAGCTTTACGACAACCTGCCGCTGATCATCGTCCTTTTGGGGTTGGCTGCGGGCCACATGATCTTTGTGCGGCGCTGGTTCGACCGGCTGACCGACCGACTTCAGGCTCGGGCCTCAGTGCGCGGGCGGCATTTCTGGGCGCTTCTTGCCTCGCTTGGCGGGGTGATCCTGCCCAGCCTCGGCGTTGTGGCCCTTTCGGTCGCCTTGACCTTAAGCGGAATGCTCGGCGAAATCGGAAGCGTGATCGTAAAGGCGCTGCCCTTTGCGGGCTTTGTCATATTTGGCTTTGGCTGGATCGGACGGCAGGCCTTTCCCCGCATCCAGGCCAACAACCCTGTGCTGCCCTTGCCTCCCGAGGGTCGGGCCGAGGGTCGGTTCCTGTCACTTTTGATGGGGCTGACCATCGCGACGGATCTTGTACGGATCGCTGCAATGGAACCGCAGGCCTATTCGGATGCGACGACATCAGTGATGTCCTTTCCGATTCTTCTGGCCGGGGGGCTGATCCTTCTGCGTCTGGCCCGAACCCTGCGGCGCGCCCGTTTGCAGGAGCGCACCGGCGCTTATGGCGTGCGAATGGTGCTGATCCTGGCGCGCGGCCTGAGCATTGTTGGCCTTGCCGGGCCGGTGCTGGCGGGCTTTGGCTATGTTCAGGCCGCCGAGGCGATGATCTATCCGGCGATGCAATCGTTTGCGCTGATCGCCTCACTTTTCATTCTGCAGCGGTTGATCAGTGATGGCTGGTCCCTGATCACCCGGTCCGATGACATGAGCCGCGAGGCGCTGGTGCCTGTGCTTGTGGGCTTTGCGCTGGCGATCCAGTCGCTGCCGGTCCTTGCGCTGATCTGGGGCGCCCGGTTCTCGGATCTGACCGAGATCTGGGCCCGGTTTACCGAAGGGTTCTCGCTGGGTGGGGCCACAATTTCGCCAACCGATTTCATGATCTTCGCGTTGGTCTTCGTGATCGGCTACATGCTGACGCGGCTTTTCCAAGGCGCGTTGCGCACGACGATCCTGCCCAAGACAAAGATGGATCAGGGCGGCCAGACGGCCCTTGTTGCGGGTGTCGGTTATGTCGGCATTTTCCTTGCCGCCCTTATCGCCATCAACGCTGCCGGGATCGACCTTTCCGGCCTTGCCATCGTTGCTGGCGCGCTGTCCGTCGGCATCGGTTTTGGCTTGCAGACCATCGTGTCGAACTTCGTCTCGGGCATCATCCTGTTGGTCGAACGCCCGGTATCCGAGGGTGACTGGATCGAAGTCGGCGGCGTGCAGGGCAAGGTCAAGTCGATCTCGGTCCGTTCAACCCGGATCGAGACCTTTGACCGCAACGACGTGATCGTGCCGAACGCCGACCTGATCACCGGCCGGGTGACCAACTGGACGCGGTTCAATTTGTCGGGCCGGATCATCGTGCCCGTTTCGGTCGCGCTTGGCACCGACACCCGTCGGGTCGAGCGTATCCTGAACGAGATCGCCGAGGAACAACCGCTGGTGATCCTGAGCCCTCCGCCGGTGATTGCACTGATGAGCTATACGGCGACACAACTGAACTTCGAGATGCGGGTCATCCTGCGCGATGTCAATTTCAGCCTGCAGGTGCGCAGCGACATCAACCACCGAGTCATGGAACGTCTGACGGCCGAGGGTATCCCGATCGTGCCGCCCCCTGCCCCGGTGGCCGAGCCCGATCCCGTAAAGACCGCCGAAACCGTGCTGGCCTTGGCCGATCTGGTGCAGGCTGAACGCCCGCCTTTTGGAAGGGCCAAGCCTGCTGACAAGGCGCAAGCGCCAGACGTGAAAGGGGCCGACCGGTGACAGACCTTCTGTTCCGCAATGATGCCTATCAGATGGCGGCTGACTGCGTGATCATCGGCCATACACCGGAAGGTGGCCTGATCGTCGACCAGACCCTGTTCTACCCGACCGGTGGCGGCCAGCCCGGAGACAGCGGCATGCTGGAATGGGAAGGCGGGCTTTTGCCCATTGCCACGACGATCAAGCTCGACGGTCAGGTCGCGCTGATTCCTGCCGAACCTCTTCCGATGCCCCCGGTCGGCACCGCCGTCCGCCAGATGCTGGACTGGAACCGCCGCTACCGCCTGATGCGCATGCATACTGCGCTGCATCTTTTGTCCGTCGTGATCCCCCTGCCCGTCACCGGCGGCCAGATCGGCGCCGAGCGTGGCCGGTTGGATTTCGACATGATCGACCCGCCCGGCGATCTTGCCGCAATCGCCGGCGCGCTGAACAGCCTGATCCAGCGCGACTTGGCCGTGACCGAAAGCTGGATCACCGATGCCGAGCTTGAGGCGAATCCGGGCCTGGTGAAAACCATGTCGGTCCGCCCACCCCTGGGCCAGGGCCGAGTGCGCCTGGTGCGGATCGGCAAAGGCCCCGACCAGATCGACCTGCAGCCCTGCGGCGGCACCCATGTCCGCCGGACCGGAGAAATCGGCCCAATGCAGATCGACAAGGTCGAAAAGAAGGGCCGCCAGAACCGCCGCGTCTCAATCACCTTCGCCGAGTGACAGAAGGGCTTGAACCCCCGTTACGGGCAAGCTAAGCAGCCCAGAACGGACAGTTGGCCGAGTGGTCGAAGGCGCACGCCTGGAAAGTGTGTAGGCGGGGAACCGTCTCGAGGGTTCGAATCCCTCACTGTCCGCCACCAACCCCTTGATATTCCTGCTCTTTCGGTTCCGTCAGGAAAGAATCCGGTGTTTCCGGGGGTTAAGTCGGTTTTGATTTCGCAGAGACGTCTCTTCGGGCTGGCGGGACTCGACTTTCTGCGTCGCGTCTCCGCGCGGTCCAAAGCCCGTTCGGTTTGCCACTGCGCAGCAACATCAGAGAACTTTGGGAGAGGCCAGATCCGCAGCGTTTCGATGCACAAATGTCCGTCGGGAGCAGCAGGTCGGCAAGCTGCCCGAGATGGAAAAACGTGAGCAATTTCAATAGTCTCTGCGGAATTGGGACCCGAAATTATACCGTGTTTTCCGGGGCTTAGCAAAGCGAACCAACTCGTTGGTTCGAATCCATCTTTCTCCGACACCCACCCTTGGGTACTCTTGCTCTTTCGGTTCATGCATATATTTTTACCCATTAACAGTGGGTTAGACTGACCCTGCCTGTCATGAGACGTCACTCCATCCTGCCATTCCCTGCAATATCCGCCCGCGTCTCTGGGCGGTACAAATCCCGTTCGGTTTGCAGTGCTGCGCGAAGAGAGAATGCCTTGCGGATGCTTCAGCCGATGCCGAACATCCGCGCTTGTTCATTCCAGTCCGCCGGAATCCCATCGCGAACGAGCTTTGCGACAGAAAAGTCTGCGGGTTGCCTTCCGTCGAGGATCGCGGCTTGCAGGCGCGGGGCGAGGAAGGCGAGGGGAATTCGGTTGCGGACATAAGGTTCGGAGCGACCAGTCTGCCTTGCAATCTCGATCAGGGATTTTCCTTTCCGTAGCTCCTTTGCCCAGAGATGCGCCTCGGCCAGGGAGCGTTGCAGCACGGGATCGGGAGCGGAAACTTTCTCGCCCGCGATGATCTTGGTCTCGACCCCGCGGCGGCGAAGGGTGAAGGGTTCGGTGACCGTTGTAACCTCGGAAGACAGGGCGTCGACACTGACTTGCAGGGCTGCGGCAAGGGCTGCTGCATTGAGGCGAAGATCCAGGCGGCCCTGCGACAAGGTGCCAGCTTCGACGAACTTTCTGAGGACGCCTGTGTCCGCTTCGATCTGGTCGGCAATCGCCATCGCGCGGCGGGACGGGTCGGCGGGGTGTTGTCAGAGGAACTTCGCTTGAGGCTGGCTGCGCTGTCAACTAGCGTCCGGCTATGACCAAACGCTCCCCGTTCCGCTACTTCAAGACGAGCTCCGAGATTATCCGCCTGGCGGTGATGCTCTACATCCGGTTTCCGCTGTCGCTGCGCAACGTCGAGGATCTGCTGCATGAGCGCGGCATCGAGATCAGCCACGAGACCGTGCGGTTCTGGTGGAACCGGTTCGGGCCGTTGTTCGCTTCCGAGATCAGGGGAAAGCGAGTCGAAGCGATGCGCGCCCATCGCCACTGGCAGTGGCACCTGGACGAGGTCTACGTGAAGATCAACGGGGTGACGCACTACCTTTGGCGCGCTGTCGATCACGAAGGCGAAGTGCTGGAAAGCTTCGTCACCAAAAGGCGCGATCGAAAGGCAGCGCTGAAATTCTTGAAGAAATCGATGAAGCGGCATGGACGACCGGAGACGATCATCACGGATCGGCTTCGCTCTTATGGCGCCGCCCTGAAGGACCTCGGCCGTGGCGATGACCGCGAGATGGGGCGCTGGCTCAACAACCGCGCCGAGAACTCGCACCTTCCATTCCGACGACGAGAGCGGGCGATGTTGCGGTTCCGGCGCATGCCAACGTTACAGAAGTTCGCATCAGTCCATGCCTCGGTCCACAACCACTTTCCGACGGAGCGCCACCTCCAAGACCGCCACACCTACAAGCAGACCCGCGCCGCCGCTCTCGCCGAGTGGCGCGGCCTTCTCGTTGCCTGATCGAAAGCCGGGGTTGGGGTAACGGAGACTGGTTCGCATTCGTCTGTCAACACCCTCGGATCAGTTGAGAATTGAAAAGGAGGGACGGAAAATCTTCTCTGCTGCTGGCCGACCTGGTGCCCGGTCAGCATGAATCGCACGCGCTTTGAGGATCTGCCGGTCAGCACTGCCGGACAGCGCAGCCGGATCGCTACCCGCGACAGCAAAATCTGCCATCACCTCGCGCCCGTCGATGAAATTGGCGCGGAAGTCGCGGCCCGTGCCCGCAAGTGCCATGGCCTTGATCGGGTCCAGCACCTGGCCAAGGTGGAAGCCCGAAAGGTCGAACACCGTGATATCCGCCCGCGTGCCCGGCGCCAGTCGGCCAAGGTCTGGGCGGCCAAGAGCGTCGGCACCACCAAGGGTCGCCGCGCGGTAGAAGTCGGCGGCGGTGGCGGGAAAGTCGGGCGTCATCAGCCGTGACAACATCCGGCCAAGGCGGATGTTTTCAACCATGTCGGCGGGGTGGGTATCGGTCCCCATCCCGAAGCGCACGCCTTTCGCGCGGTAGCTGGCGAAGGAGGCCAGCGCTTCGCCTTCGCGGCCAAAGACCACCGGGCAATGGGCGACGGTCGCGCCCGAGGCGACCAGCCGTTGCATGTCCGCGTCCCCGCCAAGGCTGACCTGCGGGTGACCCGAGAGATAGATGCCATGCGGCAGGATCGTGCGGTCGGTCAGCAGGCCAAGGTTTTCCAGCCAGCCCAAGGGGCTGTGACCGCGAAGGGCCAGCACGGTTTCGAATTCATAAACCGACTGGCAGCAATGCATCCGCATCGGCACGCCGGTTTCCTGTTGCAGGGCAGCGGTGCGGGCAAGGACGCTGGGCAGTTGCGTCTCGATCCGGTCAGGGGCGAGGAAGGCGCGGATGCGGCCCTGAGCGCTGCCATCGAAATCGGCGATGAAACGGGTGGCATCGTCAAGACCCGCCATGCCTTTCGCTTCGTCCCAGTGCTGGGCAAGCGAACCATCGGCGCGCTGATAGGTCAAGCCGGACATGTAGCAGGGGCCAAGATAGGCCCGGATGCCGATTTCATCGGCAATGGCCGCCACCCCCGCCATCTCGTCATAGCTTTCCGCCCAGGCGCGGTAGAGCATCGAGGTGATCGGCAGGGCCGTAGTGATTCCGTTGCGGATCAGTTGGGTGAAGGCATAGCGGTATTTGAAAAGCTCTTCTTCGGGCGTGTAGGCTTCTTGCGGCCCACGCTGCAGGGCGTCTTCGGTCCAGATGCGGCCAAGATTGCGCCAAGGTCCGTTGTCGAAGGTCAGAACCTCGGTATCCAGATCGCCCAAGGCATCAAGGTCGATGAAACCGGGGCCGATCATCGCGCGGCCATAGTCGATGCGGTGGTCGACCTCGCCAGGGAAGTTGCTACCGACGAAGTCGATGGTCTGGCCGGAAAAGACCACCTCGCCGTTTGGGATCAGCGCATGGTCGCCCTTGTCAAAGCCGACAACCCAGTCGGCGGTCAGCAGGGTCCGCATCAGAACAGACGCCCGTCCTCGGCCACCAGACGCCCGGAGCGCACCACTCGGCGGGCCTGCGGACGGCGGCAGAGGGCATCGCCGGGGGACTCGGCGTCAACCATGAGAAAATCGGCGCGGTTGCCGGGGGCAAGGCCGTATCCGGAAAGGCCAATGGCGCGGGCGGCGTGGTGGGTGGCGCAGTCCAGCGCCAAGGCAAATTCGCTGTCACGAGCCCAGTCGTATTTGTAGGCGGTTAAGAAGGCGCGTTCCAGCATGTCGCCATTGCCAACCGGCGTCCAGGCATCGCGGATACCGTCCGAGCCGCAGCAGACGGTCACGCCCATTTCGGTCAGGGGTTGCACCGGCGGGATCGGGGTTTCTGCGGGGGCGGAAGTCATCAGCGAGATCTGCAGGTCCGCCAGACGGCGACCGATCTTCTCCAGCCGCCAATCAGGGATCATGCCCAGACAATAGGCGTGGCTGATCGTCACGCGGCCCTGCAAGCCAGCGCCTTTGGTGTAATCGGCGATGCGTTCAATCTGCCAGGCGCCAAGCTCGCCCTTGTCATGCAGGTGAATGTCGATGCCCGCGCCGAATTCTTCGGCCATCGCAAAGATCAGGCGCAACTGGCCGTCCGGGTCGCCGTCGATGCCCGCGGGGTCAAGGCCGCCCACTGTCTCGACCCCCATGCGCATCGCTTCGCGCATCAGGTCCGCTGTGCCGGGGCGGCAGAGAAGCCCGGTCTGGGGAAAGGCCACGAACTGCATGTCGATCCGGTCACGCCAGACCTCGCGCAGCTCCAGCATCGCCTGAACATGTTTCACCCCGATATCAGGGGCCACGTCGATATGGCTGCGGATCGCTGTTGTGCCATAGGCCAGCATCCGTTCCAGCAACCGCCCGGCGCGGACGGAGATAGGCGTTGTCTGCGCGGCCAGAACCCGGCGTTCGTTGTCGATATAGTCGCGAAGCGTGGGGCCAGCGGTGCAGGCCATCCACGGCTCGCCATAAAGCGTCTTGTCCAGATGGACATGCGGTTCGACAAAGGCGGGCATCAAGAGACGCCTGCCGCCGTCCACATCCGGGGCGCCGGACAGCGATGGACCGATTTCGGCGATCTTGCCGCCTATACAGCGAACTGAGACCGGGTGACCCTTGGCATCACGCAGATTGGTATACAGCATTCCGAACCCCTTGAAGATGCGCGGGCCCGAAGGCCCGCGTTTGATGTCAGCCTTTCAGGCGGGTCCAGATCTTGTCACGCAACTCCTGCGCGGCAGGGCTGCAAACCTCGGTCGGGACCAGGCGGTCGGCGAATTCGGGCGGCATGTTGACCGATTCCGCGTCCTTCCACTTGTCGTCCAGGAATTCGGCACTTTCGATCGAGTTGGCATAGGCGATCCCGTTGGTCACCGCCGCCGCATTTTCCGGGGCCATCATCCAGTTGATGAAGATCTTGGCGTTTTCGGGGTGCGGCGCACCGACCGGCATCGCAAAGTTGTCGCGGAACATCGGGGTGCCTTCGCGGGGGTAGATGAAGCGCACGGTGTCCTTGATCTCATGCGCCCGCGCGGTTGCCCCTGACCAAAGATGGTGCATCGCAACCTCGCCCGAGGCCATGCGGTCGACAGTGCTGTCGGCGGAATACATCTTCAGCTTGGGCTTCTGCGCCTCCAGAAGCGCAAAGATCTTGGCCGCGTCATCATTGCTTTCGGTGCATTGCGGCAGGCCGAGATACAAGGCTGCGGCCTGGATCAATTCGCTGCCGATATCCAAAGCGGCGATCTTGCCTTCCAGTTCGGCCGGGGGTTCGAAGAAGACGCCCCAGCTGTCATCAAGCTTGCCGCCCGTGACCTGAGCGCTGTCATAAGCAATCCCCGTCACGCCCCAGGTGTAAGGCGCGGTGTAGACGCGACCGGGGTCGAATTCGGGGTCCTTGAACTCGGCCTTCACGTATTGGAAGTTCGACATTTCCGAAGCATTGATCGGCTGCAAAAGCCCGTCGCTGATCATGCCGGCAATGACATAGTCGGTTGGCACGATCACGTCATAGGCGGCACCCCCGGCCTGCAGCTTGGCGATCAGGGTTTCGTTGCTGTCATAGCCGTCCTGGATGACCTTGATCCCGGTTTCAGCCTCGAACTTCGCCAGTAGTTCCGGCGGGTAATAGTCGGTCCAGTTGTAGAAATAGAGCACCTTCTCTTCTTCCGACCAGGCCGCACCGGCGACGGTGAAGGCAAGGATCGAGGCGGTCAGAAATCCATTCCATTTCATTGGTTTAACTCCCCTGTTTTTGGCTTACCGGCGCATCTTGCCGAGAAGGAATGAGGTGACGACAAGCGCCACCGAGACGATTAGCATGACTGTTGATATTGCGTTGATTTCGGGCGTGATCCCGGCCCGGATGGCCGAAAAGATATAGACCGGCAGTGTCGTTGACCCCGGCCCAGACAGGAAGAACGAGGTCAGGAAATCGTCAAGACTGGTGACAAAGGCCAGCGTGAACCCGGCCATGATGCCGGGCCACAGCAGCGGCAAGGTAACCCGACGGAAGGTGACGAAGCGGTTGGCGTAAAGGTCCTGCGCGGCCTCTTCCAGGCTGGGGTTCATCCCCTGCAGACGTGCGCGGATCGGGAGGTAAGCAAAGGGGATGCAAAAGGCGATATGGGCCGGGATCATCGCCGTCAGCCCCATGTCGATGCCGATGGCCACGAACAGCATCAGCGTGGCTACGGCGACCACGATTTCCGGCAGGATCAGGGGGGCGTTCAGCACCGCCTCGACCAGACCCTTGCCGCGAAAGCGCGACTTCATCCCCAAGGCGGCGGCCAGCGCCAAGAGCGTCGCGCCGATCCCGGCCGCCGTGGCCAGCACCAGAGAGTTCCACGTCGCATCGCGGATCGAGGGGTTTACAAGGATCTTGCGGTACCAGTCCAGCGAGGTTTCCGACCAGACCGTCGCCGTTCGGTTGGCGTTGAAGCTGTAGACGATCAGCACCACCACCGGCACGTAAAGATAAACCAGCACGGCAAGGCTGATCTCGCGGGTCAAGGGCAGGCGGCGCAGGTTCATCTTTTCGCCTCCTGCCGGTTCTTCCAGATCGCGATGCCCATTAGGACCAGCATCATCAGTGCCAGAAGCACGACCGAAATCGTCGCGCCAAAGGGCCAGTTCCGCGATTGGCCGAATTGCAGCTGGATCAGGTTGCCCATCATCATCGACTTGCCACCGCCAAGGATGGCTGCCGTCACGAAAGACCCAAGGCTGGGGATGAAGACCAGCATCGCCCCGGCAATGATCCCCGGCATCGCCAGAGGTATAATAACCCGCATCAGCGCGCGGCGGCGGTTGGCGCCAAGGTCATAGGCGGCCTCCAACAGGCGCCAGTCGAATTTTTCGAACCCCGCATAGATCGGCAGGATCATGAAGGGCAGGAAGGAATAGACCAGACCTATCAGGATCGCCGTGTCGTTGTACAAAAGCTGCACCGGGCCAAAGGGCCAGATCGCATTCGCCGTCTGGCTGACCACGCCATCCTCGCGCAGGATGATCAACCAGGCGTAGTTCCGGACCAGAAGGTTGGTCCAGAACGGGATGGTGATCAGCAGGATCGCCACATCCCGTGCACCGCGCGTCAGACTGGACATCCAGAGTGCCACCGGCAGGCCAAGGGTGACGCAGATCACCGTCGTTGCCGCCGCCTGCCAGACCGACCGCCACAGGATCGACAGGTAGGTCGGGTTGAACAGAAGCGTGCCGTCGAAATCTTCTTCCCAGATCAGCTTGGTGTAATTGGCGAAAGACGGGGCCGACTGCCAATCCACCCCTATCGTGGACCCCCGGCCCAAAAGCGAGACCCAGGCCATGATGCCCAAGGGCACGCCCACAAGGATAAGGACCACCAGAAGCGCAGGCCCAACCAGCCCGGCACGGCGGAAGGGCGAAGTCGCGCTCATGCGGCGAAAACCTGAAGCGCTTCGGGCGGCAGCGAAAGCGTCACATGCGCGCCAATCTCGGGCAGGTTCGCCGTCGCCGCGCGGAGAAGGAACGGCGCGCCATTGGCCAGCCGCAGTTGCAGGATGGTCGCGGTGCCCAGATAGGCGGCATGGGTCACCTCGGCAGGCAGTGCCCCACCTTGCGCCAGCGAGGCGCGTTCGGGGCGGATCGCGACGGTAACCCGCGCACCGGCGGCCTGGTCGGCGGGGGCCGCGATTTCGGCCCCGCAGTCCAGCCGCACTTTGCCAGGGCCTGAAACCTGACCGTCCAGAAGATTGATCTCGCCGATGAAATCCGCGACGAAGCGATGCGCCGGGCGTTCATAAATCGCGCGAGGGGTGTCCAGCTGCAAGATGCGCCCGCCCTGCATCACCGCGATGCGGTCCGACAGGGTCAGCGCCTCTTCCTGGTCGTGAGTGACAAAAACAAAGGTGATCCCGGCCTCGGTCTGCAACTGCTTCAGCTCGATCTGCATTTCCTTGCGGAGTTTCAGGTCCAGCGCCGAGAGTGGTTCGTCGAGAAGAAGGACCTTCGGCCGTGGCGCCAGTGCCCGCGCCAGTGCCACGCGCTGCTGCTGGCCGCCTGAAAGCTCTGATGGCTTGCGGGAGGCAAAGGCCCCCATGCGGACCATCTCCAAAGCCTCACCCGCGCGGCGGCGGACCTCTGCGGCGGAAAGGTTCTGCATCTCCAGTGCGAAGGCGACGTTCTGCGCGACGGTCAGATGCGGAAAAAGGGCATAGCTTTGAAAGACTGTGTTCACCGGACGCTGAAAGGGCGCCAGATGGTCGATCCGCGCGCCTTCGATCAGGATCGCGCCGCTGTCCAGATCCTCAAATCCCGCGATCAGGCGCAGAAGCGTGGTCTTGCCGCAGCCTGACGGGCCAAGGAGCGTAAAGAACTCCCGCGCGCCGATTTCGACCGACACGTCCTGCAAGACCCGGACGGCAGCATCGCCACGACCGAAGCTTTTCGACACGGACTGGACAGTGATAGCCGACGGTGTGGTGGTCATGCTGCTTCCCTAGCTTCCAAGGGATCGTCAGGCAAAGCGGGTCGTCTTGTCAAGATCGCATGCAATATTTGCATGCAATTATCGTCAGCCGCAGTGCCTAACCGATGTCGATTTCACGGGCATAGGCGGAAAGCACCTCGCGGATGTCCTTTTCTACCCGCGAACTAAGAAGCGCGCGACTTGCCACTTCGGCCAGATGCTGATCCATCAGCGCGGCAGCTCCGTCGGCGTCGCCAGAAATCAGCGCCTCGACGATGGCAGAATGTTCGCGCGCACCGCAGTCGGCGGAATGCGGACGGCCATACATCGCCAGCACCAAGGAACAACGCGATACGGTTTCGGTCACATAGCGCAAGAGCAGAGGGTTACCGGTTATCTGCGCCAGGGTCAGGTGAAACTCGCCAGCCAGTCGGATGGCTTCCGCGTCGTTGCGGGCGGCAAGCGCGGCTTCACGGCCGACCATCTCGCGCAGGCGCGCCGCGGTGGCGGCGTCGATCTTTCCGGCGAGTTCCAGCACCATGGCCCGCTCAAGGGCGCGCCGGACAGTGAAGATACCGCGGCCATCCTCTAGCGACGGGTTGGCGACAAAGGCCCCACGGTTGGGGACCAGATCGACCAGCCCCTCTACCGCCAAGCGCCCCAATGCCTCACGCGCGATGGTGCGTGAGGTGCCGAAGCTGTCGCCGATCGCATCCTCGGGCAAGCGCGAGCCTGGGGGCAGTCGCTGTTCGATGATCGCGTTGCGCAACGCGTGGTGGACTTTTTCAGTGCGGGTGCGCGGGGTGTCTGAAGATTTCGCTCGTTCCGGGGCCATGATGCCTCCTTGACTTGCCTCAATATGCGCCACGTCGCAGGCATGCTCAAGTCAGCTTGTCGGCCGATTTGTCGCGTGGATAGGCGAGCGACCCCGCCTTCGATGTCGCAAAGCCACCGCTGGCCAGGGCCTCGGCCAGTTTGACTGCTGCGACCACACCGTCAATCACCGGCAGACCCAGGGTTTCCGACAGATCCTTGCACATTTCGGCCATGCCGGCGCAGCCCAGGATGATCGCTTCGGCACCGTCTTCCGTCACGGCCCTGCGACCCTCGGCAACCAGCCGAGCAAAGGCCTTGTCCGGATCGGATTCCAGCGCAAGTACAGGAAGATCAACGGATCTTACCTTGCGGCAGGCATGGCTCGCGCCATAAGTCTGCACCAGATCCTCGATCACCGGCACCGACCTAGGCAGGGTTGTGACAATGCTGAAGCGGGCAGCAATCAGCATGGCGACCTGAATGGCCGATTGCGCAATTCCAAGGACGGGCGCGCGGGCAACCTCACGCGCTGCCAGAAGGCCCGGGTCGTCGAAACAGGCAATGATGATGGCCGAAGGGGGCGATTCCCCGCGCTCGGCCGCCCTTATCGCAGCCAGTATCGGGGGAATAGCCAAGGCGGCATCGGCATGTCCCTCGACCGAGGCCGGCGCTGGAAACGCCCCCGTAACTGCGGTGATAGCCGTTGTCGGCAGCGCCGCACGACGTGCTGCGGTCACGATGGCATCGGTCATCGAGGCAGTGCTGTTCGGGTTCAGGATCATAAGGTTCATTTCGGAAGACCCGCAAGGAACGCGGCTTCGGCGGCCACCATCTCGGCAGACTTCTTCAATTGAAACTGACGATCCGGGATAACATAATTGTCGGCATGCAGCCGGGCGAGTGGCTGATAGATATCGGGCGCCACATATCGGCCCGCGGCATCGATGCAATCGTCGCGGACATGCATCTGCACCACGCGGCCCAGCACGATGGCGCGCCCGGGGTAGTCGATGATCTGCTCGACAACACACTCCATCGCGCAGGGGCTTTCGGCCACGCGGGCGGCATCGACCTGCAACGCGGGAAGAGCGGTCAAACCGGCCAGCTTCAGTTCGTCCACCTTGGGTGCAAGGGCTGTGCCACAGATGACCATGCGGTCGGCCAAACCGGCATCGACCATGTTGACCACGAATTCACCCGTTCGCCGCAGATTGATGGTCGTGTCCTTCTCCACCCCGCCACTGCGGCCTTGTATGCCAAGGATCAAGATCGGTGGCTCTTGTGCGAAAACGTTGAAAAAGCTCATCGGTGCGGCGTTGTCGTGCCCCTCAACGGCCCGTGTCGTGACTAGGGCAATCGGCCGCGGGACGACGAAGCTCGTCAGAAGGCGGTAGCGATCGCCTGCTGGCAAGGTCCTAAAGTCAAACTCCATGGTCGAACCAGCCCCGTGAATTCCGAGTGACGTTAGCATACAATCATGCTTCCATTATGCATGCAATACGGGAATTGGTTTGTCTTTCGAGGTGGGTCTGCCGCAGCTCCATGTTGGGCCTGCCGGAACCGGCATGCCCAACGGCACGTGCTAGGTCCGATGTGTGATGCGCGGGCTTGAAGATTTCCCCTTGAGCAAGCGTACGACCGCTTACCGCCCTTCGCGTCGAAGATTAGGCCACCGGCGCACCCGGCCCAAAGCTGCCGTTCGGCCCCACCCGACCTTGCCCCCAACCTTCACCCAGCGCGGACGCCTGAAGTGCTTGACCTTCACAACTTGCCTTTTCGGTGGTTGGGCGGGGCTGCGTCTCTATCGCGGTCTACGCCTTCGTGTTCTACAAGGACCTGGGTGCCATATCAGAGGAAGCATGATGGCGAATACCGGATTGGTCTTTGACTATGATGCCGTCGTCGTTGGCGCGGGTGCGGCAGGCATCGCAGCCACAGGCGCACTTCAATCGGCAGGCCTCAAGGTGGTCTGCTTCGAGGCCGCGGACCGCATCGGCGGGCGTGCCCATACCGACACCGCGATCTTCGGCGTACCTTTCGATGTGGGTGCCCATTGGCTGCACAACGAACATGTCAATGCGCTCAAGGCTCCGGGACTTGCGCTTGGCCTCGACCTTTATCCTGCCCCCGAGAACGGGGTGACGTACGGGTTGGACGACTCATCGATCCTGTGGGATGAAGTCGACAGCCTTTACAACGCCGGAAAGCAGGCCGCGCAAGAAGACGCTGAAACCGAGACGGCGACCGGAAGGCCGACCGACCGCTCGCTGGCCGACCTCTTTGTGACGAAAGGACAATGGTCCTTTACAGCCGTCATGACGTTCGCCTTGTCGATCGGCCGCGATCTGCCAAGCACATCGCTGCGTGATATGTCTGCTTGGGCAGGCGGCAACGATTGGTTCTGTCGCGAGGGCTTCGGTCATCTTGTCGCGCGAACGGCCGAGGGGCTGCCTTTCAAGCTTTGCACGCCCGTCACCGATATCGAGGCCTTGCCCAACGGCGTCCGGATCAAGACCAGCTCTGGCGAAATCACGGCGCGCGCGGTGATCGTCACCGCCTCCGTTGGCGTCCTGGCCGAGGATGTGATCCGCTTTCATCCGCCGCTTGAGGCAGACCGGCGCGCGGCGTTCGAGCTGATCACCATGGGCGACTACAATCACGCGGCCCTGTTGTTTCGGCCCGGCGCTGTGCCTTTGCAGCCGGACACATGGCTGACCTACCAGCTTCAGCCCGACGATACCTGCGTTGCGCGCGGGGGTGGGTTTCTGTGCAACATCGCAGGCACGAACCTGACAAGCTTCGAGACCTCGGGCAGCTTTTCCTGCGCCCTGCAGGCGGCAGGGCCCAAGGCCGCGATCGACCATGGGCTTGAGACGCTGGTGGGCATCTTCGGGTCGGCCATCAAGCGGGACTTCATCAAGGGGCACGCGACGGCATGGCGACATGAGCCCTATGTGCGCGGCTCTTACGCAGGGTCGATGCCGGGCGGCCATAGCCAGCGCAAGGTGCTGGGGCGTGCCCATGCCGAACGGGTGCATTTCGCGGGTGAGGCAAGCCACGTGGGCCAGCAATGCACGGTCAGCGGTGCCCATCTTGAGGGGCTGCGCGCCGCGAAGGACGTGATTGCTCAGCTGGGCCAAACCGGGCGGCCATAAGGTCTTTCAGTCTGGATTGAAACTAGGTTGAGCGTCTTGTTTGGCACCGAGAAGTCATGCGCCAGTCTCACACCCGCTGCAAACGCTTCATCGTTTCTGGCCGACGCCCCCGGCCCAATCCTGCCGTCCGGGGGTCCTCGAGCGGATTTCGGCGCTCTGCTATTTGGAGGGTCGGACGTCATCTGCAACGATCCTGCCGTCTTCCAGTGTCAGGATTCGGTCTGCGCGGTCGAGGATGCGGTTGTCGTGTGTCACCAGTAGCGTGGTCATCCCCCGCTTGTGGCCTAAGCGACGCAAGAGGTCGATCACTTCGGACGCACTGTCCTTGTCAAGCGCGGCCGTCGGTTCGTCTGCCAGCAGCAGGGCCGGACCGCCTACCAGTGCGCGGGCGACGGCGACACGTTGCTTCTGGCCGCCGGACAGGTTGGCGGGCCAATAGTCGACCCGTTCAGCCAGCCCGACCAACCCCAAAATGTGACTTGACGCGCGTGCCGCCAGATCAGCCTCCACGCCCGGATGGACTTGAGCGCCCATCATGACGTTCTGTCCGGCTGTCAGGCTTTCATGCAGGTTGTGGGCCTGAAAGATGAAGCCCAACTTGCGCCGCATCAAGACCAGCTGTGCTTCATCAGCATCTTTCAGCTCTTGATCAATCAGGCGAAGACTGCCCTCCTGCAGGGCGCGTAGGCAGCCGATCAAGGTCAAGAGCGTCGTCTTGCCCGACCCCGACGGCCCCATCAGGACGGTAAAGCTGCCGCGAGCCATGGTCAGGTTGATGTCGAACAGCGCCTGTTTCCGCGCCGCCGCTTGACCAAACCAGTGGTTCAGCCCGGTGATCTCGACGATGGGGGACATCTTAATGGCGCCCTCTAGAACAGGTCTGCCGGATCGGCGGCGGCAAGACGCCGGGTCGCGATCGCACCAGAGAGGGCTGAGAAGACCACCGTTCCGACGAAGACGGTGATCGCCATGGATGGTGTCAGGGCCAGCGGCAGGGTCGTCATCTTTCCCATCGCGGCAAGGATGGTCGCGCCGACGGCAAAGCCGGGAAGGAAGCCCAGAATGCCAAGGATCAGCGCCTCTTCCAGCACGATGCTGACGAAGAACCGCGGGCCATAGCCCATGGCCTTGAAGGTGGCGTATTCGCGCAGGTGGTCGGCGACATCAGTAGACAGCACCTGATAGACGATCACCAGCCCCACGAGCACGCCGATCAGCACCCCGAAGCCAAAGATGATGCCGGTTGGCCGCTTGGTCTTCTGGTAGGTCAGCTCTTCTTGCGCGGCATCGGCGTAACTGCGGATGCGCAGATCGAGATCTGAAATCAGCCGATGCAGCCGGGCCACGACCGCCGTGACGTCGGCTCCGGGGCGAAGGCGCAGCAGGATGTGATCCGGCGCGGCCGAACTTCGCGCGGGAAAGAGCGCAAGGAAGGTCTGGTCCGAGACCATCATATAACCATCGCCCCCGAACCCGCCGCCACCAGCAAAGGTGGTATAGGCCGTCAGTGTGCGGCCCTGCGTCTCGAAGGACAGGGGTGACTGGGGCCGGATCGCCGCCGCTGCCTCGCGTCCCAGCCCACGCGCCAGACGGTCAAGAAGGGCGGCATCCTGCACCTCCAGCAAAGACAAGTCTCCGGCGATGTCCGGCGCGATGAAGGTCGGTCTGGCAGGATCGACGCCAAAGGTGGTCAGACTGATGTCGGCATCGCCCCGGTCCCAGGGCGCGTTGGCGATGAGCAATCCCATCCCGTCGATCACGTCAGGGTCGGCCATTGCCTGCAAAAGCCATTGCCGCGCGACGTTGCCCCCATCTGTCAGGCCATTGGCATCGGCAGCCGAGATCATCACGTCGGCGTCAAAAAAGCTGTAGGGGCGCAAGGTCGCCGTTCCCATCGACGTCATGATACCAAGTTGCACGAACACCAGAACATCGGCGAAGGCCACCCCGACCAGGGCTGCTGCAAAGCGCATCGGGTTGTGGGTCAGCTGCAGCCAGCCAATCGGAAGCCGGCCTAGCAGACGTTGCAAAAGCCGCTTCAAGGGGCAGCCCCGGTTGCACTGGTGTCGATGCGGGCGATGACCTCAAGGTTGGTGAACCGCGCCGCGATGACCGAAGACTCCGGGTCCAGCGCGACCAGCACCCGAATCACGCGGGCATCCTTGTTCTCGGCGGCATCGTCCGAGATCAGACCCTGCCGCCCAACAGTTAGGCCGATGAAATCGACCTTGCCCTGCAGCGTCCGGCCCAGAACAGGCGAGACCAGTTCAACGGGCTGTCCGGGTTGGACCTTGGCGATCCGGTCCTGCCAGATTTCGACCTCGGCCATCATCCGGCCAGTGTCGCCCATCAGCATGATCCCGTCAGCCGGAGGGCGTTGGCCGGGAGTAGCGTTGATATCGAGGATCGCCCCTGAGATCGGGGCCACGACCACCGCGCGTTGCAGATCCAGCTTGGCGCGGGCCACGTCGGCCTGGCTTGCTTCGACATTCCGGGTAGCGACCAGCACGTCTGGCTGGTCCTCCAACGCCACCGTCGAGAACCGCGCCAGCGTCGCCTCGGCCCGGGTCACGGCCAGCCGCGCCCCTTCGGCGGCGGTGCGGGCTGCATCCAGTGTGGCCTCGGTCGCGACATCGCTCTGGAATAGCTCTTCGGTGCGCTGAAGGCTCGCTGCCGACTCGGCCGCTATTGCCACTGCCTGATGAAACGAGGCCTGTGCCTCGTCGCGGCTGGCTTCGACTGCTGCGCGGGTCTGCATCAGGGCGGCCTCGCGGACGGCCAGATTGGCCTCGGCGGTCAACACCGCGCCTTCCAGCGCCATGGCATTGTCAAGCCGCGCCAGCACAGCGCCCTTTTCGACCGTCTGGCCGACCGTGACAAGAACCTCGGCGATCCGGGCGTCACCTGCCCCATAGGGCGCGGCAACGATGGACACGTCATCCTTGGGCATGATCCGCGCCAGCCCGATCACATCGGTTGGCAGCATGGTTTCTGCCATGCGCTGCGGCAGTTCCACATTTGGAGGCAGCGCGATGGGCGTGTCCGACCCGCCCCCGGGTTGCAGCCCGGTCAGGCCATAGAAGGCCCGAAGCAGCGGAGGCTGAAAATACATGCCGATGACGGCACCCGAGAACATGATCACTGGGACCAGAAGGATAAGAAGATAGCGCTTCTTGAAGCGACTGTGCCGCCTGACACCTTGGCCAGAGGAATCCGCAGTTCCGATGTCCAGCGGTAATCCGCTTTCAGTGGTTTCGGGCATGTGGGGCATTTCCTGACTGTTGCGCTGGCAACGAACCCTTGTCGCACGATCATCCGGGGGCTTCCTTGATGTCGATCAAGCTACCGACGGACATGACAGACCTGCCGCGGCAAGTGTCCAATGACCTTGGAGGACACCGCCAATGGCACATGGCATTTCGCCGATTCCGACGATTTGCGTGCGGAAACGGTCGGCTAGGTCGTCCGGTTCGGCATTCTCGACAGCAATTGAAGACGCCGCCAGATAGATCCCACATTGTTGATTTTCACCCAGAACTGAGCCGGTTAGGCGCATAATTTTCACTGAGAACTGAGCCATGTGAACCTACCCCCAAAGCGGAGAGCAGCGGGGGCAACGGAGTGATCCACATGGGACTTTTGAACATCATCCGACGGATGCATTTGCGGCGGAAGCTGTCGATCCGCGAGATTGCACGTCTGACAGGCGTGTCGCGGAATACCGTGACCAAGCATCTGGCGGCGAACACGATCGAGCCAATATTCGCGACGCCGGAGCGGCAAAGCAAGCTTGATCCCTTTGCCGAGAAGCTGGCGAGATGGCTGAAGACCGAGGCTGGAAAGTCGCGCAAAGAGCGGCGGACTGTGAAGCAATTGCATGCCGATCTGGGGGCGCTTGGCTTCACCGGCTCTTATGCCCGGGTTGCAGCTTTTGCGCGACGATGGAA
>CANNIA010000039.1 GCA_947504705.1 Paracoccaceae bacterium
GACTTCGACCGTCAGGTTGCCGAGTTCCAGATCCGTGTCGCCGTCCTGAACGGCTTCACCGCGCTCGGCATTCCCGTCACTGAAGTCGTAGGATGAGTCTGTCCGGGGAAAGGCGAAGTCCTCCTCTCAATCAATTTGTGCAACAGAGCTGCGCCGCACGACAAAGTTGCGGGATGGGACGACGTACGATCTTATTGTTCCGTTTCGTACCGGTGGTTTGGTAATTCGGACGCTTCGAGTCAACGCCGTGTCGAAGACCTTGCTTAGCGATCCGATACCAGTCTTTTCGATCCGGACGTTCCTCGACGAGTCGAGGCTCAGCGCGCGTCACCGCGAACGCATGGCCGGTTTCAGACTTTCTCGCGATGCCTTGGTGTCGGAGGAGGATTCTAGGCACACTTTGCGTTGGATCGAGGGGAACGCCGAAGAAACCGATCCCGGCCGAAGGTTGGACGTGTCCTAGGACACGACCGACTGGATCGGTCGGCGCCTTTAGGTGCCAACCGAGTGATAAGCGTCCCGCAACCCTGTCGAACCACGCTTTGCTCCGCTTTGGCGCGGTCGGCAGCCGGTTCAGCTACTGACGTGTTGGATTTCCACGCAGTTTGGGTCGATTTGTTGACCTATTGTTGACCTGGAAAATCTAACGCAAAAAGCCGCCCTCGGGGCGGCCTGTAACGTCTTGATATGTTTGTTAGATTTGGTTGCGGGGACAGGCAACCGCCGTAACTTGCCAATATTGCACTGTTTTGTTTGACGTAGTGTGTGACTAACTGAAGTCTTGAGGTGATGCGAACACTTCTGCGCTGACTACTGTTTATTTGAACCTTAGGGACTGTGGCGTGAGAGTGCGGAATGGGCCGAACGCGCCATCGCGGTCGCTTTCGGCCGAGGCAGTGTGAAAACTCACCTTAAGCCTCCGCTCTGCGGAACGATTTTCCAGTGCTGTCGCATGACGGCGAGATCGTTCTGGGTGAGACACCGCATGGGCGTTGTTGCAGAACTCATGACTGAGGCATGATGGTCCCTTTCTCCGGCAGCATCAGGCCACGCGAACGATGTCGGCCGTTCGGAGGGCCGAGAAGCGGTTCATCTGGGCGATGCGGATCTGGATTTCGGCGGTTTGGCGGTTTGGGTCTCTTGCGGCGATGCGCTCGCCGAAGGACTTGAGACAGCGCATCTTCGCCTCGATCCGGCTTCGGACGTGATATCCCGTCCATCGCTTCCAGAACGCCCTGCCATAGTGGCGAGTGGCTCGTAGGGTCTCGTTTCTGGCGATTGCGGCCGGGCAATCCTCTATCCAGGGACGGCCGTTCTTGCGGATCGGGATGATCGGGGTGGCCTGCCGGTCGATGATGGCGGTGTGGCAACGGCGGGTGTCATAGGCCCCATCGGCGGTCACCGTGCCGATCTCCTCTCCTTCGGGGATCTGGTCGAGCAGTTCCGGCAGCACGCGGCTGTCGCCGTCGCTGCTAGGGGTGAATTCCACGGCGCGGATGTCAGACGTGGCCGTGTCCATGGCCAGATGCACCTTGCGCCACTGGCGGCGTCCCTGAACACCGTGCTTGCGGGCCTGCCATTCACCGTCGCCCAGGAACTTGATGCCAGTGCTGTCAACCAGCAGGTTCAGTGGGCCGTCGGCGCGCCGATAAGGGATCTGGACGGCCAGTGTCTTCTGCCGCCGGCACAAGGTGGTATAGTCCGGCACGGCCCAGTCCAGGTTTGCCAACTGCAGCAGGCTGGCCACCATGCCAGTCGTTTGTCGCAAGGGCAGTTTGAACAGCACCTTGATCGTCAGGCAGAACTGGATCGCCGCATCCGAGAACACCGCAGGGCGACCGGGGCTGCCGTCAGGCGGCGCGAGCCAGGTCATGTCCTTGTCCAGCCAGATCAGCAGAGA
The DNA here is from genome assembly GCA_947504705.1 of Paracoccaceae bacterium. GTDB lineage: Bacteria > Pseudomonadota > Alphaproteobacteria > Rhodobacterales > Rhodobacteraceae > Tabrizicola. The sequence continues at coordinate 1,901 of CANNIA010000039.1, forward strand.
ACCACGCTTCTTCAGTGAGGCGCTGTAGCGGGACCAGTTCGTGGTGCGGTAGCGGGCGGCTGTTGGTTTGCTCATGCCGCCTGTCTAACCGCATGGATTCACGTTGTGAATCCTTTGCGGACAGAGTTGTGCAACAACGCCGATCAGACAGCTACCTCAAGGCCCGCACCGCCCTGACCGTCTATCAGGCACAGGAGCGCCAGTTGGCGATCCAGAAGAAAAGGGGCATACACTTGGATCCCGCCCGGGCCGAAGATCTGGTGTTTCGTTCGGCTCGCCAAGAGCGTGATGGCTGGGTCACCTGGCCGGCCCGTGTTGCGACATTGATGGCGGCGCAGGTGGCTGAAGAGGAGGAATAGGCATCGGGCACGCCGGTGACAATCAACGCCGTGATCATGCAGGGCGTCTTGGAACGCCATGTACGCAAACAGCTGGAGGGCCATGCATTCGGCCTGCGCGGGCTATACCGTTGCCTCACTCCGCTGCGCACTAAGGATCGGGAAGGGCAATGGGTCGTGCAGCGCGGGACGATAGGCCCAAAGGAAGATGCACCAGCCCAACATCCACAGCGCAGCACTTGCCACCACCGGGTCGGGCCAGTTCTGGGGAACGAATGGGGTCAGGACGCGCAGCAACGCGGCCAGCCAAACGACCGCGAACGCCACGACAAGACCCCGCCCCGCAATCAACCTGCCGCCCTGCCGCGCCATCGCCGCCCGACCCGCGATCGCCAGGATCATCGAGCCCATTGCGCCCATGGTCAGCCCATGCGTTGCTGCAGCCAAGGGCAGAGCCTGTGGGCGCAGCATCGCTGTGCCCATCAGGATCAAGCCCACAGGCAGCCAGAGCCAGGCCAGATGCAGCATCAACAATGCCGGATAATGCCGCGTGTGCAGAGTTTGCCAGCCAATCAGCCGCAGGCCGTGCAAGACGCCCGCCAAAACCAGCCACGTCCCCGCAGCTGTGGTTTGCCCGACCAGAGCCATGCCCCCACCCAAAACCGTTGCGATCAGCGCGCCGGATGACAGCAGCCTGTTGTCATGAAGGTTCCGGCCGGGTGCCGTGGTTTGCAGCCAGCTGCGGGTGAAGGCGGGAATGGCGCTCCCACCGATGATGCTGATCAGAACCGCAAACAGCAGGACCATTGCCAAAGGGTCGAACACCATATCGCGCCACCCAAGCGTATTTACCAACAGGACTGCATCGCCCAGCGCCAGCCCGACAAGGGCACCGACCAGCCACAGCCGCCGCCAGACCCGTGCCGCGATCAGCTTTCGAGTAAGGATCAGGCCCAGCGCGGCAAAATAGGCCAGCGCCAGTGTCAGGACCAGCCCGAACGGCAGGCTTTCGGCCAAGGGCAGCGCAAGCCGCGCCAAAAGCCACAGCAGCGTCAGCGCGCGCACGCCTTGCGGGCCAACCCGGCCTGCCGCCCCTGTCCAGCTTGGGAGCGCGGTCAGCAGATAGCCGCCCACCGCCGCGCCGCCCATCCCGAACAGAAGTTCGTGCAGGTGCCAGCGCAGCGGATCAGCCCCGAGCCCGCCCGGCCAAAGCCAGACCGCAGGCGCAGGCAGCGCCGCAAGCCCGGCGCACAGGAACAGCGGGAGGTGAGCCGCCCGCCACAGCGGATGGCTTAACGGCAACATTCAGGCATGTGCAGGCTCGAACCGGGCGAACAGCACGTTGTTTTCCAGATGCATGTGCGTCACCAGATCTTCGGAAAACTTGCGCAGCCCGGTGTAAAGCGCAGTCCACGAGCCGCAGGCGCCTTCGGGCAGCCGCAGGCCGTGGGAAGCATGTTCGACCCCCGCCAGCAGTCGGGCGGTGTCGTCATGTTCATGCCGCATCTGCGCGATCGGATGCACGATCATCGGATTTCCGCCCTGCAGCATCAAAGGAAACAGCACTTGCTCTTCTTTCTGCATATGCGAGTCCAAATCGTCGTTCAGCGCAATCAGCGCCTCGGTCAGGCCACGCGGAGCGTCTTCATGGTCGCCATGCACCCGTTCCACCTTTTGCGCCAATGGGATCAGCCATTCCAGCTCGGCGCGGTGGGTTTCGTGATAGCGGCTGAGGATGTGGTCAATGAGCGCCGGGGTGGGTTCTGGCGCGTCGCGGCCAGCCGCATCGGCCAAGGCCTGCAGGTCGGCCAGCAGGGCATCAGGCAGAACACCTGCGCGCGTCACCGCCTCGGACAGCGCGATATTGCCGCCGCAGCAGAAGTTGATGCCTTTGCGGCGGAACAGTTCCGCGGCACCGGGCAGATCGGCGGCAATCGCGGTCACGGTCGTTTCGGGGGAAAGTCTGGTCATGGCAGTCTCCGGTCAAGGGGTGGCCCAGGCGGTGGCTTGAGCCGGTGCAAGCCGCAGCAGATCGACCGCGCGAGCAGCGATCTGAGCGGCAATTTCCAGCGTGGTTTGCGGGCGAAGATAGAAGGCGGGCACCGGCGGCAGGATGGTGCCGCCCATTTCGGTGACAGCCAGCATGTTGCGCAGATGTGCCAGCGTCAGCGGTGCCTCGCGCGCCAGCAGGATCAGCGGACGGCGCTCCTTCAACTGAACCCCGGCGGCGCGGGTCAGCAGGTTGTCGTCCAGACCATGCGCGATGGCGGCAAGGCTGCGCATCGAACAGGGTGCCACGATCATGCCTGCTACCGGATACGACCCCGATGCAATGGCGTCCCCCAGATCGCGGATGCCATGCATGCGGGTGGCAAGGGCCTCAAGTTCCGCCTGCGCGTCTGGTCCGATTTCCAGCGCCAGCGTGCGCTCGGCCATGGGCGAAAGCGTCAGGTCGATCTCGACCCCGATCCGCTCCAGCACACGCGCGCATTCCAGTGCCAACACCGCGCCGGACGCGCCGGAAACCCCCAGGATGACCCGGGCCTTCATTGCACACCCGGCAGGTGGCGCGCCAAAAGGTCGGCGGCAAAGGCCTCATCCTTGGGATCAAGTGCCATGACCTGACCCCAATCCCGCGTGGTTTCCGCACCGATCTTGATGGTGGCATCAATGCCGATCTTGCCCGCCAGACCTTCGCGCGGGCTGGCAAAATCGAGGTAATCCATCGGAGTAGACTCCAGCACCATCACATCACGCGCCGGGTCCATCCTTGTGGCCAGCGCCCAGGCGATATCGTCCCAGTTGCGCGCATTGATGTCGGCATCGACCACGATCACCATCTTGGTATAGCTGAACTGTGCCAGCATCCCCCACAGTGCCAACATCACGCGGCGCGCCTGCCCCGGATAACGCTTGTCGATGCTGACCACCGCAATGCGATAGGAACAGGCGGCGGGTGGCAGCCAAAGATCGCGCACTTCGGGAATTTGCGCGCGGATCACCGGCAGGGCCAGATCATTGAACACCTCGCCGATCACCGAAGGCTCATCCGGCGGACGTCCGGTGACGGTGGTCAGATAGAGCGGATCGCGGCGGTGGCTGATGGCGGATATCCGCATCACCGGGAAAGACTCCACGGCATTGTAATAGCCGGTATGGTCGCCAAATGGCCCCTCGGGCGCGGTGTCACCTGGATGCACCCAACCCTCCAGCATGATCTCGGCATCGGCGGGCACCAAAAGCGGCACGGTTCGGGCGGGCACCAACTCGGCCCGAGCGCCGCGCAAGACCCCGGAAAAAGTGATCTCGGATACGGTTTCGGGCAAGGGAAGGGCCGCAGACAGCAGCGTTGCCGGATCAGCGCCCAAAGCAATCGCCACCGGCATCGGTTGGCCCGCGCGCGCCCAGGTGCGGGCATGCGCCGCACCGCCGCGATGCGCCAGCCACCGCAGGATCAGCCGATCGGGCCCCAACACCTGCGCGCGATACACGCCCAGATTATAGCGCGCCACCTGTCTGGCCTCGCTGTCGAAAGGCCGCGTGACCACGACGGGCCAGGTGATTAGTGGTCCGGCATCACCCGGCCACGGCGTTTGCACCGGTAGCTGGGTCAAGTCGGTGGCGGCTGTCACCTGTTGCACTGGCGCGCGCCGTGCAATGTGCGGACGCGTCAACAAAGCCGCGCGCAGCATGGGCCAGCGTGAAAAGGCGTCGCGCATCCCCTCGATCGGGGCTGGGCTGCGCAACGATGCCAGAAATTCGCCAAGCTCAGGGATCTGATCGCGCGCCAGGCCAAGCCCGGCTGCAACCCGGTCTGGCGTGCCGAACAGATTGGCCACCACCGGCATCGCCGCCCGCGTGCCATCGGCCTGCAAGGCGGTATCAAATCGCAGGATCGGCCCACCTCGCCGCAGGGCCGCAACCTGGACGGCCGCCATGGCGTGGCGCAGCGACACAGGCTCGGGAACGCGCAGCAGATCCCCCTTCGATTCGGCCCATGCCAGAAATGCACGCAAATCAGCAAAGACGGGCAGGGAACGGATCATGGCCTCCATCAGTGGCGCAGGTCCGCCTGAATCGACCAGTATCAGGCTTAGTGAGGGGCCGACTTGATTAAGATCAAGTCGCGGCATCCGATCTGGCCCCAGTCTGCCCTAACCGCCTTGGCCGAGGACAAGATGACCAACCTGACATTGCCGCACCTGCCCCGACCTTTAGCACTGGCTGCAAAGGCAATGCCGCTTGCGCCCCTTTCCCTGTTGCTGACCAGGCTGGCGCGACAGTTGATGCGACGCAATCCCGGCCTGCAGCGACGGCTTGGTGAGAATGCCCGGTGCCGCTTTCTTCTGGATCTGACGGACCTGCCGTTCCTTCTGCTGCTGGAACCCGGCGGGGCAACACCGCGGGTGTCGGCGATTTCGCGCCTGCGCCCGCCCGCCCATGACACGCGCATTGCGGGTCTGACATCGGCCTTTCTGGGAATGCTGCACGGCAGTCTGGATGGCGACGCGCTGTTTTTCTCGCGCGATCTGGTGATCGAGGGTGACACGGCGGCTGGCCTCGCGCTGCGCAATGCGATTGACGACGCCGAGTTGGATCTGGCCGCCGAGTTGAGTGTCATGCTCAAACCGCTTGACCCGTTGCTGGCTTGCACGCTGCCGTCGGTCGAACGTCTCAGCGGACTAGCCCTGCACCGCATGGACCGCCCCGCCGGAGCACCGCTGTAATGGAACTGGTATGTCCGGCAGGCACTCCCGCCGCCCTGCGTGCCGCCGTCGAGGCCGGGGCGCAGACCGTCTATTGCGGCTTTGCCGATGAAACCAACGCCCGCAACTTCCCCGGCCTGAACTTTGACCGCGACGAAATGGCCGCAGGCGTCGCCTTTGCCCATGGGCGCGGGGCCAAGGTGCTGGTCGCCATCAACACCTTTCCCCATGCCGGGGCAGAGCCCCTGTGGCATCGCGCGATTGCCGATGCCGAAACGGCAGGCGCGGACGCAGTGATCCTTGCCGATATCGGGTTGTTGGCCCATGCCGCCGAGCACCACCCCGGCCTGCGTCGCCACCTTTCGGTGCAGGCCGCCGCCGCCAACCCCGATGTTATCAACTTTTATGCCGAGGCTTTTGGCGTGAAACGCGTGGTTCTGCCCCGCGTTCTGACTGTCGATGAAATTGCCGCGATCAACCGCGAGATTGACGTGGAAACCGAGGTGTTCGTGTTTGGCGGCCTGTGCGTGATGGCCGAGGGCCGCTGTTCGCTGTCATCCTATGCCACCGGGCAATCGCCGAACATGAACGGCGTGTGTTCGCCAGCCAGCCATGTCGCGTATGCCGAAGAGTCGGGCGGGCTGACGGCGCGGTTGGGCGGATTCACCATCCACCGGACCGCCAAGGGCCAGCCTGCGCCTTATCCAACCTTGTGCAAAGGCTGCTTCACCTCTGGTGATCAGACCGGCCATGTCTTTGAAGATCCGGTCAGTCTGGACGCCACCCAGTTGATCCCCGCCCTTGCCCGCGCCGGGGTGACGGCACTGAAGATCGAGGGCCGTCAGCGCAGTCGCGCTTATGTGGCCGAAGTGGCTCGCAGTTTCCGCGCCGCAATCGAGGCGCAAGCCGCCGGTCGCCCGATGCCCAAAGCCGCACTTGCAAAGCTGAGCGAAGGTCAGGCCGCCACCACCGGTGCCTATGCCAAAACGTGGAGATAGTGATGGACCTGACCGTCGGCCCGAATTTGTTCTTCTGGGAGGCCGCCACCGTGCGCGCCTTTTATGAAGGCCTTACCACCGCCCCGGTTGCGCGCGTGGTGCTGGGTGAGGTGGTGTGCTCAAAACGCCTGCCGTTCTGGCAAAATGAAATCGCGCAGGCCGCGGATACCTTGCTGTCGGCAGGTAAAGCGGTTGCGATTACCAGCCTTGCCCTCGTCACGTTGAAACGCGAACGCAAGGCCACTGCCGCGCTGGCCGAAATCGGTTTGCCGATCGAGGTGAACGATCTGACGGCGCTGCAGTCTTTGCCCAAGGGACAGCCGTTCTGGGTCGGGCCGCTGATCAACGTCTATAACGAAGGCACGCTGCGCTGGCTTGCGGCACGCGGCGCTGTGCGGGTGTGCTTGCCGCCCGAGCTGCCGCTGGATTCCATCGCCGTTCTGGCCCGGTTGGGTCGTGATCTGGGTGTTTCAGTCGAGGTTTGGGGCCATGGTCGCCTGCCGCTTGCCATTTCAGGCCGTTGCTATCACGCGCGGTTGCACGATCACGCCAAGGACAGCTGCCAGTTTGTCTGTGGGCTGGACCCGGATGGCCGCGACGTGGAAACGCTGGATGGGCAAAAGTTTCTGGCGGTGAACGGCGTGCAGACCCTGAGCCAAAGCACCGCCAGCATGGCCTTTCAGATTGAGGCCTTGCGCGAGGCGGGCGTGACCTCGCTGCGGATGTCGCCGCAAAGTGCGGATTTTGCGCAGATTTGCGTCGCCTATGCCGCCCGTATTGCAGGCACGCTGACCGCCGCCGATCTGGCCGCCAGCCTGATCGCAAAAGTCCCCGGTGGGCGGCTTTCGGATGGCTTTGTGCGTGGCCCGTCAGGTGCGCATTGGTCGGGCACCGCAACGATAGGAAACCACCATGGCCTGTGACACCGAAACCCTGCGCCGGATCGTCAACAACCCTACCCTTAGCCCAGCGCAAAAGGCCCGCGCCTTGTCGATTGAGGCCGAAAATTCACTGCCCTATCCGCAGCTTGACCCCGATACCCAAGCGGCGCTGGATGCGCGGCTGATCTGCGACATGTATGAAGGCCATGCGCCCTACAAGCCGCGCTATGTGCTGCCCGATTACGCCGTGGTGCTGGCGCGTGGCAGCGATTGGCTGGAATTGCCCGCGCCGCAAACGCTGGATGAGGCGATAAACACCTTGATGATCGCCTATCATCATGTGCCATCGGTCACCGGCATGCCGGTTTACATCGGCCAGCTTGATGACCTGCTGTTACCGTTCTGCGACGGGATTTCCGACGATGATCTTTACCGCCAGATCAAGCTGTTCTGGCGTTATATCGACCGTGTGCTGCCTGACGCCTTCTTGCACGCCAATATCGGCCCCACTGACAACCGCGTCGCACGCACCATCCTGCGCGTCGATGCCGAACTGGGCCAGATCGCGCCCAACCTGACCTTTCGCTACGATCCCAGGGTCAGCACCGAAGCAATCCTGGCGCTGGCGATCAGCAATATCACCACCCGCTCCAAGCCGCATATCGCCAATCACCCACTGCATACCGCCGCCTTTGATGCGCGGGGCTATGGCATTGTCAGTTGCTATAACGCGCTGCCGCTGGCAGGCGGGGCCTCGACGCTGACGCGGATCAATCTGTTGAAGGTCGCCAAACGCGCGACAGACGCAAATGATTTCCTGACCAACACCCTGCCGCAGTATGTGGCGCATAATTTCCGGCTGGCACAGGCGCGGATTGATAATCTGTTTGACCAATCGGGGTTTTTCGACAGCTTCCTTGTCACCGAAGGCTGGATCGACCCCGCCCGCTTCACCGCTATGTTCGGCATCTTTGCGATGGCTGAAGCGGTCGAGCATCTGCTGGCCAAAGCCGGCACTCCGGCCCGCTATGGCCATGACACGCGGGCGAATGCGCTGGGCTATGCCATCTCGGCGCGGCTGGCGGAATTGGTGGCGGCACAGCCGATGCGCAACGTGTGGCGTGGGCGCGCGATGCTGCATGCGCAGGCGGGGCTGTCCACCGATACCGGCCTGACGCCGGGCGTGCGCATCCCCTACGGCCATGAACCCGATCCGGTCAGCCATGTGCAGGCACTGGCACCGCATCACCAATACTATGCCTCGGGGATCTCTGAAATCCTGACCCTGGACGAAACCGTCAAGGCCAATCCGGCGGCGGTTCTTGATCTCTGCAAGGGTGCCTTTGCCTGTGGCCTGCGCGAGTTTACCGCCAATGTCGGCGGCAATGATCTGGTGCGGGTGACCGGCTATATGATCCGGCTGTCGGATGTGGCGCGCTACAACGCCGACAAGGGCGCGCGCACCAACACCACGGCGCTGGGGGCCGAGGCGGCCAGCAAAACGGCGATTTTGGCCCGCAAACCAAGGGTGGTGGCGCATGAACTTGCCGCAGGCGCGGATCAGTAAGATCCTGCCATGGTCTTGCGTCGATGGGCCGGGCAACCGCATGGTGCTGTTCTTGCAGGGCTGCAACTTTGCTTGTGCCGCCTGCCACAACCCGCACACCATCGGCCAGTGCAACGATTGCGGCGATTGCATTGCCGCCTGCGCGCCCGCAGCCCTGACCATGGTATCAGGCCGCATCGCCTTTGATCCGGCCCTGTGCACCCAGTGCGACGCCTGCCTTGTGGCCTGCCCGATCAGCGCCAGCCCGATGGCCGTGACCTATACCGTGGCCGATATTCTGCTGCTGCTGCACCGGCACCGCGCCTTTCTGTCCGGCGTCACCGTGTCAGGCGGCGAGCCGACCCTGCAAAGCGGCTTTGTCCGCGACCTGTTCACCGCCATCCACGCCGAGCCTGCGCTGGCGGACCTGACCTGCTTTATCGACAGCAATGGTCACCTTGGCACGCAGGGCTGGCGCGACCTGTTGCCTGTCACCGACGGCGTGATGATGGATATCAAGGCTTTTGATCCAACCCTGCACACGGCCATGACCGGGCGCAGCAATGCCCGCAGTCTGACCAGCGCCAAGTTGACCCATGCCGCGGGCAAGCTGCACGAGTTGCGCTTTTTGCTGGTTCCCGGCCAGACCGACAGTGACGCCGAAATCAGCCATCTGATCCGGTTCTGCCACGACCTCGGCGGCCCGCTGCGGATCAGGTTGAACGCCTTTCATCCCCAAGGCACGGCAGGGGCGGCCGCCCTTGCGCCCTCAATGCCGCACGAAAGGGTCGAAGCCGTGGCCGAACAGTTGCGCGCCGCAGGGCTTGGCACGGTGATCTTGCCGACGGTCTGGCTGTGAAGGCCAGATCCGACGTTTCCGAAGCCCCGAAAAAGCAGCTTTCCCGCGAGCTAGCGGAGCATCGCCATGGCGACTGAACCTGCCTGCCCAATGAAAGCGCCAACGCCCGATCTGCCGCCAAAGCCGGGTTCACGACAGGAAAAGGTGTCTTTTCTGGGCTATCTGAAGCTGTTTCGCCGCGACATCCTGTCGGCCCAGCCCGCACGGCTGTACCACGCCTGGATGGCGGAATTTCGCACGCCGTTTTTCCGGTCTTACCTGTGCAACGATCCGCAGCTTGTCGATCTGGTGCTGAAACGGCGGCCGATGGATTTCCCGAAATCCGACCGTATCCGCGAGGGGCTGAAGCCCTTGTTGCGCGAGTCGGTTTTCATCACCAATGGTGCAACCTGGGAGCGTCAGCGCCGCATCATCGACCCGGCCTTTGAAAGCGGCCGTCTGCGTGAGGTGTTTCCCGCGATGTGGGATGCGTCCGTGGCCGCTTGCGCCCGGCTGCAAGCCGTGGCCGATGGCCGCCCGGTCGAGATCGAGGCGGAAACCAGCCATCTGGCCGCCGATGTGATCTTTCGCACCCTGTTTTCGATTCCGATCGAAAATGAGGCTGCCGCCGCGGTGTTCAAGACCTTCCGCGCCCATGAATCGGCGCGGCCCCTGGTGAATATCGGTGCGCTGCTACCCCTGCCTGCGTGGTTTCCGCGCTTTCACTCGCGCCGCACCAAGGCCACGGCGCAAACCATCCGGGGCCTGATTGAACAGCTGACAACGGCGCGCGCGGCGCAGATCGCCGCAGGCACCGCCCCCGATGGTCTGGCGACCAAGATCATGACCACCGCCGATCCTGAAACCGGGCAGGTGTTTTCCAAGGCCGAAATGGTCGATCAGGTGGCGATCTTCTTTCTGGCCGGGCATGAAACCTCGGCTTCGGCGCTGGGCTGGGCACTGTACTTGCTGGCCCTTTATCCCGACTGGCAAGACAAGGTCGCAGACGAGGCGCTGGAAGCCTTTGACCCTGAGAAGATCTATTTCTCGACCCTGTCGAAACTGCCCGTCACCCGCGCCGTTTTCCGCGAGACGATGCGGCTTTACCCGCCCGTGCCGATGTTCGTGCGCGAGGCGCGCTGCCCCGAAACCTTCCGCGACCGCGAACTTCCCAAGGGCGCGCAGGTCATCATCAGCCCCTGGCACCTGCACCGCCACGAACGGATCTGGGACGACCCCGACGCGTTTCAGCCCGACCGCTTTGATACGCCCAATGGCCGCGCCGGACTGCGCTCGGCCTATATCCCGTTCTCGGCGGGCGCGCGGGTGTGCCCCGGCAGTGCCTTTGCCATGGCCGAAGGCACTTTGCTGCTGGCAATGCTGGTGCGCGCCTTCAAACTGGAACGCGTGGTGGGGGCCGATCCGGTTCCGGCAGCGCATCTGACCGTGCGGGCGAAAGACGGCATCTGGCTGCGCCTGACGCCACGCAACCCCCCTCTGGAACAGGACAAAGTGGAAAGATGAGCACCGAAACCCGCCCCGCAGGCCGCAAAACGCTGCGCGCCGCCCCTTATTGGATCACCCTCAGCTTTGCGCCACTGGTCGTTCTGGCCGTGATGCAAGGCGGCTGGACGATCCTTTTGATCCCGTTCTACGGCTGGGTTCTGATGACCCTGCTGGACAGCCTGCTTGGCCCCGACCCGTCAAACGCCGATCTGAACACGCCCGAGGCCGATCTGATCTGGTTCCGGCTGCTGACCTGGATCTGGATGCCGCTGCAAGCCGCCCTGCTGTTTGGCACGATCTGGTATCTGACCCACGGCGCCGATCATTCCGCCCTTGAGATCATCGGTATCATGTTTGGCATCGGCGTTACCACCGGAACGGTTGGCATTGTCTATGCCCATGAGTTGTTTCACAAAACCAACCGGTATGAACCGATTTTGGGCGATCTTCTGCTGGCGATGGTGCTGTACGGCCATTTCCGGACCGAGCATATGATCGTGCATCACCCTTATGTCGGCACCGGGCGCGATACGGTGACCGCGCGCTATAACGAAGGCTTCCACCGCTATTTCCCGCGCGTGCTGCGCCAGGGGCTGGGGTCTGCCTGGCGTGCCGAAGCGGCGATGCTGGCACGCCGCCGCTTGCCCGGCTGGCATTGGCGCGATCCGATGTGGAAATATCTGGCCCTTGCCAGTGTGGCCCTGGCGCTGGCCTTCGCGGTGGGCGGCTGGCTCGGGATTGGCCTGTTCGCGTTTCAGGCTTTTGTCGCGGTGTGGCAACTGGAACTGACCAACTACGTCGAGCATTACGGGCTGACGCGGAAATATCTTGGCGACAACCGCTATGAACCCGTCCAGCCGCATCACTCGTGGGATTCGGTCTATGGGGTGTCAAACCTGCTGCTGATCAACCTGCAACGCCATGCCGACCACCACTGCCACCCCACCCGGCGCTTTCCCTTGCTGCAAAGCTATCCGGCCAGCGAAGTGCCGCGCCTGACGCATGGCTACCCGCTGATGACGGCCATGGCGATGATCCCGCCGCTGTGGCGGCGCAAGATGAACCCGCGCGTGCGGGCATGGCGGCACCAGTTCTATCCCGAAATCGAGGACTGGACGGCCTATCGCAGCCTATCGCAGCCTGTCACAGCCGCTGCCGAAATCCGCGCCATGACCCGCAACACCATAGCGCGCGACCGGCTCACCCTTTGGGTGAACGGTCGCGCAGTTTCGGTCATCGCAGATCCGCTTGACAGGCTGAGCCACATCTTGCGCGACCGGCTGGGTTTGACCGGCCTCAAGGAAGGTTGCTGCGAGGGCGAGTGCGGGGCCTGCACCGTTCTGGTCGATGATCGTCCGGTGGCGTCCTGCCTGATGCTGGGGTTTCAGGCTGAAGGCGTGCGGATCACCACGATCGAGGGGCTTGGGCAAGGTGGGGGGCTGTCGGGTTTGCAGCAGGCGTTTCTCAGCCATGGCGCGGTGCAATGCGGCTATTGCACGCCCGGCATGGTGATGGCCGCCGAAGGCCATCTGCGCGCCAATCCCGACGGGGATCGTGCCGCTATCCGTCATGCGCTGGCGGGAAACATCTGTCGCTGCACCGGCTTTGCCTTGATCGTCGATGCGGTGGAAAGCGAAGCGGCAAGACGACTGGCGGACCTGTCCAATGCTATGGAGGCGGGTGCATGACCCTGCTGAACGTCTGCCGCCCCACCAGTCTGGCAGAGCTGGTCGCGGTGCTGCGCGGAGCGGACCCCGTGCACCTGATTGCCGGGGGCACCGACCTGCTTGTCGGCAGCCGCGCCCTGCCCGATGCGGGGCGGCTGGTTGATCTGACCGCCCTGCCTGCATTGCGTGGTATCGACACCACGGGCCCAGACATCCGCATCGGCGCCGCCACAACCGACGCAGAAATCGAGCGCCATGCAGGGCTTGCACTGCGTTATCCGGCGTTGGTGCAGGCGGCAGCCGAATGTGGGTCGGTGCAGATCCGCAACCGAGCCACTTTGGCCGGCAATATCGCCAATGCGGCCGCAGCGGCAGATCTGATCCCGCCTTTGCTACTGGCAGGTGCACGGATTGCCGGGCTGACCCAAGGCGGTGCAGAATGCGAGATCAGCCTGCAAGACTATCAGGCCGGGTCCGGGATGCTGATCACCACGGTTATCCTGCCCGCCGAAGGTTTTGACCCCGACAGCGCCTTTGTCAAACTTGGCCCGCGTCGGGACCTGACCATTGCCCGGCTGAACCTTGCGGTTACGGCTCAGGTGCAGGATTGGCGGCTATTGGAGCCAAGGATCGTGGCGGGCGCGCTTGCGCCACGTGCAATCCCACTGCTGCGCGCCGCATCGGTGCTGGATGCGCAGACCCTGACGGCCGACCTGTTGCGCGCTTTTCTGGATGCTCTCAGCGCCGAAGTCGATGCAGCCATCGCGGGGCGCGCCTCACATGGCTGGAAACGGCAGGCGATCCGCGGGCTGGGGATTGATCTGATCGCCCGGCTGCTGAAGCTGTCAAACCGTGATCCGTTGTTCGATGGGGTAATGTGATGGGACAAGTCGGCAAACGTCTTGCGCTGATTGACGGCGTGGAAAAAGTGACCGGACAGGTGCGCTTTGCCGCCGATGATGCGGTGGCAGGGTTGGCCCATGCGGCGCTGTTGTTCTCGCCGCACCCGCATGCCCGCGTTCTGTCGCTTGATGCCGGCAAAGCCCTTGCCATGGCGGGCGTGATTGGGGTCTGGTGGCACCAGACAACCCCGCAAAACGGCTACAACAGTGCGATCTGGCTTGCCGGGCAACAGTTGCTTGCCGACGAGCGGATGTTTCCAGCCGTGGTGCGTCATGTGGGCGACCGTGTCGCGGTGGTGCTGGCCGATACCGAGGCCACTGCCCGGGCGGCGGTCGGGCTGCTGGAGGTAACCTATGACGTCCTGCCCGCAATCCTGTCCCCCGAAGGCGCGCAGGCCCATGCCGGGCCGACGGTTGATGCCGACAGGCAGCCGACCTACCTGAACCCGGTTGCCAAGGCCGCGCTGGATCATGGCGATGTTGCCGCCGCCTTCGCACTGGCAAGCCATATTTCGGAAACCCATGTAACGACGCCGCGCAGCCATCATTGCGCGATTGAAACGCATGTGTGCCGCGCCTGGCCCGAGGCAAATGACCGTATCGCGATCCATTCACCCTGCCAAAGCGTTTTTGCGGTGCAGGCGGTCGTCGCGCAGGCGTTGGGCATTGCGGCGGATCGGCTGCATGTAACCAAATCCCCGATTGGCGGCTCTTTCGGAGGCAAGGCCGAGCCGATCCTTGATCCGATCTGCGCCTTTCTGGCCATGCAAACCGGCCGCGTGGTGCAATTGCAGTTGTCGCGGCACGAAACCTTTACCGCCACCCGCACAAGGTCCGCGACCGAAGGGCGCATGCGCATCGCGCTTGCCACCGACGGGCGCATTCTGGGGCGCGATGTGGAGGTGACCGTTGATATCGGCGCCTATTGCACTGGAGGCGCCTACCTGCCGGGGTCCATGCTGCAACGCATGGTGCGGCTCTATGATGTGCCCGCCGAACGCTATCGCGGCCGTGCCGTTTATACCAACACGCTGCCGACCGGGGCTTTTCGCGGCTATGGCTCGCCCCAGATCCATGCCTTGGGCGAGATTGCCCTTGATCTGGCGGCGCGCGATGCCGGTTTTGATCCGGTTGCGCTGCGGTTGCGCAACATCGTGGGGCCGGCTGCGATTGACCCTTGGCAGGGTCTGAACCTTGGCAACGCGCGCGGGGCCGATTGCCTGCGGCGCGGCGCCAAGGCCTTTGGATGGGAGACGCGCGCCAGGCTGGCTCCCGGCACGGGCCGTTTTCGGCGCGGCGTCGGGATGGCGGCGGCGACCCATATCAACGGCTGTTTTCCCGGCGATGACGAATCCACCACAGCAACGCTTGGCCTGCAAGCCGATGGTGGTATCGTACTGAACTGTGCGCTGCATGATCTGGGCTGCGGATCAGATACAACGCTGGCCCAGATCGCCGCCGAGGTGCTGGGCTTGGGGCTGCAGAATATCCGCGTGACCCCCGCCGATACCGACACCTGCACCTATGATCTGGGAACCCGCGCCAGCCGGATGACCTACATCGTCGGCGAGGCTGTGCGCAAGGCGGCCCTTGCGCTAGATCAGGCAATCCGCGATGCAGCAGCACTTGCACTGAACGCCGCGCCTCAGGATCTGACGTTGCAGCAAGCCTGTGTGCAATCGGCCCGGACGCGCATCAGCTTGGCCGATCTGGCCACATGGCTGGCGGCGCGCAACACCGCGCTGCCCATCGCCACTCAGACCCATCGCGCCACGGCCAACCCCGGCTCGTTTGCGGTGCATTTTGCCGAAGTCGAGGTTGATACGCTGACCGGGCGGGTGCAGGTGACTGACTATCTTGCCGCCCATGACATCGGTCGGGCCATCAATCCGATGCTGGTGGAAGGGCAGATCCACGGCGGCATCCAGATCGGCCTAGGCTATGCGCTTTATGAGGATGTGGCGGTTGATCCCGGCACGGGCCGTCTGCGCGGCGACAGCTTTGCACGCTACACGCTGGCAAATGCCCCGGAAATGTCGCCCATTCGCACGCTTCTGGTGGAAAAGGCCGAGCCAACCGGCCCCTTTGGTGCAAAAGCTGTCGGTGAGATTGCCACCGTCCCGGTCGCTCCGGCGCTGGTCAACGCGGTGAATGCCGCGCTTGGAACCCGGCTGACCGATCTGCCGCTGTTGCCCGAACGCATCATCCTGGCGTTGCAGAATTAGGCGGCAGCCGCAGGCAGGGCGATATCAGCCAGGGTTGAGCGGTCCAGGTCCGCAAGGAAGGCCCGTTCGGCGCTTTGCATCCGGGCTTTCAGACGACAGGTGGCCGTAATCGAACACCCGCCACCCGACCCGGCGAAACAGTCAACCAGAACCTGACCGGCCTCCAGGACCCGCACCACGTCGCCAAGTCTGATCTGATCGGCCGGGCGTGCCAGCATCGCGCCGCCGCCACCACCGCGCTGGGTGACAACGATTCCCGCTTGCGACAGCGCCGCGATGATCTTGGTCAGGTGATGGCGCGACAGGGCAAATTCCTGCGACAACTCAGCGGTGGAAAACGCTCTATCGGGCAGCGAAGCCATCCGCATCAGCGCGCGAAGGCCGAAATCCGTGAACTTGGTAAGACGCATCGGCCCATCATTGCTGGAATTGACATTTACAATACCTATTCATCAGGCCTATCTCTGTTGCAAGCCCTGTTTCAAGGTCCGTCCAGAATGTCTGCCTTCCAAGCCATTAAATCTAAAAAGATTCGTGCGAACCCGAGATGACAAAAGACGACACCCCCGCCCGGCACTATGCCTCACCGCCCTGTCTCGCGCATGAAATCGACCCGGGCTATTTCGACCCGCTGGCCGTTGATCCGCAGCAGGCAAGCGATGTGGCGCGGTGGCGTCGCGCCACACGCGCGCGCCTGCTGACCGCGCGGGCAGCGCTGCCCATGCAAGCACGGCAAACTGCGGCGCGCGCCATTGCCGATCACCTTGACCGCCTGCTGACGGACCGATTCACAACGCTGGACGGCCTGACAATTTCCGCGTGGTGGCCGATCAAGGCCGAGCTTGATCTGCGGTTCTGGCTGGCAGGGCTGGCAGCATGCGGCGCCCGGGCGGCCCTGCCCATCGTGGCCACCCGCGCCGCGCCACTGATCTTTCGGATATGGACGCCCAAGACCCGGATGGAACGCGGGTTCTTGAATATCCCGGTGCCTGCCGAAGGAGGGCCGGTTGTGCCCGACATCACCTTGTCGCCCGTCGTCGGCTGGGATGCTGCGGGCTATCGGTTGGGCTACGGCGGCGGCTATTTCGACCGCACGCTGGCGGCCCTGACCCCGCGCCCGCTGGCCATCGGCGTCGGGCTTTGCGCCGCGCGGATTGCCAGCATCTTTCCACAACCCCATGACATCGCCATGCAGGCCATCGTGACCGAGACCGGCCCTCACCTTCCAAAGGAAAGCCCATGACCACCTCAGCCGAAAAGATCCGCGCCTGGAAGGGCCCCAGGATCCTGAGCTTTGGCTTCCGCCCGTTTTTCCTGCTTGCCGGTATTTGGGCCGCATTGGCGATGGCGCTTTGGGTGCTGATGCTAACCGGGCGGGATGTCCTACCTACGGCCTTTGATCCGGTATCATGGCATGCGCACGAGCTCCTGTTTGGTTATCTTGGCGCAGTTCTGGCAGGGTTTCTGTTGACCGCTGTGCCGAATTGGACCGGGCGTCTACCGATTGTGGGCTGGCCGCTGGCCGCGTTGGTGGCGTTGTGGGCGGCGGGCCGGGTGGCGATCGCTGTGTCGGCGCTGCTGCCTTGGGGCGTGGTGATAGCGGCAGATCTGGCCTTTCCGCTTGCACTGTTGGCCGTTCTGGCCCGTGAAATCGTGGCGGGGCGCAACTGGAGGAACCTGGCGGTGCTGGCGTTGGTGCTGGGCTTGACGCTGGCCAGTGGGCTTTTTCACCTAGACGCCATGAAGGGAGGCTATCCTGCGGGCGGCTTGGGGTTGCGCCTCGGGCTTGGTGTTGCGGTGATGCTGATCTCGCTGATCGGCGGTCGCATCGTGCCGAGCTTTACCCGCAACTGGTTGGCACAACGCCGGAGCCCGGCGTTGCCGGTGCCGTTTGGCCGTGCAGATTCTGCGGTGCTGGCGACAACGTTTGTGGCGCTTGGCGTCTGGATGATCTGGCCCGGGCATGGGGTAACGGCAATGCTTTGCGCACTGACGGGGGTGGCACAGTTGTGGCGGCTGTCGCGTTGGTCCGGCCGTCATACCGGTGCCGAGGCTCTGGTTTGGGTGCTACATGCAGGCTATGCGTTTGTGCCCCTGGGGTTCTTTGCCGTGGCGGCAGGACAGTTTGTGCCAGGGTTGGGCCCTGCCGCACAACATGTCTGGATGGCGGGAGCGGTCGGGTTGATGACGCTGGCGGTGATGACCCGTGCCGGCCTTGGCCACGCCGGGCGGCCGCTGCATGCGACAAGCCCGATCGCGGCACTTTATATTGCACTGATCGTCGCCGTGCTGGCGCGGTTCGCCGCCGGTGGCTTTCCGGCGCAAACGTGGTTGCTGCATCTGGCCGCAGGCGCGTGGATCGCGGCCTTCGCTGGCTTTGCAGTGATCTACTGGCCAATCCTGATGCGCCCAAAGGCCGCGCCGCGCCGCCCCTCGCGGGGCTGAAAAGCTGCAAAGCTGGACTTGCAGCCGCCCCGCAAGGGGCGACTGCGATCAAGTGTCACGGCCTATGCCGGTCGAAAGGTCAAGCTGTTCTCCCGCGCGGCAAAGTGGTTCTGGTTCAATATGGCAGTCCACAGGATGTGTCGGACGCCATCTTCAGTCTGGTGAATGACGCGGACCCGACCAAGCGCGCGCTGTTCTCACTGTCGGGGATCACCACCGCCACGACCAGGACCTTCACGCTCCCCAACACATCCAGCGAGTTGGCGATCCTCGCCGGGACACAGACCTTCACCGGCAACAAGACCTTTTCCGGAACGCTGACCGCTTCGGCGGCGACGGCAACCATCGGTACATCCGTCGCAACGGCCACTTACGGCATGGGGACCGGTGCCACGACCACCGGCCTGACCAAGACCGTGAACCTTGGCACCGGCGGCGCATCCGGATCGAACACCGTGGTCAACATCGGTTCAGCCACTGCAGGCGCGGGCGGCACGACGGTGGTCAACACACCGACGGTGACCTTCGCCAATGCTGTGACAGCGGTGGGGATGCCACAGGCCAATCTGACGGCCCAGCTGCTCGGCCTCGGCGGAGCGACAGCTGACGCCACCAACCGGCTGTCGCTGAACGCACCCGCAGTTCTCTTGAACAACGCGGGCGCCGGGATCGAGGTGACGGTCAACAAGGCCGCAGCAGGCAACGATGCCGCCTTTGCCTTCAAGACCGGGTTCTCGGCGCGGGCGCTGATCGGCTTGCTGGGGAGCGACGACTTCAGCTTCAAGGTCAGTCCCGATGGTTCGACCTGGAACACTGGCCTGACCATGGATCGAACCACCGGTCGACCGACACTGCCGCAGGGCGCTGTTCTGGGCGGCTTGGCTGCGGATCGTTCTGTCCGCTCCCACGGCTGGATCTGGTTCAACACCACCGCGCAGAGATTGCGGGCCCGAGCCGATGGGGTGGATTTCAACCTCGGGCCGCTGATGGGCGTGGGGATTCTGGCTGTTGCCGACAATGCGTTCGAGGTCTCCACTGTTATTTCCGCTCCCGGCGTCGCCATCACCTCCATAATTAACGTCTCGCTGGCCCCGTCGCTTGATGCGGACGAGAACAGCCCCGACCTCCTCGATCTCATCACCCTCTGGGCCGAGGCTGGAACCGACCAGATCACCCTCAACGCCACTTTTGCCGACCCGACCTCGGGTGCGGTCAAAATCAACTGGAGTGCAAACTGATGGCCAAACTGTCCCGTGACCTGTCTTCTGGCACCCTGCATCCGCGAGAGAATATCGCCGCGTCGGGTGCGCTTGGTGCCCTGAACGCAGAGATCGTGATCAATGCCGATGGCGCATCGACCGTCTCCCTCGATCTGCGCGGCACCTTCAACATGACCGTCGAAGTAGCCGGAACTGTCGATGGAACCAACTGGACCCTGCTGGCGGTGCGGTCGATTGCGGGCGGGTCATACGTGGCTTCTGTCGCAGGGGCCGCAGCGGGCGCCTGGATGGCGGCCTGTGCTGGGTTCGCCAAGCTCCGCGCCCGGGTGACAGCCTATACCTCGGGTGCCGCCACGGCGACGCTGTTGGCGGCGACGGGGCTTTTGGATGACCGCCTGCTCGGGGAGGTTTCGTCAAATGCCGCCACTATCACCGCTGCCGTCAGCACTGCGGCAACCCTGACCTTGACCGCCCCGGGCGCTGGGCTGCGCCACTACATCACCGGCCTGCGGATCGAACGGCATGCGGCAGCGCTCCTTACCGCAGGCACAACGCCGGTGCTGATCACCACCACAAACCTGCCCGGCGCACTGGCGTTCTCCATCCCGGTCGAGGCGGCGGCACAAGGCAGCGTCTATGAGAAAGTGCTCGATCCGGTGCGCGCCATCATGGCCTCGGCGCAGAATACTGCCACCACTATAGTCGCTCCTCTGACCACCAACGTGATCTGGCGGATCAGCGCGACATTCTATGTCGCGCCGTGACCCCAATCTTCCTCCCTCAGTGAAAGCCCCATCATGACCGAACCACCAACTTTTCTCGAAAGCGTAGCCCAAGCCTTCCGCGACCATGGCCTCACCGCCGCGATCACCGCGCTGATGGGCGGCAGCCTCGCCATCGCGGCCACCGTGACGCGCAAAGCCTTTACCAACGAGGCCGTGCTGGAGCGCCTGGAGCATGAACTGGCCGCCGAACGCGACCGCTACGACAAGCAGCGCGCCGAAGACCGCAAAGCCGACGCTGACCGGCTGGAGCGCATCGAGACTGACATCCGCGCCATGCGCGACATGCTCTTCGAAGCCTTCCAGCGCGGTCGCACGGACTGACTGACGAACCGAACCAACCAACCTGAACGACCCCCCCCACCCGCCCCAGAGGCGGGTTTTGCATTTGGAGGATCCATCATGCCGACCACCACCTATGCCCACTTCCGCGACGCGCCCAAGAGCAGCTGGCGCTGGCAGAACTTCTCACCCGCCGAAATCGCCTGCCGCGGCACGGGTGCTGTCAAGATCAACACCGAAGCCATGGACAAGCTGCAGGCCCTGCGCGACCGTCTGGACAAGCCGCTGATCGTCCGCTCTGCCTATCGCAGCCCCGAACATAACCGCGCCGTCGGCGGGGCCCCGGCCTCCAAGCACATGCAGGCCACGGCGTTCGACATTGCCATGTCCAACCACGACCCTGTGGCATTCGAAGCGGCGGCGAGGGCGGTGGGCTTTCTTGGCTTCGGGTATTACCCCCGCTCTGGCTTCATGCACATCGACCTCGGGCCGGGCCGAAGCTGGGGAGAACCCTTCCCGGTTCGCGCCACACCCTTCGTGTCGGAAATCCCGCCCGCCCGCGAAGTTCTGGCCGACAGTCGCACCCTGAAAGGCGGTGGGGCTGCAGGCATCGCCACGGTCGGCGCGGCCGGTGTCGAAGTGGCACAGGAGGTTCTGGCGGAAACCCAATCCGCGATCCTGCCCCTCGTGCCCTATCTCGACACCCTGCGCTGGGTGTTCATCGCCGTGGCGCTGATCGGCACCGCCGTCGCCATCCATGCCCGGATCGATGACTGGAAGCGGGGCCAGCGGTGATGGGTTCGCTTGTCACGATCCTCGCCAGCGGCCCGGCGCGCAAGGCGCTGGGCCTGTTGCTCGCCGCAGCAACAATCCTGCTGTTCCTGTTCAACCTGCGTCGCGCGGGCGAACGCGCCGGGCGCGCCGCCGAGCGGCTCAATACCAGTGAGAAAAACGATGCCATCCACCGACAGATGCTGGACGCCGCCAGCCGCCGCCCCGCTGATCGCGATGCTCTGGCTCAGCGCCTGCGCGATGGCCGGTTCTGACACTTGGGCACCTTGCTCACCCGTGGTCGACTATACCGCCGCTGACCAAGACAGGGCCGCCGAAGAGGTCGGGGCTTTGCCGGAGGGCGCAGTCGTGGTCGCAATGCTGAGCGATTACGCAGTTCTGCGCGATCAAGCGCGGGCGTGTCGGTAAGGGCGGAAAAAGCTGTCTGCCGGCGGTCAAGCAGGGATACTGCGGCAATTCCAGCGAAGCGGACGATCGTGCTCACCAAATTGAACGCCCTGCCGTGGGTTCGGCTAGGCCAGAGTAACTCCAGGCCGATCATCTCGGGGTCCTTTACTTAGCTCTCCACGAATAGGCGGGCAGTTTCGGAAGTCTCGAAGCGGACCGGCTTGCCCGCCTTGCTCTGGATCATCGAGGCGCGTTCCCTGACGCTTCCCGCCGCAAATACATCCCGGACACGTAGACAGACGAGATCGCAGCCGTGCAGCTTGCTGTCGACGGCCATGTTGAAAAGGGCAAGGTCGCGCGAATTGTCTGCCATCTCCAGGCGGACCCTGATGGACCAGACATACCGCGGCAGCAGGGGACGTTTCTGGCCAATGATGCGGCCCTTGTCCCAGGCGACTTGGGAAGGGCGGACATTGGGCAGAAGATCGACGGACATGGGACTACCTGCTGTCCACTTGGCCCGCCCTTCTTCGGTCTTGTCGGCGCCTACAAGTTATCACGACAAAGGTGCAATGTCCTCGCGTCGGGCGGAGAGCGGTCGTTCAAGGGCGACATACAGAACGCTTTTGCTTCGATCACGAACGTCGGCACCGGCCTGCGAAGAGAATATCGAAACCGCAACGAAGCTAGCGTCACCGCAATTTTTTCGCGGTGGGTGGGCTATAGCCGCCGACCTGCGAGGTGAAAATGCGCAACCTTACCATTGCTTCCGTCAATCCGACGGCACAGGTGACGCCGTCCAGAACCGGCAGACCATGTTCGCGGGCCAGGGCCTCAGCCAGATCGGCCATTCCGGCGCAGCCCAGCACGATGGCTTCAGCGCGGTCTTCGGCGAC
The DNA here is from genome assembly GCA_947504705.1 of Paracoccaceae bacterium. Lineage (GTDB taxonomy): Bacteria > Pseudomonadota > Alphaproteobacteria > Rhodobacterales > Rhodobacteraceae > Tabrizicola. Next base: position 24,312 of record CANNIA010000039.1, read on the forward strand.
GGCGCGGCCAATCTCTGCGCTGATGCGGGTGCAGGCGTCTGATCCGGGGTGTTCCAGTTCAAGCACAGCAACCTCGGAGGACCGCACGCGGGCGCAGCGGGCCATCAGGCCATAGCGGTGCAGGTTATGTTCCAGCGCGGGAACAGACCGGGCCAGCGTCGTCACGACCGAAAACTTGTTCGAGATCATCGAGGCCATGTGATAGGCCGCCTCGCCGATACCGATCACCGGCTTGTCCGTCAGGCAGCGCGCGGCATCAAGGCCGGTGTCATCGAAACAGGCGATGACCACGGCGTCATAATCGGGCGTCTCGCGGATCACCTCCAGCATGCCCGCCAGCGACATCGCCTCATCATAGAACCCTTCGATGGAGGCGGGCCCATGGGCCGAATTGACCGCCACAATCTCCGTTCCAGCCGAGGCGACCCGCCGCGCCGCAGCGCCGATCTTTTCGGTCATCGTGGCCGTTGTGTTCGGGTTCACTACCAGAATGCGCACTTAAACTTCACCCCCCAGATACGCGGCCTTGATGCGGTCGTCGTGCATCAATTCGCGGGAGTCCCCGGTCAGAACCACCGACCCCGTCGACATCGCATAGGCCCGGCTCGAGATGGACAGCGCCATGCGGCTGTTCTGTTCCACCAGCAGAACCGTCACCTTTTCATCCCGGCTGATCGCCACGACGGCGCGGGCGATGTCCTGCACCAGTTTCGGCGCGATGCCGAGCGAAGGCTCATCCAGCAGCAATAGCGTCGGCTTGGCCATCAGCGCCCGGCCGATCACCATCATCTGCTGCTCGCCCCCCGACAGCGTGCTGGCCTGCTGACCATAGCGTTCCTTCAGGCGCGGAAAGCGGGTCAGGATGCTGTCCAGCGTGCTGGCAATTCCGGCCTTGTCTGTGCGGGTGAAGGCCCCCATCAGCAGGTTGTCCTTGACCGACATGAAGGGGAACCCCCGCCGCCCCTCGGGCACCATGGCGATGCCCTTTTTCACGATCTCGGCCGGGGGCGTGCCGTCCAGCTTTTCACCCATGAAGGTGATGGAACCCGATTTGATCTTCCGCAGCCCCGTGATCGCCCGCAGGATCGAGGACTTTCCAGCCCCGTTGGCACCGATCAGGGCAACGATTTCGCCTTGCTGCATGGTCAGCGACACGCCTTTCAGCGCATAGACATGGTCATAGAAAAGCTCGACATCCTTGAAGTTCAGCATCTCTGTCATGGCTTACATCCCGATCGCGTCATCTTCGGAACCGAGATAAGCCTCGATCACCTTTGGGTTGGCCTGAATTTCCGCCGGCGTGCCCTCGGCGATCTTTTCGCCAAAGTTGATCACGACGATGCGGTCGCTGATCTTCATCACGGCTGGCATGTCGTGTTCCACCAGAAGCACAGTCACCCCGCGTTCGTCGCGCAGGCGGCGCACCTGGGTCACCATCTTCATGGTCTCGTCATGGTTCATCCCGGCAAAGGGTTCGTCCAGCAGAAGTACCGTCGGGTTCGTCGCCAGACCGATGGCCATGCCCAGCGCGCGCAAATGCCCCTGCGGCAGGTTCGAGGCCATCTCGCCTCCGATCGCCTCCATCCCCAGAAAGGCGATGATGTCGTCGGCGGACTTGCCGAACTCGGCCTCATCGGCCTTTGCCTGCCTGCTGCCCAGAAAGAACCCCAGAAGGGAGGCCTTGGACCGCAGATGATGTGCGACGATGATGTTTTCGCGCACAGTCATGGATTTGAAGATAGTGGTTTCCTGAAAGGTCCGCACCACTCCCATGCGGGCCACCTTGTGGGGGGGCAGATCGCTGATCTTCCTGCCGCGAAACAGCACCTCGCCCGAGGTGGCGTGGACGAACGACGCAATCAGCTTGAACAACGTCGATTTGCCCGCGCCATTCGGCCCGATCACCGACAGGATGTCGCCTTCGTTCACGTCAAAGCTGATGTTGTTGTTCGCGGTCAGGCCACCATAGCGCTTGGTGATGCCCTTGATCTGAAGGATGGGGCTCATTTCTTGCCGCCTTTCCGGTCGAAGAGGCTGAGAAGGCCGTTCGGCAAGACCAGCATCATGGCGATCATCAGGCTGGAATAGACCAGCAACTGATATTGCTTGGCGATCGACAGAAGATCCCAACCGAAATACAGAACGAATGTGCCAAGCATCGGTCCGGTGACATAGCCCAGGCCGCCGACAAAGCAGTAAAGCATGAAGTTCACGCTATCGGCGACCGCAAAGGACGACGGGTAGATTGACTGCGATATGGCCACGAAGACCGCGCCTGCGAGCCCCCCGAAGAACGAGGAAATCGCATAGGTCAGCACGCGCAGATAGGCGGTGTTGACGCCAATGGAGGCTGCAAGTTCCTCGTTTTGCTGCAGGCTGCGGCACAAATGCCCAAGCCGTGAACTCACGATCCGCCACAGGACGACATAGGACAGCACCATCAACGTTGCGGCCAGCAGATAAAAGCCAAGCTTCGGGTTAGCCATGGTGGCGAAATCCGGGATCAAGGTAATGCCAAAGACGCTCAGCGACCCGGGCAACGGGATGGAAGTGATGCCTTTGGCACCGTTGGTGACCGGCAGGGCAAGGGCAGCAAGCCGCGTTACCTCGGTCAGTACCAGGGTGATCATCGCGAAATAGACCCCCCGCAACCGCAGGATCGGCAGGCCGATCAGCACCGAGATGCCCGCGCAGAACAGCCCGGCCAGGGGCAGCGTCGCCCAGAACGAAAAGCCGACCTTTGTCATCAGGACGGCGGACACATAGCCTCCCATCAGCGCATAGGCACCTTGGCCGATGTTGATGCGGCCTATGTAGAAAGTCAGCCAGACCCCGGCAGACCCGATGGCCAGAAGTGCCACCGAGGTCAGCGTATAGTAAAGGTCCCAGCGTCCGGTGGCTGCGATGACCACGGGAACCAGCACGAAGGCGGCCAGCAGGAAGGCGGCAATGCCGACAAGGTTCTTGTTCATCTGATCAACCCCAAGGCTTGCCCATCAGCCCTTGCGGACGGAAGGCGAGGAACACCATCAACGAGGCGAAGATGGCAAGGTAGGTGATGTCGCCATAGGCTGCCAGAACCGTCAGGCCGATGCTCTCCATCATGCCCAGGATGAACCCGCCCGCGATCGCACCCGAGATTACCCCGGCCCCGCCGATCATGATCATCATGAAGGCCTTGACCGAGGTTGGGCCGCCCATGCCAAGGTTGATGCCGGTGATGGTGACCAACAGCCCGCCGACAAGACCGGCAAGCAAAGCGCCCAGAGCAAAGCCGATCATCGAATAGCGGTCGACATCGACGCCCATCAGTTGCGCGGCCATCCGGTCCTGCGCCAAAGCCCGCATCGCGCGTCCGGCCTTCGTGTATTGCATCAAGGCAATGAAGCCCACGATCAACGCAATCGCCAGCACCCCGATCAGGATGCGATCATAGGGCATAATCAGGCGCATGTCCCAGTTGAACACGCCGTCAACAATCTTCGGAACCCCGCGCTGCTTTTCACCGAAGAGAAGCAGGATCACCGCATCAAGGAAGAATGCGATCCCGGCAGCAAGCAACATGGTGGACTCGTCCCGTTTGGATTTCCGGATGACGGGTCGGAAAAGAAACTTCTCGATCAGCGCCCCCATGACCGCAAGGATCACGGCAGATGCGACCAGACCGACAATGAACGGCAACCCCCATTGCGCGACGACCGTATAGGTCACGAATCCGCCGAAGACATACATTTGCCCATGGGCGAAATTCAGAACGTTCATCAGAGAGAATATCAGAGTCAGCCCCAACGCGATCAGCGCGTATTGGGCACCTAGATACAGCCCGTTCGCAAGGATCTGTTCCATGCTCAGCTCTCCGGAGTTGGGGTAAAGAGGGGCCGCCTGGACGGCGACCCCAGTGTGAGACGCGGGGAAAGTTCGCGTCAGTCGACCTGTGCGACAAACATCGTCTCGAAAGCGCCGTTGTTGAAGACGTTTACCACCAGCGGAACCGAAACCTGACGCTTCTGGCCAAACGAGGTGGTGCCGACATATTTCAGCTTGGCATCGCCGACCATGTAGGGGTTAGGGGCTTCGAACGTGTCCATCGTGGCTTTGAAGGCCTCGACATCGGTCAGGGCAGCCGGATTGGCGGCAATCGTGGCAAGGATGTATTCCAGCGCGTAGACCTTGGTGTTCGACTCGTCGTTATATTCGCCGAACATCGCAGTATAGCGCTCTACGAATTCCCGCATCATGTCGGATGCGAGTTCCGGGGTCGAAGCACCGCCGACCGAGATGAAGCCATTGGCCAGCTCGCCCGCACCTTCCTGCAGCACGGCTGCATCCTGCGCCGTTTCGGTCGAGATGAGGCCGGTATAGCCAAGCTCGCGTGCCGAGCGGATGAGCTGCGGCGCGTTGGCGGGCGAGACGCCCGACAGCACCAGCAGATCAGGCGCCGACTGGATGACCGGCAGCAGAACCGGAGTGAAGTCGGTGGTATCCATCTGGTAGGTCACGCTGTCCGACACGACTTCAAGCCCAAGGGCCTTTGCGGCCGCGGACCCGGAGTCGCGCTGCGAAAGCGGATCGGATTCATTGCCGGCGATGAAGGCGACTTTCTTCACGCCGTTGTTTTCCATCAGATACTTGTAGATGGCCGGGCCCGACTGGTAGTTCGCAACCATGCCCAGAACCGCGTTCGAGGCGGGCGCGGTGTAAAGCTCTTTCGGGAAAGCATAAGGGAAATACATGATCCCGTTCTGCTCGGCCACCGGGCGGACAGCGGCCGCACCGTCATCGACGTTCGGGCCGACGACATAGTGGATGCCCTCTTGCGCCATCTGCTCCATGCCGGCGATCGCGCGCTTGGGGTCTTTCTGGTCGTCGAAGGAAACGATCTCGATGTCGTACATCGTGCCGCCGATATCATAGCCGCCGGTCTCGTTGATCCAGGCCGCGCGGGTTTCCATCGAACGCTGGTTCGAGGTGCCCCAAGCCGCAGCCGGGCCCGAAGTGACGCCGACGAAACCGATCTTCAGGACCGGATTCTCGGCAAATGCAGTGCCAAGCATGGCGATGCTTGCAACGGCGGCAAGCGCGGAAGTCTTCAGAAGCGTACGGCGAAGCATGTGGCAATCTCCCTGTGAGCCAATAGGATGATGGGTTGCGCCCCTTTTCGGGGTCGTTGTTCCCTGATCAGATATTTTGTTAACAATCCTGTCAACAAAATATTCAGCAACGGTTCACGATGGATCGGCCTTGATTGGGGGCCGATTGTTCACTACCCACTGTAGTTGCTGACAAACAGAGTGGACACCCTCAGATGACTGCCGTGACCCATCCGATCGAAGACGCGTCGGTTGCAGAGGAAATGGCCGAAGAAGACATCGTGGAACGCATTTTCGATGCGGTCGTCGAGCAGCGCTTGCCACCCGGGACGAAGCTTTCCGAATCGGCCCTGTGTGAGGCTTTCGGCGTTGGGCGCATGCGCATCCGCCGCGCATTGCTCCTGCTGTCCAGTCGCGAAGTCGTCGACCTTCAAGCCAATCGCGGCGCTTTTGTCGCCTCTCCCACGCCGCAGCAAGCGCGCGAAGTGTTCGAAGCCCGCCTCACGTTGGAACCGACCATAGCTCGTCTTGCCGTCGAGCGGGCCACAGAAGAAGATTTGAAGAATCTGACTGCGCATCTCGTCAAAGAACACGCTGCGCATCATGAGTATTCCCGCCAGGAAGCTATTCGCCTTTCTGGTCAGTTCCATCTCCTTCTGGCGCAGATCGCGGCAAACTCGGTCATGCTGCGCATGATGAAAGAACTGGTTACCCGCACCTCGCTGATCATCGGCATTTTCGGGGCGCCCAGCGTGGCGAACTGTCGCGACGACGACCACGAACGGATTCTGCGGGCCTTTAAGGACCGAGACGGTCAGGCAGCGTCGGATCTAATGGCCGAGCATCTGCGCGTGATCGAGGGGGGCCTTGAGCTTGGCACCAAGAAGGGCGGCGCGGTCGACCTCGTCGATCTTTTTGCCCGGAAGCGGCGGGTCTAGGCGCGGTCGTTTGTGTTGCACCTGCGTCAGGCCTTGGTCCAATACGGGACCATGCGATGAACAATGGCCCGCTGTCACGGGAGGCCACTTCTGGACGGCCGCGTCCTGAGCTCAAAAGGGGTCGGCAACGTCCGCTTAAGGCCACAGGGTGCAATCTTCCTTCACTCTCGACACGACCGCCCGCTTTGGGCCGAAAGCGTCGGCAAACTACTGAACCACGATTGGCTGTAGCATTCCATCAGTGTCCAGCTTCATTGCGCTGCGCCAGAGCGGGGTCTTGAAGACGTGGTGGATGTGCTTTCCCTCGCGCTCTTCTCGGGTCTGAACCAGCAACCCGGCCCATTCCAGTGGACGCAGGACGCAAGAGGAGAACGCAGCCATGTCGCGCCACCCGGCGTTGTCCCAGTCGTGTTCCTGGCCGTAGAACGCCGCGAACA
>CANNIA010000040.1 GCA_947504705.1 Paracoccaceae bacterium
CCGGATATCCTTCACAACCTGCTCGGCAGGCGCCTTCGTCATCACGGGTTTCTTCATCATCTTCAACTCCAACTGGGGTAAAGATGAGCCGCAAACCCTCCGCTACGCAATCACGCAAAACTGTTCCATGGGCGCTGACGTCAGACATCCAAGGTCATCATCCGCGCGGCGGCCTTGGTCATCATCGAAACCGTGCCCAGAAGGTTCACCCGGATCACTTGTTCGAACCGGGCCATGTCGACCGGCCCGTCGCGACCAACCAGCCGCATCGACCCCGCAATCCCGGCGCAGTTGACCACCAGCCGGGCCACCCCATGCGCGGCCTCAGCCCGGTCCAGTGCTGCGATGACGGACGCTTCGTCCGAGACATCACAGGCGACTGGCAGGATCCCGGCAGATGCTACTCCGGGCCGCAAATCCAGCGCGGCAACCTTGGCCCCAGCCGCCGCCAAGGCCTGCGCCGTGGCCAGCCCAAGGCCCGAAGCCCCACCCGTCACAAGCGCGGCAATTCTCGTCAGATCACGCATTCCCGCCCCCGATCACGGCTTTCCCGCCTTGTGATAAAGCGCCCCATAGGCCGAGGGTTTGAAGCTCTCCAGTGCCGCCTCGGTATAACTGGCGCGGTCAAGCCAGGCCGGGCTGATCTCCACCCCCCAGCCGGGCGTGTCGGGGACGGTGACATGGCCAGCAGTCACCTCGAACGGTCGCCCGACGAACAAATCACGCTGCCACGGGTAATAGCCATCGCCCTCGATCGACAGCTCCAGATACTTCCCGGCATTCGGGATCGCGGCCAGCAGATGCATCGTGCAGATCGTGACCAAGGACAGGTTCGCCGCATGCGGGGTGCAGGGCAGACCCGCCGCCGCTGCCATCGCTGCCACCTTCAGGGTGTTGGAGATGCCTCCCATATACATCACGTCGGGCTGCACCACATCAACCGCTCGCATCTGGATCATCCGCTTCCAAGTGGCGGGGTCCCAGTCCTGCTCACCCCCCGTCACATCGATCTGCACGGCATCGGTCACGGCCTTTGTTGCCTCCAGCTCCCAATAAGGCACCGGCTCCTCGTAATGGCCGACCCCGTTATCCTCCAGCATCCGGCCCACCTCGATGGCCCGCTTGACTGAAAAGCCCGAGTTGGCATCGACCAGCTTGTCGATCCCATCCCCCAAGGCCAGCGCCACTGTCGGGATGATCTCCTCCGTCCTGCCCGGCCATTCATCGACATCCTCGCCGCATTCCGCCGCGATCCGCCATTTGGCCGCGGTGAAGCCCTGCTCGGCGCAAAGCCGGACCAGCCGCTCCGCCTCATCCTTGGGCGTGATGTCCCGCTTCATCGAGCTGGCATAGGCCCGCACCTTCCCCGGCCCCCTGCCGATCAGGCTGGCCACCGGCTTGCCCGCCCGCCGCCCCGCCATGTCCCACAAAGCGGTATCAAGGCCCGCCAAGGCCCGCGCGCGATAGCTGCCGGGATACTTATGCTCGCGTCGTTCGATCAGATGGACCAGCCCGGCGATATCCGCGCAATCGGCCCCCAAAGCCCAAGGCACCAACTGGCGGTGAAAGACCTGCGCGGTGATGTCGGCATTGTAGGTCGAGGTCTGGCCCCAGCCAAAGGCTCCGTCATCCGCCGTCACCCGAACGAAACAGACGAATTCGTTGTGAAAGGTTTCAAGGCGGGCAATGCGGGGCATGGGTCTGCTTTCAGGGTTTTGCAGCCACAGAATTCGCCCCGCAGCGAAAAGCCGCAAGCGATGATTTCAAGGCCTATGTCTCTGCCCCGGTTATGCCCCACAGCATCGCGGCAGGCGCTTCCCTTGCGCCCGAAGCCTCGTTAAGTCTGGGCCATGCGCCAGACGCTGACAGAGATTTACGAAGCCCGCGTTGCCGCTGGCACCCTGCGCCCCGATCCGGCGCAGCACGCCTTGCTGCCGCAGCTAGAATCCCTGCGCGCATGGCTCGAGGCCAATGAAGAACGCAGGGTGGGCCTCTTCGCCGGGCTGTTTGCCAAGCCAGTGACGCCGCCCAAGGGGCTTTACCTTTGGGGCGGGGTCGGGCGCGGCAAGTCGATGCTGATGGATCTTTTTTGCGAGGCAACCGCGACTGACCGCAAGCGCCGGGTGCATTTCCACGCCTTCATGCAAGAGGTGCATCGCGGGTTGCATCAGGCGAGGAAGGACGGGGTCGAGGATGCGCTGGCCCCGGTGGCCGAAGCCGTGATCCGCGACATCCGCCTGCTGGCCTTTGACGAGATGCAGATCAGCGACATTACGGATGCAATGATCGTCGGACGCCTGTTCGAAAAGCTGTTTGCCGCCGGGATCGTGATCATCACCACCTCGAACCGCCCGCCGTCGGACCTTTACAAGGACGGCCTTAACCGCGCGCTGTTCCTGCCCTTCATCGCCATGCTGGAAGAGCGGCTTCAGGTGGCGAAACTGGAAAGCCCGACCGACTACCGCCAGCACCGGTTGGCCGGCGCGCAGGTCTATTTCCACCCGGCGCGCAGCGCGACAGCCGACATTGCCGCGATCTGGGCCGACCTGACTGGAGGTGCGCCCGACCAGCCCCTGATGCTCGAGGTCAACAGCCGCAAGGTCGAAATCCCTCGCTTTGCCAATGGGGTAGGGCGGGCCAGCTTCTGGGACCTCTGTTCAAAACCCCTCGGCCCCGCCGACTACCTTGCCATCGCCCGCGCGGTCCGGGTGCTGATCCTTGAGGATATCCCGCAGCTTTCCTCGGCCAATTACAACGAGGCGAAACGCTTCGTCATCCTGATCGACGCGCTTTACGAGGCCAGGGTCAGGCTGATCGCCTCGGCCGCCGAAGTGCCGGAACGGCTTTACATCGAAGGTGAAGGCACCTTCGAATTCGAACGCACCGCCAGCCGGTTGCGGGAAATGCAGGCGGCGGGCTGGGGTTCCTAACTCAGCGCCTGCCACAATAGCCGCAGCGCCATGCCGGTCGAGACGGTGACAAGAAGGGGCTTGATCAGCCGCGACCCGATGCGCAGCGCCAGCCGCGCCCCAAGGCTTGCCCCAAGGACCTGAGCAGCCGCCATCGCCAGCCCGACCGCCCACCAGGTTGCACCCGAGGGGATGAACACCAGCAAGCTGCCGAGGTTGGACGCGAAGTTCAGCATCTTCGTATGCGCAGTCGCCTTCAACACGCCGAAGCCGGCCAGAAGCACAAAGCCCATCATGAAGAATGACCCGGTGCCGGGGCCGAAGAACCCGTCATAGGCGGCTATGGCCGGAACGGCAGTTGCGGCAAAGACCGCAGGCTGCATCCGCGCGGTACTGGACTCATCCGACAGCCCGGGCTTCAGCGCAAAGAAAGCGGCTACCCCGATCAAGACCAAAGGCATGACGATCCGCAACGCCTCGATCGGGATCAGATGCGCCACCAGCGCGCCACCCGCCCCGGCCAAAGCGCTGATTGCTGCCATGCCAAGCTGGTCTTGTGGCCGAACCTGCCCAGCCAGCGCATAAGTCATGGTCGCCGTCGCCGCCCCGAAAGTGCCTTGGAGCTTGTTCGTGGCCAGTGCTTCGACCGGCGAAGCCCCCGCCAGAAGAAGGGCAGGGACCGAGATCAACCCACCCCCGCCCGCAATGCTGTCGATGAACCCAGCGCAGAAGGCTGCAAGGACGAGGAGAAGCGCAAGATGCGTGGCGACTTCGAACATGCCTGCCTTCTGGCGGCTTCCCGTGGCGGGGGCAAGGGGGAGCCACCTCGGGGGGCATCGAGCCCCCGCTCGGCGGCGTTGCCACGGTAGGGATGCCGTGCCTTGGTGCTGGTACAAAGGTTGGATGCCTCCGGCGGGGATATTTGCACAAGGGAAAATGGCTTCTCTTCTCCAAATATCCTGGGGGAAGCCGGTGGCACACCAGCGCGGGGGTGAAACCCGCGTCACCCGAGGAGGAGGGCGGAAGCCCCGACGACGAGACAAAGAGGCGTCGCGCCGTCAGGCGCTCAGTTACGGAAGCTTTTCTCAGGCTTGGGCAAATTCGTCGCGGCAATAGCCTTGCAGATACAGAAGCGCGCTCAGATCACCATGGTTCACCCGGACCTCGCATTCCGTCTGCACCCGGGGCTTGGCGTGCAGCGCCACCCCGGTTCCCGCCGCCAGCAGCATCGGCAGGTCGTTCGCACCGTCGCCCACCGCGATGGCCTCAAATGGTGTGATCCCCAGCTGCGAGGTGATCTCTTTCAGCGCCATTAGCTTGGCCTCTTTGCCGAGGATCGGGTCGGCGACTGTTCCGGCCAGCTTGCCGTCTTCTGCAAGCAAGATATTCGCCCGGTTCTCGTCAAACCCGAGCCGCGCGGCCACCGCCGTGGTAAAGGCCGTGAACCCACCCGAGACCAGCGCTGCATAGGCACCCTGCGCCTTCATTGTCGCCAAAAGCACCGCCCCGCCCGGCATGAAGGTGATCCGGTCGCGAAGCACCCGGGCAATCACGCCTTCGGGCAGGCCTTTCAAAAGCCCCACCCGTTCCCGCAGCGCTGCGTCGAAGTCCAGCTCGCCATTCATCGCCCGCGCCGTGATGGCGGCCACATGCGCGCCCACGCCGGCCTCATCGGCCAGTTCGTCGATGCATTCCTGCTGGATCATCGTCGAATCCATGTCGGCGATCAGCAGGCGCTTTTTTCGCCCTTCGGCCTTCTGCACCACCATGTCGACCCGCAGAGCCTGCAGCCCCTCCCAGACCTCCCAGCGGTTCTCGGGCGCGGCTTGCACCATGAACTCCGCCGCCACCCCCGGATCAAGCCAGCGTGCCTCGCCGCCGCCCCAGGCGTTACGCAGGCTTTCGACAGTCACCCGGTCCAGCACCGGGGTTTCAGGGTTGGTCAGCAGAGTGACAAAATGCATTGCCCGGTCCCTTTGCCGCCTGACGAGATCGTCGGCGCTTTACGCCGAAACCCCGTCTGCTGCCAGAGGGAGATCTCCGGCCAGGGCTGCGCGGTGGCAGGCGATCTCGGTGGCCAGATGGGCCATGCAAACCCTGACTCGGTGCGAACTTCGGGTGTCGGGATGGGCAAGGATCCAGCCGGGCCGGTCCTGCATCACCCCGGCACCGGGCACGCGCACCAGCCCGGGGTCGGCGTCGGCGATGAAGCACGGCGCATAGGCCATGCCCATCCCCGCCCGGGCCGCCGCGATCTGGCAGAGCGGGTCGGGAATGATTGGGCCAAAGCCGCAGATGGGGAAGAGGGTTGCGGCAAACCACGGCAGGGTGCGGTCGCTGTCTTTCCAGATGATCCAGGCCGCATCTGCCTTTGGCCCCTGGAATCGGTGCTGGGCGATGTAATCGGGGCTGGCATAGACCGAATAGGCCACATTGGGCAGCCGCCGCCCGACCAGATGGCGGTCAGGCTCGACCTGAAAGCGGATGGCGATATCGGCGTGCTGGCGGTCAAGATCGATGAAACCATAGGTCGAGATGACCTCAAGCTCGATCTCGGGATACGTCCTTGCAAAGCCCGCAAGGATTGGCATGACCAGATGCTCGGCCAAAGGCGGGGGCAGCGAAAGGCGCAACCGGCCCGAAAGGCGCGCGTCGCGGCCCAGCACGGCTGAAGTCATCGCCTGAACGTTACTTTCGATCCGTTCGGCATGGGCCACAAGTTCGGTGCCCGCCTCGGTCAAGCCAAGCCCCTCGGCCCGGCGCAGGAAAAGCTTGGAGCCAAGCGCAGTCTCAAGGCTTTGCAGTCGCCGCGAAACGGTGGAGTGGCTTAGGCCAAGCGCCTCGGCCGCAGCGCGGATCGACGCGCTGCGCTGAAGTGCCAGGAAGATCTTCAGGTCATCCCAATCCATCACCGGCCCCATTTCGCCCGTCCTATCCGCTGAGTGTTGGCTTTGCGTGGTCTATATTTGAACCATAGGTGCCGATTATTGGCAATTGATCGTGCAGGAATGGCCCGCATATTGGCCCCGTAAACCCAGAAGGAAACCCGCAATGCCCGATATCCGTCAAGAGATCGTCATCACCGCGCCATTGGCGAAAGTCTGGGAAAGTTGGGACCGGTTCGGTGAGATTGCCCAGTTCAACCGGGGGCTGCGGGCCTCGGCCCTTTTGCCTGGCAGCCCGGCCACCGGCAAGGGTGCGCGGCGGCGGTGCGACCTGAAGAACGGCAAGAGTTTCCTTTTGGAGGAGATCACCGACTATCGCCACGGCGAGTGGATGGAGATCGTGGTCTATGACAGCAATCTGCCGGTCAAGACCGTGCGGCTGCGGCTGACATTCGTTGCACCAACCGCCACGACGACACGGATCACCGCTGAGGTGGATTTCACCATGAAGTTCGGCCTTCTGGGTCGGCTGATGAAGCTTGTCGGGTCGAAGGCCTTCCGGGATGACATCACCCGGCTTTTGCAAGGCAATAAGGCCTTCAACGAAGCGGTTTGAGTATGGCCGGGCAGGGCGGCGCTCTTCGCCTGGGCCTTGCCGGGCTACTGGTCCGCAAGCGACGCTTTGGATGCATTTTCCGTCTTGCCCTTCCTGCCCCGCCCCCTTAATCACGGCGGCGGGACACCCTTCCCCACCGAAGGGCTTTTAGCTGGAAGGCTACCATGACAGAGCTTACCCCGCCGGCCAAGCGCCCGGCCAATCCGCGCTTTTCTTCTGGCCCCTGTGCCAAGATCCCCGGTTTCTCCCTTGATATGCTGGCAGACGCGCCCCTTGGGCGGTCGCACCGCGCTGCGGTTGGCAAGGCCAAGCTGAAAGAGGCGATTGACCTGACCCGTGAAGTTCTTGGCGTGCCTGCCGAATATCGGATCGGCATCGTCCCGGCCTCGGACACCGGGGCCATGGAAATGGCGATGTGGTCGCTGCTGGGGGCCCGGCCCGTTGAAATGCTCGCTTGGGAAAGCTTTGGCGAAGGCTGGGTCACCGATGTGGTCAAGCAGCTGAAGCTGGATGCCAAGGTGCGGATTGCACCCTATGGCCAGATCGTGAACTTCGCCGAAGTCGACTTCGACCGTGACGTGGTCTTCACTTGGAACGGCACCACTTCAGGCATCCGCTTGCCGAACGGCGATGCGATTCCCGCGGACCGTCAGGGTCTCACCATCTGCGACGCGACCAGCGCTGCATTTGCAATGGACTTGCCGTGGGACAAGCTGGATGCCACCACCTTCTCCTGGCAGAAGGTCCTTGGCGGCGAGGGTGCGCATGGGGTGATCATCCTTTCGCCCCGCGCAGTCGAGCGTCTGGAAAGCTATAACCCCGCTTGGCCGCTGCCAAAGATTTTCCGCCTGACCTCGAAGGGCAAGCTGATCGAAGGCATCTTCCAGGGCGAGACGATCAACACGCCTTCGATGCTGGCGAATGAGGATTACCTTGTGGCGCTGAAGTGGGCCAAGTCGGTGGGCGGGCTGAAGGGGCTGATCGCCCGGTCGGAAGCCAACGCGAAGGTCATTCAGGATTTCTGCGCCCAGAACCCCTGGATCGCCAACCTGGCCGAAGACCCGGCGACGGCTTCGACGACCTCGGTCTGCCTGAAGTTCACCGATCCGCGCATCACCGATGGCGAGGCTTTCGCCAAAGCGGTCGCCAAGCGGATCGAGAAGGCGGGTGCGGGTTTCGACCTTGGTGCCTATCGCGACGCGCCCCCGGGCCTGCGCATCTGGTGCGGCTCAACCGTCGAGACGACGGACGTTCAGGCGTTGATGCCATGGATCGCCCACGCCTTCGCGGCCGAGATCGCCGCCCTGTAGGATGGGCAATATTGCCCATCCTACGTCCAGCACCCCATTCCCAAGGATCATCCCCATGCCACGCGTCCTCGTTTCCGACGAACTTTCCGAAACCGCCGTCCAGATCTTCCGCGACCGGGGGGTCGAGGTCGACTACCTGCCCAAGCTTGGCAAGGACAAGGAAGCCCTTGCCGCCGTCATTGACCAATATGACGGGCTTGCCATTCGCTCGGCCACCAAGGTCACCGAGAAGCTTCTGGCAAATGCGACCCGCCTGAAGGTCGTGGGCCGCGCCGGGATCGGGGTCGACAACGTCGACATTCCGGCCGCGTCCAAGAAGGGTGTCATCGTGATGAACACGCCCTTCGGCAATTCGATCACTACTGCCGAGCATGCCATCGCGATGATGTTCGCTGTGGCGCGGCAGATCCCCGAGGCCAATGCGTCCACCCACGCAGGCAAGTGGGAAAAGTCCCGCTTCATGGGGGTTGAGTTGTTCAACAAGACCCTTGGCGTGATCGGGGCGGGCAATATCGGCGGCATCGTTTGCGACCGGGCCGTGGGCCTGCACATGAAGGTCGTGGCCTACGATCCCTTCCTGTCGGATGAACGCGCCAAGGCGCTTGGTGTCACCAAGGTTGACCTTGAGGACCTTCTCGCCAAGGCCGATTTCATCACCCTGCACGTCCCCCTGACCGACAAGACCCGCAACATTCTGTCGCGTGAGAACCTTGCGAAAACCAAGAAGGGCGTCCGTATCATCAACTGCGCCCGTGGGGGCCTGATCGACGAAGCGGCCCTGCTGGATGCCCTGAACGCAGGCCATGTCGCTGGCGCGGCGCTGGATGTGTTCGAGGTGGAACCCGCCACCGAAAGCCCGCTGTTCAACCATGCCAACGTCGTCTGCACCCCTCACCTCGGCGCCTCGACCACCGAAGCGCAGGAAAATGTCGCGCTGCAAGTGGCCGAACAGATGTCGGATTTCCTGCTGACCGGGGCCGTGCAGAACGCGCTGAACATGCCAAACGTCACGGCGGAAGAGGCGGCGGTGATGGGTCCGTGGATCAGGCTGGCCTCCCATCTTGGCAGCTTTATTGGCCAGATGACGGACGAGCCGATCAAGGCGATCAACATCCTTTACGACGGCACGGTCGCGGGCATGAACCTTGCCGCTCTTAATCAGGCGGTGATTGCCGGGGTGCTGAAAGCGCATAACCCGGACGTGAACCTTGTCTCTGCCCCCGTTGTGGCCAAGGAAAAGGGCATCCAGATCTCGACCACAAGGCAAGACAAGACTGGGGTGTTCGACGCCTATATCAAGGTGACGATGGTCACCGACAAACGCGAACGCTCGGTCGCCGGGACCTGCTTTTCCGATGGCAAACCGCGCTTCATCCAGATCAAGGGCATCAACATCGATGCCGAGATCGGCCAGCACATGCTTTACACCACGAACGAGGACGTGCCCGGCATCATCGGCCTTCTTGGCATGACCATGGGCAAGAACAACGTGAACATCGCCAACTTCACGCTGGGCCGGTCGGGTGTGGGGCAAGAGGCGATCGCGATCCTGTATCTTGATCAGCAGATCGACCCAAAGGTGATCGACACTCTGGTCAACACGGGCATGTTCCAGCAGGTAAAGGCCTTGCAGTTCGAGGTCGCCTGACCAATCCTGCCTCGGCCGGGCACCCCGCCTGGCCGAGGCCCATCCATGCCAACCCTGACACCGCTTCTGCTTGCGCTTGCCGAACTGACCGAGGCCGAACCCCACCCCGAGGCGCAGGCCACCGCCGCCGCCCTGCGCGCCGCTGCGGGGAATAACTTCCGCGCCGAGCAGCCCTCGCTCCTCGACGCCGAAATCCGGGTCGCGGCCGGGCTTGCCGGTGCTCACCCTGCCGCGCGCCTGATCGCCGAAGCACAATACTTTCTGCCGTGGCAAGCCAGCCCCGCCGCCTCGCAACAACCCGCAGCGCTTGCCGCGACCAAGGCGGTGGTCACGCTCCTTTCCCCCGAAGGCCCGATCCAGAACCCTTCCTTCCGCTTCGGTCTCTTCTACCAAGCCCCTGGCATCTATTACCCCCTCCACGCGCATGAGGCGGCCGAGACCTACACCATCCTCGCAGGCAGCGCGGATTGGCAGGCCGGTGACCTCCGGTTCACCCTTGCCCCCGGTCAGGCAAGCTTTCACCCGCCGAACCTTCCTCACGCGATGCGCGCCGGACCCGAAGGCTTCCTCGCGATCTGGCGTTGGTCAGGAGACATCTCCTTTGACAGCTACCGCATGCTGCCCGATCCGGAAGCCTGACAGCCCCTTGCCCTTTCATACTGGCGCAAATATCCCACGGGGGTCCGGGGGTGTGAAACCCCCGGCGCTTGCCACCAGGACCAGACCCCATGCATCTTTACGCCATCGGCGACATCCACGGCCATCTGGGCCTCTTGCACACCGCGCATGACCTGATTGCCGAAGACATGGCCCGGCACGGGGCAGGACAGGTGATCCATGTCGGCGATCTTGTCGACCGTGGCCCCGACTGCCGGGGAGTTATCGACTATCTGATGAATGGAATCGAAGACGGCCGCGACTGGGTGGTGCTGAAAGGCAACCACGACCGGATGTTCGCCCGTTTCCTGCGCGACCCGAATGAACCCGAACCGGGCCTCCGGGCCGACCTTGGGTATCTCAACCCCAAGATCGGAGGGGCAGCGACGCTGGCCTCATACGGTGTGCGCAGTGCTGCCGACCGGCCGGCCGCCAAGGTCCATGCCGATGCAGTGGCGGCAGTCCCGCACGGCCATCTGACCTTTCTGAACGCCCGCCCCACGCTGCATCAAGCGGGCGCTTGCGTCTTTGTCCATGCCGGTATCCGCCCCGGTGTTGCGCTACAGCATCAGACAGAAACCGACCTCGTCTGGATCCGTGAGCCCTTCCTGTCCGACCGCGTCAGCCATGGCCCCCTGATCGTCCACGGTCATACTGCCCTCGACAAGGCCACGCATTACGGCAACCGGCTGAATCTTGATTCAGGCGCTGCCTATGGCGGCCCCCTATCTGCCGTTGTGATCGAAGGGCATGAGGCTGCCCTGCTGACCCCCTCAGGTCGACACAAGCTGCACCCCGAGCGCGCCTAGTCCAGCACCGCCCGCGCCTCGGCCATCACCGGCTCGTCCGCCGGAACCATCCAGACCTCGCTGCAGATGTTCTGGCCAAGGCGGGGCAGGTCTGGCCGCGCATCGCCAAACGAAGGCGCAGGCGGTGTTCCCGCCTCCATCGCGCCCAAGAGCACGCGGCCGCGCGCCAACGCCTCATCCGGCCCCTGCGCCATGCCGCCATTCCAGACAAAAACCATCTCGCCCTCGACAGCACCTTTCAGAACCTGATCGACCCGCACGGTGACCAGTGCAGCCCAGGTGGGCTCGGGCAGTGCCTCATAGCCGATCACCTCGCCGGCCACGACGATATCGGCACCGGCAAGGTCGGACAGGTTGAACGGCGACATGACCGCGCAAGCCATTCCCGCCCCCGGCACCAATGCCGCAACAACGGCCAAACACAGTTTCCACATGATACCCTCTTTTCTCTGGACGGCGCGCGCGTCCCATGATTCCTTTGCGCCATGATAAGACGCATCTCGCCCCTCATCGCCTTGGTTGCTGTCATTCTTTTGACTGCCACCTGGCTGCTTTGGATTGGACGCGAGCCGATCTGCAAATGCGGCTATGTCAAACTGTGGCACGGGCAGGTCATCAGCTCCGAAAATTCGCAGCATATTTCAGACTGGTATACCCCCAGCCATATCATCCACGGCTTCCTGTTCTTCGGCGCGCTTTTACTGGTCGCCCACCGCCTGTCCATCGGCTGGCGTCTGGTCATCGCCACGCTGATCGAATGCGGCTGGGAGATCCTTGAGAACTCGGACGCAATCATCGAACGCTACCGCGCCGTCACCATCTCGTTGGACTACTTCGGCGATTCCGTCCTGAACACGGTCTGCGATATTTTGGCCATGGTACTGGGCTTCTTCCTAGCCTCGCGCCTGCCAGTCTGGTTGACCGTGCTGATCGCCCTTGTGTTCGAAGCCGGAACGATGTGGCTGATCCGCGACGGGCTGATCCTGAATGTGCTGATGCTGGTACACCCGATCGAGGCCATCGCCGACTGGCAAGCCGCGATCCGCTAACCCTCCGGTTCAGACCCGCATCTTTGTTCGGGCAATCAGCGCGGCCAGACTCAACGCCACCAGAACCCCCGCAACGATCTGAAAGAACCCGCGCTCGCCCATTCCGGCGACCAATGGCGCAAGGATAGCAGGCATCCCGATGGCCCCGACAAGCCCCGCTGCGACGATGGTCGGCGGTACGCGGATATCTTCACCCATCTTGGCCGACGCCGTGACGTAATATCCGGGGAAGAATATGCCCGCCGAGGCCCCCATCGCCACGAAGAAGACCGCAGGCGACAAGAAGACCGCCCCCAGCGCGCAAACTGCGGCGGTGCTGATAGAGCCGAGATACAGCAAGAATGGCTCGACCCGGTGGGCGACAAAGACCAACGCCACCCGTGCCAGCAGGAAGACGACGAAGAACGCGCTTAGAAGTTGAGAGGCGGCGGTTTCCTCCACTCCCGCCCGGATCAAAGCGGTCGGGCCAAGGCCTGCAAAGCTGGCCTCCAGCCCGATGGCGACCAGACCGAAGGCAAGGATTCCCCAATGGGGGCGGAAGGCCTTGATCGGCCCCTCTGGCACTGCCTCGATCCGGCCCGCCGATCCTGCAAGCGGCCAGATCGCCGCCGTAATGATCGCCACCAGCCCAAATCCCCAGACCGTGCTGCTGCCCAGCCAGACAAAGACCAAGGGTGCCGCAATCGCCCCAATGCCGAAGGTGGCGTTCAAAAGACTGAGCATCGACGGCCCATGTCGGCCAAAGACCCGCATGACACGTGGGTTGAAGACCGCCGTCGCCATTCCATAGCCGACGCCAAAGACCACCGCGCCCAACAGGGCCGCCCGCCAGCCCGGGCTGGCCGCCATGACCGCAGAGCCCAAGGCCATGATCGCCAGCACATGCCGGGGGCCGATCACGCGGCCCCAGAAGAACATGAAGCCGACGCCCAGAAAGCAGCCGACCCACAGAACCGAGACGAGCACGCTCACCCCGGCCTCGGTCAGCGAAAAGAGCCGCCCAAATACCGGCAGGGAAGGGCCGAACAGCGACTGGCCCGCGCCCATCATCACGAAGGTCAGAACCCCCGCCACCAACAGCCCCGCATGGGTCCGCATCAAAGCTTGCAAGACAGCCTCCAACCAAGGGCTTTCGCTTCCTCTGCCGGGTCAGTGCTGTCAAGGGTGGATCGCACTGGGATTTAAGGGGGGGCGTGACGCGACGTCAACTCCGCACTGTCGCGCGTTTTGTGCATGATGCGCCAAAATTGACGGAGACTCTCATGCCCGACATCCACATCCTCGCTGCCGCCCGCACCGCCATTGGCAGCTTTGGCGGGGCCTTGGCCGCGATGCCGCCCATCGAAATCGCCACGCATGCCGCCAAGTCCGCGCTGGCGCGTGCCGGGGTGGTAGGGGGACAGATTGGCCATGTGGTGATGGGACATGTGATCAACACCGAACCCCGCGACATGTATCTGTCGCGCGTTATGGCGATGAACGCCGGGATCCCCGAAACCACGCCCGCGATGAACGTGAACCGGCTTTGCGGCTCGGGCGCGCAGGCGGTGGTTTCGGCAATGCAGGTCCTGATGCTGGGCGATGCCGAGATGGCGCTGGCGGGTGGCGCCGAATGCATGAGCCGCGCGCCCTACAGCCTGCCTGCGGCCCGCTTTGGCCAGAAGATGGGCGACACCCGCGCCGTGGACATGATGACGGGGGCGCTGACCTGCCCCTTCGGCACCGGCCACATGGGGGTGACGGCAGAGAACGTTGCCGCCCAGTATGGCATCAGTCGCGCCGATCAGGACGCCTTCGCGCTGGAAAGCCAGACCCGCGCGGCCCGGGCGATTGCTGAAGGTCGGTTCAAGGATCAGATCGCCGCCATCGAGATCAGTGGCAAGAAAGGCCTCGTCACTTTCGACACCGACGAACACCCGAAGGCCACCAGCCTAGAGGCTTTGGCGGGCCTGAAGCCCGTCTTCCAGAAGGATGGCACGGTCACGGCGGGCAATGCTTCCGGCATCAACGACGGGGCGGCGGCCTTGGTGCTGGCGCGCGGCGATCGTGGCGGCAAGTCGCGCGCCCGGATCATGGGCTATGCCCATGCCGGTGTTGATCCCAGGGTGATGGGCATCGGCCCGATCCCGGCCGTGCAAGCGCTGTGCCACAAGCTCGGCCTCAAGCCGAAGGACTTCGACGTGGTGGAGTCGAACGAGGCTTTCGCCTCGCAAGCCATCGCTGTGAACCGCGCGCTTGATCTTGACCCCGCGCGGGTGAACCCCAACGGCGGGGCCATCGCGCTTGGCCATCCGGTCAGCGCTACGGGGGCGATCCTGATCATCAAGGCGCTGCACGAACTGGAACGCACCGGCACCCGCCGTGCGCTGATCACCATGTGCATCGGCGGCGGGCAGGGCATCGCCTTGGCCATTGAGCGTGGTTGAGACAAAGCGAGGTTTCATCACTTGGGTTCTGAAAATGGCCAGCGTCTGTTGATAGTTGGCGACGGCAACTGCTCTATTGGCACGGAAAAACCCCGTAGCGTTCAAACGGAAGGTGGCCTAAACGAGCAGTCGGAGCGGAGCAAATGCGCGACAGGTCTACTGCGCAGCGATCACGGCAGCAGTTTTACTGAGGGCGGTAACAAAATGAATTCATTGACACTCTCAAGGCGCGGCCTTCTGTCGCTGGGTGGCGCTGCTATTCTGTCGGCTTGCCTGCCATCGGGCCGGGCGTCGGGCGGTCGGGGCTATGTGCCTTCCGATCCGGCCCCGGTCCCAGTGCCGAACGCGGGTTGGGACGCGTGGGTTGATGGCTTCATGTCGCGCGCTTCAGCCAAGGGAATTCCGCAAGGCACGCTGGATGCCGCGTTCCGGGCGGCCGGTTTTCTGCCGGAAGTGATCGAGAAGGACCGAAACCAGACCGAATTCAACCGGACGCTGGAAGACTATCTGAACATCGCCGCTTCGGATGAAAGGGTCAGCTTGGGTCGCGAGAAATTCGCCCAATTCGGCAAAGTGCTGGCCGCCCTCGAAAGCCGCTATGGCGTGGAACGGCAGGTCGTTGCGGCAATCTGGGGGCTGGAAAGCTTTTTCGGCACCAGGCGCGGCAATGTGCCGGTCGTCTCGGCGCTATCTACCCTTGCCTATGAGGGGCGGCGCGGTGAGTTCTTTGAAGGCCAGCTTGTCGCCGCGCTGAAGATCCTGCAATCTGGCGACATCTCTCCCGGCGCGATGACCGGCAGCTGGGCCGGGGCGATGGGCCATACCCAGTTCATCCCGACCAGCTATCTGGCCTATGCGGTCGATTTCACCGGCGACGGACGCCGCGATATCTGGAGCGAGGACCCTTCCGACGCCCTCGCCTCGACCGCCTCATACCTTGCGCGGTCAGGCTGGACGTCGGGCCTGCCTTGGGGGATGGAGGTCACGCTGCCTTCGGGCTTTGATGCGGGGCTTTTGGGTCGCGGCAAGGGCAAGTCGGCGAATGATTGGGCGAGCCTTGGTGTCCGGGCGGCTGGCGGCGGCTCGCTGGCGGGTGGGTCGATCATCGCGGGCGGCAATTCCGGCGGGGCACCCTATTTCCTGCTCACCCAGAATTTTGCGACGATCCTGCGCTACAATAATGCCCAGAACTATGCGATCGGGGTTGGGCATCTGTCGGACCGGCTGCTTGGCCGAGGCGCAGTCAGGGCCAGCTTTGGGCCAGACGCCGCCGGAATGACCAAGGCCGACCGGCAGGACTTGCAGCGCATGCTTACAGCCAAAGGGTTCGACACTGGCAGCACGGATGGGGTGATAGGTGCCAAGACCCGCGCCGCGATCAGCGCCTATGAGGCAAGCTTCGGGCTTCCAATCACGGGCGAGCCGACGCTGATGCTGCTGCAAAGGCTGCGATAGGATCCCGGGGCGTCGTGGTCCGGTTTCGCGGACTGTCCGCAAGCCCCGGTCCTGGTGTCGAAATTCTTGACGCAGATCAAAGCGCAAACACAACCCAGCCGGTAGCAATCCTCTACCCGGACAGGAATGGTGGGCCTTGCCGGATGCTGACTCGACTTGGCGCGAAGCTGCCTTGCCCTCCTGCCCAGCTCTTGGCCCTACCATAAGGAGTGGCTCGCATGTCCCTTGATAAAGCTCTGTCCGAAGCGATGGGCTCAATTCCCGAATGCCTTGCCTCGGCGTATATCGATATCGCCTCTGGGTTTCTGCTTGAAGTGCGCACGGTGGACTCGCATCCCCAGGCCGTGATCGACATGGTTGCAGCCGCGACGGCCGACATGTTCCAAGGCCCGAACGTGACCTTGATCGAAAACCATTTCAAGGCGGCACGCGGTGTCGATCCAAAAAGCTCGCCGCACTATTTTCAGGAAATGCTCGTCTTTTCGGACAACCTGCTTCACGTCTTCATGCGCACCAAGAAATATCCCGACCACGTTGTCTGCTTCGTCTGTCGCAAGTCGGCCAACATCGGCATGGTGCTGGCGAAATCCCGCATGGTCGTTGAAAGCCTCGCCGAACAGGTCTGAACGGTCCGTGTATCCTGACGGCTGGCTTTGGTCAGCCGTTCTCAGCTTTCGAAAAGGGGCAGAACGTGGCCTTGCGAGACCTGATCCTTGGTCGAAAACGCCGACTTCCGGACGAAACCGACGCTGCGCCAAAGAAGCATGTCGGAACCACTGCCGTGCCGGAACTGGCAGCCCAGGCACCCAACGGTGGGGATAAAGTAGCGCCCGCTCCAGTCGAGGCACCCGCCGCACCGCACCGGGCCAGGGGTCCGGCAAACAGCCGCAGGCGCCAGGCGGCGGGCCGCATCTCGACTGCGGTCATTGACGGGTCCATCGCGCCGATTGAGCGGTGCTATGCGGCGGTTGACCGGCTTGGGCTGGTCCATGACGTGGCCGAGGTCCGCCTGACCGCCGAAGACGGGGCCGCGGGCTTCGTTGTTGCGGCGCGCCAGATCGTCTATGCCCGCTTTGTGATGAAGGACGGGTTTGACGAAAGCTTTGACTTCCGCCCCGAACCGCTTTCGGTCGACATGGCCGTGCGGTTCTGCAGCGTCTTTGCCGCTTTCTGTGCCCGCACGCAGGATCTTGTGATCGAGGAAAAGCCGGTGGCAGGTGTCTTTGGCGCCGAAGTTGGGCTTGCTGTCGCCGATATCACCTTTGATGAAGCCGCCCTGCGCGCCCATCTTGAGGCGGTCGAGGTTGAGCGGCTTAGGCATTACCCGTCGCCTGAGGCAAGCCCGGAAACCGAGGTCTCGCCCGATGATCCGGCTGATACCTCGGCGGCTGCGGAATTACCGCCTGGGTCCGAGCGGGAAGAGGGCGGCGATTCCTCTAAGGGTGGCGTGGAACAAGACGCAGGTGAAGCCAAAGCCAAACCCACCTTGACCGACGCGGTGCCTTTGCGTAGTGCGGCGGCAAGTGATTTTCCGTTCAGTTTCCTGAACCTCTGTCGCCCGCTGGCGGAGGATGTGTTGCGCTATACGCGCGCCGGGGCAGATGCGCTTCCTGCAGGTGGGCGGGCAACAGACGCCTTTGCTGAGGGCTTGGGCGACCCGGCGCTTGCTACTTGGCACGGAAAGCTTGCGTCGGCGCTTGGGTCGGAGCTTGTGGTCATCTTCGTGCCAGCAGCACCCGAAGGCCGGGTAACTGTCGCTGCAATGGACGGGGAAAGCGCGACAGCCTTCTACGCCCCGCGTCAGGCATTTGGGGGGCTTTGCCAGACAGCGATCAAGTCTTTTCCCGCTAAGGGCTAGTTGGCTCGTCGCTTTCGGTCCGGGGCCCCTATCTTGGGCGCTTCAGCGTGATGACTTCGCGCACGAAGGTATAGTCGTGATAACCAAGCCGCGCCGCTGGTGCGTAAAGTCGCGGGTCCAGCCGCCCCTCGACCAAGCAATCGTCCCGGATATGGACGCCGACAACCTCGCCCAGAAGCAGGCGTTCTTCGCCCAGAAGGTCAACCAACTTGACCACCCGGCATTCCAGCGTCGCGGGCGCATCAGCGACCCGCGGGCAGTTGATCGCCACGCATTCGGCCTTGGCCACACCCGCGGCAAGGAATTCATCCGTGCCGCGCGGGAAGGCGGCAGAGGTGGCGTTCATTGCATCAAGCGCAGCTTCGGCGACCAGGTTCACCGCAAAGACGCCAGACTCCACCGCATTCATCATGCTGTCGCTGTAGTCGCCCGCGAACATCACCTGCGGCGGGGTGTAGCCCACCGCATTGAAGAAGGAATAGGGGGCAAGGTTGTCGCCGGTCGAGGCGCGGGTGGAAATCCAACCAATCGGGCGCGGCGCGACGATGGCAGAAAACGGGCTGTGCGGTAGGCCATGGCCTTCAGAAGGGCGGTAGAACATCGCGCGGACCTTTTCATAAATTGATCGGGACGATGCGTCATGTTACGGGCCGTTTCCAGAGGATTCGGCACTGCAGCATTGCAAGCATCAAGACGGGGGCATCAAAAGGCGTGTTTCGGCTGGCGGAAGAGACAGAGGCGGATTGGTGGGAGGTTGAGGCGCTTTATGACCTCTGCTTTGCCCCCGGACGTACGGCGCTGTCCTCCTACCGCCTGCGCGACTCCGTGCCGACAGTTGCCCCCCTGTGCCTGACGCTGCGGGATGACGATGGCACGTTGGCCGCCGTGATCCGCTACTGGCCCGCTCTGATCGGTGAGCATGACGTGCTGCTTTTGGGCCCGGTGGCTGTTCACCCGACGCATCAGGGCGAAGGTCTGGGTGCGCTACTGATCAACGAAAGCCTGGCCGAGGCGCGGCGTCTGGGTTGGGAGCGGGCCATGCTCGTGGGCGATGCCCCCTATTATTCCCGCTTTGGTTTTCGCAAACTGGAAGGGGTCGAAATGCCCCCGCCCACCAACCCCGACCGGGTTTTGGGGCTGGAGCTGAAGGCCGGGGCCTGGGACGGGATCAAAGGGCTGGTCACCAAGGCGACTTGAGGGGAAGAGCGATGAGCGCGGATGTCGTCACCAAGCTGAAGGACCACGCGGCGGTTCCGGGTAAGCTTTGGTTTGCCGATGGGTCGATGACCTATGCCCAGCTTCTGGCCGAAACCGGGCGGCTGGCCAATGCGCTGGCGGCGCTGGGGTTGCAGAAGGGCGACCGGCTTTTGCTGCAGGTCGAGAAATGCGAGGCGGTCCTGTCGCTTTACTTTGCCTGCCTGCGGTCGGGCGTGGTCTTCCTGCCGGTCAACCCCGCCTATACCGTGGCCGAGACCGCGCATTTCATGACGGATGCTGAACCGGCGCTTGCGGTGGTCGAACCTGCAAGAGTCGCAGAGATTGCCGGCCTTGGCGCGCGGGCGATGGCCCTGGGCGATCTTCTGGCCATGGCTGCAGGCCAGTCGGCGGATTTCGCTGATCCGCCGCATGGGCCGCATGATATGGCCGCGATCCTTTACACCTCGGGCACGACGGGGCGGTCGAAGGGCGTGATGCTTTCCCGCGAGAACCTCGCGTCAAATGCTGAGGCGCTGGTTGGGCTTTGGCGGTTCACCGGGGCGGATGTGCTGCTGCATGCGCTCCCGGTTTTTCACACCCACGGGCTTTTCGTGGCGACGAACTGCGTGCTTTTCTCTGGCGATTCGATGGTCTTCCAGCGGGCCTTCAGCCCGGCGACGGTCTTGGCGGCGCTGCCGAAGGTCAGCGTGATGATGGGGGTGCCGACGTTCTATACCCGGCTGCTGGCCGACCCTGGCCTGAGCCGCGCGGCCTGCGGCCATATCCGGCTGTTTATCTCCGGCTCTGCCCCCCTGTCGCCCGCGACCCATGTGGAATGGCGGGAGAGGACGGGGCATGCGATCCTGGAACGTTATGGGATGACCGAGACCAACATGATCACCTCGAACCCCTATGAGGGCGACCGGCGAGCCGGGACGGTGGGGATGCCGCTGCCGGGGGTCAAGGTGCGGGTGACAGGACCGGATGGGGCGGCGTTGCCGATAGGTGAGGCCGGCGCGATCGAGGTGCAGGGGCCGAACGTGTTTCACGGCTACTGGAAGCTGCCGGAAAAGACGGCGGAAGAGTTCCGGGCGGGGCGCTGGTTCATCACCGGCGATCTGGGGGCCTTTGACAGCCTTGGGTACCTGTCGATCCTTGGGCGGGCAAAGGATATGGTGATCACCGGCGGCTTCAATGTCTATCCGGCTGAGGTTGAGGCAGCGCTGGATGATCTGGCCGGGGTTGCCGCCTCGGCGGTGATTGGGGTGCCGCATCCTGATTTCGGTGAGGCGGTGGTGGCCTGTGTGGTGCTGGCCAGGGGGGCGGTTCTGGAGGAGGCAGGGGTCCGGGCGGCGCTGCGGGAGAGGCTGGCGGCGTTCAAGATTCCGAAGCGAGTGCTGGTCTTGGACGAGATTCCCCGGAACGCGATGGGGAAGGTTCAGAAGGCAGAGCTGCGGCGGCTTTATGCGGGGCTGTTCGCGGGCGGGTGAGGCGGTGCGGGCCTTGGCTGTCCACGGTGGACAGATTCTGTATTTGCTTTTGAATCAGTGGGTTTGCAGCGGGCGTTAGGGGTTTCTTAACACCTCCCTCGCCACAGGGGTGGAGCTTGACCGGGGCTTCAGAACCGGAGCGCCTTGCAGGCGCGAAGATCTCTTGTCTCGTCGTCGGGGCTTGCGCCCTCCTCCTCGGGTGATGGGGGCGCTTCGCCCCCCACGTCGATGGTTTCGGGGAAACCATCGCCTTCCCCCAGAGGATATTTGAGGAAGAGAAAGTTGAAGGGGGCAGTGATGGTTTCGGCGGGCGGTTCGGGCCCCGTCACTGCCGCCTTGTCGCCGCGCCGGAACTGAGCTTTGCAAAGGCAGCGGTGGCCTCAGTGACGAGGCGCGCCAAAAGCTCGGCGGCAGGCTGCGCGCGGTTCAGGCGGGCGCCTTGGCCGTAGAGGTGGAACGAGGCGATTTCGTCCTGTCCGGCCTCCAGCATCGGGTCGGTCAGGGTGTAAAGCTGAAGGAAGGCTGGCAGGGGTTCGCGCGCCTGTTCCATCGCTTCCGCATAGCGTGACCGATGGGCACGGGCGGACCGGCCCGAGACGGCGTCGGTGACCATGGTGTCAGTTTCCGTCGCATGCGCCAAAAGCGCGCGGCGGGCGGGGTCGGTTCCGGCTTCGGGGCAGGACAGAAACGCGGTGCCCATCTGCACGCCTGCTGCCCCAAGAGCGAAGGCGGCGGCAATGCCGCGCCCGTCGCCGATACCGCCTGCGGCGATGACGGGCAGGCGGACAGCATCGACGATCTGCGGCACAAGGGCCATGGTGCCCACGCCGTCCGCCGGGGCGGTTGGCTGATGTGAGCCGCGATGGCCGCCAGCCTCATAGCCTTGGGCGATGATGGCGTCGATGCCGGCGGCTTCCAGCGCCACGGCCTCGGCCACGGTGGTGGCGGTGCTGAGGATCAGGATTCCGGCGGATTTGAGGGCGGCAAGGGCGGGGGCGGGGGGCAGGCCGAAATGGAAGCTGACGACGGCGGGGCGCAAGGCAAGTAGGAGGGCAAGGCGGGTATCGTCGAAGGAGGGGCCAAGCGCGGGGAGCGCCTCTGGCGGCTCACCCAGGCCAAGGGTTTCATACCAGGGGCGCAGGCGGTCGCGGGTGCGGGCAAGGACAGCGGGGTCGGTAACCGGGGCGTCGCCGACAAAGAAGTTGAGGTTGAAGGGGCGGTTCGTGCGGCCCCGCAACTCGGCCACCGACTTCATGATCTGGTCGGGGGTCATTTCGGCAGAACCAAGCGCGCCTAAGCCGCCGGCATTGCTGACCTCGGCTGCGAGCGCAGGCGTGGCCGGTCCGACCATCGGGGCCTGAAGGATCGGGTGGGTGATGCGCAAAAGGTCGGTCAGGCGTCGGTCGGGCCACATTGCCGGGCGTCCTTCCAATGAAAGCGGCGCGTCAGGCGGGCAGAAGCGTCGCGATGAAATTCTGAAACGTCTGCGGATAATGCGTCTGCATTGCGGCCCAACTGGCGGCAAAGCCCGGCTTTTCCAGTTTGGCGGTCATCGCATTGGCATAGGCCTGCCAGACCTCGGCGTCGATCAGGCCCTGTTCGTGCTGCTTGAAGGCGCTGTAGTGCAGCGACATGTAGCTTTGCACCACCATGTCGAACTTGAAGCGGACGTCGGGGGCAAGGCTGCCCCGATCCTGCGAGCCTTTGACGAACAGCGAAGCATTGTCGATCAGGACGGCATAGACCGCGTGTTCGAAATTCATCAGCGAGTTGACGGTCGCGCCTTCGACAGCCAACGCGTTGCGGCGCACTTCGTGGATCAGGAAATAGACCGAGACAAAGCCGCCAAGCACACCAAGGACAGTTGCAACCGCGCCGATGATGTCCCAGTTCATGCCAGTTCCCCCGATAAGGTCTTAGGCCCCTTGTGTGGCAAGCCAGTCCATCAACAGCGGTCGTGCAGTTTCGGCCCCTTCGTCGCGGGCGCGGTCGATCACTTTGCGGGCCTCGACAAGGCTGACCTTGCGCAGCAGGGCCTTGACCGGGCCGACGGAGGCCGGACGCATCGAAAGCGTTCGGAAGCCGATGGCAGCCAAGGCCAGCGCCTCGATGGGCCGCCCGGCGTCTTCGCCGCAGAAGGAAAGCGCGGTTCCGGTTTCCGCGCAGCGGGCAACGATCTGTTCCAGGAAGGCAAGGAACGACAGGTTCAGCGTATCATAGCGGCGGCGGACCAGTTCGTTTTCGCGGTCGGCGGCGAAGAAGAACTGTTTCAGGTCGTTGCCCCCGACGCTGATGAAATTGGTCAGCTCGAAGAAAGCCTTCGGGGCAAAGGCGAGGCTGGGCGTTTCCATCATCGCGCCGATTTCCACGGTCGCGGGAACCGGGTGGCCAAGCGATTTCTCGCGGTGCAACTCGCGCAGCACATGGGCACGGGCCTGCTGAAATTCGGTCATCTCGGTGACCAGCGGGAACATCACGGTCAGCGGGCGGCCATTGGCGGCGCGGATCAGGGCTTGCAGCTGCATCCGCATGACGCCGGGCTTGTCCAGGCCCACGCGCACGGCACGCCAGCCCATGGCGGGGTTCGGCTCTTGCGGCGCCTTCATGTAGGGCAGGACCTTGTCGGAGCCGATGTCGAGGGTGCGGAAGGCGACGCGCTTGCCTTTGGCCGCATCCAGAACGCGGGTGTAAAGGGCGGCCAGTTCGGCGCGCTGCGGCATCTTGGAGCGGACGAGGAACTGGAGTTCGGTGCGGAACAGGCCGACGCCCTCGGCACCCGAGCCTTCAAGGCTGGGCAGGTCGGCCATCAACCCTGCGTTCATGTGAAGCGCGATGGTGGTGCCGCAGAGGGTCGTCGCAGGCAGGTTGCGCAAGCTGGCGTAGCGCTTTTGCGCCTCGGCCTGCATGGCGATCTTGTCGCGGAAGGCGCGGGAGATGGTTTCTTCGGGGCGCAGATGTACGATGCCTTGGTCGCCATCCACAAGGATCGGGTCGCCGTTCAGCGCCTCGGCGATGATGCGTCCGGCGTTGACGACCAAGGGGATCGCCAGCGCGCGGGCGACAACGGCGGCATGGCTGCCGACCGAGCCTTCCTCCAGCACGACACCCTTCAGCTTGCGGCCATATTCCAGCAATTCGCCGGGGCCGATGTTGCGGGCGATGAGGATCGGGTTGTCGGGCATTTCCGCCCCGGTATCCTTGCCCTGTCCGGTCAGAATGCGGAGCAGGCGGTTGGAAAGGTCGTCAAGGTCCTGCAGCCGTTCGCGCAGGTATTGGTCCGGGACCTGTTCCATCCGCGAGCGGGCGGCGGATTGTTCTTTCTCTACAGCGGCTTCGGCGGACAGGCCCAGCATGATGTCTTCTTCCATCCGCCGCAGCCAGCCACGGGAATGGGCGAACATCCGGTAGGCCTCAAGGACCTGCTTTTGTTCCTTGTCCAGCTGCTCGGCCTCGAAGAGATCGTCGATGGAGACACGGAGCTCGCCCACAGCAGCGCGGACGCGGTCGATTTCGGTGATCGGGTCGTCGGCCACCGGGTTGGTGATGACGACGCGGGGTTCATGCAACCAGACCCGGCCCTCGGCGGCACCCTCTTGCCCCGAGGTGCCGCGGATCAGCACCGGCTGCTTGTGCAGCGCGCGCATCGCCCCGTCGCCACTGGTGAAGGCACCAAGTTCGGTCATCTCGGCCAGAACCATGGCGACGACGTCGAGGGCATAGACTTCGTCTTCAGAGAACTGGCGGGCGGTCTTGGACTGGACGACCAGCACGCCAAGCTTTTCACCGACGCGCTGGATCGGCAGGCCAAGGAACGAGGAGAAGAGTTCCTCCCCCGTCTCGGGCATATAGCGAAAGCCCTTCTCGCCTGGCGCATTCGCGGTGTTGACAGGCTGGCCACCGCGCGCGACGCGGCCGACCAAGCCTTCGCCCAGCTTCATCCGGGTCTTGTGGACGGCGGCTTTCTTCAGACCTTCGGTCGCGCAAAGCTCCAGCGTTTCGGGGTCGCGGAAGAGGTAGATCGAGCAGACCTCGGTCCCCATGCTGTCGGCAATAAGATGGGTGATGCGGTCCAGCCGGTCCTGACCTTCGCCCGGAACGGACAACATGTCACGCAGGCGGCGCAGAAGCTTGCGACTGTCGCTTTCGGTCCGTTCGGGCATTTGGGGCGTCCTGATCCGTCTTCCCCCCTCTATAGGGGGGGCGGGCGTGGAAGGAAACGGATTTGCGCGGGATTGGCTCTGTCTGGCGAACAATCAGCCAGACCTGAGGCAAGTGCCCGTCAAACAGGCGCTCCCCCAGTCCGGCAAACGCGGCCTCAGGCCTTGTCGAGCGCGAACGTGTCGTGCAGCGCCTGGACGGCGAGTTCCATGTATTTGCGGTCGATCAGGACCGAGATCTTGATCTCGGAGGTGGTGATGACCTTGATGTTCACGTTCTCGGCGGCGAGGGCTGCGAACATCTTGGCGGCGACGCCAACCTGGGATCGCATGCCGATGCCGACGACCGAGACCTTGGCGACTTCGGTGTCGGCGACCAACGTGGTGAAGACGAACTTGCCCGCCGCAGTCGCCTCGTCAATGGCCAGCTTGGCGCGGTCGACCTGATTGGTCGGCAGCGAAAAGGTCATGTCGGTATGGGCGCGGGTGTCGCCGGGGTCGTCCATCTCGCTGATGTTCTGGACGATCATGTCGACGTTGACGCCCGCATCCGCTAGCGTGCCGAAGATCGCGGCGGCGACGCCGGGGCGGTCTTCGACCTTCAGAAGGGTCATCTTCGCCTCGTCACGGGAATAGGCGACCCCGGAGACAACTTTCGATTCCATGATTTCATCCTCGTCGCAGACCAGGGTTCCAGAATTCTCGTCCGTGTCTTCGAACGAAGACAGGACGCGCAGCCGCACCTTGTAGCGCATGGCAAGCTCGACCGAGCGGGTCTGCAGGACCTTGGCCCCCAGCGAGGCCAGTTCCAGCATCTCCTCGAACGCGATGCGGTCCATCTTGCGCGCCTTGCGGCAGATGCGGGGGTCGGTGGTGTAGACGCCGTCCACGTCGGTATAGATGTCGCAGCGTTCCGCGCCGAAAGCGGCGGCAAAGGCCACGGCGGTGGTGTCCGAACCACCCCGGCCAAGCGTGGTGATCCGGCCTTCGGCTGACACACCCTGGAAGCCTGCAACCACAGCGACCTTGAAGCCTTCGGCGAATTTAGCGTCGATGTTGGCGCGGGGAATGTCGATGAAGCGGGCGGACCCATGCACCGAGGTGGTGTTGATCGGCACCTGCCAGCCCTGCCAGCTGCGCGCCGGGACACCCATTTCCTGCAGGCGCAGCGCCATCAGACCCGCAGTCACATTCTCGCCCGACGAGGTCACGGCATCATATTCGCGAGCATCGTAAAGCTTGGAGGTGGTTTCGACCCAGCCTACAAGCTCGTTGGTCTTGCCCGACATGGCCGAGACGATGACGATCACGTCATAGCCGCGCGCGACCTCGGCCTGCACCTTTTTCGCAGCGTTTTCGATCCGCGAAAGGTCCGCGACCGAGGTTCCGCCGAATTTCATCACCAGAAGCGGCATGGACGCCTCCCAGACCAATCAATTCCGGCTCGCGTCTTATGCAAGGCCATAGGTGGGTGCAAGTCCCGAGCTTATGAAATTGAGCGCCTGACGGCGCGAAGACTCTTTGTCTCGTCGTCGGGCTTTGCCTCCTCCTCGGCTGACGAGGGGCGCTGCCCCTCGAGCACCCCGGGATATTTCTGGAAGAGAAAGCGGCTTTCCCTCCTCAAATATCCCCGCGCGGAGCGCAAACGCGAGGAGGAGGCGAAGCCCGACGACGAGACAAGAACCTTGCGCCTGCCAAGGCGCGCTATTCAGTAAGCGCCCGCCAGCCGATGTCGGACCGGCAAAAGCCCTCGGGCCAGCGGATGTGGTCGATCATCGCATAGGCGCGGTTGCGGGCATCGGCCAGCGTGTCGCCGCGCGCGGTCACATTCAGAACGCGCCCGCCATTGGCGATGATCTGGCCGTCGCGGGCCGCCGTTCCAGCGTGAAAGACCATGTGACGGCTGTCTTCTGGGCAGCGGTCGAGGCCCCGGATTTCCGATCCCGTCTTGTAGGCGCCGGGATAGCCCTTGGCGGCCATGACCACGGTCAGGGCGTGATCCTCGGCCCAGTTGACCTGGCACCCGGCCAGCCGCCCTTCGGCGCAGGCGAGCATCAGGTCCAGCGCCTGCGCGCCAAGGCGCATCATCAATACCTGGGTTTCCGGGTCGCCGAAACGGGCGTTGTATTCCACCAGCCGGGCGCGGCCGTCTTCGATCATCAGGCCCGCGTAGAGGACACCCTGATAGGGCGTGCCACGCCGGGCCATTTCGCGGATCGTGGGCAGGACGATTTCCTCCATCGCCTGTTTCTGGATCGCTTCCGTCAGGACCGGCGCGGGGGAATAAGCCCCCATGCCGCCAGTATTCGGGCCGGTGTCGCCGTCGCCCACCCGCTTGTGGTCCTGCGCGGTGCCGATGGGCCGAGCGTTGGTCCCGTCCGACAGGATGAAGAAGCTGGCCTCTTCACCTTCCATGAACTCTTCGATCACGACTTCCGCACCCGCAGCCCCAAATTCCCCGCCGAACATGTCATCGATGGCGGCCAGCGCTTCGGCCTCGGTCATCGCGACGATCACGCCCTTGCCCGCCGCCAGACCATCGGCCTTGACGACGATAGGCGCGCCTTGGGCAGTGACATAGGCGCGGGCCTGGGCGGCTTCGGTAAAGCGGGCATAGGCGGCGGTCGGGGCCTTGCAGGCGTCGCAGATTTCCTTGGTGAAGGCTTTTGACGCCTCCAGGCGCGCCGCTGCCGCCGAAGGGCCAAAGGTCAGAAGACCCGCCTGACGGCAGGCATCCGCAACCCCGGCGGCAAGAGGGGCTTCGGGGCCGATGATCACGAAGTCCATGGCGTTTTCCTCGCAGAAACTCACCACAGTCGCGCCGTCAAGGATGTCGATATCCGCGCATTCCGCCAGCATCGTGATGCCCGCATTGCCGGGGGCCACGATCAGACGGTCGCATTTCGGGTTCTGCTTCACCGCCCAGGCGAGCGCGTGCTCGCGTCCGCCGGAACCGAGGATCAGGATGTTCATGGCCACGCTCCCGCTTGGACTTTGCTTTCGGGCGTCATAGGGTCGGGGGCGACAGAGGGCAAGCGCAATGGACCTGCCATGGATCTGATTGACGACGACACCCCCGCCCCGCAGGGCAACCAGCCGGAATACACCGTGTCGGAACTGTCCGGCGCGGTGAAACGGGTGATTGAGGGGGAGTTTGGCCTCGTTCGGGTGCGGGGCGAGGTGGGGCGGGTGTCGCGTCCGGCCTCGGGGCATTTGTACTTTGACCTGAAGGATGACCGCAGTGTGATTGCCGCGATCAGCTGGAAGGGGCAGGCGGCAAAGATGCAGGTCCAGCCGCAGGAGGGGATGGAGGTTGTGGCCACGGGCCGGATGACCACCTTTCCGGGACAGTCGAAGTATCAGCTGATCGTTGACGATGTGGCCCCTGCAGGGGCCGGTGCCTTGATGGCGATGCTGGAGAAACGGAAGGCGGCGCTGGGGGCTGAGGGGCTGTTTGATCCGGCGCGGAAGAAGGCGATCCCGTTTTTGCCAAGGGTGATCGGGGTGGTGACCTCGCCCAGCGGGGCGGTGATCCGGGATATCCTGCACCGGTTGCGCGACCGCTTTCCCCGACATGTGCTGATCTGGCCGGTGGCGGTGCAGGGGCAGGATTGTGCCGCACAGGTGGCAGCGGCGATCCGGGGGTTCAATGCGATTGCCCCCGGTGGGCCGATTCCGCGCCCCGATGTGCTGATCGTGGCGCGGGGGGGCGGGTCGCTGGAGGACCTTTGGGGGTTCAACGAGGAAGTGGTGGTCCGGGCGGCGGCGGGGTCGGATATCCCGCTGATTTCGGCGGTGGGGCATGAGACGGATACCACGCTGATCGACTATGCGGCCGACCTGCGCGCCCCGACCCCGACGGCGGCGGCGGAGCTGGCGGTGCCGGTGCGGCTGGAGTTGCTGGCGACCGTGGATGCCTTGGCGGCGCGGTTGATGCGGGGGGTGGGCCAGGGGGTGACCCTACGGCGGCAACGGCTGCGGGATCTGGCGCGGGCGCTGCCTCGGGTCGAGACGTTGGTGGCCTCGCCCCGGCAAAGGCTGGATGGGGCGGTGACGCGGCTGTCGGCGGCGCTGGGGCTGGCGGTGGCGCGCAAGCGGGGGGTGTTTGACCGGCTGGCGGGGCGGATGCAGCCGATGGTGCTGCGCGCGGCCTTGGTCCGGCAGCGGGACTTGCTGACCGGGCGGGACGAGCGGCTGGCGCGGGCGATGCTGCGGCGGATGGAGCGACTGGAGGATGCGCTGCGGCCCCTTTCCGCGCGGTTGGCCCCGGCTTTGGGGCGGCTTCTGGGGGATGCTTCGCGGAAGCTGGGTGAGGGGCGGACCCGGATGGTGGAGCTTGAGCGGCGGTTGGAGGCGGCACCGGGGGTGCGGTTCCAGCGGCTGGCTGACCGGCTGGAGGCACTGGACCGGACGCGGGCGACGCTGGGCTATCAGGCGACCTTGAACCGGGGCTATGCGGTCGTTCGGGGGGATGGGGCGGTGGTGACCTCGAAAGCGGGGGCCGAAAAGGCCTCGGCCCTGGAAATCGAGTTCGGGGATGGGAAGCTGGCCCTTGGCGGCCGGGCCGGGAAGAAGGGCAAGGGAGACGGGGAGAGCGGGCAGGGGAGTTTGTTCTGACGGGTTTTGTCCACGCGGGACAGGCTTGCGGGGATGAGGGATTTCAATGGCTTGGGTGTGGGCGTTTGGGATTGGGTAACCATGATCGGGGGGGAGCCGCCGAAATGTAGGGTGCGTGATTTCACGCACAGAGGCTTGGATAGTATGATGGGTTACTGGAACGTCATGCGTTCTTTACGGTTACAGAGCGTGTTTCGGCGGACGGTGCGTGAAATCACGCACCCTACGGATCGCTTGCACACTGCCTCTGGTCAGGTATCGTTGGTGGCAAGATGAAACGAGTTTGGCAGATATCAATTGTAATGGCCTTGTTGATTGGGGCCACGGCCGGACTAAAGGCAAACGAATTTGCGACCAAGTCTGTTCTCACGTTCCTGTTTGATGAGCCTTGGCGAAGCGATGTTAGCAGGGCCTTCATTGTCCTGGTGACACGGGTCGCGCAGGATGTCAGGAACGGTGAAATCGTGGGCGAGGCTACCTGGACCAGAGAGACGTTGCTGCCTAAGTGGACCAATCCGACAAATGACCCGTTCCAGATTGATTGCGATCTCCAGATCGTGTTTCCCGAGATCGACGAGACATTGGACGAATTCAAATTTGTTCGTTCGGATCGGCTCCTTGCTGTTGGCCCAGCAATAAATGCGGCGGAAAACAGAGCATCGGTTACTATCGTTTACGAAGGGAAGGGCATTGAGTTTGTGGACATCCTTTCCTCGGATCGTGTCGAAGAAATCTTTCGCCCGGCTCCAGTTTTGGCGAAGCAAAGTACATCTGGGGACAGATCGTCGCAACGACCTCCCTTTGAACGTGATGATGAGACCCGCATTTTCGGAAGTGTGATTCTGGGTGCGAATGTTACTTACGACACGCATGAATGTGGGGCGTATTCCTTTACTGCCTTTGAGTTTGATAGCCCGTATTGGAGGGTCAACTGACGGCCGTTGCTACCAGCACAGTCTAAGGTTCCACCCCGCCGTGTAACTGGCCGAGCGTTCATTTGGTGGTTTCACGCCGTGGTCGGCTGGGGATGGTGGGTTGGCACCCACCCTTGTCTCTATGGAATCTGAGCTCTGTTGCACAAATTGATTGAGAGGAGGACTTCGCCTTTCCCCGGACAGACTCATCCTACGACTTCAGTGACGGGAATGCCGAGCGCGGTGAAGCCGTTCAGGACGGCGACACGGATCTGGAACTCGGCAACATGACGGTCGAAGTCCCGAGCGGCCATGCGTTGGCCCAGCAGTTTCAGACAATGCATCTTGGTTTCGA
>CANNIA010000041.1 GCA_947504705.1 Paracoccaceae bacterium
ATGCGACAGCGGAAAGAACGGCGATATTCGCGCCATTTGGTCTTCGGAAAGCAAGAACATTTCGCTCATAGCAGCACCCCCTTGGTGCCGCCAATGAATCAATGAGTTGCCGTGCCCGCAAGCAATTTAATGGGTCCAGAGCCTAGGTCCATCGCCAGGGTGATTGCCGTTGCCATGGCTCATGCAACGCCTGCTCTTGCTCAAGACCGCATCGACAACCATGAGCTTGTACTGCGGCTGATTTTTCACGACTGCTTGGGCTCGTTCGTGATGGTACGCGCCCCTTCGAGGGCCTTGCCCTAAGCCCCTTGCGACCTGAGGTCGAGGCCAGCCTTCCGGCAGCCGCATTGGCCCTTTCCGATCGCCATCAGCTTCTGTCCGAACGCTATCTTGCATACTGGGGCCAATCAGGGACCAATCGGCTTTGCGTCATTTCCGCTGCCGATGATTACGCGCGCTTTCCGCCGATCCTGACAGTCGGACACGAAAGCTTTATGGATCAGGTCAGCCAATTGGCAAGCGCAGAGGGGCTGACAGATCACGAACTCCCCGAACATTTCGACATGTATGGAACTCCGAAGTGGAGCGAACCCGGCGACGACCCCGCCGAATTGCGCATCGGCATCATTCCATATGAACCGACGGTTGAGGGAATTCCTATCGATATGGGCATCATCATCGTCGCAATGGGCCTGAACCGGCTGGGCAGCTAACCGGTCTCGACCGGCCCGTACCCCCCCACCTTTCCAGACCGCAAAATAGAAAAAATCAAGCCATTGATACAAATCGATTTTCCGAAACTGCCCAGCTTGGGCGACATGCTGCGCGAGATTACCAAGGGCCAGATCGACGGCCAAGCCTATGACGTCGAATGGCCCGGAAGGGCAGCTAAGACCCTCTGGTAACCGGCGCGGACAAAAGTTACGAAATCACTAATGAAAACGCGTAACATATTGAATTTAATCAATAAAAAAATATGTCCGCCGTGGACAGATCAGCTCATCGGGCAGTCGCCGACCTCGACATCCAACGCCAGCTTCGCCGCCGGGCCATAGCCCAGCCCCGAGACGTTGATATACAGCGCCCCACCCTCGGACCAGACCTCCGTGACCTTCATCGTGGTCGCCGCCGGGTCAATCGCGACCGCCTCAAACAGCGCGCAGTCCGTCTCGAAGCGCAGCACATAGCCGTTGAACTTGGCCTCGAAGAACCGCCCGATCCCTTGCGGATAGGAAAGCTCGATCCGCGTCGGGCTGATTTCGACATCGACCGGCACGACATCCAGCCCGCCGGTGAATCCTTCCGGCCCCAGACCGAACTCGGTCCCGCCGCCCACCATCACCGTCCGTCCCCGCGCGTCCAGCAAGGGCGCGTCGCGGTCATCCCAGGTCTCGACGTTGAAGGTGACCAGCCGCCCATCCAGCGTGCCCGCCGCGGCAGGCAAGGCAAACCCCAGCGCGGCTGCTGCCAGCAGGGCGCGGGTCAGCTTCACGCCGCGAGGCCTTTTGACCCCATCTCGATGAACTTCTGCCGCCGGTCCTTGATCAGCGCCTCGGGCTTCATCTTGCCAAGCTCGGCCAGCATCGCCTCGATCGCCTTGCCAACTGCGGCAATCGCCTCTTTCGGAGCCCGTTGCGCGCCCCCAAGCGGTTCGGTCACGATCCGGTCGATGATCCCCAGTTTTTGAAGATCCTGCGCCGTCAGCCGCAAAGCCTCGGCCGCTTCGCGCATCTTTTCGGAATCCTTCCACAGGATGCTTGCGCAGCCTTCCGGCGAGATCACCGAATAGACCGAATGTTCCAGCATCGCGACCCGGTTGGCGCTGGCAAAGGCCACCGCCCCGCCGGACCCACCCTCGCCGATCACCACCGAAATCAGCGGCACGCCGATGGTCAGGCATTTCTCGGTCGACCGGGCAATCGCCTCGGCCTGGCCACGCTCCTCG
The DNA here is from genome assembly GCA_947504705.1 of Paracoccaceae bacterium. Lineage (GTDB taxonomy): Bacteria > Pseudomonadota > Alphaproteobacteria > Rhodobacterales > Rhodobacteraceae > Tabrizicola. The sequence continues at coordinate 1,946 of CANNIA010000041.1, forward strand.
GCCCCCTTGCCGGGATAGGCCCCGGCAGTGTCGATCAGGGTGATCACCGGCAGGCGGAAGCGGTCGGCCATATCCATCAGCCGGATCGCCTTGCGGTACCCCTCGGGCCGCGCCATGCCGAAGTTCCGCTTGATCCTGCTTTTCGTATCATTGCCCTTTTCGTGGCCGATGATCATCACCGGCTGGTCGTTGAATCGGCCAAGACCGCCCATCACCGCATGGTCGTCAGCAAAGGCACGGTCGCCTGCCAGCTGGGTGAATTCAGTGAACAACGCTTCGATGTAATCCTGGCAATGCGGCCGGTCCGGGTGCCGCGCCACCTGGCACTTCTGCCAGGGTGTCAGACCTTTATAAAGATCGCGCAGCGCGGTTTCCGCCTTGCGATCCAGCGCCTCGGCCTCTTTCGAGACATCCATGCCGGGGCTGGTTTTGGCCATGGCCCGCAGCTCTTCGGCCTTGCCTTCGATGTCTGCGAGCGGTTTTTCAAACTCGAGGTATTGCATGCGGACTTCCTTCCCGGGACCGTCTCTATATGCCCAAGGCACAGACGTGATGCAACTCGGCAAGATTTGCATGTGCGGGCCATTGCAGAAAGTCAGGGCAGCAAGGGCAAGGTTCATGGCAAACGACTACGAAAAACGGGTGCGGCGCGTCGTGGATCACATCCACGATCATCCGGCAGGGGATCTTTCCCTGGATGCCTTGGCCGATGTGGCAGCGCTGTCGCGCTTTCATTTTCATCGGGTTTATGCCGCCATTGCTGGAGAGACCGCCGCCAGCACCGTCCGGCGGATGCGTTTGCACCGTGCCGCTGTCGCGCTGGTCCAGGGCACGGACCCTGTGGCCGCCATTGCCCGCAAGGTTGGCTATCCCCAACTGGCAAGCTTTGCCCGGGCCTTCAGCGGGCATTATGGTCTGACCCCTGCTGCCTTTCGCAACCGGGGCGAACTTCGCCCCTTTCCCCTTCATCTGATCCTGAAAGGTCCGCTCATGTTTCCCGTCACGATCCGTACTGAAACCGAACGCCGTCTTGCCGCCATTCCCCATAAGGGTCCTTATCCCGAGATCGGCCGTGCCTTTGAAAAGCTTGGCTCTACCATCGCCGCCCGCGGGCTTTATGGTCAGGTCGGCAAGATGATCGCGGTCTATTACGACAGCCCCGCCGACGTGAAACCCGCGGACCTTCGCAGCCATGCCGGGTTCGAGGTTTCACCCGACCTGACCATCGCCGCCCCGTTGGAGCAGGTCCGTCTGCCCGCAGGGCGTCACGCCGTCCTGACCTGCACCGGCCCCTATGCCGGGCTTCCCGCCGCCTACGACAAGTTGTTCGGCATCTGGCTGCCGCAGTCGGGCGAGGCCCCAGCCGACAGCCCGGTGTTCGAGATCTACCTCAACACCCCGATGGACACCGCACCCGCCGATCTGGTGACCGAAATCTGCCTGCCCCTGCGCTAGGGGCGTCACGCCCCGGCGATGATCTCGGCCTGCCGGACGATCACTTCGGCCTGGCGCATGCTGGCGATGTCCACCAGACGGCCCTTGTAGGTCGCAGCGCCCTGGCCTGCGGCCTTCGCCGCCTCCATCGCAGCAAGGATTTCGCGGGCCTCAAGCACAGCCGCCTCGGACGGGGTGAAGACCTCATTCGCCAGCGCCACCTGCTTGGGGTGGATCGCCCATTTGCCAACCATGCCCAAGGTCACCGACCGCCGCGCCTGGGCGCGGAAACCCTCTTCGTCGCTGAAATCGCCAAAGGGCCCATCCACCGGCAGGACCCCATGCGTCCGGCAAGCGGCCACGATTGCGGCCTGCGCCCAATGCCAAGGGTCGGACCAGTACTTCTGCCCCTCGCGGTGCATGTAATAGTTCTCCTGCGTCCCGCCGATCCCGGTGGTCTGCATCCCCATCGAGGCCGCAAAATCCGCTGCCCCAAGGCTCATCGCCTGCAAACGGGGGGAGGAGGCCGCAATTTCCTCGACATGGGCAATCCCCGCCGCCGTCTCGATGATCACCTCAAGTCCGATCCGCTTTTGCCGCCCCGCTGCCGCCTCGACCGCAGTCACCAGCGCGTCCACCGCATAGACATCAGCAGCACAGCCGACCTTGGGGATCATGATCTGGTCCAGCCTTGGGCCTGCCTGCTCCAGCAGGTCCACCACATCGCGATACCAAAACGGTGTATCCAGCCCGTTGATCCGCACCGACAGGGTCTTCTTGCCCCAGTCCACATCGGAAATCGCGCGGATGATATTCGCCCGCGCTTGCGGCTTGTCGGCGGGGGCAACCGAATCTTCAAGGTCCAGGTTGATCACATCCGCCGCACTGGCCGCCATCTTGGCGAAAAGCTCGGGGCGTGAGCCGGGCGCGAACAGCTGGCAACGGTTTGGGCGGGCAGGGGCTTGGGGCTGCAGGCGGAAGCTCATGCGATTCTCTCAGCAAGGAAATTTCGTGAAGGATTTTCATCTTGTTAGATTGTTGCGCGCTGCAGTGCAATGTCCACTTTGCACTTGCAGCATTTGCCACCCCGGCTTTCGGCGAAGGGCCCGCCACACCGCCTGAGCTGCTTTCCCCAAGGTAAGGTATAGATGACTGGAAAATTCATGATCCGCGGCGTAGCTTGGTTTCACTGCTCGCCCGACCATCACCTTCCGCACCAACACGAGAAATGGGACGATCATGAAACAATTTCGCATTCTGGCCCTAGTCGCCTCGCTTGCCGCGCTATCCTTCGGTTCTGCCGCCCAGGCCGAGGAGGATACGTTCAACAATCCAAAGGTCGGCAGCCAGCCGCTGGACCTTTGCCTGAATTGGGGGGCCGATTGCGGCAAACCCGCCGCAGACGCCTGGTGTGTCAGCCAAGGCTATGACGAATCCACCAACCATGTCGTCGCCCCCGATATCGGCGCGTCGACCCCGACCCGGCTGGTCTCGACCGGGGCGGTTTGCGATCAAGCCTATTGCGACGGGATTTCGCAAGTGACCTGCGCCAAGGCTGACCCGGCGGAAGAGGTTTTTGTGAAACCCAAGGTCAACGGCAAACGGCTTGACCTCTGCGTCAACTGGGGGGTCGATTGTGGCCAACCGGCCGCCAATGCCTTCTGCCAGTCGAAAGGCTGGACCAGCGCCTCCGACTATGTGGTGGCCGAAGATATCGGTGCCAACAGCCCGACCCGCCTGATCGGCACCGGCGCGCTCTGCGATCAGGCCTATTGCGACGGGTTCAGGGAAATCACCTGCTCTAACTGACCTGATGTCATCAGACACGGATGGGGGCCTTCGGGCCCCTATTTCCGTTTCCGGGTTGCGGCGCGCCCCATGGGCGGTATCAGTGAGCGCACCCTCTGGCATGATCCTTGACCCATGATCCGCGTCACCGAAGACATCTTCCAGCTTGCCCAAGCCTTCACCATCTCGCGTGGGTCCAAGACCGAGGCGCGGGTGCTGACCGTTCAAGTTGCGCGCGACGGCGTGACCGGCTGGGGCGAATGCGTCCCCTATGCCCGCTATGGCGAGACGTTGGACAGCGTTCGTGCCCAGATCAAAGCCCTGCCGCCCGGAATCACCCGCAGCGCGCTGCAAACCGCCCTGCCGCCCGGCGCCGCCCGCAACGCCGTCGACTGCGCGCTTTGGGACCTTGAAGCCAAGCTGTCGGGTCAAAGGGTCTGGACCCTCGCCGGCCTTCCCGCCCCCGGCCCGGTCGTCACCGCCTACACGCTATCGCTTGCCCCGCCCGAGGATATGCGCGCCGCCGCAGCCGCGAACGCTCACCGCCCGATCCTGAAGATCAAGCTTGGCACCCCGGACGACATGCCCCGGCTAGAGGCAGTCCGTCAGGGTGCCCCCTGCGCGACCATCATCATCGACGCCAACGAAGGCTGGACTCCGCAGGTCTATACCGACCTCGCCCCCCACCTGATCCGCCTTGGCGTGGCCTTGGTCGAACAGCCCCTTCCCGCCGGGCAAGACGAGATGCTGTCTGAAATCCCCCACCCCGTCCCGATCTGCGCCGATGAATCCTGCTTCGACCGCGCCAGCCTGCCCGGCCTGCGAGGCAAATATGACGCGGTGAACCTGAAACTCGACAAGAACGGCGGGTTGACCGAGGCCCTCCTGACCCGCGACCTTGCCCGTCAGATGGGCTTCAAACTGATGGTCGGCTGCATGGTCGGCTCCTCCCTCGCCATGGCCCCCGCCGTCCTCTTGGCCCAAGGGGCCGACTGGACAGACCTTGACGGCCCCCTACTTCTGTCCGAAGACCGCCCGCACCCCCTTGCTTACGATGCCGAAGGGGTCCACCCAGCCGATGCCAGCCTATGGGGATGACCGAATGATCCGCACTGTCTATGTGAATGGCGACTACCTGCCCGAGGGCGAGGCGAAGGTCTCGATCTTTGACCGGGGGTTCCTGATGGCCGATGGGGTCTATGAGGTGACCTCGGTGCTGGATGGCAAGCTGATCGACTTTGACGGGCATGTGAAACGCCTGTGGCGGTCGCTGGCGGAACTGGAGATGACCAGCCCGATCTCGGAGGCCGAGCTTCTGGCGATGCACCGGGAGTTGGTGGTTCGGAACGGGATCGATCAGGGGATGATCTACCTGCAGATCACGCGCGGCAATCCGGGGGACCGCAGCTTCCTGTTCCCGGATGCTTCGGTCCCGGGAACGGTGGTGGCCTTCACTCAGGACGTCCCGAACATGGCCGATGCGCCGGCGGCAAAGACCGGGCACAAGATCATCACCATCCCCGACCTGCGCTGGGGTCGGGTGGATATCAAGACGGTGCAGCTTCTCTATCCCTCGATCGGCAAGATGGCGGCGAAGAAGGCGGGGGCGGATGACAGCTGGCTGGTCGATGAACAGGGGCTGGTGACCGAGGGGACCTCGAACAACGCCTATATCGTGAAGGGGAACCGGATCATCACCCGGGCCTTGGGGAATGATATCCTGCACGGGATCACTCGGGCGGCGGTGCTGCGGTTCGCGGCGGAGGCCCAGTTTGAGGTTGAAGAGCGGCCCTTCACCCCGACTGAGGCTCAGGGGGCGGATGAGGCGTTTTCGACGGCGGCCTCGATCTTCGTGATGCCGGTGGTCGAGCTGGACGGCAAACCGGTCGGGACCGGCAAGCCGGGGCCGGTCGCGACGCGGCTGCGGGAGATTTATCTGGACGAGATGCGGAAGGCGGCGATCTGATCGTGTCCACGGTGGACAATCTGGTATTTGAAAATAATTTCAATAACTTGTCTGCGGGCGTTAGGGATTTGGCAAGCTTTGGGAGAGTCGAGCAGAAGCCCGACCCATGATAAGGGGCAAGCTTCGCCAGCGACGGTGCATTGCGGCTAAGGGAGCAGGTTCGGGGAATGTGGATCGGGATCAGGGCATTGGCATTGGGGTTCGGGCTGGCACTTGCCGCGCCGGGAATCGTAAAGGCCGAAATCGACTTCGCGGCGATGCCGGAAGGGTGCAGTTGGACATCACGCTATTCGGACGGGCAGGCTCTGACTGAAACCTACCTTGGCATGAAGGGCGGCAAGCACCGGACTAAAGTCACCAGCGACGGCAAGCTGATCCGCGAGATGACCTATGATGCCAAGGGACGGATGGCCCGCAAGGACTGGGCCGATGGCAATTGGGAGAGCTTCTCGCCGTTCAGCTGTTTCGACACCGTTGGAAGCTGCACCTATCGGTATCGTAATTCGGACGGCGGAAACCAGAAGATCGCCAGCAAGACAGAGAAGGACGGCAAGGGGTTTCACGTCGCGGCAGGCCCGGTCGATGGCGAGCCCTATCCCGACGAGTATTTCGAGACCGGCGCCTTCGGGTTGTTGACGAAGAGCAAGGCAGCAAACTATTCGGCGCGGCTGACCGGGATGACAAACTGCGGATTGGAAGGCTGAGAGGCATGGCGGCGCAAGTTGGACAGTTTGGTGCCGGGAGAACCGGGCGGAAGCCCGACCTAAGGGGATGACGAGGGCGCGCTTCTCCCTAGATGGCTTCCGGCGAGGGGCGCGGGATGGGGTGCCGCTGGCGTTCAGCATCTTTGCCTATGGCTTGGGCTTTGGCCTTGTTGCGGCGCAGGCGGGGTTCGGGATCGGCAAGGCGGTGGTGACCAGCGCCACGATCTATTCCGGGTCGGCGCAACTGGCGGCGATCAACCTGTTGCAGACCGGCGAAGCCACGCTCTGGGCGCTGTTTGCCACCGTGCTTGTGATCAACGCGCGCTACCTGCTGTTTGGAGCCTCGCTGCAGCCCTGGCTGTGGCAGGCGGGCAAGCTGCGTTCCTATGGCAGCTTGCTTCTTCTGGGCGATGCCAACTGGATGCTGACGATGCGGGCGATCCGGGCAGGCGAGGAGGATCGCGCCTATCTGGCGGGAACCGGCGCGCCGATCACGATTGGCTGGCTTCTGGGCACGGCTTTGGGCGCGGCGGCGGTTTCATCTTTGCCCCGGCCCGAGGCCTTGGGGCTGGACCTTATGCTGCCCTGCTTTGCCGCCGGAATGGTTGCCGCGATGACTCGCAAACGCTCGGACCTGATGCCGGTGCTGGTCGGGGCCGGGATGGCGCTGGGGGTTGCCGAAGTGTTTGGCCCGGCACCGGCAGTCATTGCGGCAGGGTTGGCGGGTGGTGCGGTCGCGGCTTTGGGCGCGGGGGGCAGGGCATGAACGACAGTTTCCCATTGGCCTTGGCGGTGATGGCTGCGGCGGCGCTTTTGTGCCGGGTCGCGGGCTTTACGCTGATGCGCTTTATGCCGGTCACGCCCCGGCTTGAGGCGGCATTGCGGGCAACACCTGGGGCCGTCATGGCCGGGATAGCCGCGCTGGCACTAGCCAAGGGCGGGTTGGCCGAGGCGCTGGCGCTGGGGTCCGTGCTGGTCCTGACGCGGGTGACCGGCAGTGACGTTGCAGCGGCGCTGATCGGGGTGGGGGTTGTCGCGGCGCTGCGCTGGGCGGGGGTGTAGGGTGGGGTTCGACCCCACCTGAGCACGCAATGGTGGATCGGATGGTGGGGTGGAACCCCACCATCCGATGACTCCGGCCGTCAGTCCTTTTTGCCGACGTTTTCGGCGAAGGCCTTCTCGAAGGCGGCTTTCTTCGTGTCATCCGCCGGGGTCTGGTTCCGGGCGACCCAATCGGCATAGGGCATGCCGTAGACCACTTCACGGGCCTGACCCTTGGTCATGTCGATGCCGCGTTCGGCGGCGGCTTCCTGGTACCAGCGCGAAAGGCAGTTACGGCAAAAGCCGCCAAGGTTCATCAGGTCGATGTTCTGCACATCGGGACGCTTGATCATCAGGTGATCCACCAGCGCGCGGAAGGCGGCGGCTTCAAGCTCGGTTCGGGTGGCTTGGTCAATGTCGGACATGGAACCCTCCTTTTTTGCGCCGGTCTATCCCGAAGCCGGGGCAAGGGGAATGGTTATCACTCCCCCCCCCAGCGTCGCGGTAAAGCGTGCCGATCCGCTTCAATGCAGGGCCATAGGCGGCCATGAACCGGTCGATCAATGCGGCAAGGGTGGGGTTGCCAGAGGTCTCGGCCCAGGACCAGAGGCTGGAAAATCTTTCGACGCGGGCTGCCTCTTTCCAGGCTAGAAGGTCGGGTTCACTTTCCCAGGCGGAGGTGGTCCTTTCTTCCAGAAGCTTGCTGCACAGCCAGTCCAGTGGGACCTCGACCATCGGCACCGGCTGGGCAAGGTGGTTGCGGGTGGCATCATCGGGGCGGTTCGCCTCAAGCCAGCCGATCAGCGCGCCGGAAAAGCAGGGCCAGCAGCTGTGAACGAACTGCAGCACGATCTTGGCCGGCTGAAAGATCGGATCTGCCCCCCGGGCCGGAACGCCGCGCGAAGTGCAGTTGACATGGATCGCTCCTGCGGCGGTGGCGATGTCGCCATGATCCAACACCAGCTTTCCCGGTTCAATCCGCCGGACGCGGCCCTGCCGGACCACCCGCTTGACGCGGCGCAGTTCGGTGATTTCGTGCTCTGACACAGTCGCGCAGTGGTACATCGTGGGGGTGATCGCCGGGTCGATGCGGAACATCTCTCCCGTTGCTTCCAGCCGAAGAAAGAGATCTTCGACCGAGGTTGCATCGCGGGCGGCCTCCATCTCGGCCACGGAGCCGCCGATGCAGGGTTCGGCGAAGTCGGGCAGGGGTTGCAGGTTGCGGCGGTTGATCAGCCAGGCATCGCGGGGCCGGACCCAGAGAATGCGGTCGGGATTGGTGCCGTTTTCCAAGAGGTAAAGCACGGCATCGATCGCAGTCTTGCCGCCACCGATGATCACGAAATCGCCGGGCGCATGGTCAAGCCGGACCAGATCGCCGGGGGGAATGCAGCGAACCCCTGCCGTCAGATCAAAGCGCGGCGGATGGGTGGCGGGGGTTTCGGTCTGGGCATAGGTGCCGTCGACCAGTTTCTTGCGCGCGATCAGTCGAAGAGTTTCACCCGTCAGAAGTGAGGTGGCCACCCCGTCGGCATAGTCGTGGCGCGGCAGAAAGGTCACCCGCCCGCTGGGCAGGAAGCGGTGCCGCATCACATCGTCAAAATAGGCGACGATCTCGGCGCCGCTGGCCAGTTCCAGATTGCCGCGGTTCAGGCCGGTCTGGTCGGTGCGGTTTTGGCCAAGGGGCGCTGAGTTGACCCCATAAAAGCACGCGGGGCTGTGCAGCCGGACAAAGGGATAGGCGTCGTTCCAATGGCCGCCGGGGCGATGGTGGCGGTCGACGATGATCACGCTGGCGTCGGTTTCGGTCAGCAGCGTGTCGACGAAGGCCATCGTCGTCGCACCTGCGCCGATCACGACGTAATCCGCAGTTAGAACCTGTTGCATGCAGCGCTCGCCTTGATGCCAGTGAAGAGGACCGAGGCTTGGCAGAGTAAAGGTCACGGGGCGCAAATCCAGTACAGAAACTGGACTAAAGCCTGTCAGAGCGCGGTCAGCACTTCGGTCAGGATCGGGGCAAGGCGGGTGGCCCAATGGGCCTGTTGCGCCTTGGTTCCGATCAGGTCATTGCGCATCTCGATCAGTGTGTTGTGGCGGCCAAGGCGCAGGCAATGCTTGTCGATGGCATCGCCGGGCAGATGGCCGGAATAGGGTTCGTTGTCGCCGATGCAGAGGTCGGTTTCGGCCTGCAGGCGTACGATCAGGGGTTTCGAAAAGCGTTCGTCAAGATGAGAGTAAAGCACCCCCACATGCCAGGGACGCGGGCTGCGGCCCTTCAGGCAGGGGGTGAAGGAATGCAGGGCGACGATCACCCGATCGGGGCGAAGGGCCGCGAGGCGGGCATAGGCCGAATGATATGGGCGATAGAGGCGGTCAAGGCGACGCTCCACCTCCTCGGGCCCGGCATGACGGTTCGCGGGGATGATGGTGCCGTCGTAAAGTTTCATCAGCAGGGTCGGGTCATCCTCGCCCCGGTTCGGATCGATCACGAGGCGCGAGAAATCGGACAGGATCACCGGGCTGTCCAGATGCTCGCCCAAGCTCGCGGCAAGCCCTGCGGCACCGACATCCCAGGCGATGTGGCGGGCCATATCTGCAGCAGGGATGCCAATATCACCACCATTCACCCAAGGCGGCACACGATTCGAGGCGTGGTCGCAGGTCACCAGCCAGCGGCCGGGACGGTCTTCGCCAAGGATCTTGAAAGCCACGGTGGATCTCGGACTGGTCTTTGGGGCGCTCATCACTCCCTTACGGGCGTTTTGCGCTTAAGGCCAGCGATGAGCGTCCGAAGGCGAGCAAAGAGAGGTGGTAAATGCGTTGCGGGCGCTAACAGTTTGCGCCATAAGACACGCGGCCCACATGAACCGAAACGATATAGCAGGAGGATGGCATGCGCCGTCACCGCAACGTGAAGATTGTGGCCACGCTTGGCCCGGCATCCAGTACCTACGAGATGATCCGCGCCCTGTTCGAGGCCGGGGCCGATGTGTTCCGTCTGAACATGAGCCACGGAGTCCATGACGACATCCGCAAGCGGCATGAGATCATCCGCCAGGTCGAAAAGGACCTTGGCCGCCCGATCGGCATTTTGGCCGACCTGCAGGGGCCGAAGCTGCGGGTTGGGGTCTTTGCCAACGGCGAGGAAGAGCTTGTCGAAGGTACGTCCTTCCGCATGGACCTGTCCTCTGCCCCAGGCGACGCCAAGCGCGTGAACCTGCCACATCCCGAGATTTTTGCGGCGCTGGAACCCGGCGCATCGCTTCTGGTCAATGACGGCAAGATCCGGCTGAAGGTCGATACCTGTGGCAAGGACTTCGCCGATTGCACCGTGGTGATCGGCGGCACGATCTCCAACCGCAAGGGCGTGAACGTTCCTGACGTGGTGCTGCCGGTGGCTGCCCTGTCGCAAAAGGATCGTGTTGATCTGGAATTCGCTTGTGAATTGGGTGTCGACTGGCTGGCGCTTTCTTTCGTGCAGCGCCCGGAAGACGTGATCGAGGCGCGCAGTCTGGCCAAGGGCCGGGCCGCGATCCTGTCGAAGATCGAAAAGCCGGCGGCGGTGAAAGCCTATGATGCGATCCTGCAAGTCAGCGATGGCATCATGGTCGCGCGTGGCGATCTTGGGGTCGAACTGCCCGTAACCTCTGTCCCGCCGATCCAGAAGCGGCTGGTCCGTGGCGCGCGCGCTGCGGCCAAGCCGGTGATCGTGGCGACCCAGATGCTGGAATCGATGATTGAATCGCCCGTGCCGACGCGGGCCGAAGTGTCTGACGTGGCGACCGCGATCTACGAAGGCGCGGATGCGATCATGCTGTCGGCGGAATCGGCGGCGGGGAAATACCCGGTCGAAGCCGTCCGCACGATGAACGACGTGGCGATGAGCGTCGAAAAGGACCCGACTTATCGGTCCGTCATCGAGGCAAGCCGCGTGGTGCGCCGCGAATCGGTGGCTGATGGGATCGTGGCTGCCGCGCGCGAGATTGCCGAAGCGACCAACATCAAGGCGATTTGCTGCTTCAGCCAATCGGGCACCACGGCGTCGCTGGTGGCCCGCGAACGCCCGCATGTGCCAATCATCGCGCTGACGCCGCTGATGTCCACCGCCCGGCGGCTGGCCCTGACCTGGGGCGCGCATTGCGTGATCACTCCGCCGCAGGACCGGTTCAAGGGCGCAGTTCTGGCTGCTGTCAGCGCAGCCCGGGCCGATGGCTTCGCGACCGAGGAAGACCAGATCGTCGTCACTGCTGGTGTTCCCTTCAACGTCAAGGGCACCACCAACATCCTGCGCGTGGCCCCCTGTGACGAACGGCTGATCAGCCGCGTCGATCCGGAATAGGGCCCGCGCCGGACCAAAGACGCCAGTGTTGATCGGTCAGCCCTTCTGCATGTAAGCTTGGGGTTCCATCCTTGAGGACTCGGAAGGGGGGCCTATGGACTGGGATCTTATTCTAACGGTGGGGATCTTGCTTCTGCTCCTCTCGCTTCCGCCCTTTCTTGGGGGGCTGGGCGAGGGGCGGCTGTCGCGCTCGGGTGTGCTGCTTGTGGTTCTGGCCGCCGGGCTATGCAGTTGGGCCATGCTTTCCAGACCCGAGGGGTACACGCTGCAAGATATCCCGCAGGCGATGCTTCGGGTTCTTGCACGCGTTATCTACTAACGCGACAGGGCTTCTATTAAGGCGACGGGGCTTCAATCTTCGCCTTTCTCGCGGCGGCGGGTGTTGGCGGCATAGGCACCCATGCTTTTGCGCGGCGGCGTCACACCTTTGATCCGCAGCGTGTTGTCCATGCCCGCCCAGAAATCCTCCGCTCCCTCCAGCGCGTCAATCGACTGGGTGGCCCCGGACTGCCGACGGACCGAGGATTTCTCGATTGCGGCGACTTGAAACAGGGGCATGTCCTTTTCGATCAGGATCTCGCTGCCCGTGCGATGGATCTTGATGTTCATGAAAAGTGGCATCGGGCGGAAACTGTCGGTCTCGACGATGGCCTCAAAGCAGCTGAAGGCGCTGACATCGTTCTTGTTCACGATGGGCCGGATGTGCAGCCAAAGGTCCGGGGCGGTTTCCACGAAATGCCCGGTCCAGATCTGCACGATGCCGGGGTCGGACAACCGGCGCAGATGGTTCGGGGCATGGCCACGGAATTTTTCGGGCGCATGTTTGTTCCAGTGGGTGTGGAAGTCCGGCTCGAAGGGTTCAGCGGCGAAGGTGCGCCACTGGCCCTCATCCGCGATAAAGGTCTCGCGGCCGTCGAACATCAGGCTCATCGTCTTGGGCGGGAACAGATACCAGCCCATGCCCGAGGCTACCCGCACGGATTCGCAATACTGGAACGCCGCCATCGGCAAATAGCCAAGCGCGCCCCGGTCGGCAGGCATCGGCATGTGGGCGGGCGGGTAAGCACGGGTAAAGGTGATGTCGGCGGTCATTCCCGCGTCGCTCCTGTGTTGTGGCGTCGGACCCGGCCTTGCGCCCCGGTCCGACATCGCCACCAGCTTCAACAGGCGCGCCCCTGCCGTCAATGCGTCAGAAGCGCGCCCGAGATCAGCAGGGCAGTAAAGCCCCGCCCGTCATGCCGCGAGCCGCGCGACCTTCACCGGCAGATGCGAGCCACCGAGTTCGGTCGCTGCGTGCTGTGCGGCTTTGGGCGGCAGGTGCGAGCCGCCGACTTCGGTCACGGCGTGCTGTGCGGCTTTGGGCGGCAGGTGCGAACCGCCGACTTCGGTCACGGCGTGCTGTGCGGCTTTGGGGGGAAGGTGCGAGCCACCGACTTCGGTCGAGTGCTGTGCGGCTTTCGGGGGCAGGTGCGAGCCACCGACTTCAGTCGCTGCGTGCTGTGCGGCTTTGGGCGGGAGGTGCGAGCCACCGACTTCAGTCGCTGCGTGCTGTGCGGCTTTGGGGGGCAGGTGCGAACCACCGACTTCGGTCGAGTGCTGGGCTGCTTTCGGCGGGAGGTGCGAGCCACCGACTTCAGTCGCTGCGTGCTGTGCGGCTTTGGGCGGCAGGTGCGAGCCACCGAGTTCGGTCGCTGCATGCTGTGCGGCTTTGGGCGGCAGGTGCGAACCCCCAACTTCGGTCGCTGCGTGCTGTGCGGCTTTGGGGGGAAGGTGCGAGCCACCGACTTCAGTCGCTGAGTGCTGAGCGGCTTTCGGGGGCAGGTGCGAGCCACCGACTTCGGTCGCTGCGTGCTGTGCGGCTTTGGGCGGCAGGTGCGAACCGCCGACTTCGGTCATAACGGCGTCTTGGGCCTTGGGGGCCAGGACGGTCGAACGGGTTACGCGGGCAATTGCGAGCAGGTTGGTCATGACATTGTCTCCAGTTGGATGAGGATTATCGGGGAACTGTCCGGTTGTTCCGGTATCTAGAACGGTAGCACGGTCCTGAATTGCATGAAATAATCCATTGCGCGCATGGGTTGATCTCTCCTAGACTGGCCCCAAGGGCCAGCTAGGCCCCGGTTTTGTGTGTTCGCGGGAAGATTTTTATGACGTCTGCCTGGATATTTTTGCTTGGCGTTTTCTTCACCACAGCAGCAAGTGCGGTGTCTGTTCCGCTTGTCGCGGCCTATGGTCCGGTTGATCTGACCTGGCTCCGATTCGCGTCGACGCTGGTGATTTTCCCGGTGATCCTGCGGCTGCGGCCTCAGTCCTTTGTCCGGCCAAGCCCGCGCCAATTTGCCGGGCTGGGGCTTTTGGGGGCGGTGTCGCTTCTGGGGCTGTTCCTCATGCTTTACGCGCTACAGGGGCTGGCGCTGGCGACCACGACCGGAATCTTCTTTTGCTATCCGTTTCTGGCCGTCGCCTTGGCCGCGATCTTTCTGCGCGAACGGATCGGGCTTTTGGTCTGGACGCTGACAGTACTGGGGCTTTTAGGGGTCTTCCTGCTGTTTGATCCCCAGGCGGCGGGGGTGAACCTTTTCAGCCTTTCCGCGCTTGGCAGTGGTGTGGCGGTGGCCTTCAAGATGCTGTTGACGCGCGCGCTTGGGCTTGGCCTGCCGCCCCTGGCCACGGCGGCGGGCGAGGCGCTGGTGGCGACGGCGCTTCTGTTACCCTTCCTGTCGCTTGGCCCGATGCTGTCGGGGCAACAGATTGGCCTGCTTCTGCTTTACCTTGTGCTGGCGAACGGCAGCAGGATGGCAATAGTCATCGCGTTGGCCAAAGCGGATCTGACGGCCCTGGCCCCCTTGGGCTATTCCGAGGTGGTGTTCGCCGCAGCAATTCAATGGTATGCCTTGGGTCAACCGATCACACCATTTGAGGCGGCGGCCTTTACGGCAATTCTTGCGGCGGGCCTTGGCGTTGCGCAGATCCGCTGTCGCCCTTCGGGCGTGCTGCCCAAGGGCTGAACCCGCGCTTTCGCCCCCGCGCTTTCGCCCTTGCCATTGGCCGGACCCACCCCTATAGGGACGGCTTCGTTACCCGCACGGCCGGCCTAAGTGGCATGCCGAGTCGTGCCTGAAACCACGGAGATGGAAATGCCCAAGATGAAGACCAAGTCGGCGGCGAAGAAGCGCTTCAGCTTCACGGCCTCCGGTCGGGTGAAGGCCGGTCCTGCCGGCAAGCGCCACGGCATGATCAAACGCTCGACGAAATTCATTCGCGACGCATCAGGGGCGATGATCCTGTGTGCCAGCGACGCGAAGATCGTCAAGAAATACATGCCCTACGACCGGTAAGGAGAGCACCAGATGTCCCGCGTTAAATCCGGTGTAGTCACCCACGCCCGCCACAAAAAGGTGATCAAGGCAGCGAAAGGCTATTACGCCGCCCGCTCCACGAATTTCCGCACGGCCACGCAGGCCGTCGACAAGGCCAACCAGTACGCCACCCGCGACCGCAAGAACCGCAAGCGCCAGTTCCGCGCCCTGTGGATCCAGCGGATCAACGCGGCTGTCCGGCTGTTTGATGCCGAAATGACCTATTCGCGTCTGATCAACGGCCTGGCGAAAGCCGGGATCGAGGTTGACCGCAAGGTCCTCGCCGATCTTGCCGTGCACGAGCCCGAGGCGTTCAACGCCATCGCCGGTCAGGCCAAGGCCGCGCTGGTCTGATCTGTCAGACCCAAGGAATTGCAAAGGCCCTGCGGCAACGCGGGGCCTTTTGCGTTTACATACAGGCCCGTGCCACACGTCGCGCAACCCCGCGCATATTGTTGCGCCACCGGATGTCACTCGGCGTCTTGGGAAAGAACAACGGCCCTTCGGCACATTCGATGAGAAGGTGCCTACGCCCTTCGTCAACCTTCCTGACGGAAAGCCCAGCGCCAAGGCAGATTTCAACGCAGTCCCGAACATGTTTACGCATCGCGGTCATCCTTGTCTGACGTCGGCATAAGGTCATCGAGATCGGCCAGCAGACTGGCCCACTTTGCTTCCTCTTCAAGCCACACTGCCTCGGGAACCTTGCTTTCAAGCCATGCGACACGACTGGCGACGGCATTCTCCTGTTCGCCCGGCGACCAACTCAGTTCCTTCGGAACCTGCAGGATGGTGGTATGGCGCTTCTCCAACGCAAGTTCGGCGCGCCGGGAACCCCCAGTGATGTTCGTGAGGTGATCAGCGAAGAGGCGGTAGTTGGAAAGGGACTGAAAGGCTTCCCGCCCGAGATCATCCGCTTCCGGAATCCCGGTCTCCGTCATCAGTTTCCGGATGAAGGCGGAGAAAACGCCTTCGCTATCACTTTCGCCATCAGGGTCCGCCAACTTGCCCTCAAGGTCACGGGCCTTGACTGAAGCAATTTCGGCATCATAAGCCTGATCAAACTTCCACAGGCCCGCCTGTACCAGCGGCAAATGCTCAAACCCTTTGTCGAAGGCGGGCATGGATTCGACGAGGCTAGTGATCGCGTCCTGCCGACGCTTGAGCGAGAGTTCTGCGAGGAGCGCAAAGCACAACGGGGCGGCCTGAACGAGTGCATCCGACGTCACTCCGTAGCGGTCCGCAACCAACTGGTAGTTGAGATTCATCTGAGTGCTGAGGTGGATGGCAAGCCGGTGAATACCAACCTCGCGGAGTTCAGCCCGCCGACCCGCCTCATTGGGCATCGGAGGGATCCCATGCAATTCGTCGACCGAGCACCCCAACTCTCTTGCGACCTTTTCAAGAGTACTGCCGTGGCACGCATTGCCCTTCGCAATTCTCCGGATCGTGTTGCGCACGACACCGGTCGCCCTTGCCAAAGCTGACTTGGTCGTTCCGCGCCTCTTAAGGAGCCGGTCAAACGCATCGGGATCAATCTTCGTCATGGCGCGTCCTTTCTAGGGTTTGTTCGCTCATCTTAAGATGCGCCGTAACTGAATATAAATGCTCTTTATGAGCATATTAAAACGAGCATCCCGGAAGGGAAGGGCCAACGTCCGGGCGCTTGGGTAAAAAAATGATGCCATAAATGGCATATTTCGGTTCATTTCGACCAGAGACACTTCAATGCTAGCGCTAGATGCTCGCTTAGATGCTCAATATTTCAGCGAATCACCATGCTCTACGACGGGACCACATTTTGCCGCGCCGATCTCGCCGTGCACGAGCCCGAGGCGTTCAACGCCATCGCCGGTCAGGCCAAGGCCGCGCTGGTCTGATCTGTCAGACCCAAGGAATTGCAAAGGCCCTGCGGCAACGCGGGGCCTTTTGCTTTCGGGCCGCTCATCAAGCCTGACGGCTTTCTTCGCTGAACGAGGACGCCCGTCAGGGCGGAGGAGCGGCCCCAAGTACATCTGCAACCGAAAGGGTTTCAGGTTCCGCCCTTGGCGATATGTTCTGCGTTGCCGATGATCAGACTGCGGCCGGAGTAGATGTCGCCGGTCGTCTGCAGCGCCAGCCGTTCGGCATCGCGCTTGCGCACCACATCGGCGATCTCGGCGATTTCTTCCGGTTCGGCGCCCAGCACGGCCAGCACCTCTCCGCCCAGCTCCAGCGCGGAATGGAAGGTTTCGCGCATCTGGTGGTCGACGCCTTCCTTGATCAGCTCCAGCGCATGGGCCCGATCCCAGGCCCGCGCAAGGATGGCGGCATTGGGAAACTCATGCCGCGCCAGCTTGGCGATCTTGGTGGTGGTGTCTTTCTTGTCGGTGGCAATCACGATGGCCCGCGCCGTCCCTGCCCCGGCGGCTTTCAGGATATCCAGCCGGGCCCCGTCGCCGAACCAGACCTTGAAGCCAAAGGTTTCGGCGGCCCGGATCATCTCGGGATCGTCGTCGATGATGGTGATCGCACATTTCCGGGCCAGAAGCGGCTGGCAGGCCACCTGCCCGAAGCGGCCAAAGCCGATGATCAGGACCGAGCCGGAAAGCCCGTTCGGCCCCTCCACCCCCTCGGTCGAGACCTTGGCGGCGGGCTTGAACCGGTCATGCAGGATCACCATCAACGGCGTCAGCACCATCGAGACGATGACGATGGCATTCAGGATCGCGTTGATCTCGGCGTTCATCAGGCCAACAGCGACGGCGGCGGAATAAAGGACAAAGGCAAACTCGCCGCCTTGGGCCATCAGCACCGTCCGCTCCAGCGCCTCGGCATGGGTCGCGCGGTTCAGCCGCGCCACGCCATAGATGATCGCGGACTTCAGTCCCATAAGCGCTGCCACACTGATCGCCACAAGCTGCCAGTTGTCGGCAATGACCGACAGGTCCAAGGCCATGCCGACAGCAAGGAAGAAGAGGCCCAGAAGGATGCCCCGAAACGGTTCGACATCGGCTTCTAGCTGGTGGCGAAAGCTCGACTCCGACAAGAGGACCCCGGCGAGGAAAGCCCCCATCGCTGTCGAAAGCCCGCCAAGCTGCATCCAGAGCGCTGACCCCAGCACGACCAGAAGGGCGGCTGCCGTCATCACCTCGCGCGCGCGGGACGCGGCCAAAAGGCGGAACATCGGGTTCAGCAGGTAGATCCCCGCCACGACCAGCGCGGTAATCGCGGCAAGGCCAAGGGCCACGCCCTGCAGCCGGTCGATCAGCGTCATGTCCGCGCCACCGGGGGCAAGGAAGGCGACCAGCGCCAGAAGGGGCACGATGGCCAGATCCTCCAAAAGCAGGATCGACACGATCCGTTGCCCCTTGGGGGCAGAGATATCGCCGCGCTCCTGCAGCATCTGCATCACGATGGCGGTCGAGGTCAGCGTGAACCCGGCCCCGGCAATCAGCGACCCTGCATAGGGATAGCCAAGCGCCACCCCGACCAGCCCCAGCAGCGCCACGCAGATCAGCACCTGCACCAGCCCAAGGCCGACAATATCGCGCCGCATCGCCCAAAGCTTTGACGGCTCCATCTCCAGCCCGATGATGAAAAGGAACATGACGACGCCAAGTTCGGCCACATGCAGGATCGCCATCGGGTCAGAGAAAAGGCCCAACCCGAAAGGGCCAATGGCCAGCCCAGCCGCCAGATAGCCCAGGACAGACCCCAGCCCGAGCCGCTTGAAGACCGGCACGGCAACCACGGCGGCCCCAAGCAGGGTCACCACCGAAACCAGATCAACGCCTGCCGATTCCGTTGCCATGTGCCTGATCCGTCCTGCTTGGTGTTGGCGGGCAGGTTTGACCGGGAAAGTGGCGAAGGCAACCCGCTTTCGGGTGGGGTCAGCGGTTGAAAACGCGACTCGGGTGGAGTTCTCCGCCGCGATAGTGCCCTACCGCTACGGCTTGGCCGTTCAGGCTGGCCCAGCCTTCGGTGCCCCAATCAGCATGGCCGATGACCTGACCCGGATTGCCGTTGCGCAGGCGCACTGCCCCTTCGGGGGTCGCCGTGAATTCCGGCAGGTCCTGCAGACCCAACTCCAACGGCAGCAGACGGGCGTCCAGCGCGTCGGTCTTCGCTTCGGCGTCGATCTCGGCCAGCGTCACGCCCTCATCGGCGTCAAACGGGCCAGACCAGGTGCGCCGCAGCCATTTCACATGGCCAAGGCAACCCAAAACCGCCCCAAGGTCGCGGGCGATGCTGCGGACATAGCCGCCCTTGCCGCAGACCATTTCAAGATCAACATGGTCGGCATCAGGGCGGCCGATCACGGTCAGGCTTTCCACCCAAAGGGCGCGGGCGGCAAGGCCCATCACCTCGCCCTCGCGGGCAAGGTCATAGGCACGCTCGCCATCCACCTTGACGGCGGAGTACTGCGGCGGCACCTGTTGGATGTCGCCACGGAACGCTCCAAGCGCGGCTTCGATCTCGGCATCCGTCGGGCGACTGGCGCTGGTCGCGATCACTTGACCCGAGGCGTCATCGGTATCCGTCGCGGCCCCCAGAACCACCCGGAATCGGTAGCATTTCAGCGCGTCGGTGATGTAGGGGATGGTCTTCGTCGCCTCGCCCAAAGCCACCGCCAGAACGCCGGTTGCATCCGGGTCCAGCGTGCCCGCATGGCCCGCCTTCTGCGCCGAGAACGCCCATTTCACCTTGTTCACCACAGCGGTCGAGGTCACCCCCGCCGGTTTGTCGATGATCAGCCAGCCGTTGACGACCCGGCCCTTCTTGACGCGTGCCATCCGCTATTCCTTCGGAACCACGGTGCCGACAATCGGCCCCATCGGAAAGCCGCCGTCATGCCGGTCCAGCCCTGGCGCATAGAGCCGCGAGATGCTGCCATCGAAGTAAAGCGCATTTGGAAGCTGAAGCTCATCCCGGAACAGCCGCGCAAAGGCGTGGAAATTCACCGGCACGTTCGAAATCGCAAAGACCGCACGGGTGCCGTCTTCACTGACGCCGACCCCGTTCCGGATATACGTGCTGTCGCTGTCGGGCAGGAAATTGGGGTGCAGCTCACCATCAATCACCAGCATCGGGCCAGACTGCGTGGCAAAGCGGCAGTCGGGGAGATCCTTCTTGAATGTGCGGCTCTCGATCACGCGAAAGGTCTCACCGATGCAGAAGACGCCGTTTGGCAGCATCCCGAAATTCCCCGGCCCGTCACTGGTAACAATGCGGCCTGTCTCGACGCCCTCCTCGACGTAAAGCCCGACCGGCGACAGGTCGCGGTGATACATGCCCGCGTTCATCGCAAAGCCAAGCGTCTGGCCTTGCGCTTCAAGGTTGTCGTTCAGATTGCGAAAGCTGCCATAGACGCCATCGGGGCCGGAATGAAACAGCCGCAGATCCTCGCCCAAAGCCACGTCGCAGACGGTATAGGACGCCCCGTCAAAGCTCAGATCGCGGCAGTCCGCAGCCTCGGCAGCCACGGGGGCCAGCGAGAGGAAAAGCGCGATGGCGGATTTCATTCCGTGTCGTCCGCAGCGTCAAGGTCACGCCGGACCGCCGGGTCGGAAAACAGGCGGCGGGTTTCGTCCAAACGGTTAAAGGTCTCATCCGGCCGGAACCGCAGCTCGGGGGCATAGCGCAGCGTCATGCCCTGAACAACGCGGTGGCGAATTTCGCCCTTGTTGCGGGCAAGGGCTGCGATGACATCTTCAACCGGGACCGAGCCCATCAGCGGCATGACGTAGACCGTGGCCACCTTGAGGTCGGCCGATACCGCGACCTCGCCCACGGTGATCGACATCGCATTCAGCGCCGGGTCGTGGATTTCGCCACGATGCAGCAAGTCGGCAAGCGTGCGGCGGATCAATTCACCGACACGCAGCTGGCGCTGCGACGGTCCTTTGGGTGCGGAAGTGCGATTGTTCGACATGGCGCTGCCTTTATGCCGTTTCGCACCGGGCCGCAACGGCGGGCTTTCTTGACCCGCAGGAAGACGCTAGACGGGGGCAAAGCGGAGGTTCAGATGGGCGATGTTCCGGGATTGGTGGTCACAGGGGCCTCGGGGCGGATGGGGCAGACCCTGATCCGTCTGGCGGGGGCGTCCGACAAGCTGCGGCTGGTCGGTTGCGTGGAACGCGCAGGCCATGCGTGGATCGGCCAGGATGTCGGTGAGGCGATGGGGGGCGCTGCACTGGGCGTGAAGGTCACCGATGACCCGCTGGAGGCTTTTGCCCGCGCGCAGGCGGTGGTCGATTTCACCTCGCCCTCCGCGACGGTGGAATTCGCAGCACTGGCCGCGCAAGCCCGGGCGGTGCATGTGATCGGCACCACGGGGCTGGAGGCGGAACACCTGGCCAAGATCGAAGCCGCCAGCCGCCATGCCGTGATCGTGCGGGCGGGGAACATGTCCTTGGGCGTCAACCTTCTGGTGCGGCTGACCCAGAAAGTCGCGGCGGCGCTGGATGCCGATTGGGATGTGGAAGTGGTCGAGGCGCATCACCGGATGAAGGTCGATGCGCCTTCGGGCACCGCGCTGATGCTGGGGCAGGCGGCAGCGGATGGGCGTGGGGTCAGTCTGGAGACCGCCCGCGTATCGGGCCGCGACGGTATCACCGGCGCGCGGGAACGGGGGACCATCGGCTTCTCGGCGATCCGGGGCGGCGATATCGTGGGCGAGCATGACGTGATCTTCGCCGGTGAGGGCGAACGGATCATCCTGCGCCACATGGCGACCGACCGGTCGATCTTTGCCCGTGGCGCGCTGCGGGCGGCGCTTTGGGGGCAGGGGCAGAAGCCGGGCCAGTATGACATGATGGATGTGCTGGGGATCTGAGGGGGCCGCAGGGGCCTTCCTGTCCACGGTGGACAAAATGGAGTCCGCATGGGATTCCAAGGGGTTGGCTGCGGGCGTTAGGGGTTTGGTAACCGTTGCGCCTTACCCTTACCCACCATGTCGCGCTATCATCGCCCCCGCGTTCCCGGAGCCTCGGTGTTCTTCACCGTGACGCTGGCCGACCGCGGTTCGCAGCTTCTGGTCGATCAGGTGGAAGCCCTGCGCGCAGCCGTCCGGGTGACCATGGCCGAACGGCCGTTTCGCATTGATGCCTGGGTCGTGCTGCCCGACCATCTGCACGCGGTCTGGACCTTGCCGGAAAGTGATGCGGATTTTTCCGTGCGGTGGAAAGACATCAAGACCCGGTTCACCAAATCCGTGGGCCAAACCGGTCGGCGCAGCGCGTCAAAGATTGCAAAGGGTGAGGCGGGGATTTGGCAGCGGCGGTTCTGGGAGCATCATATTCGGGACGAGCGCGATTTCACCACGCATTTGAGGTATTGCTGGTGGAATCCAGTCAAACACGGTTTCGTCGAGCGGCCCGTCGATTGGCCATATTCGTCAATCCACCGGGAGGTCCGTTTGGGTCAGGTCGAGCCGGAATGGGCAGGAATCGGGATTGACGGCAGTTTCGGGGAGTAGGGTGGGTGAAACCCACCAAGTTTCAGGGGCAATTTGTTTTGTAGGGTGGGTGAAATCCACCGCTTTTTGGGAGAGAGTTGATCAGGAGTTTCGCAAGTTCAGAGGAGAGTGTTCGGTTGAAATGGGGATGGTGGGTTGGCACCCACCCTTGTCTCTTGAACATCTGTCAGGATGATGGAGGCAGACGAGACCCCGACCCACCCTTGGGCTTGGAAGCCCGTGCCGTAGCTTGGGGCTCGTCTGCCGACCGACATTGAACCTGAACAGTTGCCTGGG
>CANNIA010000042.1 GCA_947504705.1 Paracoccaceae bacterium
GGTCGCCGGAAACGACCCTCCCAGGCAACTGTTCAGGTTCAATGTCGGTCGGCAGACGAGCCCCAAGCTACGGCACGGGCTTCCAAGCCCAAGGGTGGGTCGGGGTCTCGTCTGCCTCCATCATCCTGACAGATGTTCAAGAGACAAGGATGAGTCTGTCCGGGGAAAGGCGAAGTCCGGCCATCAGATGATTTGTGCAACAGAGCCGCCAACAACCCAACGTTGTCCGAAAGCTCATTCCCTGTGCCCACGTTTCACATCCCTCGACGACTGGTCATCGGTGAGTCCCGCATCGACGAAGGTGATCCGGCATGCTTTGTGGTTGCACTTCATTCCCAAGTCGTGGTTTGCAATGGCGATGAACGTGTCCGTCATCACCCTGTGCCAAACCCATGAAGTCACGAGGATATCATGAGTATCTATCGATTTGGAGCCGATCTTGCGGTGTCGGCGAGTCTGCCCAAGCATGCAATGCGGGCGCGCGAGGCAGTCAAGGTCGGTGTACTCGCGCCACTGACTGGCGACGCTTCCGCCTGGGGGCGTCCGGGGTATGAGGGTTGCCGGATCTGGGCGGATTGGCTGAATGCTGATGGCGGTCTGCGGATTGGCGATCAGCGCCGTCTAGTTGAAATCGTCGCCTATGACGACCAGTATGACCCGGCCCGCGCGTTGTTGGGGGCCAAGCATCTGGTACTGGAGCAGGATGTCAAGATCATCATCATGATGGGTGCCAATACGCTGCCCGCGATCAGTGATTTTCTGACCCGGTCGCGGATGTTGGCGACCACCTTGTCGCCAAGCGACCTGTCGCCGGACACGCCCTATCTCATCGCACCCTGCGAGGTGCATCCGATCTATGTCGTGACCGGCGTTGATTGGTTGGCCGAGAACCGGCCCGAACTTCGGCGCGTGGCGCTTTGCGCGCAACGCGATGCGCTCGGGCTGCCGTCCCTGGCCACTTATCGGGCTGCTTTCGAAGCCGCGGGAATGAGCATCGTGAAAGAGATCCTGTACACCGGTGCGCCGGAGGATCCTGACGCCATAGTCGATACGCTGCTGAGCGGCGAACCCGACATCCTCTGCTGGGACACGGCCTACGAGCCTTTTGTCCACGCGCTGACCGAGGCCGCCTACCGCAAGGGCTTCAAGGGTCAGATCCTGTCCTGCACCTGCGACAACTATCCCGCGCTCATCGAGCGTACCAGCCGCGAATTCATGGAGGGCTTTCTCTTCCACTTCCCGGATTTTGATGACCCGGCCCTGAGCAGTGCTGACGTGGATTTTCCACGCCCGTCTGAGTTTCATGCTGAATTCAATCGCCGCTTTCCGGGGGAGTGGAGCGCGGTGTCGTGGCAGTTTTGCGCCATCCTCGAGATGTGGCGCAAGGCGGTCGAGCGTATCCAGACCGTCGAACCTACGGTTGTGCTGTCAGCGATGAAATTGGGCGGTATCAATCGTAATGTGTTTGGTGAGGCGCGGTGGTGGGGGCGGGCGCTTTTCGGTGTCGATCAGGCTTTGGTCGGCTCTTGGCCAGTCGTGCGTATCCACGACGGGCGCGCCCGGATTGTCGAGTTTCGCTCGATTCTGGGCTGGTGGGAGAAGCACGGTGACCTGCTGCTGAACCATATGCGCGCCTGCGGGCAGATGTGGGATCAACGGTTGGAGCGGCAGGCCAGCGGTCTGTCGACATTCGAGGATCATGCGCCGCGCATCAATTCCTGATGGAACTCGGCCAATGACAAGCGGATGAACTCCACGGCCGCCTCAATATCTCGGCTTTCAATCGCTTCGCAGAGGGAAAGGTTCTGCAGCTTGTACTCCCTGATCCGGGCTGGCGTCAGCAGGCGGCGGCGTTGCACCGACCAGCCAGCCTCGTTACTGACGCGGTTTATCATGATGTGGATTGCCACAAGCAGCGGGTTGTGTGTGCCCTTGGCAAGCTGCATCCGGAATGCGTCATCAAGCGCCGAGAACCTTTCGCCATTGACCGAGACCTTGTCGATCTCGGCCTGCGTTTCCTTCATCTTCTGGATGTCGCGAGAGGTCATGTTAAGCACGGCGAGACGGGCAATCTCCGGCTCGACGATCGAGCGGACGACACCAAGCTCCAGAGGGCTGGTAATGTCTCCAAGTTCGCTGATGTCGATTGCGTTGGGCAGAGACGGCGTCAGCGTTGCCGCCGGATCAACCTGCTGCACGGGCCGGTAACAGACAACCGACCCACTGCCGACGCGGCGCTGTATGATCCCGAAATGCTCAAGCAACCCAAGCGCCTGACGAACCGTGTTGCGCGACAGACCGTGCTGCCCGGACAGCAAGCGTTCTGCCGGAAGGCGGGTTCCAAAACTGTATGTCCCGCTGAGAATTTCGGCGAACAACCGGTCAGCGAGTTGCCGCGTCTTGATCGAGACAGGCTTTCTTATTTCACCATCAACATCCCACGGCGCGGAAACGGATCGACTCATGCTTCTCTGCCCCCGAAGATGGGCACCAACAGTGCCTGCGTAGGGGCTGGTCCGCCGCCAAACTGGAAGAAAACCGGTATGAAATCGGTCTGCAACTGGTTTGCTCGGCGACGCAATGCCGGGCCTTGGTTCAATCCTGCAAGCATCTGGAATCACCACCTGATTTTCTGGTATCTTACGCAATTCGGACCATAATGAACCATTTTCAACCTAAAATCAAGTCAATTGAATAACTTTGCGTCGTTTTTGTTTGCATTGGTGAAGATTTGTGCTAGCCTGAGTGGAAATCAGCGGATTCCTGTGGGATATCAGATCATTTTGCCTCTATTTGGTCAGTTTTGGTGACAAATTGGTTTTTAATGGTTCTCGTTGAATGGTTGGAACGCAGTTGGGAAGGACGGCCGGAATTGCATTCAGTAAAGGTCTCGCCAGCCGCGTATCGACCCGCCGCAAGATATCACGGTGGGGCGGTTTCCCCCCATTTCTGGTTGTTCGACAAACAGCCAACGGGCCATTTTTCTAGGTTTGGAACCGGACGATCATGAGGGAGGCTACGGTGATCATCGGTAAAACCACAAATCACCGCCCTTGGCCTTGCCGCTATTCCGGTGGACCAATATCCGAACTGGCGCTGGAACTGTTGAACCACGCAGATGTTGTCGAAGCCTGTGGCCCGGCCTTCAGGGGAAATAAGCTGATATTTGCCGGAGGGCCGATGTCCGACGTACCTGCTTTGGCACCTGAACCCGATATGGAGTGTGCGGCGGCATGTGCTGCGGGCTGGCACGGCTTCGACATCGGTTGGGAGCGGCTGCAGGAGCGGGCATATGCTGCGCTTCGCACTGGTGACAGGAAGCGCGCCGCACGGCTGTTTCGCAGTGCCTGGTGGCTGGCGATATCGAGCCTTTCCCGCAACGATCCACGCTATGCGACCAGTCTTGCCAATGCCGGAATGGCGGCGTGGCTGGTCGGCAATTACGCTTTGGCACGGCGGCATTATGCGCGCGCGCTTCGGCTTTGGGGCGCGGTTCCCGGTTGGGTGGAAGATATGACCATCGCCCGGCGCGCCCGCAGCTCGTTGTTCCACCTGCGGATGGAGGCCAAGCACTGGGATACCTATCAAGGCAACCTGCGCCATCGCGCAAGGTACTTTGCGCGCGAAGCGGCGACCTGCCTTGACGCAGCAACCCACGGCGTCCCGGCATTCTTCCGGCTGTACGACCGTTGGCGAGGCGAGAGGCCGGCCCTATTCGACGACATGCGCAAATCCCTTGGTGCGGCGCTTTTGCTTGCCGCTTGGGATCCGCCCACAACCACCGCTTGATACAACGGGCCACGACGAGGGCCAACACTTGGGAGACGATGAGATGGCGAACAACAGACCGGCGAAATATGACATCTTGTTCGAACCGATCAAGATCGGGCCAAAGACGATGAAGAACAGGTTCCACCAGAGTCCCCACTGCATTGGCGCCGGATCTGACAAGCCCGGTTTCCAGGCGGCCCATCGTGCGGTGAAGGCCGAAGGCGGCTGGGGTGCGGTCAATACCGAATATTGCTCGATCCACCCCGAGTCCGACGACACGATGCGTGTCTCAGCACGGATCTGGGACGCGGGCGATGTGCACAACCTGCGCGCCATGACCGACGCGGTTCACAAGTTCGACTGCCTTGCCGGTATCGAACTTTGGTACGGCGGCGCGCATGCGCCGAACATGGAGACGCGCCAGACGCCGCGGGGTCCGAGCCAGTTTGCTTCCGAATTCGAAACGATGACCTATTGCCACGAGATGGATCACGCTGACATCAAGCAGGTCCAGCAGTATTATGTCGATGCAGCACTCAGGGCCCGCGACGCCGGTTTCGATATGGTCAACGTCTACGGCGGCCACGCCTATGGTCCGCTGCAGTGGCTGAACGCCTATTACAACCGGCGTACCGACAAATACGGCGGCAGCGTCGAGAACCGCGGCCGGTTCTGGGTGGAGACGCTGGAGAAGGTCAAGAACGCCGTCGGCGACGATTGCGCCATCGCCTCGCGGTTCGCGATCGACACGCTTTACGGCTCGTCCGGCGTGGAGGTCGAGGAAGATGGTCTGAAAATGATCAAGATGGCCGATGACCTGGTCGACGTCTGGGATATCAATGTGGGCGACATTGCCCAATGGGGCGAAGATGCCGGCCCGTCGCGTTTTTACCGTCAGGGGCACCAGCTTCCGTGGCAGAAGTTCGTCAAGCAGCACTCGAAAAAGCCGGTTCTGGGCGTCGGTCGCTTTACCGACCCCGAGAAGATGGCCGAGGTGATCCGCAACGGGGAACTGGACATCATCAGTTGCGCACGACCCTCGATCTCGGACCCGTTCATGCCGCAGAAGATCAAGGAGGGGCGACTTGACGACATCCGCACCTGCATCGGTTGCAACGTGTGCATTTCGCGGTGGGAGATCGGCGGTCCGCCGATGATCTGCACCCAGAACGCGACCTCCGGCGAGGAATATCGCCGCAGTTGGCACCCCGAGAAATTCGAGAAGGCAAAGTCCAAAGACACCATCCTTGTCATCGGTGCCGGTCCGGCAGGTTCGGAGGCGGCGCGCGTTCTGATGGAGCGCGGCTATGTCACGCACCTTGTGGACAGCGCCGAAAAGGTTGGCGGCCATCTTAACGACATTACCACGCTGCCGGGCCTTGGCGAATGGGGCTATCACCGCGACTACCGCGAGGTGCAGCTCGAGAAGCTGGTCAAGAAGAACCGCGACAGCCAGCTTGCCCTAGGTGCCAAGAGGCTGACCGCCGACGCGGTGCTCAGCTACGGTGCCGACAAGGTGATCATCGCGACCGGCTCGTCCTGGAGTGGCACCGGGGTCAACGCACTGACCCATGACCCGATACCGGGCGTCGATGCCAGAAAGCCGAATCATGTCACGCCCGAGCAGATTTTTGCCGGTGACAAGAAGATCGGCAAGCGCGTTGTCTTGCTGAATGCCGATCCCTACTTCATGGGGCCCTCACTGGCCGAGATGCTGGCCGCCAAAGGGCATGACGTGACGGTGATCGACGGCGTCGGTTTTGGCAGATACATGCACTTCACGCTGGAAGCGCCCAACATGCACCGCCGTTTGCACGAGTTGCATATCGACGTCATTGGCGACAGCTGGGTGTCCAAGGTCGAAGAAGGCCGCGTTGAGTACTACAACGTCTGGGGCGAAGGCTCGCGCCGCGAGTACCGGGGGCCGGGTGTCTTGCCACGTGAGGAAAACCGGTCCCACAAATGGGTTGAGTACGACACGCTGGTGCTGGTCACCGGTCGGCAATCGGACGACAGCCTCTTCCGCGACCTCAAGGCGCGAAAGGATGAGTGGGCCAAGAACGACATCAAAGGTGTCTATGTGATCGGCGACGCCTGGGCGCCCAAGATCCTGGCTGACTCGACCTTCGACGGGCACCGCATCGCCCGCGAAATCGAGGACGCAAACCCGCAACTGCCGCTGCCTTACAAGCGCGAGGTCTCGGTCTGGGGCACCGCCTATCAACCGGGCGGCGAGCACAAGCAGGAATGGCGGATCTAGGTCGGCACTCTGGCGGCGGTGCACGCTTTCGCACCGCCGCCATCTTCCGTGACATCCGGTGCCAGACCCGCACCGACTGAAACGTAAAGGAAAGCTCCGGATGTTTTTCGAACACGACCCACAAGACGTAACACGGATCCTGTTTCAGAATTTTCCGACTTGGATGGCCGTCAGATTCTATCTGATCGGTGCCGCGGCATGCGTCGTTTTCGCCTACGGGGTCTGGACGAATATCCGCAAATATCGCCGCGGCGTGCGCTCGGGCGCGTGGTCACCGTTCTGGCCGCGCGTCTGGCAGATGGTGGCAACGGTCCTGACCCATCGCACCATCAAGCGGCGCGCAGAGGCTGCAGGACGCAGCCACAGCTGGATATTCTACGGTTTCGCGGCGCTTTTCGTCGGCACCAGCATCATCACGCTGGAGCATGACATTCTTGAACCGTTGACCGGGCTGACGTTCTGGTATGGCTGGTTCTACCTTGCGTTCTCTGCCGTGCTTGATCTGGCGGGCGTGGCGCTGATCGCCGGACTGATCTACATGATGTACCGGCGCAAGTTGCTGGCGTTGCCCCGGCTCGACTATACCCGTCCTGACCGTTCGCCGGGTGACCCGGACTATGACCGCTCGGGCTATCGGCGCGAAGACTGGGCCTTTTTGTGGACGCTGATCGCGATCGCGTTCACCGGTTTTTTGCTCGAAGCGTCGCGTCTGGTCTGGCTTCAGGGTGACGCGGTGGTCTGGGATTATCGCTGGTTCTCGCCGGTGGGGACCACGACGGCCTATCTGATGAAGGCGTTGGGACTGGGTCCCGACGGGGCGGCAGAGCTGCGCCTGGGCCTTTGGTGGTTCCATGGGATGCTGGCGCTTCTGTTCATCGCGCTTGTTCCCTACACCAAGGTCAAACATATCTTCACCGCGATGGGTTCGCTAATGGCGCGTGACACCGAGGCCAAGCGGCGGATGCCGACGGCCAACGTCGATGGCGAGCGGATCGGCTATTCCGTCCTTACCGACTTTACCGACAAATACCTGCTCAACCTCGACGCCTGCACCAAATGCGGCAGATGTCATGAGGCTTGCCCTGCCAACGCCAGCGGATACCCACTTTCGCCGCGCGACCTTGTGCTCAGCCTGCGCGAGTTGGCCAATGACACGCTGTCGCACGCAGCCATGCCAAAGGGGCCGATCACCGTATCGGGCGACGGCGTCAACATGATCCGATCGGAAACCCTGTGGTCCTGTCGCACTTGCGCTGCCTGCGTCGAGATATGTCCGGTCGGGATCGAGCACTTGCCGATGATCGTCCAGATGCGCCGCGCGCTGATTGAGGACGGCGATTTCGACCCGATGCTACAGCTGACACTGAAAAGCCTGCAAAAATCCGGCAACGCGCTGGGCGAGTCAAAGCGCAAACGACCGCGCTGGACCAAGAATCTCGACTTCGAGATCAAGGACGCGCGCACCCAGCCGGTGGATGTGCTGTGGTATGTCGGTGACTACGCCTCGTTCGATCCGCGTTCGCAGAAGGTGACCATCGCCTTTGCCAAGATACTCCATGCCGCCGGCATCGACTTTGGTATCCTTTACGAGGATGAGCAGACGGCCGGCAACGATGTGCGCCGCGTCGGTGAGGAAGGGTTGTTCCAGGCGCTGGCAGCGGCAAACATCGAACTGCTGAACAGTTGCGAATTCAGCTCGATGGTCACCACCGATCCGCACACCTACAACACCATTCGCAACGAGTACCCCGAGTTCGGTGGCAACTACCTAATCGAACATGCCAGTGCCATGCTGGAGCGGCTAATCCGTGAGGGCCGCATTCCCACACCAGTCAACCTCAACTACCGCGTGACTTATCACGATCCGTGCCATCTGGGCCGGATCAACGACGGGGCCGAGCCGCCGCGTCAGGTGTTGAGACGGCTGGGTGTCGATCTGGTCGAACTGCGGCGGATACGCGAGAACTCTTTTTGCTGTGGCGCGGGTGGCGGGCGGATTTGGCTGGCTGATCCGCCAGCGATGAAAAAACCGGCCGAACTGCGTGCGGCGGAAGCAGCCGAGATTGCCGGGCTGGATGTGTTGGTTGTCAACTGCCCAAAATGCCTGAACATGATGGAAGACGGCGTCAAGGGCAGCGGGAACGAAGGCAAGTTCCGGGTGATGGAACTGATCGAACTGGTTCAGGAAGCGATGGGCCTGATCGGTGACACGACCTCCGACGATGGAGACAACGTCCTGCGGGAAGCGGGGGCACCGGCATGACGGGTGTGGCGAGAAAACAGCAGATGGTGTCCCTCAATGCCGCCAGCGCAGTGATCTCCCGTATTATCACGTCGAACGACGCCTATGCCGCGCTCGGGGCCTACGCGCATGCCGACGCCTCTATGCAGCCAGCATTGGAAAAGATTGCCCTGGCGAGCGCCCGGTTGCGGTTGATCATGGCAAGCGCACCCTTTGCCCCGCCCTCTTTGCTTGATCGGCTGGCACAGGCTGCCGACCTGCAGCTTGCGCTGCGATTGGCGAAGAATCCGTCAACCCCGCCCGAGGGATTGCGTCGCCTGCTGCGGGGGGCCCCGACCGAGCCTGTGCGGTGCCTCATCGCCGCGCATCCACAGGCCGACGCTGCAATCCTGTCCGGGCTGTCGCAGGACGGGGCGATCAGGGTCCGGCGCGCCGTGTCGGGGAACTCCCAAACGCCGGCCACCGTGATACGGCTGCTGGCACAGGAAGATGATGCACAGATCGCGCGCAACGTCGCGTCCGCGCCACAAGCCGACACGCAGACATTACACCGCCTGTGGGCAACGGCCGACGCTTGGGTGCGCGCCGAAGTGGCGGCGCATCCGAACTGTTCACCCAACATCCTTGCCAAGGCGGAAACCTCAGCCGACCCGCTGATCCGCAGGAAATGCGCCGCCAACCCCGCTCTTGTGCCCGAGGTACTTCAGCGTCTGCTGGTTGACCCCGATGACAGGGTGCGCGCGGCGGCGGTGCGCAATCCGGTTGTGTCAGGTGAACGCCTTGATCAGGCCGGCGATCCCTCGGCAAGCGTCCGCCGCCTTTTTGCACGGCGATCCCGGCTTTCGCCTCATCTGCTGGCGCGGCTGACCGCCGATCCGGATGTTTGGGTGCGGCGCTGGATTGCGCGGAACCCGGACGTGCCGACCCGCCTGCTCGAGCAACTGGCGCGCGACACTTCGATGGACGTGCGCCGTGGTGTCGCCCGCAACCCTGCCTGCCCGGCATATCTGGTTGACGTGCTTGCCGCCGATGCCGAGGCATGGGTGCGCGCCGGTGTTGCCCTGCGCCCTGATGCGACCGAAAGCGTCATCGCCCAACTGCTGGATGACACGGACCGGGACGTGCTGAGCGCACTGGGGCGCAACCCACGCACGCCACATGCCAACCTGGTCGCGATTGCTCGCCATCCCGACAAGGACGTGCGCCGCTCTGTGGCTTTCAACGACGCGGCGCCACCTGACGCGCTGATAGTCTTGCTGGAGGACGACTATCCGCTGAACCGAGCGCTAGCCGCGGGGTGCCCCGGTCTGAGGCTGTGGCAGATCGAGCGTTTTCTGGACGACCCCGAGCCGCAGGTTCGCTTTGCAGCGGCTGCGCGTCTTGCCCGCGCGACACTGACATTGGAACCGGAATGGAGAAGCTGACATGAAGATAATGGTGGCGGTCAAGCAGGTCGCCTTTCTCGATGACGAGTTCGAGATACGAGACGACGGGCGGGATGTCGGCGAAGACTTCTTCGAGAAGGATCTCAACGAATTTGATCATTTCTCGGTCGAACAGGCGATGCTGATCAAGGAGGCCGCAGGCGGCGATGCCGAGGTGGTGATCGTTATCGTCGGTGATGAGGATGCCGACGACGCCCTGCGCACCGCGCTGGCCAAAGGCGCTGATCGTGGCATCCGCGTCTGGGACGATGCGCTGGCCGAAGCGGATGGGATCGCGGTCGCCAAGGTTCTGGCCAAGCTGGTGGAACGTGAAAAGCCGGATATGGTTTTTACCGGCGCACAATCGGCCGATTTTGGTTCGGCGGTTACCGGCATGGCGCTGGCCGGGTTTCTGGGCTGGCCACACGCTGCGGTTGTTAGCAACCTGGACTATGCCTCCGGAGCCAGGACAGCGACGCTTCGACGTGAGCTTGAGGGCGGGCTGGAAGAAATCATGACTATCCGCTGTCCTGCGGTGCTGTCGATCCAGCTTGGCATCAACCAGCCGCGATATGCCTCTTTGCGAGGCATCAAGCAGGCCAAACAAAAGCCGGTGGATGAGTTGTCGCTCGACGATCTCGGTCTGTCTGCGGCCGAGGTTGCGCCAGCCTCTCGGGTGCGCCGGATGTATGCGCCCGAACGCGGAAAGGCCGAACTGATCACTGGATCTGCCGCCGAGCAGGCGGCGCGGCTGGCCGAAATCATCAAAGAATTGCGGGGGATGTGAAGAATGGCTGAACTTCTTGTAATTGCCGGGCAGCGTGGCGGCGAGCTTCTTATGTCGTCGCTGGAAGCCATCACCGCCGCACGCGGTGTCAAGCAGGCGGGTGATACGCTGGCGGTCGCCATCATCGCCGCCGATCCGCAGGCCTATGTCGGGGCTCTTTCAGCCGAGGGGGTCGACGAGGTGATCGCGATAAAGGCGACGGACGACTTCCAGCCTGATCTGATCGAGGCGGCGATCATGGCACTGGCCGGGGCGCGCAAACCCGCGCTGATCGTCACCGCACATGGCGTTGATGCCTGGTCGTTCGCGCCAGCCGCAGCAGTAAAGCTGGACTGCGGTCTGGCCACCGACGTGCAGGCACTGCGGCGTGAAGATGGTGAACTTGTCGTCACCCGTGCCGGCTACGCCGAGAAGGTGCTGGTCGATGTCGATTTTCCGGGCAAGCAGACCGTGCTGCTGACCATCCGCACGAATGTGTTCCAACCGGCATCCGGTTCAAGCGCGCCCAAGGTGACCGAGATGGTGCCGCCGACCGCCGATATCGCGACGACGCATGAAGGGTGGAAGTCACCAGCGGATGCTGGCGGCATCGATATCTCTGGTGCCGAGTTCATTCTGTCGATCGGGCGTGGCGTGGGCGACGAGAGCAATGTCGAGCAGTTCCTTCAACTGGCCGGAAGTATGGGTGCCACGCTTGGCTGTTCGCGGCCGATCGCCGACAGCGGCTGGTTACCCAAGGCGCGTCAGGTCGGCCAGTCAGGCCAGCTTGCGGCCAGCTGCAAGCTATATATTGCGATGGGCGTCTCGGGTTCGGTCCAGCACCAGTGGGGCATGAAGCACGTCGAAAATATCGTGGCGGTGAACACCGATCCCGAGGCCTCGATCTTCAGCATCGCCCGCTATGGCATCGTCGGCGACATGTTCGAGATCGCCGAAGAGCTTGAGAACCACTTCTGAAATCATCCGGTGCGGAAAACCCGGCAAACAGCAAGCCGCACCAGAAACCCTTGGAAAGGACAGCGAGATGAAAATATGCCTATCCAGGTCCGAAGCAAGACACAGCGCAGCTCGAGTCTTGCTCGACGATCGGAACGCTTTGGATTTTGCCTGGATATCAGAGTCGGGCAGGCACGATCAGCTTCATGGGTGATGTTTTCAGGTGATTGGGATCGGCCAGCGTTGTGGTCGGTTTGGTGAAGATAAAGTCAATGCAGCACCGAGAGTGTCTCATAGCGATACTATGGGATTTGATTGCAATACTTTGCGTGAAATTGGCGTTCTGCCTTCAAAGTTATGTGCCGCCAAACTTCAATAAAAGGGGCTGAGTTCATGGCCTGATGAAGTCGTAAGTTTTGGAGGTGAAAATTAAAAATGAACAGATGGACACTGTCTATTCACTGGGTATTGGAAGCGCTGATGCGGGGGCAAATTCAAGCCGCCATATTATTTTTAAGATATTGATATTAATTGATTTAATGTAGTATTGCGACACTTAGACGCAGGGGGTTGTTCTTATTGAAACCCAGTAAGAATGAGCGTAGGCTATCTTGAGAACGACCGACAGGAAAGGCTGAATTGAATTATCCAACTGGCGCTTACTTTGATAGGTGGGCCGTGTTTTGTTTTGCTGTGTTTGGGCGAACTGGGTGACCATCAAGACACTGCTCGTTTAGAAAGTTAACAGTGGTTTCTTGGGCGACTGGCAGTCTTTTTTGGTTTTCCTGATACGATTCGATCAACCGCAGACTTAGTGACAAGGAGGAGACAATCATGGCTAAAGAAAGCTCGGCTTACGACGTGTTGTTTACACCGATTAAAATCGGCTCAAAGACCCTGAAGAATCGATTTTACCAAGTACCGCACTGCATCGGCGCCGGCACGAATAGCCCAGGGTTCCAGATGGCGCATCGGGGCATCAAGGCAGAGGGCGGCTGGGGTGCGATCAATACCGAACAATGCTCGATCCATCCGGAATGCGACGATACGCTGCGGATCACCGCGCGCATCTGGGACGATGGCGACGTGCGCAACCTGCGCGCCATGGTTGACCGCGTGCACAGCTTTGACGCTTTGGCCGGGTGCGAGCTGTTCTATGGCGGGCCGCACGCACCGGGCCTTGAGACGCGGACCATCTCGCGCGGGCCTAGCCAGTACAACTCGGATTTCGCAACCGTTGCGGGCTGCCCCGGATTCACCTACTCCCATGCTGCGGACAAGGACGAGATCCTGCGTCTTCAACAGCATTACGTTGACGCAGCATTGCGTGCCCGCGACGCCGGCTTCGACATCGTCGATCTTTACGGCGGGCACGGCTACGGACCGATGCAGTGGCTGAACCCCTACTACAACAAACGCACCGACGAATACGGCGGCAGCTTTGAGAACCGTGCCCGGTTTTGGATCGAGACCCTCGAGAAGTTGCGTCGTGCCGTGGGTGACGATCTGGCAATCGTGACCCGCTGCGCCGTCGATACGCTTTATGGCCCGACCGGCGTGGAGATTGGCGACGACGGGCTGAAGTTCGTGGAACTGGCATCGCCCTATCTTGACCTGTGGAACGTCGTGATCGGTGACCTCGCCGAATGGGGCGAGGACGCAGGCCCGTCGCGGTTCTACCCGATCGGACACGAGAACGAATGGATCCGCCACATCAAGCAGGCAACGAAAAAGCCTGTTGTCGGTGTTGGCCGCTACTATGATCCCGAGAAGATGTTGGAGGTGGTGAATTCCGGCATCATCGACATCATCGGTGCGGCCCGCCCGTCGATCGCCGACCCCTTCATCCCCACAAAGATCAAGGAAGGCCGGATCGATGATATCCGGACCTGCATCGGCTGCAACGTCTGTATCTCACGCTGGGAAATCGGCGGCCTGCCGTTCATCTGCACCCAGAACGCAACCGCCGGCGAAGAGTATCGCCGCGGCTGGCATCCCGAGAAGTTCGAACCGGCCAAGTCCGACAAGGACGTTCTGATCGTCGGGGCCGGGCCGGCCGGATCGGAGTGCGCGCGTGTTCTGCTTGAGCGTGGCTATACCGTTCACATCGTCGATGAGCGCGACAAGGTCGGTGGCTATGTCAATGATGTGGCGACCCTGCCGGGCCTGGCCGAATGGGGCTATCACCGCGACTACCGTGAGGTCCAGATCAACAAACTGTTGAAGAAAAATAAGGGCTCGCAGCTGGCACTTGGCCAAAAGCGGATGACTGCCGATGACGTGCTGAACTATGGCGCGGCGCGTGTGGTCATTGCAACCGGCGCCAAATGGAGCCCGGTTGGCATGAACCACAAAACGCAAGAGCCGATCCCCGGTGCCGATGCATCGCTGCCCCATATCCTTACCCCCGAGCAGGTTTTTGAGGGCAAGAAGAAAATCGGCAAGCGGGTGATGATCATCAACTACGACGGCTACTACATGGCGCCGAGCATTGCCGAAAAACTCGCCCGTGCGGGCCATGAGGTGACCGTGGCAACGATTTGCGCGCTTGGTGCCTATATGGACTTCACACTTGAAGCGCCGAATCTGCATCGCTTGATCCACGAACTTGGCATCAAGGTTCTTGGGGAAATGGCATGCTCGCGCGTCGAAGATGGTCGGGTCGAACTGTACTACATCTTCGGCGACGGGTATAAGCGCACCTTCAACGGCGTCGGGCAAAAACCGCGGACCGACAACACGACTCACGAATGGCATGATTGCGATACCGTGATCCTCATCACCGGTCGTCGGTCCGAGGACGGCCTGTTCCGTGAGTTGAAGGCGCGCAAGGACGAATGGGCCAAGAACGGCATCGACGACGTCTTCGTCATCGGTGACGCCGAAGCCCCGCGGTTGATGGCGGACGTGACGTTCGACGGCCACCGGCTGGCGCGCGAGATCGAAGATGAAAGCCCGCAGCACCAGAAGCCGTTCAAGCGCGAACAGCGCGCTTGGGGAACGCCCTACAATCCGGGCGAGAACCCGGATCTGGAATGGCGCCTGTAGGACTGAAAGGCGATCGTCGCATCATGACAAGGATCAGGGCGGCAGGCATGCCCGCCGCCCTGGCCCGGATCCTCAGCAGCGTAGCTTTTCTGACGGCAGTTCCTTCGTCGATTGGCCCATCCCTTTCGTCTGGGTCAAGCGGCAGTTACCGGGAAAGCACCACCAAGACCAAGGGGCGGCGAATGGCCCGCCCGCACCCTAACACGGGGCCAAGGCCCAAAAAACATCGGACAACATCGGAGGTATCAACAATGTCAGAAGAAATAGGATCGGGTGGACTTGTCCGCTCGCTGGATTGGCGCGGGGCCTTCTGGGTCGCCGCAGGGGTGCCGCCGCTGGTGCTGTTCTCGATCGGTGGCATCGCCGGGGTGGCAGGGCAAGCGGCCTTCGTCGTCTGGATGCTGTCGATGCTCATGGGCTTTTCGCAAAGCTTCACCTACGCCGAAATGGCCGGCATGTTCGGCAGCAAATCGGGCGGCACCTCGGTTTACGGGGCAACGGCCTGGCTGCGCTATTCCAAGCTGATTGCGCCGCTGTCGGTCTGGTGCAACTGGTTCGCCTGGTCGCCAGTGCTGTCCTTGGGCTGTGCAATTGCGTCGGGCTACATTCTGAATGCTCTGTTCCCGATCCCAGCGGCAGACAGCCAGATGGTGCTGGATTGGGTTGCGGCCAACCTTGCCAATTATACCGACACCACCCAGTCGGTGGTGGATTTCATTGCCGCAAATGCCGGCACCTCGGCCGCAGATGCGATCACCACAGTTGCCACCTCCGATGGTGTCGCCGCCCTGACCCCGGCGCTGCGTGTCTGGGAGGCGTTCCAGATCAGCGTTCCGGGTCTGGGAAGTTTGCACTTCAACTCGACGTTCGTGATCGGTGTGGTCCTGATGCTGATCATGCTGGCGATCCAGCATCGCGGCATCGCGGCCACGGCTTCAGCGCAAAAGGTGCTGGCGGTCGTCGTGCTGGGGCCATTGCTGCTGGTCGGATTGGTTCCGATCCTGACTGGTTCGATCAACTGGATGAACGTGAGCAGTATCGTTCCGCCGACAGCCTCCTATTCGGGGGTGAACGGAGAATGGAACCTGGGCGGCTGGACGCTGTTTCTGGGCGGGATGTATATCGCCGCCTGGTCGACCTACGGCTTTGAAACCGCCGTCTGCTACACTTCGGAACTGAAAGACCCCAAGCGTGACACCTTCCGCGCCATCTTCTATTCCGGCCTTTTGTGCATCGTGTTCTTCTTCCTGATCCCGTTCTCGTTTCAGGGCTTCTTCGGCCTGACCGGCATGCTGGAGCCGGGCATCGTCGATGGCACCGGCGTTGCTGCGGCCCTGGGGTCCATGCTGGGGTCGAACCAGATTCTCATCCAGATCTTCGTGATCCTGATGATTCTGGGGCTGTTCCTGGCGATCATGACGGCGATGGCGGGTTCTTCGCGCACCCTCTACCAAGGCTCGCGCGATGGCTGGCTGCCGAAATACCTCAGCAGCGTCAACAAGAACGGCGCGCCGACCGGGGCAATGTGGACCGACTTCGGTTTCAACGTGATACTCTTGGCTCTGGCCTCGGATGCGGGAGGCTACTTCTATGTGCTGGCGATTTCCAACGTCGGATACATCCTGTTCAACTTCCTGAACCTGAACGCCGGCTGGATTCACCGGATCGATTCAGGCCATCTGGACCGGCCGTGGAAGGCGCCGAACTGGCTGATCGGCTTCAACACCCTGCTTGCCTTCGTCAACGCGCTGTTTCTGGGCGCCGGTGCCAAGGTGTGGGGTTATGAGAATGCGCTGTGGTCGGGGCTGGTATTTGCCTCGTTCATCCTGCCGGTTTTCTGGTTCCGCCACTACGTACAGGACAAGGGTCATTTCCCGAAAGAGGCGATGGAAGATATGGGCCTGTCGGATCACGGCGATCTGGGGCCAAGGAAGGCCGGCATGTTGCCCTATCTGGCCTTGGCGGCGGGTGCAGCTGTGGTGCTGTGGTCGAACTGGTTCTTTGTATTGCCAGTTTGATCTGACGCAGCAGTCAGTCTCTTGCCTGGGCGGCTTTCGAGCCGCCCCGGTTCTATCTTGCACAATGGATGCTCGACGCTTGAGGAAGGCGCGCTGAAGCCGCAAAAGAGTCGCCCTTTGCGCGAGTCATTTTCAGACGACCCGAAACACAGCAATGAAAGCAAGGGTAAAACAATGACCAATTCCTGGAGATTCTCGGCACTAAGCAGCCGCCATCGGGCACTCGGCTCGGACCTTGAAGACTGGAACGGGATGGGAATGGCTTGGTCCTATTCCAAAGGCGACCCAGAGGCCGAGTATCTGGCCATTCGCACCAAGGCAGGTCTGATGGATGTCTCGGGTCTGAAAAAGCTGCACATCACCGGCCCTGCCGCCAGCCATCTGATCGAACGCGCCACGACGCGTAACGTGGAAAAGCTGATGCCGGGCCGGTCTGTTTACGCCAGCATGCTGAATGACGCGGGCAAGTTCATCGACGATTGCGTCATCTACCGGACCGCACCGAATGCTTTCATGGTGGTACATGGATCGGGCGGCGGGCATGAACAGCTGACCATGGCCGCCACCGGGCGCGATGCCGCCCTGCGCTTTGACGACAACCTGCATGATCTGTCTTTGCAAGGGCCCCTGGCGGTGGACTTCCTTGAAAAGCACGTCGAGGGTATTCGCAACCTCAACTATTTCAACCACATGCAAACCTCACTGTTTGGAAAACCTGTGATGATCTCACGCACGGGCTATACCGGCGAGCGGGGGTATGAGCTGTTCTGCCGCGGCCAGGATGCGCCGATGATCTGGGACCGCATCCTGGAGGAAGGCAAGTCGATGGGGATCATCCCGTGCCGGTTTACCACGCTGGATCTGCTGCGCACAGAAAGCAATCTTCTGTTCTTCCCCTACGACAATTCGGAAATGTACCCGTTCGACAGCGAGGGCCCCGGCGACACACTTTGGGAATTGGGCCTTGATTTCACCGTTTCGCCCGGCAAGACCGGATTCCGGGGTGCTGAAGAGCATTACCGCCTGAAAGGTCGTGAGCGTTTCAAAATCTGGGGGTTGAAGTTGGAAGGGACCAACGTGCCCGGCAATGGCGCGCCAGTATTCCAGAAGGGCACGCAAGTCGGCCTTGTGACCCAGGCAATGTATTCGCTGCTGAACAAGCACAACATTGCGATCGCGCGTCTGCCGGTCGATTGCGCCAACAATGACACCGGGCTTACAGTCAACTGCGCCACACACGGCGAAATCGCGGCGACCACCCATTCGATGCCGTTCTACGATGTCGAGAAAAAGCGCCGCACGGCCAGGGGCTAAGCGACCATTCCCGCCGGGTGCTCTGAGACCCAACCTTGGACCGCCGGACACTGGAGTTTTCCGGCTCTGATCACGGTGACGGGCTGGTTGCGCGGCTCTGGTGATGGCGTGGATGCCCCCTCCTGACGGCATCGCAATGTGCCAATGTGATGATTGTTGAAGCCATCATAGAAGAAGAGGGCACCTTCAGCGCCGTCTGCCGTTTGGCGGCAAACCTGATCATCTCTTGAAGCATTTCGGCATCGGGCGTCCTCTCAACAAGCGCCCGCAGGTTCATCATCTCGTCGGTCATTGGTGCAATCTCCGGTCAAGGTTGGCGTTAGCAACCAGACCCTAGCCGGAAAACGCCGGTGACCACCTCAGCCACAACCTACACCACGCCCAGGGACACGATCGACTGGCGTGTGCGCGAGGTGCTGCACCTGATCGACGCAAAGCTTCGCGTCGTCTTCCTTATGCGCGATCCGTTCGAGAGATGCTGGAGTGCGGTCCGCATGGAAAAAAGGTTCAAGAACCTGACCGGGTCGGACGACGCCCTGTTGCAGCGGCTGTACGCATCCCCAGGATTCGAGGTGCGGACCCGGTACGATAGGACCGTGCGCAGCTTGCGGGCGACATTTCCCGAAAGCGCGCTGTATTTCGGGCTGTATGGAACCATGCACGAAGAAGGCGAGCTACGGCGGCTGTCCGATTTCCTGGGCGTAACTCTGCCCAGCGGGGCCAGCGATCATCGATTCAACGCCTCACCCAAGGCCTAGCTGGTGTCGTGCCAGACCGCCGAGGGCGTCCGGGCCTTCTACCACGAGGTCTATGACTTCTGTCGAGCAGAGTTCCCTGCCTGCCGCGCCCATTGGCGGTGCTGACGCGCACCGGGATCACGTGGCCAGCTCTCGCTCCAAACGGTCGAACAACCGCGTCGCCTCGCGGGTCAACTCCTCAACCAGTTTGGATTTCTGTCCGGCCAGCCGAAGATACCTAGCAATGGCTGAGAACCGGCCCAAGGCAAGATAGCTTGCCGTCCCGTTCCCCAGATTGATCTGTGCGATCGCTGACATAAAGCACATGCCGGCCTCAACTTCCGCAAGGACGACAGGGTTGTTCTTCAGGTGCGGGAAGGATTCAAAATCGACGACGGCTTGCGCCAGAACGCGTTTGGCCAGGGCCAGGCCTGCTTCGTAATGCTGTAAATTGATCAGCGTCGCGCAACGATGATAGACTGCGGAAAGGTCCGAAAAGCCGGACAGGGTCAGGTCCCCCGAAGCGGCCCAGCCGACGGCGATGGGACGGTGCGAAAGGTCGGCCGACATCGCCCCTTCGCGGGTGAAAAGGGTAATGGCCTCGATCATGGCCTTGGACGATGCCGGGCTAGGCACCGAGATGAAATCCAGAAGCTGGCGGGAAAAATCCTCGGGATTGCGACAGGCCTTGTCATAGCTGACGAAAAGTGTCGGCGCATTGGTCCGTTGGACCAAGGCAAATGCTGCACGATAAAGGTCCAGCGCCTGCTCTGCCTTGGCAAGATAAAGCTTGCCTTCATCCGCCTTTCTTACAGAATCGGACACTTCTATGCGTTCGCGCATGATGTTGGCAGTGATGTCCCGCGTAATAAGGATAAACTGCGGATTCACGAGGTCCGAGAGCACATCGCTGACGTAAAGTGCGGCCAGAGGGTCCTTCCAGCCCCAGACGGCATGGCTGTCGTTACGGGCCCGGATCACGTTTCGGATTTTCGCCAGATAGTCAGTATTGCTAAACTCAACCGACCAAGTAGACATGTTTCCGTCGTGGAAGTTGAAGGCCCGGTCCTCATTGTTCGCCGGATCGATGTCATCGCCCATTGCGACGCCGGCCAGCCGCAATGCCCCGGCTACAAGTGACGTGCCACCACGTGGGGCACCTAGGACGATGAAGGTCTTTTGCGACTTTGCCCTGCCGCGTGGGCCAAGCGCGAAACCGGCTTTGCTGTTCTTTCGCTTCAACAGCACTTTTCCTACTCCAGTTGAGTGGGGGCAATCCCAATCAATTTATGCGGCTAGTGTCGGGGAGCGGGTCTACCCAAGTCAAGTCGAAGCCTTCTATCCCCAACGCATCTCTTGAAGTTCAGAGTTGCAACGTCTGTGTCGCTTTGCTACGGGGAAAAGTAGCTTGCGTTGCCGCAGGCGGACGGGGGCTCGGCATGCTTGGCGGACAAATACGCAGTTGCGGTTTCTTTGCCGGACCCACTGCCAAAATGGAATCGCCGCGAACCTATATAGTCCTCGGTGCGCCGCGCGGCGGAACCTCAATGTCGTCTGGCGCTTTGCGTCTGGCGGGGGTTCCGATGGGCGAGGAAACCACAGTCGACACCAACGAAGATCGCGAGTTCGTCTCGCACCAGGGCGACATTAGCGTGTTTGAAGATGCAGCGAGGCTTGAGCCATATCTGGAGCGGGTCCGGGGCTTGATCGCCGCACGGGACCGGACCTATGACGTCTGGGGCTGGAAGGACCCGATCAGCGGCCTGTATCTTGACCGCATCCTCGGTGATTTGCGCAACCCGCATCTGGTGTTGGTGATGCGCGACCCGGCCGCCATCGCCATGCGGGAATGGGTTTCCCTGCCCCAGTCGCATGTCAGCGGCACCAGCCAAACCTTCTATTTCGATCACCTCGCGCGCACCCAGTTACTTTATTCACGTGCCGTGCAGATCGTGCGGGACTGCAACCTGCCGGCACTTATTCTGAGCTACGAGCGATGCCTTAGGTATCCGCAGGACTTTGCCAGTCGCATCATTGCGTTCTCCGGGTCGTCTGGTGAGGATGAAGCCACGGACGAAGCGCTCATGCAGCGGATCACCACTTATGTGACGCCTGACGCGGTGACCGGGCGACTTACGCCACCGCAGCGCGACGCCACCCTAAGCACCGCACGAAGAAAGAACCTGTCCTTTTATGGCAGCATCGACGATGCCTATCGCGCCTGCGCCGACCTAGTGAACAGCGCAAATTATGCTGATGCGCTGACCCTAAGCGCTAGCATTTTGGAGGCCGGGGTCGAAGGCACGCGGGTTGCGCCGCAATTCGTGGTGCCACCACTTAGCTTTGCTGTCATCGAAGCCGGTCTTTGCTTTATCCGTGCCATTGCGCTTACCAACACCGGCGACCAACGTCGCGCCCTGAGGGAAGTGTTCAGATTCAAGGCGACGCAAGAGTTTCTAGCCCGAAATAGCGTCTCGGACCCGCTGGTGGAAAACCTGATTGAGCACGTTGCACAACTGCAAGCCAGGCTGGAGACGGCACTTTTTGCAGAGCCTGCGCCCATATCTTGACGGGCGATGCCGATCTAACGGTTCATCCGCTGGACCTGAAGCGCTTCAATATGCAGACGCGCCAGCATCAAATCGCCTCCCTGCGCCACTAGCTCTCTGTGCCACGCGGCTGCGCTCGGGCCAGAGGCGTTCTTGCGGCAGAAGTCGGCCTTTAGGAAGGGAAAGCCGGTGCGCAAAAGCTCCCGCCAAAGATGGTGGGTGGGATTAAAGGTCCTGCGAATATCGCTGTCGACACCGGTCAATTCGACCAACGGGAAAAGGCACAGGGGTTCGAGACCGGCAAGTGTCTCACACAGATCACGGAGAAAGACTTCGTACATGAAGATTGCAGAGGACTTGTCAGCCAGGTCCAGCACCGACATCAGAAACGCCCGGATGACGGGGTTCGCCAGACCTTCGCCCTTCAGACCCCAGAAGAAGCTTTGAAAATGCGGGCGGGCAAATTCGGACTCGGTCAGGAAAAACATTGGCGCCGAACTGCGGGCGATCGCTGCAACGACGGTATCGAAGCCCTCAAACGGACCGACAAGGCTGTCATTGGTAAACAGGACCTTCTCAGCGTC
Organism: Paracoccaceae bacterium; assembly: GCA_947504705.1. Taxonomy (GTDB): domain Bacteria; phylum Pseudomonadota; class Alphaproteobacteria; order Rhodobacterales; family Rhodobacteraceae; genus Tabrizicola. Next base: position 21,671 of record CANNIA010000042.1, read on the forward strand.
CCACATTGAGGGCAGGCGCACCATTGCATCGCGCCATGCCCCAAAATCGAAGCCCAGATTGTCCCGCAGGATTACGACCGTAGCCAGGTCAAGCGCTTCTGGCGGAAGGCGGTGCTGCCCGACTTCGTTCAGGACCAGCACGGTGCGAAAGCCTTGTGCTTTCAGTTCTGCCAAATAGTGCAGCGTGTAGGGCAGAAGTTGACCGTCAGGTGCAAAGGAGACGAAGACACAGACCCGCTGCCCGGTGAGATCGGCAGTCACGTCGCCGAGGACGGTCATTTTGGCGCGACGTTGGGCGATGCCAACTTCCCCGGGGCTATAACGCTCAAGGGTCTGGACCCTGTTGCGTAGGAAGTTGATCTGCGGACTGCTTTCGGCGCAGCATTCGGCGGTCAGGTATCGAAGGGCCGTGTAGCGTTGGTAGAGCGTGCGGCGCGCTTCTCGCGACAGCTCGGCCCGGCGTGAGCTTGCGATGCTGCCACCCCGGACGTGGCCTACAAAACACGTATCGGCGATCCGGAGCGCATATCCCGCGTCTAGTGCCCGAAGCGAGAGATCCTGGAACTCTCCATAGCCATTCGAAAACAGCGTGGCATCAAGCCCGCCTAGCGCGTCATAGATTTTCCGGTCAACTAAGACGCAAAAGCCGTGGATCAGGCATGTGTCTGGAGAGTCAAATACAGACAGAAGCTTAAGGCGGTTCTGAATACGGTCGATCTCCGCTGCCGCCGGCATCGGATGGCTGGCGTAATTCCCTCCAGGATCAAAGACCTGACCCAAGCTTTGCCACGCTGCGTTGTTGGAAAGAGGTCCAACCATCGCTACAAGCCCGTTTGGATGCATTGCGGCGCCAAGGCGCTCCAGCCAATGCTCGCCGACGATACAGTCGCTATTCAGGGCAACAAATCTCTTTGCCTGACTGCGCGAAAGACCCAAGGCCAGCGCCCGCGTAAAGCCCAAAGGCGTGCGAGAATGGACCAGCTGAATATCTTGGCGCGCGCGCGATACCTTCCGCAACCAGGCGCGTGTTTCAGCCGAGGAACAGTCATTTACCAGAATGATCTGCCCAATGGCGGGGGATCTGTGGCGCTCGATGCTTTCGAGGCAGGCTTTCAGATCCTCAAGCCCGTCATGAACCGGAATGATGATGTCGGTCGTGGGTGCGTTGCGAGCAGCGCGGCCTGGCTTTGCGGTCCGTATGTTCTGGATCGGCAGCCCGACACCATCCAGGAAAGCATTCACCTGCGCAGAGCTGGCCGAGGTGACAAAAGCCTTGAACGACGTGCGGAAAGAGGTGAGCGGGGCGGGTAGCGTCGGGAATGCCTCAGCCAGTTCTGCGGCCAGCACAAGCGCGACCTCATACTCACCCAACGCGCGATTTACCTCGCATTCCAGCAGCCCGACCTCGCCCAGCTTCGCCCCCTGCTTATGGAGCCATGCCAAATCGGCAACTGCATCAGCCGCGCGATCAAGCTTGATCAGGCTGGCCGCCCGCGCAAGCCGCATATCGACATGGTCGGGCGCCCTGAGCAGCGCCGTTTCGGCGTGCACCAGTGCCTGAGCAGGACAGTCCGCGCCAAGATACGCGAGCGCTAGAGAGACATACGCGCCCTGGTTTTCGGGGTTGATTTCAAGGGCGCGGCGATAGCTCTGGATGGCGTCGGGAAGTTTCCCCAGATGATATTGGGCTGTTCCCAGGCCGACATGAAAGTCCGCCGAAGTCGGGTCCTTTTGTAGGGCCTTGATCCACCAGTGTTCGGCAAGTTGTGCCTGCGGCAGCGCCATGGCCGCCTTGGCCAACGCAGAATAAAGGTCCAAGGTTCCCCGACCTTGATCCCTTGCCTTCAGTAGCAAAGTGTAGGCGAGGTCAGCCTTGCCTTCCGCCAGAAATGCCTCCGCCTGTGCGACAATGCGCGACCAGTCGTTGCGGAGTACCATTTATCTTCCTGCCTGTCAGGGTCAGCAGACGCTACTGATGTCCGCCCAGCCTGCCGAAAGCTGCGGCCGCTTGTTGAGGAAGTCATAGGTCAGCGTGACGGCGCCGTCGTCAAAGGTATAGCCAACCCCGGCATCAAGGCCCCAGTAACCGTCAAAGAAATAGGTGGCACCGGCGACGCCAACCACCTCATCCGCGCGGTCGGATGAAAGGACTTTGCCAGTTAGCCCCAAAGCGGGTTTTTCGCCGCCGCCGAAGTTCATAGAGATACCAACCATGACGGTCGGATCGGCATAGGTCGGACAGGCCATGAGCAACATTGCAAGTGCTGTGGTGCTAGCGAGCGATTTCATTGGTGTTGCACTCCATTTTGTATGACTTCAGAGAGCAATCAAATGACTTGGCGGATCGTGTCTGTCAATCTGACATCACACGGAAGTTCGAAACGTTGCATAAATGCCGGGCCGAGCGGCAGTTGGACCGCCCGGAGGTTCCCCGTTTTCAGGCTCTGTTGCACAAATCCTGTGAGGGATTCATCTTGTGAATCCAGTGTGGTAGCTGGACGGCATGAGCAAACCTACACCCCCTGCTTACAAGACCAGGAACTGGCCCGCCTACAATGAAGCGCTGAAGCGCCGTGGCTCGCTGACGA
>CANNIA010000043.1 GCA_947504705.1 Paracoccaceae bacterium
AAATGCATCCGTCGGATGATGTTCAATAGTCCCATGTGGATCACTCCGTTGCCCCCGCCGCTCACCGCTTCGGGGATAGGTTCACATGGCTCAGTTCTCAGTGAAAATTATGCGCCTAACCGGCTCAGTTCTGGGTGAAAATCAACACGATCAGGACCCAAGGCGTCAATATGAAGCACGCGCATGGGAATCGTGCCGTTAGGTCTCAATTTGCCGCCGGTAGATGATGTGCGCCCGATGAAGAACACCAGCCAACCCGATCTGGGGCCGACGCCACCCCAAAGATCCTTGGGCAGGTCACCGCAGTGGATCTGCGCGAGAAAGCCCATTGGCTCGCCCTCATGGCGGGGCCAGTCGATCGACGCGGGCATCCGAGGCCTGCCGCCCAACCAGCTTGGGGAGTCAGGATTGGTTGGCACCAGCTTTTCAAGTCTCGCGGCGACACGGAATCGGTGAAGCTCGGAAAGGTCATAGTCACCAACTGCAATATAGTCGGCAGTCGCGTCACCGGCTTTGCTTTGCAGATGCTTTTTCAAAAAGCCAAACATCAAATCTCCTCGTCAAGCCGGCTTCGCCTGCCCAAGTTTGGCGGCAAGGACGCCGGTCCAATGGTCGGAAGCTCAATGCTCCCATAGCCAGCGTATGAAACGGAGTTGATCGATGCAATTGGGGATTGAAGGCCGATATCAGACCCCGCCAGCTGGCAACGGCCGCTCACCGATCCGCTCGGCGACCATGATCAGATAGCCGTCGGGGTCCTGCACCAGAAACTCACGCTGGCCACCCAGGCGGTCACCCCAGTCGCGCCATTTCTCACGCAACTCGACATAGAAGGGATGGCCCGCCGCGCGCACCCGGGCTGCTGCGGCATTGGCGTCATGGACGTAAAGCTGGACGACCATGCCGCGCCCGAAGGGGGGGGCCATCGGGGCGGTCTCCCAATCGCCGTCGCGTTCATAGATCATCACTTGCGCGCCGTCGGGATGTTCAAGGCAGCCAAGCTTTTGCGCCGGGCGGGTGAAGGCGGGGGTAAAGCCCAAGACTCCGGTCCAGAAGGCGTAGGAGCGGGGGAAGTCATCGACCATCATCTCGGCCATCAGGCTTGCCCAGTGCTTTGGTGGCGATCCGGTTCCCATGGCGCTCTCCCTGTGGTTTGACTTGGGAGCAAGGCTAAGGGACAAGACGGCAAGGCGACAGGGGCTTTCGGATGATCTTTACAGTAGCCATCGACGGGCCGGCAGCGGCGGGCAAGGGCACGATCAGCCGGGCTGTCGCCGCGCGGTTCGGGTTTCGGCATCTGGACACCGGGCTTTTGTACCGGGCCGTGGGGGCAATTGGGGGCGATCCGGTTGCGGCGGCGCGGGGGTTGCGGGTCGAGGATCTGGAGCGGGGCGATCTGCGGACGCTGGCGGCGGGGCAGGCGGCAAGTCGGGTGGCAGTGATCCCGGAGGTGCGGGCCGCGCTTGTGGAATTTCAGCGGCGCTTTGCCCGTAGCGAGGGTGGGGCCGTGCTGGATGGGCGTGACATCGGCACGGTGATTTGCCCCGGTGCCGAGGTAAAGCTTTATGTCACCGCCAGCGCCGAAGTTCGTGCCCATCGGCGCTGGTTGGAACTGGGCGGCGACGAGGCGCAGGTGCTGGCCGAAGTAAAGGAACGCGATGCCCGCGATATGGGGCGGGCGGATGCTCCCCTGCGTGCAGCCACGGATGCCGTGATGATCGATACCAGCGAGATGGGCATCGACGAGGCGGTCGAGGCGGCTTGCAACATGGTGGCTGGCAGGCTGGCCGCGATCTGACCGCTTTCCCTTGCCTCACCCCCGGATTCGGCCTATAGGCCCGGCATCCTGAAGCGAGAGCTGCCACCGGTTTGCCGGATGGCGGTGTTTTTCGTTGAGGGCGAGCAAAGACCGGCGGAGCCAACCGCGTGGCCAGTGAAAAGACGAGAAAAGGAAACTGATCTATATGTGCGCTAAAGCAACCATGGAAGACTTCGAAGCCCTGTTGAAGGAAAGCTTCGAGATCGACACCCCCGAAGAGGGCACTGTCGTCAAAGGCCGCGTCATCGCAATCGAAGCGGGCCAGGCCATCATCGATGTCGGCTACAAGATGGAAGGCCGCATCGACATCAAAGAATTCGCAAACCCCGGCGAGCAGCCCAACATCAACGTGGGCGACACTGTCGAGGTTTATCTGGACCGCGTGGAAAATGCCCGTGGTGAAGCCCAGATCAGCCGCGAGAAAGCCAAGCGCGAAGAAGCTTGGGACCGTCTGGAAAAAGCCTATGCCGCCGAACTGCGCGTCGATGGCGCGATCTTTGGCCGCGTCAAGGGTGGCTTCACTGTCGACCTTGGCGGCGCTGTTGCCTTCCTTCCCGGCAGCCAGGTTGACGTGCGCCCGGTGCGTGACGCGGGCCCGCTGATGGGTATGAAGCAGCCGTTCCAGATCCTGAAGATGGACCGTCGTCGTGGCAACATCGTTGTCTCGCGCCGCGCGATCCTGGAAGAAAGCCGCGCCGAACAGCGCGCCGAAGTCATCGGCAACCTGACCGAAGGTCAAGTGGTCGACGGTGTGGTCAAGAACATCACCGAATACGGTGCGTTTGTTGATCTGGGCGGTGTTGACGGCCTGCTCCATGTCACCGACATGGCATGGCGCCGCGTGAACCATCCTTCGGAGATTCTGGCGATCGGCGAGACCATCAAGGTCCAGGTCATCAAGATCAACAAGGAAACCCATCGTATTTCGCTGGGCATGAAGCAACTGCAGTCCGATCCCTGGGATGCGGTTGAAAAGATGTATGCCATCGGCACGGTCCACAAAGGCCGCGTCACCAACATCACCGATTACGGCGCCTTCGTGGAGCTGGAAGCCGGTGTCGAAGGTCTGGTGCACGTCTCGGAAATGTCCTGGACCAAGAAGAACGTCCACCCCGGCAAGATCGTTTCGACCAGCCAGGAAGTCGACGTCATGGTGCTGGAGATCGATAGTGCCAAGCGTCGCGTTTCGCTTGGTCTGAAGCAGACCCAGCGCAACCCGTGGGAAGTCTTTGCGGAAACCCACCCGGTCGGCACCCAGATCGAAGGCGAAGTCAAGAACATCACCGAATTCGGTCTGTTCGTCGGCCTCGACAACGACATCGACGGCATGGTCCACCTTTCGGACCTGTCCTGGGACACGCGCGGCGAAGAAGCGATCCAGACCTACCGCAAGGGCGACACGGTTCACGCCGCTGTCACCGAAGTGGATGTCGAGAAGGAACGCATCTCGCTTTCGGTCAAGGCCTTGGGCGACGACACCTTTACCGGTGCCGTTGATGGCGTGAAGCGGGGGGCGATCATCACCGTCGCCGTGACCGCGATCGAAGAGGGCGGCGTCGAGGTCGATTACAACGGCCAGAAGTCGTTCATCCGCCGTTCGGACCTGAGCCGTGACCGTGCTGACCAGCGGCCGGAGCGTTTCCAGGTGGGCGACAAGATCGACGTTCGCGTCACCAACATCGACCCGAAGACCCGCAAACTGGGTCTGTCGATCAAAGCGCGCGAGATCGCGGAAGAGAAAGAAGCCGTCGAACAGTATGGCTCGTCCGATTCGGGCGCGTCGCTGGGCGACATCCTTGGCGCGGCTCTGAAGGACCGCAGCTAAGGTATCGGCTGGCCTTTCAAGGCACGAAAGGCCCCGCGACGCTCGCGGGGCCTTTTCATTTGCCTCCCAAGTCCCGGTTTTTGTTTGTCATGAGGCAAGACCTGTCGTTATAGTCGATGAAGAACAATAGCGTGGCGGCCGCCGCGATTGATGCTGCGGAAAAGGCCGAACCATGAGGGGGGACTTGGAATGATCCGTTCCGAACTGATCCAGAAGATCGCGGATGAGAATCCGCATCTCACTCAGCGCCATGTTGAGCGGATCGTGAATACGGTTTTCGACGAAATCATCGAGGCCTTGGTCCGCGGCGACAGGGTCGAGTTGCGCGGCTTCGGGGCCTTCTCGGTCAAGGCCCGCGACGGACGTGTCGGCCGCAACCCGCGCACGGGCGAGGCGGTCAAGGTCGACGACAAGAAGGTTCCCTTCTTCAAGACCGGCAAACTGCTACGCGACCGGCTGAACGGGCAGTAAGCCCCGATCCAGTACGGGCATCTGCACCAGTGTCTTGCGCCTTGCAGCCAACGGACGGATAGTGGCGCAACCCTTGGGGATGCGCTGTCCATGATCCGTATTGTCCGACTTTCCATTCTTGGCCTGATCGGCCTTGCGCTTCTGGCGCTGGCACTGGCGAACCGGGCCAGCGTATCGCTACAGCTTTTGCCCGAGGATCTGGCAGCGCTGACCGGGATTTCCTGGTCGCTCAACGTGCCGCTGTTCGTTGTGATCTTTGGTGGCGTGATTCTGGGCGTGCTGATCGGCTTTGTCTGGGAATGGCTGCGCGAGACCAAGCACCGCAGCGCAGCCAGCACCAAGTCGCGCGAAGTGGCGCGGCTGGAGCGTGAGCTTTCATCCCTGCGCGAGGCGAAGTCGGGCCCGACGGACGAAATTCTGGCGCTTCTGGATAAGCGTTGATGCTGGATGTCCGGGTCAAGATCTGCGGGCTGAAGACGCTTGCCGATGTCGAGGCGGTGGCCAAGGCGGGTGCTGCCTATGCCGGGTTCAACTTCTTTCCCAAATCGCCGCGTTCCGTGACGCCCGAAGTGGCCCGCGCTTTGGCGATTGCGGCACCTGAAGGCCTTTGCAAGGTGGCGCTGGTGGTGGATGAAGATGACGCGACTTTGGACGCGATCACCGGCGTGGTGCCTTTGGACATGCTGCAGCTTCACGGCCACGAATCCCCCGTCCGCGTCGCCGAAATCAAGGCGCGCTATGGTCTGCCGGTGATGAAGGCGATTGGGGTGGCGGGGGAGGCGGATCTAGCGGCACTCCTTGACTACTCGCTGGTCGCTGACCAGATCCTGATCGACGCCAAACCGCCGAAGGATGCGGTGCTGCCCGGCGGCAACGGGTTGACCTTCGACTGGCGGCTTCTGGTCGGGCGGAAATGGCTGCGGCCCTGGATGCTGGCGGGCGGGTTGACGCCGGAGAACGTGGCCAAGGCCGTGCAGCTGACCGGCGCGCGGCAGGTTGATGTCGCCAGCGGCGTCGAATCTGCCCCGGGGGTGAAGGATGCCGACCGGATCGCGGCCTTTGTTGAGGCGGCTCAGGGTGTCAAAGGCGGCGTCCCCATCCTGCGGTGATCGCTTGGGCTGGTCCGTTGAAGCCTCCGGCGGGGATATTTGGTGAAGGGAAAATGGCTTTCTCTTCCCAAAATATCCTCAGGGGGTGGGGGCGAAGCCCGAGGGGGGCAGACGGCCCCCCTTTCCCAAGGCGGGCAATGGCGTTACATCCAAAGATGAACAACGGGGGTGCGCCATGGCCGAGGACGGGTTGAACAGCTTTATGACGGGGCCGGATGAACAGGGTCGCTTTGGCATGTTCGGCGGGCGCTTCGTGTCCGAAACGCTGATGCCGCTGATCCTGGAGCTGGAAGAGCGTTACAATTTCGCCAAGACCGACCCGACATTCTGGGCCGAGATGGAGGACCTGTGGAAGCACTATGTCGGCCGCCCCTCGCCCCTTTATTTCGCGCCACGACTGACCGCGCATCTGGGCGGTGCCAAGGTCTATATGAAGCGTGACGAGCTGAACCATACCGGCGCGCACAAGATCAACAACGTGTTGGGCCAGATCATTCTGGCGCGGCGGATGGGCAAGACCCGGATCATCGCGGAAACCGGGGCGGGCCAGCACGGGGTGGCCACCGCCACGGTCTGCGCCAAGTTCGGGCTGAAATGTGTGGTCTATATGGGCGCGCATGATGTGGAACGGCAGGCCCCGAACGTGTTCCGGATGAAGCTTCTGGGGGCCGAGGTAATCCCGGTCACCTCGGGTCGCGGCACGCTGAAGGATGCGATGAACGATGCGCTGCGCGACTGGGTGACCAACGTGCGTGACACGTTCTATTGCATCGGCACGGTGGCCGGGCCGCATCCCTATCCCGCCATGGTGCGGGATTTCCAGTCGATCATCGGCAAGGAAGTCCGCTGGCAACTGGCCGAGCAGGAAGGCGAAGGCCGTCTGCCTGACGCCGTTGTCGCGGCGATTGGCGGTGGATCAAACGCGATGGGGTTGTTCTTCCCCTTCCTCGACGATCCTTCGGTGCGGATCATCGGCGTCGAAGCGGGTGGCAAGGGCGTGGACGACCGGATGGAGCATTGCGCATCCCTGACCGGCGGGCGTCCGGGAGTGTTGCATGGCAACCGGACCTATCTGTTGCAGGATGCCGATGGGCAGATTCTGGAAGGCTTTTCGATCAGCGCCGGCCTCGATTACCCTGGCATCGGGCCGGAACATTCCTGGCTGCATGACGTGGGTCGCGCCGAATATGTCAGCATCACCGATGCGGAAGCGCTGGAGGCGTTCCAGCTTTCCTGCATGATGGAGGGAATCATCCCGGCGCTGGAACCAAGCCATGCCTTGGCCCATGTGATGAAGCTGGCCCCGACCATGGCAAGGGACAAGATCATCGTGATGAACATGTGCGGGCGCGGCGACAAGGACATTTTCACTGTCGCCAAGCATCTGGGCGTGACGATGAAAGTCTGACGGCGCGAATCATGCGGACCTGCAACCTTGCGTTGCGGGCCTCTTGGCCGCGCTAAATCACCGGTACGCAGGGGCCATACCTGAGCCATATGGCCTGATATTGGCCCATGCGGCATAAACTTAAGTTTATTCCTGCAAACTGAAGACATAAAACCCCTGCATAAACGAATGTCCAATTGGCAAGCCGGCGTTCGGGATGCCTGATGCACTCATGCCTTGGACCGGACAGCAAGTTCACCGAGGCGACCAGGAAACCCAAACCAAGGGAGACTACTGATGAAACTTAGAGCTAAGCTTTTGGGCTACACGGCAGCAATCGCGCTGTCGGCTGGCATGGCTTTCGCAGCCGTGGACGGCAACGCGCTGGCCGCCCAGTATCTGGCCGATGGCTATTCCTATGTCGAAGTGAAGGTCGGAACGACGCAGACCAAGATCGAAGGCATCAAGGACGGCATGAAGGTCGAGACGATCATCGACAACGAAACCGCCGCGGTTCTGAAATCCGAGCAGGAAACCGCAGATGCTGAAGAACTTGGTCTGACGGGTTCGGAAGTGAAGACCGTTGATCACGACTTCGACGGCGATGACGATGACGATGACGATGACGATGACGATGACGATGATGATGACGATGATGACGATGATGATGATGACGATGATGATGATGATGATGATGATGACGATGATGACGATGATGACGATGACGATGACGGCGGTACCTCCGGCACTGGCGGCTGATGTCTGACATCTGAAGATACGAAGGGCCCCGGTATTGCCGGGGCCTTTTCCATCCATCATTTTCACGCTACATACTGACGTAGGGTCAGGGACATGGGGTCGCCTATGAAGCGCAGAGATATCCTTTTGGGTTTTGCCTTCGGGCTCGCCATTGGCTCGCCGTCATTGGCGAAGGACGCTGTCGAAAACATCGTCGACCAGCTTCGCGATCAGGGCTTCCAGTCGGTTATGACCGAAGAGACAATGCTTGGCCGTGTGCGGATCGTCGCCAGCAAGGCCGAAGGGGAACGGGAAATCATCCTCAATCCGGCTACCGGCGAAATTCTGCGGGATCTCTGGACGCCATTGCCCGGCGCCACCGAAAGCGCCACCATCGTTCAGGCAGTGATCAGTGACAATGTCGACGACGCTGATGACGCTGATGACGATGATGACGATGATGACGATGATGACGATGATGACGATGATGACGATGATGACGATGATGACGATGATGACGATGATGACGATGATGACGATGATGATGACGATGATGACGATGACGATGATGATGATTCGGGCAGCGGTAGCAGCGGCGGAAGTGGGAGTGGCGGCAGTGGCAGTGGGGGCTAAGCCGGATCGCGCAGGTCGTCGGTTCCCTGATTGAAACGCGCTATCCCGTTCATTTTGATTTTTATTATTCAGGCGTTTTGCGCCTGGTTTTTCGTTTCTGACATCCTCAACTCGATTCTTGGGATCCATACCACCCCGCTTAGCTGGGAAATGCGCGAGTACATGGAGATCGGGGCCTCGATCGGGCTGGTCCTCGGGGTGATCGTCGGCGGTCTTCTGGTGTTTCGCGCAATCAAGGACCGCAACTCTGCCGAAGAGCGCCTGCGCCGCGCTTCGGGGGCATTCGCGGATCTCTTGCAGGAAAAATTCGTCGAATGGGGCCTGACCGCCTCGGAAAGGGATGTCGCCCTTTTCGCGATCAAGGGCATGTCGACGGCGGATATCGGGGGCTTGCGGTCGACCAGCGAGGGCACGGTCAAGGCCCAGACCAATGCCATCTATCGCAAGGCGGGGGTCAGTGGACGCTCGCAGCTTCTGTCGCTGTTCATCGATGATCTGATGCGCGACGACGGCGCCGTGCGAACTGCGGCCAACTCAAAGACCTAGACGGCGTTTTCCTGCAAGACGGCAAGTGGCACGATGGCCAGCGTTGCCTGATGCGTGGCCTGCAGCCGGATCTTCGGCGCAGCCCCTTCTTCATGTGCTTGCAGGAAACGGCTGGCGCACATGCACCATTGATCGCCGGGTTTCAGGCCGGGAAAGCCGAATTCCGGGCGTGGGGTGGAAAGGTCATTGCCAAGGTATTTCGACAGGGCAAGGAATTCGGCCGTCATGGTGGCGCAGACCGTGTGCAGACCCCGGTCCAATGGGCCGGTGTTGCAGCAGCCATCCCGGAAAAAGCCAGTCATTGGCTGGGTGGAGCAAGGCTCGATCTCGGTGCCAAGGACGTTGAGGGTGGGAAGTTTCATGCTGCAAAGGATGGCAGGTCGAAAGCGGCTTGTCGAGTGCCGTCAGTGGTGACTGGCGGTCGCTTTTAATGAAATCAATGGCTTGCAAATAGGCATTGCCCGGATAGGGACCAAATGCCCCTTTGGCAGGGCCGGGTCAGGCCGCCCCGTGGGCAGATATGCCATCGCCGGGAGGGTCCGGCGATGCGCGGGAGGTCTGGGGCCAAGTGCCGGTTGATCGTCGCTAAGGACTTGGCCATGTACCGCAGGATGATTGCGTCAACTTGGGCAAGATAGGGATTGCGCCGCAGGTCAGGAATACTCAGGACGCGCTCGTTCAGCATGGGCGGCAGATGCGAAAACGAAAGGGACTGCGCCCTGACGATAGCCTTCGCCCGCCACTAGGACAGCGAGAGGTTCTTCTGTCCCATGGTCTGGACGACGGTGCCAAGCGTTGTCAGATACAGGCCGATTTCCTTGACAAAGGCCGCAGCCAGATCTTTTCGGGCGACATCATGGTTCCCCAACCGGATATCCAGCCCGGCGTCCAGGAACGTGGTCAAATTCTGCTGGCTGTAGGTGCCAGTTTTTTAGTCGAGATCGATGTGTTTGGGCAGGCTTTGACAGTGTCCCTGCTTCACGCGTTGCTTCCAGCTGGACTGCATATGATCATAGGGATCGCGGACAAAACCCAACAGCGTCACATGATGGCGGCTGGACAGGTCCTGAAGATAGGCGACGATTTCCGGCGACGTCGTCTGTGCGATGGCTTCGCTGGACAAGACGACCGTATCCTTGCGTGAAGCGTCGATGGCTTCGTCGATGACCCGGGGCAGATAGTGCGCGATCAGGGTCTCTATATCCGCCGGGCGTCGATTCCGGGTGGCATGGGAGGCCATGACATGGACCAGATTGCCCGAACATTTCCCCGCAGCCACTGTCTCGGGGGCTTCGCGGAACGGATAGGAAATCCCCTGACGCTCGATCGCATCGGCCTGCTGGGTCAGGAAGGTCTGCAGCGCCGTTGTATCGGTCTTTCCAACCCCGATGTGAACGAAGACCCGCTTGCGCGGTTTCCGGGTCTTGTTCTTGGGACTCATGTCCTGCCTTGGTTGAATCTGTGCCGGGTTGTGGGCGTGAAACAGCCCGACTGTCGTTGCTGCTGCCAATTTGACAAATTTGGCGGCGAGGTCACAGAGGGTATTTTCAACTTTGAGGGGATAGTCCGGCTGAGGGTCGGGGGTCTCCAGCGCGGGCTTGGGCTTAGCGCACGCTTAGTCTGCGTGCGGCCCCGGTCCAACGCTCTCCCATTTCAAGCCCCTGATCGGGGGCAGGATGTCGCCGCTCACAATTTTGGTCAGCATGCGCGGCAGGGGCGGGATGCGGGACAACGGGGCAAGGATGTGGTCGCGCAAGAAGGGCAGAAAGCGGCTTGAAGACTGGTACTGCGGGGTCAGCGCGGCACTGAGCGTCTGGTAAAGCGACAGATGCCCGTGACGGGCGCGGTGATGCGCGGCGGGGGCCTGGTCCAGCGGCAGGCGCAGGGCGAGGGCGAGGGACAGCGCATCCAGAAGCGCCATGTTGGCCCCCTGGCCAAGCTGCGGGCTGGCCCGGTGTGCAGCGTCGCCGATATGGGCGATCCGGCCCGTCCACGGGTGCCGCAAGGCCCCATGGCTGTAGCGGGCCGGGATCAGCTGGGATTTATCGGTCAATGGAGCCAGGAAGGAATTCATTTCGGGCCAGAAGTCAGAGACTTCGGTGCACCAGTCGTTGTGGTCGCGCTGCGGCCAGGCATCCAGCTCGCCCTGCGAGAGCGACCAGAACACCGCCGCACGCGGGGTCGGGTCATTGGGCAGGCAGCCGATGGGCAGGACACCCGCCATCCGGCTTGCGGCGCGGTAGCGCTGGCGAAGTTCGTCTTTCGGCAGGTCAGTTGCGGGCCAGGCGACATGCGCCCAGACCGCGCCATAGTTGAGCGGGCGGGATTTCAGGGGAGACAGGGTCGAGCCTGCGCCGGAAGCATCGACGATCAGATCGAAAGGCCCAAGGTCGCCCTGATCGATCACGAGGCAGGTCTCGCTTGCGCTGGCGCGGGCTGCACGGACAGTCTGGCCGGTCAGGACTGTCGAACCAGAGGCCAGCATCGCCCGCCACAGGATGTGGAAGAGGGCAGCGCGGTGCATGGCGAGGCCCGGCTGATGGGCACGGTAGTGGACATCAAGGGCCACGCGGCGGCCAGAATGGCCAAGCATCCGGGTCAAAGGTGCGCCCAGGCGGCGGGCTTCGTCGCCGATGCCAAGCTGGTCCAGCACCCCTAGGCCGACCGGCTGCACGATCAGGCCCGAACCGAGCGGGCGAGGCGTGTCGAACCGTTCAACCAGCGTGACGGAATGCCCGTCGCGGGCCAAAAGGGCGGCTGCGGCCAGCCCACCTATTCCGGCTCCGACAATGGCGATGCGAAGTGGGTTCGTCATGGCGCATGGGTGCCAGCCCGTGGGTCAGGTGGCAAGGGGCGGTCTTCTTGCGGAGCGCCTTCGGCGCGATCCTTTGTCTCGTCGTCGGGCTTCGCCTCCTCCTCGGGTGATGGGGGCGCTTCGCCCCCCAAAGCCGATGGGATCGGCTTTACCCCCGAGGATACTTGCGAACAGGTGAAAGGGCTGGGCGTGCACTGGACCCTAAGCCGGGCTTTGGCTATAAGGCCGGTCATGCAGATATGTTGGGTCATTCTTTCGCGAATTACCGGCCCGGCGGGCTGAATTCAGCCGCCGGGCGTTTCCGTTTCGTCTGGCCGGGATTTGCCCCGGCCGTTCTGCCCCCGATCCCCAAGGACCGTCCCCCCATGTGTGCCGACACCACCGCCCCTGACTACCGCGATACCGTCTTCCTGCCCGAGACCGATTTCCCGATGCGCGCGGGCCTGCCGCAGCGTGAACCCGAATGGCTGGCGCGGTGGGCGCGGATTGGCGTTTATGACCGGCTGCGGACGGTGGCGGGGCGGGAGCCGTTTGTGCTGCATGATGGGCCGCCCTATGCGAACGGGCATTTGCACATCGGTCATGCGCTGAACAAGGTGCTGAAGGACATGGTGGTCCGCAGCCAGCAGATGATGGGCCGCGATGCCCGCTATGTGCCGGGCTGGGACTGCCACGGCTTGCCGATCGAGTGGAAGATCGAGGAACAGTACCGCGCCAAGGGGTTGAACAAGGACGACGTGGACGTGGTGGATTTCCGCCGCGAATGCCGCGCCTTTGCCGCCGGCTGGATTGATGTGCAGCGGGATGAGTTCAAGCGGCTGGGGGTGACGGGGGCCTGGGACCGGCCTTACCTCACGATGGATTACCACGCCGAAGCGGTGATCGCCGGGGAGTTCATGAAGTTCGTGATGAACGGGTCGCTGTATCAGGGCTCGAAGCCGGTGATGTGGTCTCCGGTCGAGAAGACCGCGCTGGCCGAGGCGGAGGTGGAGTATCACGACCATACGAGCCATCAGGTTTGGGTGCGGTTTCGGGTCTCTGACGCAAAGCATATGGTGCTTGGATTCACCAACTCTCCCGAAGACCCGGCAGTGTTTCAGAAAGTCAGAAAAGGATCCGTTCTTATCTGGACGACGACGCCTTGGACGATCCCGCAAAACCGAGCGGTCGTGTACAATGAAGATATCGTCTATGCGGCGTTTGAGGTTCTGGAAGTGGGGGAGAACAGTTCGGCGCAGGTGGGGGAAACCCTCCTTCTGTCTTTTGACCTTGCAGAAAAGCTCATGGAAAGTGCGAAGGTCACGAAGTATCGGTGCTTGTGCTATGTGCCATCCAACACATTGCGCAACATAACCCTCGCCCACCCCTTCCGCGGTATCGAGGGTGGCAATGGCGAATGGGACTACGATGTCCCCATGCTCCCCGGTGACCATGTCACCGATGACGCGGGCACCGGGTTCGTCCACACCGCCCCGAGCCACGGCGATGACGACTATCAGTTGTTCGTTAAGTTTCAGGGGCCGGACTACCCGGACCTGAAGATGACCTACAACGTCGAGGCGGATGGGTCCTATCGCGCCGACCTGCCGCTGTTCGGCGGGCAGCACATTATCACGCCCGAGGGCAAGGAAGGCCCGGCCAACGTGTCGGTGATCAAGCAGTTGGCCTATTCCGGCGCGCTGTTTGCCAAGGGCAAGCTGAAGCATAGCTATCCGCATAGCTGGCGCTCGAAGGCTCCGGTCATCTTCCGCAATACGCCGCAGTGGTTTGTGGCGATTGACCGCAAGCTGGACGATGGCATGTCCACCTATGGCGACACGATCCGCAGCCGCGCGTTGAATTCGATCAATCAGCTGGTGGAGTGGACGCCTTCGACCGGGCGGAACCGGCTGCACTCGATGATCGAGGCGCGGCCGGATTGGGTGCTGTCGCGCCAGCGCGCCTGGGGGGTGCCGCTGACGTGCTTTGTCAAAAAGGGCGCGCGGCCGGATGCACCGGACTTTCTGTTGCGCAATGCGGAAGTAAATGCCCGCATCATCGCGGCGTTTGAGGCGGAAAGCGCGGATGTCTGGTTTGTGCAAGGATTCAAGGAACGGATGCTGGACGGCATCGTGAATCCGTCCGATTATGACAAAGTTGATGACGTGCTGGACGTGTGGTTCGACTCTGGTTCGACCCACGCCTTCGTGCTGCGTGACCGTGAGGATGGCGCGCCCGACGGGATTGCCGACCTTTACCTTGAGGGCACCGACCAGCATCGCGGGTGGTTCCATTCCTCGATGCTACAAGCCTGTGGCACCAAGGGGCGCGCGCCCTATCGGGGCGTTCTGACTCACGGCTTCACGCTGGACGAGAAGGGCATGAAGATGTCCAAATCGCTGGGCAACACCACCGCGCCGCAAGAGGTGATCGGTGAATATGGCGCCGATATCCTGCGGCTTTGGGTGGCGCAGTCGGATTACACGGTCGACCTGCGCATTGGACGCGAAATCCTGAAAGGCGTGGCCGACAGCTACCGGCGTCTGCGCAACACGATGCGCTATATGCTGGGGGCGCTGAACGGCTTTACCGAGGCCGAGCGGGTGGACCCGGCAGACATGCCGGAGCTGGAGCGCTGGGTGCTGCACCGGCTGGCCGAACTGGATACGGAAGTCCGCGAAGGCTATGCCAAGTATGATTTCCAGGGCGTGTTCCAGAAGCTGTTCACCTTCTGCACCACCGACCTGTCAGCGGTCTATTTCGACATCCGCAAGGACGCGCTGTACTGCGATGCCCCCACCAGCCTGACCCGCCGGTCCTGCCGAACCGTGCTGGATATCCTCTTCCACCGGCTGACAACCTGGCTGGCGCCAGTCTTGGTCTTCACGATGGAGGAGGTTTGGCTGGAGCGGTTCCCGGGCGAGGAGTCATCTGTCCATCTGCTGGATTTCCCCGAGACGCCGAAGGTTTGGCGCGACGAGGCGCTGGCGGCTAAATGGGAGACCATCCGTGAGGCGCGACGCGCGGTGACAGGTGCACTGGAGGTGCAGAGGACAGCAAAGGTGATCGGGTCAAGCCTTGAGGCGGCTCCGGAGGTTTTCGTCTCTCCGGTTGTTGCAAGCATCCTGGGTTCGGTGGACTTCGCCGAAATCTGCATCACCAGCGGGATCGACATCCGGTCTGGCGTATTGGCACCGATGGATGCGTTTGTATTGCCGGGGGTCTCGGACACGCTGGTCATGTTCCATCCTGCCAAGGGCGCGAAATGCGAACGCTGCTGGAAAGTGCTGCCGGATGTAGGCACGCACAAGCGTCCGGGCACCTGCCAGCGATGTAACGACGCTTTGGGTTAAGGCGCGGCGGGGCCGCACCGTCCGGGAACCGATTTCTGCGAAGAAATCGTCACAACATCCGGGCGGATTTCGGTGCCGGGGTTTTCGAAAACTCCGCCCTAGAATGAGTCGAGCGGGGACTGGCCCCGCTCGCACCCGTGACTATCTGGAAAAATGCGCCGGAGGTGCGAAGCCGCACCCCCGGCAGCAAGTCATGCCCGGGCGACCGCAAAACTGCGGGGCGCTGGCAGGGAGTGGAATTTCGACACTTTGGTGCGGGTGTCGGTCAGGCTGATGCCAAGATGCATGGCCTCCAGCTCGTCACGGGTCAGACCGATGTCAGCCAGCAGGTGATCATCGTAGCGTTCCAACAGAAACGCGGTCGATTTGCGCAGCTGCAGAAGGGCGATGAGGCGGGCGAACATGATAGGTCTCCTTTTGTTACAAGGAGAACATAGGGCGGCAGTTGACATTTCACAAACGAATAGCTTTCATATGTGCCATGAGGTTTATAAATGGGATGACCGATGACTGCCCCCCTGGACAGCGACCTGATGCGCAGTTTTCTGGCGGTGGCGGACCTTGGGTCGGTCACAGCGGCGGCGGGGCGGCTTTTCCGCACGCAATCGGCGGTCAGCCTGCAGATCAAACGGCTGGAGGATAGCCTTGGCCAGCCCCTGTTCGACCGGCAGGCGCGCGGCGTGGTGCTGACGCCACGGGGCGAACAGCTGATGCCCTATGCCCGCCGGGTGGTCGCCCTTCTGGACGAGGCGGCGCTGGCGCTCAGGGAAAAGCCGCTGGAGGGGCCGGTCCGGGTCGGGATCCCGGATGAGTACTCCGGCAAGGTCCTGCCGCGCGCGCTTGCGGCATTTGATGAGCGGCATGAAGGCGTGCAGGTTTCGGTCAGGGTCGACCATTCGACTGCGCTTTTGAAGGAAATGGCGGCGGATGGGCTGGACCTCGCGGTCATCTACGACTGGGCCTATGTCGAGGAAGGCGAGGTTTTGTGCATCGACCCGACGGTCTGGGTCACCCACACCTCCCACGCCCAGCATCTGCGCAAACCGGTGCCGGTTGGGGTCTATTTCCGATCAGAATGGAGCCGGGACTATGCCGAGGCAGGGCTTGACTTGCACGGGATCAACTGGCGCGCGGCCTGGTCTTGTGACCTTGCGGGCGGGATGCGGGCGGCGGTGACGAATGGGATGGCGATTGCGCCCCTGTCGCGCAGCACGATTCCGGCGGGCTGCCGGGAGCTGACGGCGGCGGATGGCTTTCCGATTGTCGACTCGGCCCGGGTGGTGCTGCGGCGGAACCCGAGGGGCTCGTCTCCGGCGATCGAAGGGCTGGCGGCGACCCTGCGGGAGGCGTTCCTGCCGCTCCGGCAAAGCGAGGCGCAGACCGAAGGGGCGCGGCGTAAATGACGGGTGCACCGTTGATCAAAGCTGGGGTGACGGGGCCTTTTGGGCCGCTGACCGTGGTTCAGGCCGGCGACCGTCTGGTTGCGCTGGAATGGCGCGAAGGCCCGGCCCCGGCGACGCCTCTTCTGGCCGAGGCGTGCCGCCAGTTGCAGGCCTATTTCGACCGCCGCCTGACCCGGTTCGATCTGCCCTTCGACTGGGGTGAGGGCCTGAACGCCGCCGTCCGCCATGCGATGGCCGAGATCCCGATGGGCGAGACCCGCACCTATGGCCAGATCGCCAAGCTTGTGGGTGCCCCGGCCCAAGCCGTGGGGCAGGCCTGCGGGGCGAACCCCTTGCCGATCCTGATCCCCTGCCACCGGGTCACCGGCACCCAATGGTTCGGCGGGTTTTCGGCTCCGGGAGGGGTAGAGACCAAGGCCGCGCTGTTGCGGCATGAGGGGGCGTTGTTGCTGTGACCTCTTGCCGAAGCGGGGTTTGGCAAGGATAGTTATCGGGATTTTGATCCGACATAGGAGATAGACATGATTGAGCCGACCAACCCGCTGCCGATGCTGAAGATGGTGGGTGTCTTTATGGGTGCGACGGTTCTTTTGAGCGCGGCGTCGGTGTATCTTTGGCCTGATCCGAACCTGCCGAGTTTGGGTGGCATAGTCGCCTCAAGTGTCGCTGCGCTGCAGGCAGGGTTTTCCGGAGCGCGGCGGACCAACCGGCAGATGACGCAACGCGAGAAGCTGATTTTCGCGGTTTGGGCAACGACCACTTCGATGGTTGCCGGGGCCGCCTTCCTCTGGGGGCTGTTCGCCTATTATGAAATGCCATTCACGATGATGACATTCATGACCGTGCTTATGGGCAAGCTCCCGAATGCTGCGGTGATAAAGGCGTTTCCCTGGATCTTTCTTTTCGCGGTCGCTGTGTCTGTCTTGATCTTTTACCACAGCGTAGGTGAGGGAGCAAAAATGCAGTTGAAAGCGGCGGAACGCCGTGCGGCCAAGGGAAAGTGACTTGAGCCCTCGAAACCGGGTCTCTGGACCTATCCGCCTGCTTGTGCCTGCTCGCGCCTCGGCCTAGGTCTGCGCTCGTAACAGTTTCATGACAGGCGCGACGTGAGTACGGGTATCTTCTTTGCTGTCCTTGGGGCGGCTTTCCTGCATGCGCTGTGGAATGCGCTGGTCAAGCTTGGCACCTCAAAGCTGGGCGGCATGGTCATCATGTCGATCTTCGAAGTGGTGATCGGCGCAGGGGTCGTGCTGTTCGCGGCCCCGATCAACCCTGCGGCGGTGCCGTGGGTCATCGGCTCAGGCATCACTCATTTCGCCTACAAGTTCTTTCTGACCACTGCCTATGACCGGGGCGATCTAAGCCGCGTCTACCCGATTGCGCGTGGGGCGGCACCGATGATCGTGGGGGTCTTCGGGGCGTTCTTTCTGGCCGATGCGGTGTCTGGCCATGAATACCTTGGCGTGGCCGTGCTGGCGGCGGGCATCCTTCTGATGGCCAAGGGCGTGCTGGCGGGGGGCGAGGATCGCAGGCTTCTGCCCTTTGCCTTTGGTTCGGCTTGCGCGACGGCAGCCTATACGCTGATCGACGGCATGGGTGCGCGGGTATCGGGCGCGCCGGTCGCCTATGTGGCTTGGGTTTTCGTGGCCGACGGGTTGATCTTTACCCTCGGCATGCTGGCCCTGCGCGGGCCCCGGATCATTCCGCGCAACTGGCGGGTCTGGCCGATGGGCGGCGTGGCGGCAACGGCAAGCTATGGCGCCTATGCGGTGTCGATCTGGGCGATGACCATAGCACCGATAGCGGTTGTGGCAGCCCTGCGCGAGACATCGATCCTGTTTGCGGTACTGATCGGCTGGCTGGTCTTTGGCGAGAAGATGACGGGCGAAAAGGCCCTTGCCGCACTGGTGATCGTCGCAGGCGTGATCCTGACGCGGCTTTAGCCGCCAAATTTCTTAAGGAAGAAATTTGTCAAAATCCTTGCTTAAGGATTTTAGCCCTTACCTGACGCGCCGGATGCCTTCGGGCACCATCTGCTGCACGATCCCCGCCAGCACGAGGTAAAGCGAGGTCAGGATCAACAGCCATTCGGCAATCGGGCCTTCCTCGAAATCCCACCAGGCCGCCCAGCCGGCCAGCACGATCCAGGCGATGCAGACGCCCAGCGAAAGCTCGTGCCAGCGCTTGGTCCGGGTCGGGTGGATGAATTTCAGGCTGGTGAACATGGTTACCGACAGCAGGATCACGATCAGCAGGATCATCATGTCGCCGGGCTGGGTCGCAAACAGGACCAGCACCACCATGTTCCAGCAGGCCGGAAAGCCCGCAAAGCTTTTGTCCTTGGTTTTCATCCGCGTGTCGGCGAAATAGACGACCGAGCCGTAGCAGATCACGATGATCGCCAGCCAGCCGGTCCAGCCGGGCAGAAGGCCTGACTTGAACAGCGCAAAGGCCGGGATGAAGACATAGGTCAGATAATCGACGATCAGGTCCATCAACACGCCGTCATAAGTGGGCCAGTTCTTCTCAACCTCATAGCGGCGGGCGAGGGGACCATCGACCCCGTCGACGATCAAGGCAAAGACCAGCCACAGGAACATGAGGCTCCACTTCTCCTCCACCGCGGCAAGCATGGCAAACATCGACAGCACCGCACCCGAGGCGGTGAGCAGATGGACGGAGAGGGCTTTGAGACGCATGTTCATCGGTATTTGATGGCCGATTACTTGGCCGGGTGCAACAGAAAGGGCCTGTCAAGTCAGGCGCGCGGATGGGCTTTCTCGTACACCTCCATCAGACGGGCGGCGTCCACGGCGGTATATCCTTGCGTTGTGGACAGCGAGGCATGGCCAAGCAGCTCTTGAATCGCGCGCAGATCGCCCCCGGCCGACAGCAGATGGGTCGCGAAACTATGGCGCAGGGCATGCGGCGTGGCGGTTGCTGGCAAGCCAAGGCGCAGCCGCGCCCGCTCCATCGCGCCCTGGATCAGGCGGGGATTGACCGGCCCGCCCCGCGCGCCCCGGAACAGGGCCTCGCTCGGAGTAAGGTCAAAGGGGCAAAGGGCGGCATAGGCCCCGACAGCCTCGGCGGCAGCCGGGATGACAGGCACCAGCCGCGTCTTGCCACCCTTGCCGGTGATGCGCAGGCTTGGCAGCAAGGGGTAGTCAGCCCCGGTCAGCGACAGCGCCTCGGATATCCGCAGGCCAAGCCCGTAAAGCAGCGTGGCAATCGCCGTGTCGCGGGCGGCGATCCAGTCTTCGCGGGCATCCGCGCCAATTTCGAACAGCATTTCGGCGGCGCTGTCTTCGGCCAGTGGGCGGGGAAGCTTGCGGCGGAACTTGGGGCCCCGCGCGGAAAGGACCGTGGTCGCATCTTGACCCGTGCGGTCGGCGGCCCAGGCGGTGAATCCCTTCACCGCAGACAAGGCCCGGGCCAGCGAGCGGGCCGACAGGCCCCGACCGCGTTCCTCGGCCATCCAGGCGCGGAGGTCGGATTGACTGGTCACGACCACAGCACCAATGCCAGCAGACCCGCCCCGGTGTTCGGACAGAAAGCGCAGATAGCGGGCGACATCGTGGCGGTAGGCCTCAAGTGTGTTCGCCGACAGCCCCTTCAGTGCCGCAAGCTGCGCCAGCCAGTCCGCCAATGCCACCCCAAGGGCCGGGGCAAGGAAGGGATCGCTTAAGGCCGCTGCATTCATTTAAGCCATTGGCGCATCATGCGCTCGAAGGTCGCGGCGAAAAAGGACAAGAGGTCAGTTCCCTGTAAAGCCTTGAACATGTTGGCGTCTTCCGCCCCGAACGCCAGCATGGCGGGCAACCGGCCATTGCCGAAATCCAGCTTCATCAGCGCTTCGGACCGAATATCCTCGGCCTGACTGCCATAGACCGTCGCGGCCAAAGCTGTGGTGCGGCGGAGGACTACTGGCTTCAAATTTATGGATTTTCCGTTGGTCATGTAGCTGGTCACAAACCCCCGCGGGCCGACTTGCAGGACCTCGCCGAACCGGCGCAGGACGGGGTCGGAGGCGCCGTCTTCCTGGACGGTTTCCAGCATCAGGCGCACCTGATTGATCCGCAGGACCTTTGAAACCTCACCAGAGAGTGCGGTCATGAAAGTCTCGAAACTGGTTGCTTCAAGAAGCAGCAGAATCGCGCGGTGAATCTGGTTGGTTCCGGCCAGGTTTTCATAGGCCGCAGCGATGACCGACCGGTGGGTATCCTCCAGCCGATTCAACGTGTTTTCAAGGCGTTGCATTGCGATGGCCCGCAGGTCAACCACGTTGGAACCCATGGATTGTTCGTTGGCGGCCACAAGGGCCTTCATGACGTCGCGGTCGTCCAGCAGACGTTCAGGCTTGGACAGGATTATCTTGCGCAGGTCGGGTTCGATCATCGGGTAATCAACCAATTTAAGGCACGATTTCCGGGCACTATAGGCGAAAGCTAAAGTGCTTGGCGACTGTTTTTTCAGGGCCCAGAAAATCGGTGCATTTCGGCAACAGGGGCCGCCAGATCGGGGGGCAATCGGGGGGCAAGAAACCGTCTTCCTTCCGTCTTGCCCGCGTCTTGCCGTCCGCCCGCTTTGCCAAGGCTTAACCGACGCCCGCAAGACTGGCCGCAAAGGAGTCCGCCCATGCCCAACCTGCAGAAACAGACGCCCCGGCAGCGGGCGCAGATGAGCTATATGATGGACGTCATGCGGCGTCTGGAATGGGACCTGCACAACACTATCGAACTGACCGGCCGCATCCCCGAGGAGTGGCACCAGATCGCCCAGGCCACGCCCCGGGCCGCGAAGGTGAAGGTCAACCTGCGGCTGGAAGCGGATGTGCTGAAGTTCTTCAAGTCGATGGGAGAGGGGCACGGGTCCCGGATCAACGATGTCCTGCGCAGTTTCATGCATGCCCGGCTGGCGGGCGTGATCCGGGGGGCCGAAACGCTGGCGCATTACCGCCAGAGGGAAGAGGCGCATGACGTGCCGAAACCCCAGTTCGGCGATATGGAGCGGGAGATGGGGGAGGAGTGGGAGGACGCGGGGCCAGAGGTGGCCCAGCCCGCGCGGGTGAAGATGCAGGAGATGTCGCAGCGGAAATATGCGGCGGAGGGCGCTCCGGATGCGGAGAGGCTGGGGGGATGGGTGCGGTGAGGGGGGATTGGATGTAGCCGCCACTTTCTCTTTGCGTTTGGACTTAGCCTTGCCGTCTCCAAAGATTCGACTATGCTGGGCAGCAATTGAGGTAGTGAGGTTTAGTCTGTGAGCGACAGCAAAAAATCCGAGGACAAGATTTGCGGAGTAGTAATGCCTATTTCTGCAATTGAAGATTGCGACGAGCGTCACTGGCTTGACGTAAAGGAGATACTTTTCAAGTCCGTCACAGATGCAAGCATGGTTCCTCAACTTGTTAGTGATGACATCGAAATTGGCATAATTCAGAAACGAATTGTGCAGAATCTGTATGATAACCCAGTTGTAGTGTGCGATGTAAGTGCGAAGAATCCAAACGTCATGCTTGAGCTTGGAATGCGTCTTGCATTTGATAAGCCAGTAATTGTGGTAAAGGATGATAAGACCAACTACTCATTTGACTCGTCACCGATAGAGCATGTAACTTACCCGCGTGATCTCCGCTATCAATCAATTCTTAGTTTTCAAGCTACCCTTCGAGAAAAGATACTTGCCATGCTCAATGGAAAGAATGAGAATAGCTTTCTAAAGAGTTTCGGAACTTTTAAGACAAGTAAGCTGGAACATGTTGAAGGCACACCACTTGATGTAGTGCTTGATGAGCTGAGGGTCATAAAATCAGCCCTTCGCAGACAGGACCAAGATCCATCTTCTTTTTCAGAGCTTTGGCTGCTAACTGGAAGATTTTTGGCAGACCTTTCGGGCGACTTGGTATTGGCAGTTTCCGGCCCGCCAGAGCAAATTTCTCGCCTCGCTGGAGCTTTGAAGGCGATGAGGGGAGTAATTGAAATACGCAGAAAGCAGTTGGACAGTTCAGAGGAAATTTTCCATATTCGCGCTAGCTCATCTGCCAAAATGGAAGTGCGCAATAGAATCGGTGAATTCTTTATCCGCCACGGAGCAACAATCCAATTGTAAATTAAGTCGCCAAAGATCGCTTGCAGGGATTTTTCAAGCGAGCGTAGTGCCAACCCACCGCTCCTGTTGTCCGATCTGAACGACGGCTGGTTCTTGGTTTGGTTCGGAACATGGTGGGTTGGCACCCACCCTTGTCTCTTGAACATCTGTCAGGATGATGGAGGCAGACGAGACCCCGACCCACCCTTGGGCTTGGAAGCCCGTGCCGTAGCTTGGGGCTCGTCTGCCGACCGACATTGAACCTGAACAGTTGCCTGGG
>CANNIA010000044.1 GCA_947504705.1 Paracoccaceae bacterium
CTGTTGGATGAACTGGGCAAGCTTGCGGACCCCGATCAGGACAACATCAGCTTTACCGTGATCAGGGTGAACGACGCCTCGGTCCGCCCAAAGGAAGCCAGACCCGAACGCAGCAATGCCACCGTCACAAGACCAAAGCGTCTGACGGCCTATGCACCTGTCGTGGTCGCCCTTCCCGAAATTGTGGCCGAACCCGATTCGCCGCCCGCCCAGAGTGCTCAGGACGGCGCGGAGGCCGCGCCGCAACGAAGGGTCGTCGTCATTTCACGGCCTAGCGATGGCGACAGCGACGAAATGGATAGCCTTACGCCTGGCCGCTTGCGGCCGCGGCGCGTGGTCGTCATAAAGTAAACCATGGCAGACGCTGACGAAGACCCAACAGTCGCAGAGCGGCTTGGTCGCCTCTTGGATCGGGGCCTGTTGCCAGCAGGCGGCCCGGCCGAGGCGGCCGAGCGCCTGATCGAACGGCTGCAGCGTCCCGCCCGTGTGGCGCTTCTTGGGCTGCCCGGTTCGGGAAAATCGGCGATCTTGAATCTTCTGGCTGGAAAGATTGTGGTTCCGGAGTCATTGCGTCTACCGACCATCATCGTCCAACACAGCGACGAGCCAAAGATGCAATGCACCCTGGCCGATGGACAGGTCGTGACGGTGCCAGGCACGGACCTTGAGAAAGTCCTTGTCCTAAGCCCTGCCCTTATCACTCTTGAACTGGCGCTTCCGGCTTTGAATGTGATCAGTCTTCTAGAGGTCGCCGCCGGCCCCATGGAGGCCGAACAGCGCCGGGCCGCTCTTTGGGCGGGAAAGCGCGCCGATATCCTGATCTGGTGTTCAACAGCCTACCTGCCAAAAGAGCAGTTGGTCTGGGAAGGCATGCCCGAAGCCTACAAGGACAACGGCTTCCTGTTGCTGACGAAGGTTGATCTTCTGGGCGGGCGCGAGGCCGCCACCGGGATGCATCAGCGCGTGATGCAGCGGGCCACGGGCGAATTTCGCCATGTCCTGCCAATTTCGGCAAAGGACGCCCGATCTGCCGCGACGGAAGGCAAGCCTATCGACCGGGACCGATTTCGCGAAAGTGGTGCGGCCACGGTCATCGCAACTATCAAGTCACGGATCCAGCAAGCTCGGCAGGCCGACATGGATACTGCCGAGCTTCTGTTGGCTCGGCACGCCGAAGTCATCGAAACTCCGCAGCGCCCAAAATACGAACTGCGCGCGGTTGAAAATCTGACTTCCGCCGAACTGACAGAAGAAGCGTTAGCCGCAGAGGCGGCCGCCCTTGAGAGGATAGCAGCAGCGGCGTTTCAAGCTACTGCGCCGGACCCCCAGCCTGTTGGCCAAGCCCTGCCCGACCCTGCCGTTGACCTTTCGGCACAGGAACCCGTCGCAGTGAATGCTGAAATTGAGCTCTTTCCCGAACCGGAAGGCATCGTGGATGAGATCGACGAGCCGACCCCGCCGCCGGAAGTGCCTGAAGAAAGTCTGGTTCAGAGCCTCCGCGCAATTCTTGGCGACCCATCCGCTCCTCCAACAGAACTGGTTGAAGAGCCGCTCGCATCCGTAGAGGCGCAGGAACCTGAACGGAATGAGATCGATCTGACCCAGGAACTTCCGAGCAAGATCAAAGAAGCGGAAGCACAAACAATAAACCGGAAAACCGCACCGGAGGGGCCAGAAACCAGCCCCAGATTTGCGGCGCGACTGAAGCAGATTTCGACAGGACCCGACGAGACACCGACGGAACTTGTTCCCCTGCGCGCTACGTGGAAATCTCGCACCGACATGGTCAGCGGGATGCCGATTGTGCCTAAGCCGGAACCCAATAGAAACCCGACCCCTCGTCAGCTGCCGGAAGGGGCGGGTTCGGCGCGCCTTGTCGGACGCGCACTGCGCTCGGCTGATCCGCAGGCTAACTCAGGCGAAGGCGTCGAGGCGGATGATGGCCATCTGACAGAGTCCGCCGCAACCGCTAATACGGACGCGGCAGACACGACCGAACAAGCCGAGCCGCCAGATTCCAGCTCCGCCATCGCCCTTGAGTCCAGATCAGGACCGGTCTTCGCCCCCGACTCCCAGATTGATCTTCCACCAGAGTCAGCCGCGGAAGGCATGGTCGCGGTTCCTCAAGCGGCAGGGGCATCAGACTCCGGAGCCGTTGCAAAAGCTGACCCCCCTCCGCCGTCGGAGGCCGAGCTGACGCCCGATCGGCTGACGCCGGCCCCCGAGGCCGAATCGCCAACCGTCGGTGAACGCGGCGGTCTTTCGGAGCGCTTGCGTCGCCCGACGGCCCCCGTCTCTGTCACCCGTGTCACGCGCCTAGCTACCCCGATCCCCTCTCCGCAGGACATTGTTGCGCCGCTTATGGATGCTTCGCGCGGCAATTCCGCAGATGGACTGATGGTCGAAAGACGCGAACGACCAAGGATTGCCCCGCGCGCTCTTCCGACGGCGCCCTTGCCTGCAGTGCCCGAGATCGCAATCCCAACTTCCGAGAGGAACCTGTTGGACCAAGGGATTGGGATCATTGCGGCACGATCAGTCGAGCTTTACGATCAGGTTGATCCAGATGAGAAACCACCTCTCGACCTCATCCTTGACCATGTGGGCGAGACGGTCGACCAGGTTCTCGCCATCCTGTTACACGGGCCCTCTCCGCAAATCCGACGAATCAGCACCAGCTTCGGCGAAGTTCAGGATCTGATCATGCTGATGCAGCTGGAGAAGGGACGCGCGCCTGCGGATGACGCGCTCACACTCCTCTTGCAACTTAGACGAGAAATGGAAACATTGCGGGTAGTCTGAAACGATTATACGCCGACGAATCGAATTCAACTTGCCGGGTTCGAACAATCTTCCACAGTTATGACACAATTCCGGGGACTTACGCCCGATGATGTGACATAAGATTGGTTCGATACGGCCGATGTGAGGGTAGCATGGGGCTTGGTGCAAAAGTACAGACCGATGATCAGCTTCCTGCTGGTGCTGCAGGGACGGAACCGGACTACTCTCTCAAACGCAACTTCCCTGGCCTAGGGAGGATCGCGGACTCCATCCAGAAGTTCGAGGACGTGCTTCGCGACTTCGTGACGATCGCCGATCCGGAAACATCGAAGAAGATGACGCGCATCCTGCAGCAGGTGCGCGAGGTTGAGCCGTCGGTCACTGTCATCGGGCAAATCAAGGCCGGAAAAACCTCGCTGATCAATGCGATGATTGGTTCGCCCGAACTGTTGCCGACCGACGTGAACCCGTGGACATCGGTTGTTACTTCGCTTCACATCAATACCCCGTCTCCGGAACTGAACGTTCGCGCGAAGTTCAAGTTCTTCGACGAGGCCGAGTGGGACAAGCTGGTTTCAAATGGCGGCCGTATCGGGCAACTCGCCGCCCGCGCCGGTGCTGATGACGAGCTTGAGAAACTGCGGCTTCAGGTCGTGGCCCTGCGCGAAAAGGCCCAGGCCCGCATGGGGCGCAAGTTCGAGATGCTTCTTGGCACCGAACACCGCTATGCCACCGTCGACGACGTCCTTTTGCGCCGCTATGTTTGCGTCGGGGATGAAGAGCTGGGCGACGGCGACCAAGGCCGCTTTACTGACATCACCAAATCGGCTGATCTTTACATGGATCGCGACGATGTCCCGATCATGGTCTGTGTCCGGGACACGCCGGGCGTGAACGACACGTTCATGATGCGCGAGCAGATCACGATCAACGCTGTGCGCGACAGCCGGTCTTGCATCGTGGTTCTCTCGGCGCATCAGGCGCTGACCACGATGGACATGGCTCTGATCCGTTTGATCGCACACCGCCAGGCGCGCGAAATCATCGTTTTTGTCAACCGGATTGACGAACTTCCGGACCCGGCGAACCAGGTGCCGGAAATTCACCGCGCGATCCTTGAGACGCTGGAAAAGAACAACGCGCCTCCGGATATCGACATCATCTATGGCTCGGCGCAGTGGGCGAACGCGGTTCTCGAAGGCAAGATCGACGAGATGACCGATGACAGCACCGAGTCGGCCATCAACTGGACCCGAGCCGCCTTTGCCGACAAGATGAATGCTTGGTCGGCTGAACAGTTGGTCTGGCATGCCTCGGGCGTGCCGGCGCTTCTCGATGCGCTGGGACAGCGGATGTACGAAGGCCCGGTGCGCGAGGCGCTGCAGAAATCGGCACGTCAGGCGCTGAACCTTGCGCAAAGCTTGGACGTGGTTGATCAGGTCCGGATTCTGGAATCCGACGGTCAGCTGAACCGGACGATGACGCCTGAACAGCTTGACCACGAGCTGAAGCGTATCGAGACCGTGTCGATCGAAAAACTGAAGCAGATGACAGATGCTGTCTGCAAGGACTTCACCAATCGCATTGACCAAAGCTATGAGCGGTTTCTAGAGCGCGCGACGAATTCCCTGATCGAACATCTGCAGGCGAATGGCGAGGATGCGACCTGGCATTACAGCCCCCTTGGGCTTCGGATGCTGCTTAGCTCTTCGTATCAGGTCGTGCTGAAGAAGATGCACGGCATTGCAGCCGAGGTGAACAGCGAGGCCGCCGCCAAGATCGCTGATCTTTATGGCCAAACCTTCTCGATAACAGTCGAAGGGTTCAAAATCGAAACCCCTGTCGTCTCCTATATACCACCACCGATCAACCTTGGTCAGACCATTGCGCTGGACTTGCAAGTCAGCTGGTGGAAGGGTTGGTGGCAGCGTCGTCGCGGCTACCAGGCTTTTGCACAGGATTTCTACGACTTGATCCGGGCCGAAACTGACCCGATCATCAATGATCTGAAGACAATCCAGATTGGCCTGTTCCGTGAGCGTACGCAGGATACACTGCGTGACTTCTTGCAGGAGCAGCGCGAACTTCTGATGAGCGCGCTTGCCAGCTCGGAAATATCGATGGAAGAAATGAAGGAACTGTTTGGCGTCAACGCGTGGGAAGACCGGCAGCAGTGCCTGACTTCGATCATGGAGGACCTCGGCGCATTTGCCGAGTAAGTCCTTGCCGAGCAGAAGAGGGCGACCAGAATGCCAATGACCCGTAAACCTCGAATCGCCATCATGGGCGAATTCAGTTCGGGAAAAAGCACGCTATGCAACGTGCTTATGGGTGCGCGACCGCTGCTTGAGAAGGTCACGGCAACACAACTGCCGCCGGTCTGGCTGTCTTATGGGCCTGATGACGCTTTTACCATGGGCCTTGACGGCCACGCCTATGACCTTGATCTGGCCGAACTTGACCGCGTGTCGCTGGAGACGACGGAGCATATCCGCATCTTCATGAAAAGTGATATTCTGCGCTACTGCGACTTGATCGACATGCCTGGAATCTCGGACCCAAGCATGTCGTCCGAAGTCTGGGAGCGCATGGCGCATATGGCCGATGGTGTACTTTGGTGCACCCATGCGACGCAAGCGTGGCGGCAGTCAGAATCCGGAGTCTGGTCGACTTTCCCCAAGGAAATTCGTCGAAACAGCCTTCTTCTGATCACCCGTTTTGACAAGATCAACAATGAGGTAGATCGGCAAAAAGTCGTCAAACGTGTCATTGGGGAAACTGAAGATTTGTTTGCCGAGGTGCTCCCCGTTTCGCTACTCAGGGCGATGGCCGCGCGGGATGATGAGGAGAAGTGGCTTGAAAGCGGCGCGCAGGACTTCAGCGTTCGGCTGTTCGAAATCATTCACCGGCTTATAGACGCAGGATATCCCGAGCCCGGGATGGAAGACGCTCCACCGATCCAGCCGGATATGCTTGACAATCCGGAAATCGGGAACAGCCAGATCGCCCGAACCTTCGATTACCTAAGCACGATCCGCAACACGCCAATTGTGAAAGTCATGCCAAGGCGGGTCGCGGCTGGAGAGAGACTTCTACGTACCGAACGCCCTTCGTCCGAAAGCGGACCGGCGATTGTTTCTTTTGCGGATCAAGCCCTGACCGATTCCCAACCGTCGCTGGCCAAAGGCCGGTCCTAAGCGAGACTGATCCATCAAAGGAAAGTAATCTTGAGTGTCGTCGACAAACTGGCTTCGGTGGCAGCGGCTTTCCCGGCGGCTCGGACGGTCGCATTCGCGGACCTTTCCTCTAGCATGGTCCTGGCTAGCCAAGGCCGCGCGAACATTACGCAAGAGCTTCTCAACCGTCTGTGTCGGCAGGCTCGCGCCAGTTTTGACGATCCGCTGTTCGGACTGTCCGTACAGGCATTTGGAGAGCCACATTGCAGCGTCGTGATGGGTCCGGAGAGCGTCAGCGTGTTCTTGCGGTCTGAAACCGACCCAGCGGATGCCATATGCTGCCTTTGCGACCATGGCATTGACCTTGCTGGATTTGTTGCCAAACTCCGCGATACGCTGGATCAGATCAGCGCTGGCGGCTGAGACAGGCCAGCTTAAGGGGCTCGGGATTACCTGTGAACAGGGCACTTCTTCCAATTCTTGCACGACTGCATTCCCTGCAGGTCGTGTCACGCCTTGACGCCGCCGGCGGCCGGTTGGTTGCGTCCCGGATCGATCCGAACCCGATCACGGTCATTCTTCGTGAAATCAACGAAACGGTCCTTGGCAGGACGCTGAATTTCATCTCGGAAAATAGTACAGCCCTTTCCGTCGAGGTTTCTGGCCGGCGTATTCTAAAGCTCACGAATGCCACCGGCCTTTCTGGTGCCGAATCTTGCCTTTCTGCCCCATCGCTCGACCTTGATCAAAAAGATGACCTGATCAAGCTTTTGCAGATCTTTGCTGCCCCAAGACAGGAAGTCAGGGTCAGCACGGCGCCAACTGGCCAGGTTGCCGAAAGCGTAAACGTTGGTCTTCCAGTCGCCTTGATTGCCGACTTATTGCTGGTGGAACTGAACGGACTCGATGCTGAACTCACCTCGGAAGCCAGGCCGCCGGTCGTCGTCGACCCCCCGGTAAAGGCAGCCGGTCCTGATCTCGCCGGAAGTCAAATAGCCAGATTTGCCCGCGCCAATGGACCAGTTCTCATCGCTTGGCTGATCACGGGCGGGGAAGACGATGGCCTCGCTGAGGGCCCAGAGGAAATGCTCGATCATCTGAAATCCTTCCTTGAAGACGAGATCAAAGATCTTGGCGTTCAGTTGGACAGGATTACTTCTGCGCCCGGTGAGCCGGTCTGCATCGCCTTGGGGGCAAGTCTTTCGCAGGGACACAGCATCATTTCCGCAAGGTCTGGGGAGGAGCTTCTACTGGGGCTCGCCGAAGGTGACTGCACGCAAACCCTGATGTCCGCTTGGTCACGCGTCTTTCTCTGAAGCGCCCCGACTGCCGATAGACGCAACGCATAGTTCAAGGCTGTTCTGCGACATATCCCTAAAATCCATTCGGTTAAGCGCGCCGAAAGCACTGCGGTGCTAACCCTGACATCGGGTGTGAAATTGGGTGAATGGGATGCCAGCGCAAACGAATGCGGCGCCGGTCATCATCAAGCGTAAGAAAATCGTCGTCGCTGGCGGTCATCATGGCGGGGCATGGAAAGTGGCCTACGCCGACTTCGTGACCGCAATGATGGCGTTCTTTCTCTTGATGTGGCTTTTGAACGCAACGACGGAAAAGCAACGCAAGGGGATTTCGGACTATTTCAATCCGACAATCCCGATCAACCGCATTTCGGGCGGCGGTGACGGGGCATTTGGTGGCGACAGTGTCTTTGCCGAAGATACTCTCTCGCAGTCAGGCACCGGGTCCGTCGCCCACACGGGCGCAGAACCAGCCGCAAATGCCGACGGCAAAAGCTCCAGCCGCGACAGCGGCGAAGCTGACGGGATGTCCAACAATCTTGACGAAGTGGAAAAGGCTCTTCTAGCCCGCAGCGGCGAAAGCGCGACGATGGAGCGCCTGATGAAGCATGTCGTGACCAGGGTCACCGATGAGGGTCTGGTGATCGAGATTTTTGACCTTCCCGACGCGCCGCTGTTCGACGAAGACACGTCGACACCGACCCCCGAGACGATGGATATCGCGCAGCTCATAGCCGAAGTACTCGCCTTGACCACAAACGAAATCGCGATCAACGGCTATCTCCGGTCCTATCCGGTGACTTTGATCGACAACCCAGTCTGGGCCCTATCCGCTGACCGAGCCCAAAAACTTCGCCTGCTTTTAGAGGAGGCAGGTCTGGTCACAGACCGAATGCAGCGAGTTACGGGCTCTGCAGACAGAAAACCTGCAACAGCCGATCCACAATCGGCCCGGAACAACCGGCTCGAAATCATACTGCTGCGCCGGGACCGATGAAAATCGATCGAATTTTATCTGTTAGGCCAACCTTAAGTCCCTGAGGGGCAGCGTGGTGTCATCGGGACCCAAAGCAGCAGAAAGGCGCTTTCCCATGACAATTTCTTCGTCGTTCAGCGCGGGTGTGGCCGGATTGAGTGTGAACGCAGCCAGGCTGGCTACAATTTCCGACAATATCGCGAATTCGGCGACGTTCGGCTACAAGCGCGCCTCGGCGGAATTTTCAAGCGTAGTTGTCAGCAACGCGCGTGGTGCCGGCACCTACTCTGCGGGCGGGGTGCGCGCCTCGACCATGCGTCTGATCGAAGAACGGGGCGACCTGGTCGGAACCGGCAATGCCCTTGACCTGGCAATCGCCGGGCGCGGCATGCTGCCTGTCGTGTCGATTGCGGATTTGTCCGGCCCCCTGTCCGATCTTCCGATGACAATGACAAGAACCGGAAGCTTCCGCACCGATGCCGACGGCATTCTGCGGACCGAAACGGGCATGGTTCTGCTGGGCTGGCCGGCAGACGCCGATGGCAAAGTCCCACCATATCCGCGTGACTCGATCAGCGGGCTGGTTCCGATTGTTATCAACTCGAACCAGACGGCGGCAGATCCCACGACAGTAATGAACCTGGGCATCAACCTGCCTGCAACCGCCACTGAGGCCGGGTCAACCACCCTTCCACCGCCCCTTTCGGTCGAATACTTTGACAACCTCGGAACCTCGGAATCGCTCCAGATCGAGTTTATCCCGATCGTGCCGGTCAGCGGGGCCTCAAATCAATGGACAATGCAGATAAGGGATACCGCGTCCGGCGGCGCCTTGATCGGAGAGTATACGCTGACTTTCGACGATACACGCGGGGCGGGTGGCACCTTGTCGTCGGTCATCATGGTTTCGGGTGGTGCTTACAACCTGGCGGATGGAACCCTGGCTCTGACTGTGGCGGGCGGGCCGATGACGGTCGGCATCGGAAGACTCGGCAACCCAAATGGCCTGACTCAGCTTTCCGACAGTTTCGCACCAATATCGTTAACCAAGAACGGCTCACCCATCGGCAGTATCACGACGGTCGAAGTTGATCAGAATGGCTACGTCAACGCGACATACGACACCGGGTTCACTCGGCGCCTATACCAGATCCCGATTGTCGATGTCCCCAATCCCAATGGCCTAATCTCGTTGTCCGAGCAAATCTACAAGGTTTCACCCGAATCAGGCTCGATCTTCCTTTGGGACGCTGGAACTGGCGGCGTCGGCACGATCGAGGGATATTCGCGGGAAGGGTCAAAAACCGATGTCGCAGGCGAATTGACCAGTCTGATCCAGACCCAGCGCGCCTATTCGTCAAACGCCAAGGTGATCCAGACGGTGGACGAGATGTTGCAGGAAACCACCAACATCAAGCGATAACCGGCGATGAGCATCACCTCAGCCCTCTCAAGCGCCCTAAGTGGTCTGTCGGTTACTTCGCGTCAGGCCGAAATCCTGTCGTCGAACGTCGCCAATGCCGCCACCCCTGGATATGCTCGGCGGGAACTTGGCCTGCGTTCGGCGATCCTTGCTGGCACAGGACAAGGTGTGGCCGCCACCGGCGTCACCCGCAACGTTGACCGCGCCCTTCTGGCGGAACGGCGGCTTGCCCAGGCCGGTGACGGCGACCGCAGCATCCGTAGTGCGTTTCTGCAGAGGGTGGAAAAGCGCCTTGGATCACCAGACGACCCCGGATCGCTCGCCGCCCGACTTGCCGTGTTCGATCAGACGCTAATCGAAGCACGAAGCCGCCCCGAATCGCAGGCCCGGCTTCAGGCGGTGCTTTCGGCGGCCCGAAGCCTGACCGGCAGTTTCAATGCAGCGACGGACGACATCCAGACCGCGCGCGGCACGGCAGACGCACGGATCTCGGAAGAGGTGAAACAGGTAAACGCGACTTTGGTCCGGTTGAAGAATCTGAACACCGAGCTTCGGTCCTTTTCGGGCGACGGGCGCGACATCTCGGCTCTGCTGGATGAACGCCAGCGGCTAGTCGACTCAATCTCGGCCATTCTGCCGGTAAAGGAAGTGCGCCGCGATCATGACCAGATTGCCCTTTTCACCGCTGGCGGCGCGACCCTGCTTGAAGGTTCGGCGTCCGTCCTTGGCTTCACGCCCGTCCACACAATTTCACCCGAAACAACACAGGCGCTGGGCGGGCTATCGGGCATTACGATCAACGGCACCCCATTTGCAACCACGGGCGCATCCAGCCCGATCCTCGGCGGCACCCTTGGCGCCCTTTTCGCAGTACGGGATGAGCTTGCGGTAGGGGCACAAGGCAAACTCGATGCGGTCGCCCGCGATCTGGTCGAACGCTTCTCAGCCCCCGGCCTTGATCCGACACTCGCCTCCGGAGGTCCGGGCCTTTTCACAGATGCAGGCGGGGCATTTCTTCCCGCCAATGAAATCGGCATTGCCGGGCGGCTGAGGTTGAACGCAGCCGCCGACCCTGCCCAAGGCGGCGCGATCTTTCGCCTTCGCGACGGGCTTGGCACTGTTACCGAAGGACCTCCGGGCGAGGGCTCCCTACTTACCGAACTCCAAGCCGCGTTGAGCAGTACCAACCCGCTCGGCTCCTCAGGTTTTACAGCGGGAAACCGTAGTTTTGCCGGACTTACCGCCGACCTCCATGCCGATTCTTCGGTGCAAAGGCTGTCTGCCCAGGCTGACCAGTCTTTCGCTGCCGCCCGCCTTACCTCCCTGACCGATCTTGAAGATCAGAACGGCATCGACACCGATCAGGAAATGCAGGCGCTGCTGGTGATCGAAAAGAACTACGCGGCCAACGCAAAGGTCATTCAAGCGGTGCAAGACATGATCGATATCCTCATAAGGCTAGGCGCATGACGAAGATTTCCTTGGGCGATGCCAGTCTGACCAACCTGCTCGCCCGCCAAAGCTCCGCTCTGCGCATGACCGTCCAACAAGCCTCGAACGAGGTAGCGACGGGCCGCCAAACGGACCTTGCACAAAGCCTGCGAGGCGATGTTTCGCCCCTGCTTGCAGTCGATGCCAGCCTAAAGCGACTGGAGAGTTTCAAGGTAACCTCCGGCGACGCCGCCTTTCTGACCTCCGCTCAGCAGGCGGCGCTATCCGGGCTTTCCTCCCTTGCCAAAGGGATTACCACCGCGCTTCTTGGCTCACGCGACTTTCCGACACCGGTGCAGGTGGATGCAGTCGCCGCCGACGCCCGTGGCCGCCTGTCCAGCGCCATCGGGCTTCTCAACAGTCAGGCTTCCGGTCGGGCGATCTTTTCCGGCGTGGCAACCGACACCGTACCGCTGGGTTCAGCCGATGATCTCCTCGCTGCACTCGAAACAGCCGCTGCAGGCGCAACTTCCGCCGGACAAGTCGCGACCGCTGTCAGCAACTGGTTCGCAAATCCGGCGGGTTTCGAGGCCTTCTATCAAGGCGGGGCATCCCTTAACCCGGTACCCGTCGCCCCCGGCGAGGAGGCCGAGCTTGCGACGACGGCACTTGATCCAGCAATCCGCGATACGCTTTCGTCCTTAGCCATGGCCGCATTGCTTGATCGTGGCATGCTTTCCGGCAACGCGGTCGAACGTGCGGCCCTCGCGCAGCGCGCCGGGCAGGGGCTCTTGACCAGCGAAGACAGCCGCATTTCCCTTGCCGCGCGCATCGGCACTGTCGAAGGGCAGATCGAGGCCGCCCGCACCCGCAATGGTGCGGAAGAAACAGCGCTTGGCATCATTCGATCCGAAACTGGCTCGGCTGACCCCTATGAGGCTGCAACCCGGCTTGAGGCCGCAAAATCACAACTTGAATCGCTGTATCTCGTGACCACCCGCGTCTCGAAACTCAGCCTGATGGAGTTCCTACGGTGATCCGTCTCATCCTGACCCTCATCTTCCTCTCCACGGCCGCGGCCGCCGAACCCATCCGCCTCAAGGACCTTGTGGAATTCGACGGGGTGCGTGGCAACGATCTGGTGGGTTATGGCCTCGTCGTCGGGCTGAACGGTACCGGCGACGGCATCCGGAACGCCCCTTTCACCGAAGAGATTATGGCAAACCTCTTGGAGCGACTGGGCGCGAATGTCACGGGAGAGGAGTTTCGCCCCAAGAACGTTGCCGCCGTCTTCGTAACG
Source organism: Paracoccaceae bacterium (assembly GCA_947504705.1). Taxonomy (GTDB): domain Bacteria; phylum Pseudomonadota; class Alphaproteobacteria; order Rhodobacterales; family Rhodobacteraceae; genus Tabrizicola. The sequence goes on from CANNIA010000044.1 coordinate 12,392, forward strand.
GCCGCCTTGCCGCCCTTTGCCCGGGCGGGCGGGCGGATAGACGTGACGGTCTCGGCGATTGGCGATGCGAAAAGCCTTTTGGGCGGAACGCTGATAATGACGCCACTGAACGGGGCCGATGGTCAGATATATGCGGTCGCGCAGGGAACGATCATCGCGGGCGGCATTTTGGCCCAGGGGGATGCTGCCTCGGTCGTTCAGGGGGTACCGACAGCGGGCGTTATCCCCTCGGGTGCGCGGGTAGAGCGGGAGGTCGAATTTGATTTCGCGGGCCTGACAGTACTGCGGCTGGCACTCAAATCCGCTGATTTCACCACCGCCGAGCGAATTGAGCGCGCAATCAACGACGAATTCGGGGGCCAGATCGCCTTGATGCAGGACGCAGGAACAGTGGCGATCGACATTTCGGCAACCGGTATGGCCTCACCCGCGCATGTTCTCAGTCGGATCGAAGACATCATGGTCGAACCGGAAACCCGTGCGCGGGTGGTGGTCGATCAACGATCGGGCACGATCGTCATGGGCGCGGATGTGCGCATCAGCCGGGTGGCCGTGGCCCAGGGGAACCTGACGTTGCGGGTCGAGGAAAGCCCTCTGGTAGTGCAGCCAAACCCATTTGCCGAAGGCGAAACAGTTGTCGTCCCTCGCAGCAGCGCTGAGATAGGCAAGGATGGCGCGGGTCTGGCAGAAGTGCGGGGAGGCGCCGATCTGGCCGAAGTTGTCGCTGGGCTGAATGCCCTGGGAGTCGCGCCACATGACATGATCGATATCCTGAAAAGTATCAACGCAGCTGGCGCATTGCATGCTGAGTTTGTCGTTAACTAAAGGGCTCGGATTTCACGGGACAATCCGCGCAGAAAGCAAGGAGAGGAAGGGCTAAGGTTGACCATGCCGGGTGCCGGGCGTAAGCCAATTGCACAAACCGGAGACCGCCTGTGGCCATTCACCTTTACCAATCCGATCTTCCTGGCAGCCTGAAACTTGGGCCTGTCGTGGCCATCGATACCGAGACGATGGGCCTTGATCCTCGGCGGGACCGGCTCTGCGTGGTACAGCTGTCGGATGGCTCGGGCGATGCGCATCTGGTGCAGGTGCAAAAGGGGCAGACCCATGCGCCGAACCTTGAACGGCTTCTGACCGATCCGGCGACCTTGAAGCTTTTCCACTTCGGTCGCTTTGACATTGCGGTCATGCTGAAGGCCTTCGGGGTCACCACCGCGCCGGTCTGGTGCACCAAGATAGCATCGAAACTGATCCGTACTTTCACCGACCGCCATGGGCTGAAGTATCTCCTCGCCGATCTGGTGGGCATTGATGTCTCGAAGCAGCAGCAGACCAGTGACTGGGGCAGCGAAACCCTGACCGAGGCGCAAAAGGAATACGCGGCCTCGGACGTGCTTTACCTTCATCAGCTCAAGGCCGAGCTTGAGGCACGGCTGCAGCGCGAAGGGCGGCTGGAACTGGCGCTAAGGTGCTTCAGTTTCCTGCCCGCCCGGGCCGAGCTTGACCTTCTTGGCTGGGACGATGCGAATGACATCTTCCACCACTGACTTTCTGGCAACGGGACAAAGGGTCATCAGGCGCGAAGCTGAGGCACTATCTGCCTTGGCCGAGGCGCTGGGTGAAAGCTTTTCGAAGGCGGTTGAGCTTCTGATGGCTGCCCGTGGCCGAGTCATCGTCTCGGGCATGGGGAAGTCGGGCCATATCGCCCGCAAGATCGCGGCCACCTTCGCCTCGACCGGCACGCCAGCGCATTTCGTGCACCCCGCAGAGGCTAGCCACGGCGACCTAGGCATGGTAGCCGAAGGCGACGTGCTGATCGTCCTGTCGAACTCGGGCGAGACGCCGGAACTTGCCGATATCCTGGCTCATGCCAAACGCTTCTCAATCCCGGTGGTCGCGATAGCGGGCCGCGAGGGCTCAACCCTGATGCGGCAGGCGGATGTGGGCCTCTTGCTGCCCCAAGTGCCCGAAGCCTGTGAAACCGGGATCGTGCCCACAACCTCGACCACAATGACACTGGCGCTGGGCGATGCATTGGCCATTGCACTGATGGAGCATCGCGCCTTCACCCCCGACCATTTCCGCCTGTTCCACCCTGGCGGCAAGCTGGGTGCGAGGCTTTTGAAGGTGGGCGATCTGATGCATACAGATCCGCCTCTTGTGGACGGCGATATGCCGATGGGGGATGTGCTGGTCGAAATCAGCCGTAGAGGCTTTGGAGTTGTCGGCGTGACGAATGGTGAGGGCGCACTTCTCGGCATCATCACCGACGGTGACCTGCGTCGGAATCTTGACGGGCTGATGTCCCGGCGGGCCGGTGAGGTAATGACAAGAGCTCCACGCACGATTGGCCCCGATGCACTTGCTGGCGAAGCGCTGGCCGTCATGAACGACCGCAAGATTACCTGCCTTCTGGTCACCGAAACCGGGGCAGGAAATCGGGCCATTGGCATTCTGCATGTGCATGATTGCCTCCGTGCGGGTCTTTCCTGACCATGGCGCGTGCCGACGCACATACCAGGACCGTCACCGGGCTGAAAGTCGCCTTGCCACTTGTGGCACTTGCAATCCTGTCGACCCTGTTTCTTCTGGCCGACAAGATTGATCCCGAAGACGCGCTGCCCTATGCTGAGGTGGATGTAGAGGATCTGGCGCGTGAACCCCGGATGACGCTGCCAAGCTATTCCGGAACCACCTCGGATGGGGCTGCGCTCACCCTGACTGCCGAGGCGGCCGTTCCCGGCACCCCGGAGAAACCAGCCGAGGCCCTAAAGGTGCGGATGGAACTGGCAACACCGGACGGAACTACGACCGAATTAAATGCAGAATCGGCTGTGGTCGATACGACCGGGCAGAAGGTCTTGCTGTCGGGCGGGGTAACCCTTGCCAACAGCATGGGCTACCAGCTTGAGACCCCAGAAATCGAAGCAAGCCTTGACCGTTCCGGGCTTGTGGCATCTTCGGGGGTTACGGCCACCTCAACCGCCGGGAAAATTACAGCCGATACAATGACCCTCAGTCAGGATAACCAGACCCCGGGTGCCTATCTAATGGTTTTCAAGGGCAGCGTCCGGCTGGTATATTTGCCGGGTGGCTGAAGCGCAAAGGGTACGAAGGATGACAATGACGCTTCGTTCATGGGCCTTGTTGGCCGCACTTGCCTTGCTTGCCCCATTGGCGCAGGCGCAAGAAGCGAAGATTGCTTTCGGCGCACTTGAGCAAGATACAAGCCTGCCGGTTGAAGTTGCTGCCGACCAGCTTTCGGTGAACAATGCCGATGGCACGGCCAACTTCTCTGGCAACGTCGTGGTGACCCAGGGCAAGATGACGCTGGCCGCGGCCCAAGTGCTGGTCAAATACGCTGCGGATGGCAAGTCAATCGACCAGCTGATCGCCACAGGTGGAGTGAAGATCTCCAATCTTGCCGATGTCGCCCAGGGCAGCGAGGCGGTCTATACCGTAGCATCGGGGATGATCGAGCTTTCGGGCGATGTGCTTCTTTCCCAGGGCGGCTCTACTCTGACCGGACAGAAGCTTACGATCAACCTCAGGGACGGCACCGGCACCATGTCCGGCCGCGTCACCACCACCTTCGTTCCCGGTGGTAACTGATGCCCACCGGAACCCGCCCCGAACTGAAGATCACCGAAGGCGCAGGCGGAATGCAGGTCCGCAACCTGCGCAAGAGCTACATGAAACGCCCGGTGATCCGCGATGTCAGCATGGATCTGCGCCGGGGCGAGGTGGTGGCGCTTTTGGGCCCCAACGGATCGGGCAAGACGACGTGCTTCTATTCGATCGCTGGTCTGGTCATGCCAGAAGGCGGGCAGGTGCTGATCGATGGCAAGGATGTAACAGCGCTGCCCATGTACCGCCGCGCCCGGCTTGGCATTGGCTATCTTCCGCAAGAGGTCTCGATCTTCCGCGGCCTTAGTGTCGAAGACAATATCTTGGCCGTCCTGGAAATCACCGTCGGAGATCGCCGCAAAAGGAGCGAAAGGCTCGAGGAGCTGCTAAGCGAATTCTCGATCACCCATCTGCGGCATACGCCTGCGCTGGCCCTATCGGGTGGTGAGCGTCGTCGGGTCGAAATCGCGCGCTGTCTGGCAGCCGATCCAAAATACCTGCTTCTTGATGAACCGTTCGCAGGCGTGGACCCGATCGCCGTGGGGGAAATTCGCCATCTGGTGCAGGACCTAAAGTCGCGCGGAATCGGGGTTCTGATCACCGACCACAACGTCCGCGAAACGCTGGAAATCGTCGACCGCGCCTATATCCTGCATGACGGCAAGGTCCTGATGTCGGGCACGGCAGACGAGGTGGTCCGCGACGAAACCGTCCGCCGCGTCTACTTGGGTGAGAATTTTCGCATCATCTAGGCGAAGCCGCGCATTCGAGAAATTGACTCGTTGACAAGCGCCCCCCGGCTAACGCCAAATACACGGGATGCGAGCGTTACATGCCCTTCGAATTTCTGGCCCAGCGGCTGCGAATCTTGCCCGCCGACCTTGTGTGACGCGACAATCCTACCGACATCAGAAAGAAGAAACAGACGGTCCAGGATGATCCTGGCCGCTTGGCAAGCATGCGAAAGGAAAGGCTATGCGCTATCAGATCAGTGGAAAACAGATCGACGTTGGTGAGGCACTCCAGACCCATGTCAAAGCCGAACTTGGCGAGGTGATCGAAAAATATGCCCAACGACCCACCGAATGCGTTGTCGTCTTTTCCCGCGCAGCGCATGAGTATGTCTGCGAAGCGGTAGTCCATCTGTCCACCGGTCTGACTGCTCAGGCCAAGGGCCACGCGACCGAAATCTATGCAGCCTTCGAATCCTGCCGCGAAAAGATGGACAAGCAGCTTCGCCGCTACAAGCGCCGGATCCGCAACCACCACAACACCCGCGCAACGCCGGTTGAATTCGGCGGAGGGTCCTCGTATATCCTCGCCGCGTCCGAAGACATTGAGGATGCCGAGCCTGACACGCTCCAGCCCATCGTGATTGCCGAGATGGAGACGAAGATTCCTTCGATCACCGTCGGCGAAGCCGTGATGCAGCTGGAACTTGCTGGGCAACGGATGCTCGTCTTTCGGAACGAAGGCCATGGGGGCGTGAACGTGGTGTACCGTCGTGAAGACGGCAACATTGGCTGGATCGACCCCCGCAACAGCAAATAGGGGCGCCAAAGGTGGCGCAGGTTCAAAGCTCTCTGATGGAACTTTCCAAGCTCTTGACGCCGGCTGCCGTTCGGGTGGTCGGTCAGTTCACCTCGAAAAAGCGCCTGTTTCAGGAGCTGGGCGAGATTGCGTCCCAAGCCTATGGCCTGTCGTCAGCCGTTGCCATCGACGGCCTGCAAGAACGCGAAACCCTGGGCCCGACTGGGGTTGGACATGGTATCGCGCTTCCCCATGCGCGGCTTGAAGATCTTGCTGGCATCGTGGCAGTCTTTGTCCGTCTGGAAAAGCCGTTGGACTACGACAGCGTCGACCGCCAGCCAGTGGATCTGGTTTTTGCTCTGTTTGCCCCCAAGGATTCCGGGGTTGATCATCTGAAGGCCCTGGCCTTGGTCTCGCGGACGATGCGGGATCCCGGTGTTGTGGCAAAGCTGCGTGCCAACAGCGATCCTGCCAAGATCTATGCCATCCTGACGGAAAGCCGGGCACCTCAGCAGGCGGCCTGATGGCGCCATCTGCAGAACCCGAAACCTGCATAGTCGCGGGCATAGGCGGCTGCCCCGGCAGTTTCGACGCGGTCGTCACAAATTGCCGCAAGGCCGCCAACCGATGTTCCGTGTGCGGGCTGCCAAGGGTTGCCGCCCCATTTTTCGCCAGCAACCTGGGCCAGCGCGACCCCAAGCGCATCTTCCCTAATAATGTGGTCAACCGGGTGGAAAGCGGAAAGGCTTTGCAGAATGGCCGTCTGGCTTGCCCAATGGGAATCAACGCGCTGGCCGCCTTGCCCAAGAACTGAAAGCCGGGCGTAGTGCAGAAAGACAAGAAACGCTTGACGCTCATCGGCAACGTTGGGGAAGGCGTGCCCCGGCTCTGGCAGCTTGGCACCATAGGCGCGGATCAAGGTTCTGCGGTGGTTCGCCAGTTGCCCAGAGACGATCCTGGAGTGAAAGGCGTCATAGGCCCGCAGTAGCGGATGGCGGATCACCGTAAAGGACCGGTGGCCCGGATTGTCCCGCTTCCACAAGCGCAAGGTCTTTTGGTCCAGCCCCGCACTCAAGGTGCCAAAGCCAGCCAGCCATTCCCGGATTTCGGCATTCGGCGCCGAGCTGATCGGAAAGAACAACAGCCGCGCACCCTCAACCGCGGTGCAGTCTTGTGCAGCGATTGGGCGGCGCGGTTCGAAAATCGGGGTTCGGGTCAAGCCGAAAAGATCTGCCCGCGCCACCGCGGCTACCATCTCTTCGGGATTGTCGAGCCTGTCTTCCAGCGGCTCGGGGTTCTGCTTTTTCAGCGAATCGTCAACCACCTTCAGGCGCGCAGCCAGCCCAAGATGGGCCGCCAAACCATTCAGCACTGGCACCGAGTTGAGATCCTCATAGTCCAGCACAAAGGCCGTCTGACCCGAGCATTGCAACGCATGCAGCACCTGAAGCTGGAACCTCTGATTTCCGGCAAGGTAGTCCGTAAAAGCGGCTTCGTCGAAATGTGCCGTGGCTGACTTCAGCCGCTTGGCATCGGCAAGCTTCCACTGTCCGGTGGTTCGGGCGATCTGGAGGCTGACAAAACTGTCAATCGGGTTGCGGGTCAGGATGATCTTGGCGCAGGCAGGATCGGCCAGGACAATGTCCAGCACTCGGGGATCATGGTCGCGGAAAAAGCGAAAGCCTGAAAGCCCGTCGGTCTCGGCACGCAGTCTGTCCAACAAGGGACGCGGATCCTTTTCGCGCTGGGCCAATGTGATGCCAAACATTTCCTCGGCATTCTTCTTGCCGACGAAATGCGGATTGAATACCTCACCATAGCTGGTGACGCCCTCAAGCGCGTTGAGGTTTGCCTCCAGAAGGTTGGAACCGGTGCGCATGCCGGCCAAGATGACGAAACTGTGGAACGGACCAGCCATCAATCGGTGTCTCGCCTGTTCGAAAAGCCACTTTGCAATCGGGCCAGGTCAGGCTCGGTCGGGAAGTCGCCCATCAAAACCGGCTGCATCCCTTGGTTGCGCAATTCCTGAATAAAGTCTGCAAAACCGGTTAGATCGGCCATCCGTGGCAAAGCATCGTCCCGATGCGCGCCGCGCGGGTTCAGCTCGTCTACAATCTGCAGCAACGGTTCCGCCGGATTTTCGACAAAATCCGCAAGGCTCCAGACCCGCACACGCGCCTTGGTTTCGGAGTTCTGCAGCACTGCGATGAATTCCGCCTCGATCTTCTGCAATCGGGCTGCTTCGGAGCGGATTTCGGCAAAGGGCTGCCCGGAGCGCCAAAGCGGGATCGAGAAGGCCCCCGAAACAATCACAATGTTGGCGTTCGGATCCCCGGCCAGGAATTCGGCGATCTCTTGCCTGTCACTGGGACCAAACTGAAAGCACTGCGTCTCGCCCCGGCTGTTCCAGATCAGGTTCGTCAGAAAACTGCGGGGGTTATAGTCCCGCAGGCTGGCACTGTCTGACAGGCCACCTTTGAAGATCGCCTCACCCCCGGAAAACTGCACGCGGTCGGGTGCGAAAAGATGCCCATGCACGCGGGCTTCGGCCACTTTGGCCAGCCACGGCTGAAAATCCTCAAACAACTCGGCAAAGCCCGAGAACGCCCCATACGATGCCGCCGCGCGGTTTCCCCCACGCAATCGCGTCGGAAAGCGGCTTTGCATGTAAAGTCCCGGTCGCCCCTTGACCCTCCGTTCGACCGCCTTGGCAAACAGCCGGTCAATCTTGCCCGGGCTTGGATCCGGGCGCCTTTCGCCTTGGGTGGGCTCGGCCAGATAGGTTTCATAAAGCAGGTCCGCATTGGGCCAGATCTTGCGGGCGACAAAGGCCTCACTTCGCCGCAGAAGATGCAGGTGATCGTCGTAAAAGACATGCGGGCGGCCCTGGAAATCAAACTTCGACAGGGTCAGCGACCGGCTTTCTACCTTGGCGCCAACCTTGCGCACCAGCGTCTGAAAATAGCTTTCGTCCGGGATCCAGACCCGACGGAAATAGCGGTCATGCCGCTTGCGATCCGGGTGGCTTAGGATCGCCGCAAGCGTCTTTCGGGTCAGACACCACCATTGGCTGCCCAGATGCGGAACCAGCCCAGCCGGGATGCGGCGTTGAAATCCAAATCGGCGCTGCAACGCGACGTAGCCGTCGAACAACTTGCGATGCCGCCGCCAGGAAAACGGGAACCGCAAGGTAAAGCGTTCCTTGTTCAGCCCACCGACTGTCCAGCCGACATCAGCTGTCGTCACGCTTTCGATGAAATCGGTGTCAGGATGTGCCGCAAGATGAGCCTGCAACTCGGCAATGGGGCGAAGGGGCAAGCAGGAGCCCGAACTCAGATAGACCCGACCGACCGCAGGGAAGTCCTGAAAAAGCTGGGTCGTTGCCAGAATCGTCGCATCGACCAGGCTGAATGTTCCCCACTCGCAGGCAACACGGCGTGAAAAGCGGACATCGGGAAGATCGGCCAAGGCGGCCACCAGCTTGGCGCGGTCATGGTCCGGCACCCGGCTGTCCAGATGGATCACCACTGGGCACCCTGCCTTGGCCCAATGCCGGACAACCGCCGCCGCGCGGTTCAAGGCCGTATGGCACAGCATGACAATCCCCAAAGTCACGCCCAGTTCCCCTTTGACATCAGACCCAGGATCTCTAACTGGCGCCAGTTGATATACTTCTCGCTCCAATTGCACCACAGATCCCGCTCGTGGGCGATCCCTTCGCGATAGGCGCGGTATTCTTGGCTTTCCGCATAGTGCTGGCCCCGAAGCAGTTCTTCCTCGGCCTTGGCCGCGAAGGTATCCAGAAATTTCGCGTGCAACAGACAGCCCGAAGGCTTTTCTCCCCCCGCATCCTCATAAACCAGGTTCAACCCTCGCGGCAGCAGCATGTGGGTCGAGCTGACATAGGCATAGGACGGATCCCACTTGACCAGCGGGATCTTGTTCATCGCCGGGGCCTCTTTCGGGTCTTCGGCAAAATAAAGACGCGCGCGTGGCCCGCCCTGGATCCACAGATTGCTTAAGCCCGGGTTTCGACGAACCGTGTAATTGCCGCTGTCGAAATACTGGGCGATCTCAAACGGGTTCTGGCCGGCGCGATAGGGCTGCTCGTGCATTGCACCTTTTGGATACATATCAAGCAACATTGCCGAGAAACTGCGGGTCTCCGAACTGTCCAACCAATCTGTCAGGGCGCGTAGGGGACGCGCTTCGCAGAACGGAAACACCAGGAACTCGTCGACATCGACCGTAAGGCACCAATTGTTCTGCCCATAGCGGCGCAGAAGATGCATCACCCAGTCCACCCCGAAGCGCGATTGCTTATAGCCATAGCTGGTGGCCCAAAGCGAAACATCTGGTTGGGCCGAAAGATACTCGCGTGAGCCGTCATCGGACCCGTTGTCGATAAGCAGGAAATGGTCGACGCCCAGTTTTCGGTAATAGTCCAGGAAGTAGGGCAGCCGAAGCCGTTCGTTCCGCAGCGTCGAAAACAGCAGGAGTGGATGGCTGCGGCAGGTCGCCATCCGTTTGGTCACAGGGGAAAGTTGCTTCCGTCGCCGGAAGGCGCGCCACAGCAGGCGTTTTCGCCGTAGGCGCAGGCGGTAAGCCCCGATCAGCCCCATGGCTGCCCCCTGCTCATATCCATCCTCCGCGTGACATCAGGCCCAGCGCCTCTAGCTGCCGC
>CANNIA010000045.1 GCA_947504705.1 Paracoccaceae bacterium
CCGGATATCCTTCACAACCTGCTCGGCAGGCGCCTTCGTCATCACGGGTTTCTTCATCATCTTCAACTCCAACTGGGGTAAAGATGAGCCGCAAACCCTCCGCTACGCAATCACGCAAAACTGTTCCATGGGCGCTGACGTCAGACACATAGGGATCGAGATCGCGGGATATAAACTTGCTGCCGTTGGCAACCTGAATGGCCTTGGGGTAGCCGACCTGGGCGCAGGCAGGTTCCAAGGTCTGCACTGCATCCTGGCCACGATAGGCGAACCGGGGGTCAGCCGCAGGACAGAGACGGAAATGAGTGTCGATCACCGTCAGGATGCGGAGCTTCTTTCCCATGGCGAGCTGGTCGTGGACGAAGGCCATCGCCCAGACATCGTTAGGACCGACGGCTACGGTGCGATCGTCGCGCAGCCTCAGGACTATGGCTTCCGGCTTGTCTCGCTTCCCGACCATGCCATGGTCCTCCTGAAATCGGGTCAACATATCCCCGTTGGTGGATCGCTTCAGCGGGGCACTCCACCGATCTGCCGGGATTGTTTGAAAAAGCTGCTGACCAGTTCTCGCCTCAGGTCTGCGGTGGGATCAAAACGAAGTTGCCGACATGGGACTTCTTTAAGAATATCTGCTGAGCAGCCGCGATGTCTTCAAGTGGATATGCCATGGCCAGAAGCGGGCGGATTTCGCCGCGCTCGATGTAGGAAATGAGGTTTGGGAACACCGGCTCATCCCATCCTGTGCAGCCGATCAGGGTCAGATCCTTGAGGTAGAACACCCGCATATCAAGTTCGACGACTGGCCCGCTTATCGCCCCGGACGAGACATATTTTCCGCCGCGCCGCAGGACATCCAGCATCGCGCCGAACCCTGCGCCGGCGACGTTGTCGACCACAACGTCGACCGAGTTCCTGCCCAATAGCTCCATCGGGTTTCTGCCACGTTCGATGACCTCATCCGCCCCTACCGCGCGGACATCGCCCATTTTCGCAGCAGTGGTTATGCCAATCACATATGCACCGCGCCGCTTTGCCAACTGAACGGCTGCAGAGCCGACACCACCGGAAGCGCCAGCCACAAGCACACGCATGCCTGCGCAGACACCCGCACGATGAATCATGTTCTCTGCGGTGCCATAGGCGCAAGGAAGGGTAGCAAGTTCAGCATCGGTCCAGTCACATTGCACCGGGAAGACTTCGGATGCCGGAACCGTAACGAACTGGGCAAAGGCGCCATCCAAGTCCGACCCCATCCAAGTGTTTTCGGGAGAGGAGAACCCGTCCGGCCGCATGCAGGCGCGGACAAGGACACGCAGCCCAAGAAGGTGTCGGCTTGCCCTGTCGCCGACCTCGGCCACGATCCCGCAGCAATCGGTGCCCTGAATGAAGGGAAAGGGCGTGGCCGCGTTCCAGCCGCCATCGGCCTTTTGGGTCGGGGCGACCTGCTCGGCCAGGGCAGCGGCTTCGGTGCCTTTCTTGACTGACGAGGAATACCAGCCAAGCCGTGTGTTGATTTCGGTATTGTTCATACCCGCGGCGCGCACCTGGACCAGCACTTCGGTCGGCCCTGGTTTGGGACGCGCGACATCGCAATAAACAAGCTGATCATAGCCGCCATTGCCCATCGTCACGACGGCTTTCATCGTCGGTCGGCCCGTCATCGGGGCAAGACGACCAAGGGCTTTGCTATTCATCCGGGTTTCCTGACTGGGCTTGCCTTTGTCGCTTCACGCCTTTTGCCGCGCATTTTCCGGGTCCCAGGCGGGTTCGGCCAGCAAGGTCAACTTGCGACGCTCGCCCAGCACCACGACCTCCAACCCTTCAGTCGCACCGGGTTCAACATAGGCGAAGATCAGGCTCTTGCCCGACGCATGTCCAAAGCTGCCGGAGGTGCAGACGCCCACCACACGGCTGCCCTGCATCACCGCCTCGCCGCCCCAGATGTCGCAATCGGTGGCCGCGATTCCGCCGTAGACCAGCGTCGTCGTGATGCCAGCCGCCTGCACCGCGAGTGTCGCAGCGCGGCCCCGGAAATTGCCCTTATCAGGCGCAAAGAAACGGGTGCAGTCGGCCTCGATCAAAGTGATCTCGTTGGTCAGTTCCGAGCCGTAACCGCGATAGCTCTTCTCCATGCGCAGCGAATTGACCGCCTGCACGCCGAAATCGGCGATACCGTGGGGCTGGCCTGCCGCCCAGATCGACGCGTATAGCCGGGCAAGCTCAGCCATCGGCGCGTGGATTTCCCAGCCCAACTCACCCACATAGGTCACCCGCAGGGCACGAACGGGGATACCGGCAAGGGAGATTTCCTGCGCGGACAGCCAGCGGAAGGCGGCGTTGGACATGTCGGCGTCGGTCAGCGCCGCCAGCACATCGCGCGACTTTGGCCCTGCGACGACCAGCATGCCGAAGGCGTCGGTGACATTGGTGACCGCCACGTCCGGCCCGGCAGCAAAGGCCAGATCGTCGCGGGCCTGCACTTCGGCACCTGCTCCGGTCAGGACATAGAAGTGGTCAGGGCCAAGGCGGGTGATCGTCCATTCGCCAATGATCCGGCCCTTGTCGGACAGCACCTGCGTCAGCCCGATCCCCCCTTGCTTCTTCGGCAGCCGGTTGGCGCACAACCGGTCCAGCATCGCCTCGGCCCCCGGCCCGGTCACATCGAACTTGGCAAAGCTGGACAGGTCCATGATCCCCACTCGTTCGCGCACGGCACGGGCTTCGGCGGCGACCAGGTCAAAGGTATTGGTGCGGCGGAACTGCAGTTTTTCGACAAAGCCTGGGGGGGCGAAGTACTTCGGCCGCTCCCAGCCATGCACTTCGGTCATCACAGCACCCTTGGCCAGCAACACCTTATGAAGCGGTGTCATGCGGCGGGGGCGACCAGCCTGCACTTCGCGCCCCGGCAAGGGGGTTTCGAACATGTTTTCGTAGTCGTCAAAGCTTTTGGCGCGGGTATAGTCCTGATCGGCATAGGCCCCAAAGCGGCGGGGATCGACGGACCCCATGTTGATCTCGGCATCGCCGTGGATCATCCATTGAGCGAGGAACTTTCCGCAACCCGCGCCTTGCGCGATGCCGATCGAGGACCCGCAACACTGCCATGCATTCGGCACGCCGGGCATCGGCCCGACCAGCGGATTGCCATCGGGCGTGTGAGGGATCGCGCCGTTGATGATGCGCTTGATCCCCGCGCGGGCAAAGATCGGCATCCGGTCCAGCGCCTTTTCCAGCCAGGGGGTGATGCGGTCCAGATCGCCCTCGAATAACTCGTTCTCGCTGGACCATTCGGGCCAGCCGCCACGACCTGCCCAAGCCTCCTTCGCGCCTACATGTTCGTAGATGCCGATCAGGCCCGCCTTCTGCTCCTGCCGGTAATAGCCCGCCGTCTCCGGGTCGCGCATGACGGGCAGCTCCACCGGGCTGTCCTTGAATTCGGGCAGGGGTTCGGTGACCAGATACTGATGCTCCATGTTGGTGATCGGCGTGTCCACCCCCAGCCATTTGCCGACCTCGCGGGCATAGCAGCCAGCGGCGTTGACCACATGTTCACATGTCACAACGCCTTGTTCCGTCTCCACCCGGAACTCGCCCGAGGGCAGGCGCGTGATGCCGGTCACCCGGGTATGGCGCTGGAGGGTGGCCCCCATCGCCCGCGCGCCCGCCGCCATCGAATTGCAGGCGCTGGAGGGGTCCACATGGCCATCCAGCGTCGTATGCGCCCCCGCCAGTATGCCGTCGGTTTGCAGCCATGGGTTCAACTCGCGGATCCGGTCGGGGCTGACGATCTCCATCGCAAAGCCGACATTGGCGGCAAAGCCCTGCACATGGCGGAACCAGTCCACCTCCTCGGGCGTGGTCGCCAGACGAATGCCACCGCAGCCGTGCCAGCCGGTCGGATGGCCGGTCAGCGCCTCCAGTCTGGGGTAAAGCGTGTTGCTGTAGTGGTGGATCTTGGCCATGTTGTAGTTGCCGATGAACGAGGGGCATTGCCCGGCGGCGTGCCAGGTTGAGCCGCTGGTCAACTCGCCTTTTTCGATCAGCAGGACATCGGTCCAGCCCGCCTCGGCGAGGTGATAGGCCAGACCCACCCCCATCATGCCGCCGCCGATGATCACCACTTTTGCATGAGATTGCATGACTATCCCCCTTACCAGACGCCGTTGCCGGCCCGCATCCGGGCGCGGGGCAGAATAATGTTGTAACCGCCCCGGATCGCTTCATCGACCTTGTCGTCTATGTGGCGCGGGTAATGCTCGGCAAGGATCTTGCGCACCCGGTCGCGCGCCACGTCCCGTGCGTCGCGCCCGCCTGCATCCTGCCACTCGCTGATGCTGCGGCGGTCGGCGATTTCCGGGTAGACGTAATCGGTCTTCATCCGGGCAAAGGTCTGCGCATGGCCGAGGTAATGACCGACGCCCATCACTGTGTCGCGGATCACCTCGAAATTCAGCGTGTCCACACTGACCTCGATCCCCTTCACCGTGCGCAGGATTGCGCCCAGAAGGTCGTTGTCGATCACATAGCTCTCAAAACTTGTCCCCATGAGCGACCCCTGCATGCCCGCACATTCATGTATCATCGTCGCCCCGGCTTGGGCGGCCAACGATACGGTATAGCCCTTTTCGCCACCGCTTTGCGCATCTGGCAGCTTGCTGTCGGTCATGCCTGCGGGAACCGAGTTCGGCAGATCGTAGAAATTCGCCATCTGGGCGCAAGCGGCAGACAGCAGCGCCTGTTCGCCCGATCCGCCCGACATCGCCCCGGTCCGCAGGTCGGACACGAAGGGCCAGGCGGCAAAGATGCCGCGGCAGTCGGGGTCGATGATGTGGCACAGGATCAACCCCGCCAGCACCTCGGCACAGGCCTGCGCTACCGCACCAGCGAGGGCAGCGGGTGCCGTGGCCCCGGCCTGACCGGCCGACACCAGAAGGATCGGCATGCCTGCCAGAACCGCCGCCTCCAGCGCATCGCAGCTTTCGGTGGCAAAGCGCATCGGCGGGACGACATGGCAGCAGACGGCGGTGCAGAACGGGCGGTCACGATGCCTGCCCTCGCCCCCCGCCACCGCATCCAGCATCGGCTGCACCGCGCGGACCGAGGTGCTGTCGGTATAGCTGACGGCGATGGATTTCGTGGTGCCGGAAAGACAGGCATAGGTGGTGTTCATGTCCAGATCGAGGATGGTCGTCGCATCGCGTGCCACGATCGACCGGTGATACCAGTGGATATTGTCCAGCCGGTCCACCAGCCGGGCAACGTCGTAAAGATCGGCAACCGTGCTTTCACGGTAGCGGCCGGTCTCGAAATCCATGATCGTGGGCGCGGCCCCACCCGTGCCGGTATGCACCCGACGTCCACCGATTTCGATGTCATGCATCGGGTCGATACCATGCAGGGTGAACTTGCGGCGGGTTCGGGCAATCACATCCTCCACCAGCGCTCGGGGGAAACGCAAACGGCCATTGCCGTCCACCCAGGCTCCCGCCGCCACAGCCCGCGCCTCTAGGCTGGGCGTCAGTTGCGACAGGCCCAGGTCTTCCAGCAATTGCAGCACCAATTTGTGGATCTGCAGGATTTCGACATCGGTCAGGGGCTTATAGCGGCCCCCCACCATCCCGGCAGGCACCGTCGAGGGCGGCAGAGCGGCCTCGACACGGTTGCGACGACCGGCGCGACGCGGGGACAGTTCGGACATGGCGGGCCCTCAAAGCTTGCTTTGGCTCCATCAGGCACAGAATTCCCGCGCCGTTCAAACGATCATTCCGAATGGGTCGCATTCCCTGCTGTAATGTCAACGCCAGCTTGACCCGCGGCTTCGGCCCCAATCCAATCCATGAACGTTGTGATCCACGGGCTTTTGCCAATACTGTTGGATGTGCAGAGGTAATACCCCTCACGGGTTTCCAGCACTCGGTCCACCGGGCAGATCAGCCGCCCTTCGGCCAGCAGAGGGTCGGTGACATAGCTCCAACCCAAGGCCACCCCATGGCCCGCCTCGGCCGCCTGCAGCACCATCGGGTATGAGTTGAACCGCAAACCCCGCCGCACTGGCTGTCCGTTCACTCCCTGCCGCAACAGCCAACTGCGCCAGTCCACTCCGCCAAAGGCCGGTTTTCCATATTCAAGGTGCAACAGCGTCTGGTCCATCAAGTCCTCGGGCCGATGCAGTATTGGATGGGCGCGCAAGTAGGCCGGGCTGCACACCGGATAGACCCGTTCGCCGAACAGAAGCCGGGCCTCCAGCCCCTCCCATTGACCTGATCCGAAAAGGATCGCCACATCCACCTCGCCCGTCCCCGGCAAGACCGGTTGTTCGGTGGCCAGCACCCGCAAATCAATGTCCGGTTGCAGCGCGCCAAAGCGTTCCAGCCGTGGCATCAGCCAGAACCAGGCAAAGGCGACCGAGGCGCAGACCGTGATCTGCGGAGCTTTCGTCGCAGCGCCAACGGCCGCAAGGCAAGCGCTGACATCGTCCAACCCGCGCGTCACCGAGTCAAACAACCGCTGTCCCTCTGGCGTAACTTCGACGGCGCGATGCAGGCGGCGAAACAGGCGCAAAGCGAGTGCATCCTCAAGCGCCTTGATTTGTCGGCTGATCGCACTTTGCGTCAGGCACAACTCATCCGCCGCAAGTGTAAAGCTGCGATGGCGCGCGACCGCCTCAAACGTGCGGAACAAGTCCAGAGATGGGAGGGGGTACTTGCTCACGGACGCCCTCTTACGTGTTGCAGCCTGTGCTTAACCTTGTTCATAGCGCAGGGGCGGTCCCAGGGGCAACTTGGGCCGTGCCAATATGATCTTGCAGCAGGCCGACCGCACGGCGTTCGTCCGGGTCAAGGACAGCGTCCTTCAAGCGCGTGTGATGCGTCATCGCTGACGCCGAATGCAGGGTTGTCAAAAGGGCCACATCGGTGTGCGGGTCAGACAGTGAGGCGCGACCCAAGACGACCAGCCGTTGATGCCGACGCACCTGAGCGTAGAATTGTTCAAGAAACCGCCCCGTCCACAGGCAGTCACTGCCGCCGACCAAGGCGAAGTTAAACTCCTGATGGGCGACCTCAAAAGTCTCGTGCTCGGCCTCGGTCATGCCCGTTTGCAGCGCGGGCGCACGCAATAGGACGCGATAGGCCGAAAGCACGCGCTTTTGCCTTTCGTCATCGCTTTTCCGGATCGAGACGCGCAAAAGCTCGGTCTCGATTGTCAGACGGGCGCGCTGGATGTCGCGCAATTCGGCAAAGGTGGCACCGACCACCCGGTAGCCCCCATTGCGCACCAAGGATACCGGACTTTCCCCTTCAAGCGGCGAGAGTGAATCGCGCAAGGGCGTCCAGCCAAAGCCATGGCGCGCGGTCAGGGTGGCCACCGTCAAAGCTTCATCAGGGTAAAAGACTCCCGAATGGATTTCGGGCTTCCGTGTCTTATGGGCGTTGTCTGTCTTAGACATTTCCCTAGGCTCTCACATTCGGAGCACATTGCCGTGTGCTATGGCAGGGGTCAACGCGGCGCCCTTAGCGACAGATGAAATATCGCTCTGAGACCCAACCTTGGACCGCCGGACGCTGGAGTTTTCCGGCTCTGATCACGGTGACGGGCTGGTTGCGCCGCCGGGATTGTGAATGGCAATCGGCACGTTGTATGGTCATGAAGTACGGGATCTAGGCGAGCTCTTGCGCCCGTCCCGGTCGGCCCATCCCGGTCGGGTCCGTGTCAGGTCGTCACGGGAACTCCAAGCATCCCGGCCAGTCGGGCCATGGTGGCGCAGTCTTCGGCGGAGCAGTCGGCCATCCGGCTGGCCCAAAGCACTGCCTCGCTGGAATGGATCAGCCCGTCCGACAGGATTCGCAGGTGGTTGGCGCGCAGGGTTTCGCCCGATGAAGTGATATCGGCAATCGCCTCGGCGGTGCCGTTCTTGACGGTGCCTTCGGTCGCGCCCTGGCTGTCGACCAGCTGGTAATCGGCCACGCCCTGCGTTTGCAGGTAGTCGCGGACAAGGCGGTGGTATTTCGTGGCGATGCGCAGGCGGTGGCCATGCGTCGCGCGGAACTGGGCGGCGGCGGCGTCAAGGTCATCGACGGTGTCGACATCGACCCAGACATTCGGAACCGCAAGGATCAAGTCGGCATGACCAAAGCCAAGGCGGGCCAGTTCCTGCACTTCGGGTGCGTTGGTGCCAAGGTATTCACACACAAGGTCAGACCCGGTGACGCCAAGGTGAATGCGCCCCGCCGCCAACTCTCGCGGGATTTCCCCAGCCGAAAGGAGGACCGGCACAGCGCCCGCAATCCCGTCGATCACGCCGGAATATTCCCGGTCACTGCCGCTGCGCCGCATGGTGACCCCACGTGCGCCGAACCAGTCAAAGCAGTCCTGCATCAGCCGCCCTTTGGACGGAACGCCAATCCTGATCATGTGGCACCCGCCTTCAGCCGGGTGACGAGTTCGGGCCGGATCACCCCACCCACGGCAGGGATAAACGCCCCTTGGCCCAAGACGCCGGTCAAGGCGTCATAGCGCCCGCCGCTGGCAACGGGGGGCATGCCTTCGGCCAGAAAGCTGAACACGAAGCCGTCGTAGTATTCCAAAGCTGTGCGGCCATGGCTGGCCTCGAAAGCAAGCGTCGCCACGTCAACGCCCTTGGCGGCCAGCGCATCAAGGCGGGTGGCAAAGCGGTCTACCGCCGGTTCGATGGCGGGCAACAGCGCCGTTATCCCGCGCAGATGGGTCAGCGCGTGGGCTGCCGGGGCTTCCAGCGACAAGAGGTCGTAAAGAAGGGCGGCCTCCATAGCCTTGATCGGCGGGGTCGCGGCATCGGCAACCAAAGCCTCGGCCCGTTCTTCGATTTCGGCCGCTGAGCGAAGGCCGACAAAGGTCCCCGCCTCCTCGATCAGTTGCGAAGGCGAGCCTTGGGCCAGACGCTCCAAAAGCCGGACCCGCCCAACCGGGGCTGGCGCGCGACCGGCGAAGCGGTCGAGCAAAGCCTTGAACCGCGCGGGCCGCCAGACATGGCGCAGAAGCGCCGCCTTGCGCCGGTCGCTCGTCTCCAGCCCACGGACGGCGGCCATCAGGATACCGATGTCGCCGGTGACGGGGCGCAGGTTCAGACCCTGAAGAAGGTCGCGGAACAGGGCGAAAACCTCGGCATCGGCAGCCTCGGGGGCCTGACGGTCAAAGACCTCATACCCCGCCTGCAGGTATTCATTGGCTCGGCCGGAATGACGGTCCTGCTTGCGGAAGACCTCCCCCAGATAGGCATAGCGGGCGGGTTCCGCCCCATGGGCCATATGCGCCTGCACGACCGGAACGGTGAAGTCGGGGCGCAGCATCATTTCACCGCGCAGCGGGTCTTGCGTCACATAGGCCCGCGCCCGGATATCCTCGCCATAAAGGTCCAGCAGCGTTTCGGCGGGCTGAAGGAGATCAGTCTCCACCGGCACGGCGCCCGCCTGCAGGAAGGCCGCGAACAGGCGTTCACCTTCCGCACGGATCGCCTTGGGGGTCATTTCCCCAGCATCTTTCTGACTGCGGCCACCAGATCGGCACGGGGAATTTCAACCTGAGCCGGGCGGTCCTTCCATTCCTCCAGCGTGGCACTTTCGGCGATCTTCGCACCTAAGATCAGGTCTTTCAGGATCACGGTGCCGGTCGCGGCCTCGTTCCCACCCTGAATGACGGCGATAGGCGACGACCGCTTGTCAGCGTATTTCAGCTGGTTGCCAAAGTTCTTGGGGTTGCCCAGATAAACCTCGGCCCGGATACCCGCCTGCCGCAACTCCCCAACCATCCCCATGTAATCCGCCATCCGGTCGCGGTCCATCACGGTCACGACGACCGGACCTTCCGCCTCACCCCCGACGCGCCCCTTGGCCCGCAGGGCGGCCAGCAAACGGTCAACGCCAATGGAAACGCCGGTCGCAGGCACATCCTGCCCGGTAAAGCGCTTCACCAGCCCATCATACCGCCCACCCCCGGCGACCGAACCGAAGTTCCGAGGACGGCCCTTTTCGTCGGTGATCTGGAAGGTCAGCTCGGCCTCATAGACCGGACCGGTATAATAGCCGAGGCCGCGCACCACGCCGGGGTCGATGATGATGCGGTCGGGGCCGTAGCCTTGGGCGGCGAGGAGGTCGGAAATTTCCGCGAGTTCGTCAACGCCTGCTAGGCCGGATTCTGACTGGCTAAGGAGGCCCCTCAGGTTCGCAATTGTCTCTGTGTTGTTTCGACCTTTGGATTCCATGAACGCAACAATAGTTTGTGCATCGCTTATCTTCAGGCCAACGCCAGGAATTTCAGCGCCAGACTGATCCAGTCTGCCAGTAGTTAGCAGTTCTATGACCCCCTGGCGGCCGACCTTGTCAAACTTGTCGATCGTACGAAGTACAGCGTCTGTATCGATGAATCCGAATTCACGAATGGGCGTGTTCAGGGCTTCCCTGACGCTCCCAATTTCTGGCGTACCTTCGTACGTTAGCGCCTCAAGTATTCCGCTCAGAACCTTGCGGTTGTTGACCTTGACCACATAGTCGCCCCTCGGGATCCCAACGGTCTCCAAAGCATCGGCCAGCATCGCGCAGATTTCGGCGTCGGCGGCGACGGAGGCTGACCCCACGGTATCGGCATCACACTGGTAGAACTGGCGGAACCTGCCCGGCCCCGGTTTCTCGTTCCGCCAGACCGGGCCCATCGCGTACCTGCGGTAGGGGGAGGGGAGGTCGTTGCGGTACTGCGCGGCGACGCGGGCGAGGGGGGCGGTCAGGTCGTATCTCAGGGCCAGCCAGTCGGCGTCCTCATCCTGCCAGGCGAAGACGCCCTCGTTCGGGCGGTCGACGTCGGGGAGGAACTTGCCGAGGGCCTCCACCGTCTCCACCGCAGCGGTCTCCAGCGGGTCGAACCCGTACCGGTGGTAGACGCCCGCAATCGCGTCCAGCATGGCTTTCCGTTCGGTGACCTCGGTCCCGAAATAATCGCGGAATCCCTTCGGGGTCTCGGCGCGGGGGCGGCGGGGTTTTTCGGCCATGGTCGGACCTTCGCTTTTGATCGGGGTCCGTGTATCCCTTGGGGAAGGAACGGGCAAGCGGGGGGTTGGATGGACCGGACGGATCTGGAAGAGAAGCTGGCCCACCTGATCCGGGCGGTGGAGGACCTGTCGGACGTGGTGGCGCGGCAGGCGGGGGAGATCGCGGTGCTGGAACGGCGGGTGGGGCTGCTGATGGAGCGGGCCGCAGAGGAAGCGGCCCTGGGGGGCGCCCCCGAGGCCAGCGTCCGCCCGCCGCACTGGTGAGGGGTGTCCACGCAGGGCAGAATGGAGTCCGCAAGGGATTCCAAGGGGTTGTCTGTGGACGTTAGGGGTTTGTTAAGGGGTTGCGTTGGCGGCTATACGGACTCGCCACTTGAGCAAGCGAAGACATCGTCGTAACTCAAATCCCCTCGCAACTTCTTCATCAACTCTTTTCTGAGGTATTCCATGTACTGTCGATTGGCCCCCTTTTCGGTGGTCCGGGACTTTGCTGAGGAGTTTCGGATTGCGCAATGCGCTTCATTGGCCGGGATTCCGAGTTCAGGTTTGGCCAATACTCGATCCCGTTCCACCAAGAGCGGATTTGGAGCATCCCCATCTCTATCAGGAATACTACGCAGTTCGCCACAAATGAGCCGTAAGAATCGGGCCTCATGCCGGCGCTCGCTCTCACGTTTGTCTCCATAGGACTGAGAGAAAATTCTTGCGTCCACTGCGGTTTTGGAAATTTCATGCTCATGATCGGCACTTACATACCGATCATGTCCGTCTTTGTCCTGTTCGGGAAGAACGTCCTT
Organism: Paracoccaceae bacterium; assembly: GCA_947504705.1. Lineage (GTDB taxonomy): Bacteria > Pseudomonadota > Alphaproteobacteria > Rhodobacterales > Rhodobacteraceae > Tabrizicola. The sequence goes on from CANNIA010000045.1 coordinate 11,815, forward strand.
GCTATCAAAACAAGCCGTAGTCGGACGACTATCTTCATAACAGCGAGGAGACCATACCATCCTAAGCAACGGAACATGGTCAGCAGGATCCAAATCGGCCACGCACTACCTCGTCAAATACGCCTTGAGTTCGTCGGCAATGGGTCCGCCAACGACTGCTTCCCCTGCTTCAACCGACTTCCCCTTGAATTCTATACAGTACGAATACGTCCCGTCACCAAACACTGAAAGCGAGCCGATCAAACCCGTGCGTTCTGGATGGAAGCTAAAGACGAGAGAGCCGTCAGAGTCCAAGCCTAAGTCAGGCAAGTGTCGGTCAATCCCAAATGCTGCAAGCTTGCGCAGTAAGACACCTGCCTCTCGAATAGTGTCCTCTGAAGGCTGTTCCAAGTCCTCGAAGCTCTGAGATAGATCAAGGTTTGCGAGATATTCCAGCCGTGCTTCGGCGCGTGGCAAGTCCGGATGACCCTGAGATACATCTACTGTCACTGACTGTTGAACCTTTGACAGGGAAAGGGAATCGTCTTCCCGATCTTTATCCATCTTAGTTAATAGTTCGTAACTTGAAAGCTTGGTGACCCTTTGGTGGAATGCCTTGAATACGCCACTCGCAAAATCAACTGATGTGGAACCTGCAGTGCTATACTGTGGAAGGTCGACACTTGGTCGAGAATCGATCCACGTGCGGGAAACTGTTGGCGGGTTCTCAAGCACCAGCGTCGACATGAAGCCCAATCCTCGCCCGAATTTCTGGAGTTAGAGTTCTCGCCACGATCACCTTCGATATCGCATGCATTTTGTTCATGTCTTCCGCGATAAGCCCGGCGTCAACGACTTCATTTATGTTGCGTCGCTCCACTTTTGTATAAATGCCAACAGTCCTTCTTGCTTCTCCGTCCGCTTGCGGATGATCGTTAGCATCAAGATTCTGGTTAACCAAAATTCGCACACCATCGAGCGTTTCGAACCAACCACGATGTATGTGCCAAAGCTCGCTACCCGACCTAGGTGCGTCCGGTAGGTTTGAAACCAAGCTTTCCGAGATCAGTGCGTTCGGAGAAGCTAAAGATGGTGACCCGGCAAAAATAAATCTGTCAAAGTACTCCAGAGAGAAGAGTCTGAGATCCGTCACTTCGGCAGACATAGTTACCAATGGAAGTAGCAACCTCGATGCTCGATCCCAAAAATCAGCCCAACGGACATATTCAACATTTTCGTAGACAACGCCCTCCGGTGTAAACACGAGTGCCTCAACAATAGCTCCGGGGGCAGCCTCTCGGCGGAACTGCCAGCCCCTTGATTGTTGCGCAACGGGCTGAGGTGCCTGAGCCCCAAGATCGACAACGAGCGAATGCGTCTGAACTTCGACGCGAGCACCAAACCCGAAGTCCGAACGTACTTTCTCGAAGGCGTCGCCAACCGTTAGGACGGTACGCAGCGGAAGTGAGTCTTTGAACTGCACCGCAATCCGCGTTCGCTCAATCGCGTGGTTTGGGTGGATGGGCTGCCAGCTCACGAACGGACGCTCTCAAATATACCTAAGCGAACATAATCACAAGGAATCGTGCTAGCAAGCTCTACGATAGAAGTTTGCGAGTATCATCTCGGAAAGCTGAATCACCCCCTCCCAAACCACTCCTCCACCTTGTCCAGCACGTCGTCGATCAGGCCGCCGGTCCTCGCTTGCGGGCCGGTGAAGCGCAGGAGGTAGCCGCCGGGGGTGGGCTCGCGGGTGATCGTCAGGCCTTGGCGCAGGCTGAGGTGACGGCGGGGGCGGCGGGTGGTGGGGTTGGTCGGCTCACGCCCGATATCCAGAAGCACGGGGCGGAGGGTGGTCCATTGCGTCTCACCCCCCGCGCCTGCGAGGGGTTGAAGGGTGGCGGTCAGAAGATCCTCATGCCCCGAGGCGACGGCGCTGGCGAGGCTGTCGAGTTGGCGGGTGGCAAGGGTTTCGGGTTGGGCGAGGAGGGGGCCGAGCGCCTCGACCACCTGGACATGGGCGCGCAGGCGCAGGCGCGAGGTGCGGGGGAGCGAGGGGAAGAGGGCGGCGATGGCGGCGTCGGGGGTGTCGAAGTGGCCTTCATCGACCGCGTTCAGGATGAGGCTGGCTTTTTCGAAGGGGGAGACGGGGGTGCGGACCTCATTTTCGGTCACCATGGCGGCGAGGGCCTGGGCGAGGGTTTCAGGCGTGCGGAGGAAGGCGGGGATGGTGAGCAGCCCAAGCGCGCGGGCGGCGGTGAGGCGGCGGAGGCCGGAGATCAGGCCGTAGGTGTGGCCGTTTCTGGGGGAGGAGAGGCGCCAGACCTCGATAGGGGAGCGCAGGCCCTGGGTGGCGATGGAGTGCTGGAGTTGGTGGAGGGCGTCGGGGTCGAGGGCGGTGCGGTCGCGGAGGAGGGCGTGGGGGTCGATTTCGGTGAGGGGGAGGGGAAGAAGGGGGTCCATGGGCGTGCTCCTTTTGCCGGGAGGAGACGCGGGAGGTGGTTAAGGCGGGGTAAGGGGGGCGGGCTTAGTAAACGGGTGTGTCAGGGGTGGGGCTGAGGTCGCGGAAGGCGCGGACGGCGTTGGAGGCGGCTTCGGTCAGGAAGCGAACATCGGCGCCGACGGTGGTCATGCGGAAGCCCCAGGAGATGGCGCGGTGGGCGTAGGCGGGGGTGCCGCAGTGCAGGGCGGCGATGATGTTGTTCTTCTGGCAGGCGGCGGCGATCTGTTGCAGGGCGGCGATGATCTTGGGTTCCTCACGGTCGAGGCCGGGTTTGAGGGCGCCGTTGGAGAGGGAGAGGGAGAGGTCGGCGGGGCCGACGTAGATGCCGTCAAGGCCGGGGGTGGCGGTGATGGCGTCGAGGTTGGCGAAGGCCTCGGCCGTCTCAACCATGGCGAAGGCGAGGGTGTTTGAGTTGGAATTCTGGGCGTAGGTGGGGCCGTGGGCCACGCTGGCGCGGGTGGGGCCGAAGCTGCGGTCACCCAAGGGCGGGTAGCGCATGTAGCTGACCAGGCGGGCGGCTTCTTCGGCGGTGTTGATCATTGGGCAGATGATGCCCTCGGCCCCGGCGTCCAGCGCCTTCATCACGGCGGCGGGGTCAAGCCATGCGACGCGGGCGAGGAGGGTGGCCCCGCTTGCGCGCATGGCTTGCAGCATGGGGAGGAGGTCGGAGTAGTCGAGTGCCCCGTGCTGCATGTCGATGGTGATGCTGTCGAAGCCTTGGGCGGCCATGATCTCGGCCACGAAGGGGTTGCCGATCATGCACCAGCCGTTGAGCGTGGGTTTGCCTTGGTTCCAGAGGGTGCGGAGGTGGGTCATGGGGTTTCCTTTCAGCCGATCTGGCCGCGTTGCCCGCCGGTTTGGCCTCGGTCGAGGAGGAAGTGGTCCAGCAGAACGCAGGCCATCATCGCCTCGCCAACCGGCACGGCGCGGATGCCGACGCAGGGGTCGTGGCGGCCCTTGGTGACGAGGTCGGTTTCGCGGCCATCCTGCGTGACGGTTTGGCGGGGGGTGAGGATGCTTGAGGTGGGTTTGACCGCGAAGCGGCAGACGACGGGCTGGCCGGTGGAGATGCCGCCAAGGATGCCGCCGGCGTGGTTTGACAGGTATTCGGGGCCGTTCGGGCCCATGCGGATTTCGTCGGCGTTCTCGACCCCGGTCAGGGCGGCGGTGGCCATGCCGTCGCCGATCTCTACCGCCTTGACGGCGTTGATCGACATCATCGCCGAGGCAAGATCGCTGTCGAGCTTGCCGTAAAGCGGCGCGCCGAGGCCGGGGGGGACGCCGGTCGCGATGACTTCGATGACGGCTCCGACCGAGTTGTGGGCAAGGCGCAGCGCGTCAAGGTAGTCGGCCCAGTCGACGGCGGCTTGGGCGTCGGGGACCCAGAAGGGGTTCTGGTCGATTTGCGCGGCGTCGAAGCGGGCGCGGTCGATGGTCTTCGTGCCCATCTGCACCATGTAGCCGGTGATCTTCAGCCCCGGCACAAGGGCAGCCAGAACGGCGCGGGCGACGCCACCTGCAGCCACACGGGACGCGGTTTCGCGGGCGGAGGAGCGGCCACCGCCGCGCGGGTCACGGATGCCATATTTCTGGTGGTAGGTGATGTCGGCATGACCGGGGCGGAAGGACTGGGCGATGTCGCCGTAATCCTTTGACCGCTGGTCGGTGTTTTCGATCATCAGCTGGATGGGCGTGCCGGTGGTTTTACCTTCGAAGACGCCGGAGAGGATGCGAACCTCGTCCGCTTCCTTCCTTTGGGTGGTGTATTTCGAGGTGCCGGGTTTGCGGCGGTCAAGCCAAGGCTGGAGGTCGGCCTCACTGAGCGCAATGCCGGGCGGGCAACCGTCAACCGTGCAGCCGATGGCGGGTCCGTGGCTTTCGCCCCAGGTCGTGACGCGGAAAAGATGTCCGAAGGTGTTCAGGCTCATGGTGTTCCCCTGCTTGGTCTTGGGCATACAGGCCACGTCCCCCCTGCGACAAGCCCTGATGCTGCGGAAAATTGGCCAAGGCTGGTAGTGGCCTCACGTTCCCGTGAAATTTCTGCGCGGGCGGGGGTTGAAGAGGCTTGGCCGAGCCCCATCTTGGCAGTGCGGGCCGGGCCCCTCTGACGACACCCCTTTCACAGGGATCGTGATGTCGGACCGCATCGAGAAATCGCGCTCGATGTCATGCCCGGCACTCTGCCCCTGAACACGGCTGACCTCTCGACGCATATTTGAGAGGGTAACGGGGATGGAATTCCTTTTTCTGATCTTCCTGAGCAAGCCAGTCTGGATGTGGCTTGTGTTCATGGCAATCGTCGTCACGCTGATGGTCTTTGACCTGGGTGTCCTGCACAAGGATGACCACGAGCTTGGCGTTGCCGAAAGCCTGAAGCTGTCGGCTTTCTACATCTTCATCGCCATTCTGTTCGGCGGGTACATCTGGTGGGCCTGGTCGAATGGCACGCTGGTCACCAGTGACGGCACCAACCCGGTTGCGGCCTATTTCCAAGGCTACATCATCGAGAAGGTGCTTTCGATCGACAACGTCTTCATCATCTCGTTGATCTTCGGGTATTTCGCGATCCCGCGGAAATACCAGTACCGGGCGCTGGTCTGGGGCATCATCGGTGTGATCGTGCTGCGCGGCATCATGATTGCTATCGGGGCCGAGTTGATATCACACTACAATTGGGTAACGTTGGTCTTCGCGGCTTTCCTGGCCTTTACCGGCATCAAGATGCTGGTGGTGCCCGAGGGCGATCCCGACGTGTCGAAGAACCCGGTGGTGAAGTTCGTGTCCAAGCGCATGAACGTGACGAAGGACCTGCACGGGCAGAAGTTCTTTGTGCGCCAGCCGCACCCGACGACGGGCAAGCTGGTGATGTTCGCGACGCCCCTGTTTGTCGCGCTGATGGTGATCAACTTTGCCGACCTGATCTTTGCGGTGGACTCGGTGCCTGCGATCTTCCTGATCACGACCGACACGTTCATCGTCTATACGGCGAATATCATGGCGATCCTTGGCCTGCGTGCGCTGTACTTCGCGCTGGCAGCCCTGGTGCACCGCTTCCACTATCTGAAGTACGCGCTGGCTGTCGTGCTGATCTTCATCGGGATGAAGGGCTTTTACAGCTATTTCTTCGGGAAGTTCGACCCCTACCTGTCGCTGGCGATCACCATCGGCATCATCGCGGCGGGCATCTTCTATTCCCTGTGGAAGACGCGTGGGCAGCCTTTGGAAGGCAAGGCCTAAGCAATCAGGGCAGGGGCCGGAGACCGGCCCTTGCCCGCAATTCGGGCTGGCGGATGTCAAGTTCCTGACCGGCCAGGTCCTGTGCGGCCTCGGTGCAAAGCCAGGTGATGGCCTGGGCCGGGTCGGTCGCGGGGGCAAGTTCGGCGCGGGGGATTTTCGAGACCGGGTTGATACCGGACGCGCGGATGGTGCCCTGCATGTCGGTGTCAACGATGCCGGGAGCAAAGCCGTAGATGCGGATTCCTTGGGTGCCGTATTCCATGTGAGTGGATTTCGTCAGCATCGCGAGGCCTGCCTTGCCGGCGCAGTAGGCGGACCAGCCTTCCTGCGCACGGTGGGCGGCGCCGGAGGAGATGTTGATGATGATGCCTGCGCCTTTGGCGAGCATGGCGGGCAGCGCAAGCTGGATCGCGTGGAAGGCGGAGGTCAGGTTGGTGTTGATGTTTTGCGCCCAGTCTTCGACCGATACGTCGAGCATGCGGCCGATGGGGCCGATCATGGCGGCGTTGTTCACAAGGATGTCAAAGCCTTGGTCCATCAGTGTAGTCATCGCTGGGCGGTCGGTCATGTCGGCGTGGTGGCCGGTGGCTTTCGTATCCCCCAACGCGCGCTGGGCTTCGGCGATGTTGGCCGCTGAGCGGGCGGTGAAATGCACCTCGGCTCCGGCTTCGGCCAGGGCGCGGACGGTGGCAAGGCCGATGCCACGGTTGCCGCCGGTGACGAGGGCTTTCTGTCCGGTCAGGGTCATGGGATGTCCTTTGGGGCGGCGGCGCGGCGCAGGCGGTCGTTGATCGCGCGGCCAAGGCCGGTTTCGGGAATGGGGGCGAAGGCAATGCGGCCTGACGGTCCGGCCAAGGCGTCGGCTTCGCGCAAGGCCTGGAAGAGGCGGGCGGCGGCTTCGATCAGGTCTCCGGTTTCGGAGAGGGTGAGGGGGCCTTTCACCGGGCCAAAGCCGACGAGGATTTCGTTTGGTGCGGCGCTGGTGGCGTTCAGGCGCAGCGCGGCGTTGGGGGCGTAGTGTGAGGCAAGCTGGCCGGGGGAGGTGGGTTTTACGCCGTCTCCTCCAAGGGTGAGGGGGTGGCCAAGGCAGGCCTCCAGCGCCTCCATCGGCACGCCGCCGGGGCGGAGCAGGGTGGGGTCGGGATCGGCGAGGACGATGGTGGATTCAAGGCCGACGGCGCAGGGGCCTCCGTCGAGGATGGCGGCGATGCGGTTTTGCAGGCCGTCCATCACATGGCTGACGCGGGTGGGCGAGATGCGGCCCGAAAGGTTGGCAGAGGGGGCGGCCACGGGGCCACCTAAGGCGCGCAGTAGGGCTTGGGCGAGGGGGTGGGCCGGGATGCGGATGGCGACGGTGGGCAGGCCTGCGGTGACGAGGGGGGAGATGCCGGAACCGTCACGTAGGGGAAGCACAAGGGTCAGGGGGCCGGGCCAGAAGGCTTGCGCCAGCATGCGCGCTTTGGGGCCGAGGGTGGCGATCTGTTCCACAGCGGCCAGATCGGGAAGGTGGACGATCAGGGGGTTGAAGTTGGGGCGGCCTTTCGCCTCGTAGATCCGGGCAACTGCAATATCCGAGCGCGCGTCGCCGCCAAGGCCGTAGACGGTTTCGGTCGGGAAGGCGACAAGTTCGCCGTCAGCAAGCAGGCTGGCGGCACGGGTGACTCCGGCACTGTCTTGCGGAAGGATCAGGGTCATGGCAATTGACGCAGCGTCCTGCTTGTCCGGCCCAAGGAATGGCATAGCCTTGTGGAAGGCCCATACGGCAGGCCTGCGCTTTTGCCAAGTCATTCAGGGAGAGACCCGTTGCCCTATCGCGCCCCGGTCCAGGACATCCGCTTTATCCTTGATCACATTGTCGGCTTTGCCGAGGTGGCCGCGACGGCGCGGTTTGCTGCGGCGACCCCTGACCTGGCCCAGGCTATCCTGACTGAGGCGGGGCGGCTGGCGACGGACGTGCTGGCGCCCTTGAACAGGGTGGGCGATGCGAACCCCGCACGGCTGGAGAACGGGGCGGTGGTGACGGCCCCCGGCTTTGCCGAGGCTTATCGGCAGTTGGCTGAAGGTGGCTGGGTCGGCATGGCGGCGGACCCGGAGTTTGGCGGGATGGGGTTGCCGTTTTCGCTGGCCTTGGCGGTGGATGACATGATGTCGGGGGCCTGCATTTCCTTGCAGTTGAAGCCCCTGCTGTCGAAAGGCCAGATCGAGGCGCTGGAGCATCATGCCAGCGATGAAATCAAAGCGCTGTATTTGCCGAAGCTGATTTCCGGGGAATGGTCGGGGACGATGAACCTGACCGAGCCGCATGCGGGGACGGATGTGGGGGCCTTGCGGTCGAAGGCGGTGCCGAAGGACGACGGGACCTATGCGGTTTCAGGGCAGAAGATCTTCATCACCTGGGGCGACAGCGATCTGGTCGCGAATGTCTGTCATCTGGTGCTGGCCCGGCTGCCTGACGGCGGAGAGGGGACGAAGGGGATCAGCCTGTTCATGGTGCCGAAGTTCATTCCGGATGCGGAAGGCAAGCTTGGCGCAAGGAACAGCCTGCGGGTGGTGAGCCTTGAGCATAAGCTGGGCATCCACGGCAGCCCGACCTGCGTGATGCAGTTCGACGGGGCCACGGGGTGGCTGGTTGGGGAACCCCATCGCGGGATGGCGGCGATGTTCACGATGATGAACAACGCGCGGTTGTCGGTGGCGGCGCAGGGGGTTGGTGTGGCCGAGGCGGCGTTGCAGCATGCGCTTGCCTATGCGCAGGATCGTCGTCAGGGGGCGACGCCCTTGTCGAAGACCGGGCCGATCTTTGAGCATGCCGATGTGCGGCGGATGCTGGCCGAGATGCGGGCGCAGATCTTTGCGGCGCGGTCGATCTGTCTGTCTTGCGCGGTGGCGCTGGATATGGCCAAGGCGACCGGCGATGCCGAGTGGCAGGCGCGGGCGGCGCTGCTGACCCCGATTGCCAAGGCCTATTCGACCGATATCGGCTGCGAGGTGGCATCAACGGGTGTGCAGGTCCATGGCGGCATGGGGTTCATCGAGGAAACCGGCGCGGCGCAGTTCCTGCGCGATGCGCGGATTCTGCCGATCTATGAAGGGACCAACGGTATTCAGGCGATGGACCTTGTCGGGCGGAAGCTTTCCGATGGCGGAGAAGCGGCATTCCGGCTGATCGATGAGGTGCAGGCCGGCGCGGAGGTTGCTCGCGCTTCGCTTCGCGATGTGGCGGGCGAGGTCTGGCGGGCGGCAGAGGCTTTGCGTGAGGCGACCGAAGCGTTGCTGGCGCTGCCGCTGAACGACCGCTTTGCCGGGGCAGCGGCGTATTTGCGCGGCTTTGCG
>CANNIA010000046.1 GCA_947504705.1 Paracoccaceae bacterium
AGGCAACTGTTCAGGTTCAATGTCGGTCGGCAGACGAGCCCCAAGCTACGGCACGGGCTTCCAAGCCCAAGGGTGGGTCGGGGTCTCGTCTGCCTCCATCATCCTGACAGATGTTCAAGAGACAAGGGTGGGTGCCAACCCACCTTCCTTATTTCAACAAGGAACTCCGCTTCGAAAATCCGAAGCACCAAAAAAACTCAACCGAAAAATGGTGGGTTTCACCCACCCTACGGTTCACTTGGCACCGACGGGTGCTGGGGGGCGCCGCGGGTCATCTATGGTTCGGATACCGGGATGCAGCTGGCGGCTTGAGTCTGGCGGCGGGGCGGGGCTAGTTTGGGTTGATGCAGCGGTTAGGGCGTTGGGATGGATGTGACGGGGAAGCTTCCCTTGACGCGGGGGGATGCCGCGCGGTTGGTCGAGCGGGTTGAGGCGGCGCGGCTTTTTGCGCATGCCTATGCGTGGCACCTGAACTTTCGGCTGGGCACAGCCACTCCGGTCGAGTTCCTGCAGTTTGCGCATGAGCAGGGGATGGCTGGCGTCAAGATCCATGTCGAGGATGGCGAGGCGCGGTCGTTGCTGCATGCGCCGGACAGTCGGGCCGGGTTTGGGCAGTTGGCGCGGGACTTGGGGCTTGAGGCGCATATCGAAACCTCGGCCACGGATGAGGCGACGTTGCGGGCGGCGATAGAGGTGGCGGGGGACGCGGGGGCAACCTCGGTCCGGTGCTATCCGCGCTATGCGGGGCGGGTGTCGCAGATCATCGCGCAGACGATTGCGGATTTGCGGCGGCTGGAGGCGTTGGACCCGGAGGGGCGGTTCGATTTCCTGTTGGAGCAGCACGAGGACCTGACGTCCGATGAGCTGGTGCGGATTGTTGAGGCGGTGGGGAACCCGCGGCTGACGCTGCTTTATGATTTCGCCAACATGATCAATGCCTTTGAGACTCCGGACGCGGCGCTGGCCCGCATGGCCCCCTATGTGACCGATGTGCATATCAAAGATGCCAAGATCGTGCCGGACCGGGGAGGATACGGCCATCGGGCCTGCCGGTCGGGTGAGGGGGACATCGACTTTGCGGGGTTGCTGACCCGGCTTTTGCTGTTGGGCGATACGCCGCAGGTGCGTGCCTTTGGCTGTGAGGAGGAGAACGAGATGTTCGCCCCGGCTTACCGGTTCCCGGATGAACCTGCCGATCCGATCATTCCGCCGCGTGAGGCGTCGACGACCGATCCGACAGAGGGGGAGGATTTGCCGTCCCGTCTGCTGCGAGAGAAGGCCGAGGCGCTGGCCCAGATCGGCTTTGTCCGCAGGGTGCTTGGGGGTATTGCTGCAGAGGCGCGGCGGGCGCTTTGATCCGCCAAGCGTCTGAGGGTCTGGGTGTCGCAGGGCGCTGTGGTCTGCGCCCTGCGGGTAGGTTGGTGGCAGATCAGGCCTTGTAGGGGCCTTCGATGCCGAACTTTTTCATCAGGCTGTGGTGCAGGTTGCTGGCCTTCAGCAAAGCCTCACCATGGCGCTGGATCAGCACAGCCTGACGACCGGCATCCGTTGCTGTGGCGAGCGCCCCCCAGATGGCGGCAAGGCTTTCCGCCGCGTCGCGGGCTGCGGCAAGATCGGCTTCGCTTGCGGCCAGGGTGGCAATGTCGCGGCCATTCGCAGCGCCGATCCCGGTCACCGTCTTGGCCCCGCCATCGGTATAGCCTGCGGGCAAGTCGCCCTTGAGGTTCACCACCCGCTTGAACTGGATCAGGTCATAGATCTGATCGACGGCCTGTTTGGCCCCCTCGACGCGGGAGTTATGTTCGGTATCGGCGGCGGCATGGGGGAGAAGTTCCAGCCTTCCGGGGTATTTCGCGCCAAGTGGCAGATAGGGCACCATCGGGCCCGAGGTGACCCCGGTTTCGGCATTGGTGAAAAGGTCGGCGTCGATCGCAGCATAGCGGATCTGGCCCGAAGCCAGGGCGCGGTCGAGGGCTTCGGCATCGACGCCTTCGCCACGGTCGTAGTTCAGCAAGATCGCCCCTTTGTTGACGACGGTGAGTACGCTGTCACCGATAAAGCCCGCATTGGCGAATTTGCCGGTATCGGCGTTCAACGCGCCAAGGCCGGTGTGCAGCGACAGCACGTCTGCGCCTTTTGCTGCGTCCTCCTTGGTCTCGGCATGGGTGAAGCCTTCGCTTTCGATCCAGACCTTGTGGCGTGGGCGGGCGAAGATGCGGACCTTCATCCCGAAGGCGGCGGCAAGCTTGGCAACCTCACGCCCGATGTTGCCATAGCCGAAGACGGCGATGGTCTTGCCTTCCAGCTTTTCGGTCGGGAAGTCGCGCAGTTGGCGACCGGTGTCGAATCTTCCGGCTGCGGTCATCGCGTGCAGGGTGTCGACCGGCAGATCGGGTGCCACTTTCAACAGCGCCTTGATCGCCATTTGGGCGGTGGCGCGGCTGTTGAAGCTGGGCGTGTTCATCAGCGCTGCTTCGCCGCCGGTGCCGTTGCCTCCACCCCAGCTGGCCGAGCCCATGTTGCCGGTGCCAGCGCCGATCCGCACGCCACCAAGGCCAAAGACGGCGGCTTTGGGCAGGAAGGTCGCGGCGGCGATCACGGCGTCATACTGGCCTTGGCCAGCGACAGCCATGATCTCGGCTTCGGTCGAGATGTCGGGGACATAGAAGAAATGGATCTTGCCCTTGGCCAGCTTGCTGTCGTCGCCCAGAGCGGTTTCGTGGAAGACGCCGCCCTTGGCTTCGACATAGGCGCGGACTTCGGAATGGTCGGGCGTGCCTTTGGCGTCAAAGCGCAGGCCCACGCGGTCGCAGATCAGCACCTTGTAGGCGCGGTTTTGGTCGTCCATGCGGCGGTTGGCGTCTGGTGCTGCCTCGGCGGAGAAGGTGACGCCTGCCTTGGCAAGCGTTTCTTCCAGCACGACAATCTTGGCGCGCAGATAGGCGTATTCCAGGTTGTCCAGAAGCGCGGTTATGTCGGAGACCGGACGGATACCGCCGATCCAGGCGCGATAGTCGCCCGGCGTGCCGGGGAAGGCGTTGACATAGCGGGCGACATCAAGGCCAGGCTCATAGGTGCCATTGGGATGGGTCACGCCGTCATAGGACAGGATCGCCTTGGACACCGCGACAATGCGGGCATGCATCGCGGGATCGGTGACGTCGACGTCACTGACCTTTAGCAGGGTCACGGCGGCACCCCGGTAGTCGGGGTTGGCCACACCGGCTTCGAAGAGCGGATTGGCCGCGATCCAGGCATCGACTGCGGCGCGGTTCTTGACCGAACGGGCGTTCAGGTCCGACACCGTGCCGATGCGCTTTTCGGCGCGCAGCAGGCCAAAGGTGGTTTCGGCAAAGGCGAGGGTCGAGAAGGTGTTGATCACCCCGCCCAGCATCTTGTTGGTGGCAGGGTCATAGATCGGGCCGACATTCACCGTGCGTTCGCCCGTCAGCGGCATCTTCGGGTCAACCGGGGCGGCTATCTTCAACTGGCGCGGAATGGCCCAGGAGGGGTTCTTCTGGTTCCTTTCCACCATCGCCAGCGCGGCGGGGGTGAACGAGATCACATAGTAACCTGAAATCCCGCCGATCGCCTTTTGGAACGGCATGAACATGCAGCATTTCGTGGTGACTTCGCGCACCAGCGCCTCGCCCCACGGCATGGCGCCCAGCATCGAGGTGGCATCCAGAACGACGTGATGCTCTTCGGGGTTCATCGCTATCCAGGCCAGAAGCTCTTGCACATCACGGGTCGAGTAGGTGGTGGCCCCGGTGGTTTCATGGCCGACGCCGACGAAAAGCTTGATGCCCATCCGGGCCAATTCGGCAGCCGAGGGGACGACGCCCTCTTCAGTGGCGAAATGAATGCGGGATTCGTCGCCATTACGGGCATAGCGCATCATCTCGATGATCTGCGCGCCCCAGGACTGGCGGAAGAAGCCCGAGGATTTGGCGGCCTCAGACTCCGGGCGCAGCGTGTCGACAAAGACCTGCTGGCTGGGATCGTTGGTGGTGATCAGGTGCAGCGCGCAGGCGGTAAAGCCGGAATGGCCGCCGCCCAGACCCACAGCCATCTTGTTGGCTTTGGGGAATTCGAAATAGCGGTGGATTTCCCGCATCATGTCCAAGAGGAACTTGTCCGCCGGATAGCCACGATGCATCGACCGGCCGATTTCGGCGGCGGTGAACGGGCCAAGGTCGCGGCCCTTGTCATCCAGCTTGCGGTAGTTGGCTTCCAGCCAGTGTTCAAACTCGACCTTGATCAGACGGCTGTCTGCCTCGTCCGCCGCGCCATCGGTGATCGGGCCGACACCGAAGAAAGGATTGGCCGTCCGGGCCGGAACCCCGCCACTGGTCGCGGCAATGGCGGCTTGGCGTTGGGCCTTGAGGCTTTCGATGTCTGACATTCTGAACGGTCCCTGGCGATGAATTTTTGGGCATTCTAGTCAGACGAATCGCTGGTGAGTGGTCAGGAGCGTCACAAATCTGCGAAAAGCTGACATGCCGCGCCGGGGGTATGGTGCCTTGCCGCCAAGCTTCGGATCGAGCCTTTGCCCTGACAGGGACACATCTCTTACGGCAAGACAGATGAGCGATTGGAAAGCGGGTGACATTGGGCCGGGAAGGCGCTGAAATGACATCAGTCCGCCCCCTTTGCAGGGCAGTGGGCCGGAATCGCAAAGGGGACAAGGTGGCCGCAGAACGGGACGCTGACGAAGTGCGCAGCACCTTTTGGGCGTGGCCAAGGCTTGCCTTCGCCGCCGTCTTGGGCGTGGCCGTCCTGAGCCATCTGCCAGCACTGTGGGGCGGGTTCGTCTATGACGATTTCGCCGATGTCGTCGACAACCCTTCGGCCAAGGCGGCGACGTATTTTGCGCGGCTTTGGGGGATGACACGGCCGTTGTTGAAGGCAAGTTATGCAGCACAGGATGCGCTGCATGGCCCCGGTGCCCCGGCCTATCATCTGGTCAATCTGGCGCTGCATCTGGTCACGGTGGCGCTGGTCTTGGTGCTGATGCGGCGGGCGGCTGGGTTGGCGGGGTATAAGCCGATACGGGCGCTCTGGATCGGTGGGCTGGCGGCGGCGATTTGGGCGGTGCATCCGGCGGCGGTGGATACGGTCGGGCAGGTTGCGGGGCGGTCGGCGGGGTTGTCAACGACGCTGGTCCTTTTGGCGCTGTGGCTGACGACGGGGCCAAGGGCGCATCCGGTGGGGGCCGGGTTGGCGGCAGGGCTGGCGGTACTGACGCGAGAGACGGCGCTGGTGGCACCTTTGCTGCTGCTGGTCTGGCAGCTTTGTCTACCCACCGGGCAGGGGGCACGGCGGGTACTTCCGGTCTGGATCGGGGTGCTGCTGGCTGGGGCCCTCTTGATGGCAATGCCGCGCCACCGCGAGCTTGTGGCTTTCAGTCTGGACCAGCGCGCGCCAATTGATGCCTTGCGCGCCAATGTCTTCGCGGTGACCGAGATGTTGCGGCTTTGGCTGACCCCCTGGCAGATCGGGGCAGTGCCAAGCCAGCCCGTCGCCTATGGCTGGCTGGACGCGCCGACGCTGATCCGGCTTGTCGGCCTGGGCGGAGCTTTGCTGGCAGCGCTGGTCCTGCGGCGGCGTTGGCCGCTGCTGGCGCTGGCTATCCTGTGGGTGGGGGTGGCGCTTTTGCCGACGAACAGCGTGATCTGGCGGGTGAACCCGGTGGCGATGCGCCCCTTGTATCTTGCGGGGATCGGGTTGGCGCTGGTGCTGGCCTTGGGCCTGTCGCGACTTGTGGCTGGTCGGGTGCTGGGGAGTGTGCTGATTGCGGGCCTTGGGGTTCTGACCTGGCAGCGCGAGATGCTTTATGCCGACCCCGTGGCCTATTTTGCCGATGCCGCCCAGAAGGCCCCGGGGCAGGCGGCACCTCTGGTCCTTTTGGGTCTGACGCTGGCCAATGGGGGCCAGGTGGTCGATGCGCGCGCGGTACTGGCAGAAGCCTTGCAGATCGATCCTGCCAACCCCGAGGCAGCGAATGCGCTGCGGCTGTTGCAGGCGGGGTCGGTTTACAGCCCATCCCCGCCGTGATAGCCTTTTTCATGTCTTGCGCCCGAAGGGAACGGCTGACCCTATGCGTTTTTTTCCCCATATTTTCCTGTGTCTGGCGGCCCTCTTGATCGGGGCTCCGGCCCAGGCGGATGATCTTTCCGACAAGCAGCCCTCCTTTACCCGGATCGCAGGGAAATGCGGTGGGGATGCCTCAATGCCCAGCTATTCCAGCGCGGACTACGCCAAGGCCATGGCCGATGCGGCAAAGGCGATAAAATCGGCGACGAAAGAGGGCAGCCGCGCCCGGATCACGGCGATCCAGAATTCGGTGGCGCGGCTGAAGGAATGCATGGATGAGGAAACGCGCAAATTCATCTTGCCCAGCATCAATAATTGCGCCGACTTTCTGAACGAATACAACAGTTTCTCGGCGCGGGCTGACCTACTGATGCGGACCGGCAAGATCACCGCCGAGGATCGAGCGCGCGCGAGAGAGATGTTCCGAAAGCCGGCGATGGATTGCGTGCGGCATATGATGACGATGTGCATTGATCCGACCAACACGCGCACGGTGGATTTCGTCATCAACGTGATGAAGGCGGCGGCTGAGTTCGAGTTCATCCTGTCCTATGGCAGAAAGACCGGGTTGGAGGGCTTGCTGATCACCAAGGACCCATCGAAACCGAAGATGACCTTCTGCACTGATACCGACTATGCCTGTCGGGGCGACAAGGCGGCCTGCAACAGGCGGATCAACCAGATCAAGGCTATCATGCAAACCTATTTGGACGGATGATCCTGATGCGCGCCGCCTTTGCCGCCCTTGCTGTTCTGGTTGCCCTGTCAGTTCAGGGCCACGCCGAGGGCGAGCCTGATCCGCTGGCCTTTCTGGCGGAACGCGATGCAATCTGCGCCAAGGGCCCCGAGTTGCCCGAGTGCGGTCTGGCCGAGGGGCGTGCGATTGCCTTGGTCGCCAATGCGATTGCCGAGGCCGGGCAGACGCAAGACCGGGGGGCGTTCATCGATCTGGTGCGTCCCTATCTGGGGTCGGAAGAACCGGAACTGCGTGCGGCGGCGGCCTATGCACTGGCCAAGCTGGTGCCGGATGGCGCGGATACGCCCATCCTGATCACCTTGCTGCGCGACCCGACATCGGCTGTGCGCGATGGGGCTTGGGCTGCGGCTGCGGTCTCCACCGACCCCTTGGCGCAGCAGGTGCAAGCCCGTTTCCCCCAGCGGGCCGAGCGGAACGGATTTTGGTCCGACCCGGCGGAGCCCTTCGACGCCGGGGCTCTGGGACTGACCCTGCCTGAGGGGCCGGAATATCTTTGGCTCTCCGCGCCGCGCCGCGCGGAGGGGGAATTGCAGTTTCTGACAGACCGCGACGCGGCAGCGCTTGTGGGCGAGTTGGCCAGCTTGACCGGGCAAGAACCGATGACGCCCACGGATGCCTTTTACCGCTGGCCGGTAGAGGCGGGGCGGGTGATGGATTTTCAGGACGGGGCGCTTTACGGGCAGACGCAGGTTGTGCCGGTGTTTGCGTCCGGGTCCACGTCACCCACCCATTTCGTTGTGGTCTATGAGGACCGTTTGTTTGCGACGGCTGGACTGATGTTGTTTTTGGCCGAGGCCCGCGATCTTGCGCCCGCGCCGGTGTCCGAGCCGGAGGTGCCAGACGCAGCCCTTGCCCCCTTGGGCGATGCCGATGCCTTTGATACGGCGCTGATGGCCCGGGCAGGCGTCAGGCCCGCGGCTCCGGCCGAAGAGACCGACCTTTACCTGATGATCATAGCCTCGGGTGGGGCTGCGGCAGAGGATTATCTGGAGATATATCCCGATGGTGCCTATGCCGCCGAGATGCAGGCGCTGATCGCGGCCCCGCGACTGGTGCTGGACGCAACCCGCTATGAAGAAACTGGGCCGGTGATGGCCGAGATTGCGAATGTTCCTGACGGAAGCACGGCCGAACTGACAGTGGTTGGACCAGAGGGAGACATGGCGTCCGGTCGGATGCAGGAAGGCGACAATGGGCCGGTTGCCATCGACATCGTGGGGCGGGTCACACCCGGCACCTATCGCATACGGGCGGTCGTCAGTCTGCCGGATGGTGACATGCCGCTGACCCTGTGGCGCGACTTTTCGGTCGAACTTGCCTTGGCCGAATTGCGCATCGCCAAGACGGAATTCGCGCCGGGCGAAATGATCGATGTCGAATTCCTTGGCATGTCCGGCAGCAGCCAAGACTATGTCGCCACGGCAGCCACTGGGGCACCGTCAAGCACGTTTCTGGCCTATGCCTATACCGACGGGAGGCGCGAGGGCCGCTTGACGCTGTCCGCCCCGGCCGCGCCGGGAAGCTATGAGCTTCGCGCCTTTTTCAACGAGGACGAAACCGTCTTGCGGGCCAGCCTGCCGTTTACCGTGGCAGGAAGTGCCCTTGCGACCACGACCACGACAACGACGAACACACCGGCGAACACACCGGCGAGCCCGGACGACAGCGCGCGGGCAACGCTGGCGCTGGATGGGGCCAGCTATGCCCCGGGGGCGGCGATCACTGTGACATATTCCGCGATGTCGGGGGCGTCGACCGACTATGTCTCGACCGCCTCAGCCGGGGCACCGAACAGCAGTTACCTGCAATACGTCTATACCAATGGGACGGCCGAGGGCGTGGCCACTCTGACCGCCCCAAACGAACCCGGCGCTTACGAGGTGCGGGCGTTTTTCCGGGAGGACGAAGCCATCCTGCGCGGCAGTGTCCCGTTTGTGGTCGAAGGCAGCGCCTCGGTCCCAAGCCCGGCAACACGGGCATCCGGCATCCCCGATGATACCGCGCGGGCGGTGCTGACTTTGGACGGTGCCAGCTATGCGCCGGGGTCCACGATCACCGTGACCTTTGCCGATATGTCCGGTTCGACGAGCGATTATGTCTCGATCGCGCCAGTGGGGGCACCCAACAGCAGCTATCTGCAATATGCCTACACCAACGGCGGGCTTGAGGGCAGCATGACGCTGCAGGCCCCGACCGAACCGGGAACCTATGAGGTCCGTGCCATTTTCCGAGAGGACGAAACCATTCTGCGCGGCATTGTGACCTTCAAGGTGGAATAGAACGGACACGCCTTTCGGTTGGGTGGCATCAGGGGTGATCTGCCCGGTCAAGCGTGGGGACCGTCCGGATCCCACAAGCGAGAAAATGACTTTGTAGGCGGCATGAAACCGGCATTGATTCTTCTGGCCCTGACTGTGTTCCCCGGTCCGACATTCGGACAAAGCTTCACCTGCAGAAGTGGTCAGGACGCCGCCTGTCTGGAATGGGGCGATACGGTCTGCTCAAGCGGCGCGAAATGCGTCAGCGAAAACGCTGCCTGCTTTGACACCTACCAGTGCGACTATCAGGGCTTTGCCTGCAAGTCCGAGGTGCTGGATTGCGTCGCCGCCCATGACCGGCTTGCCGCGGATTACAACACTTTGCTGCAAGATTTCGAAACCCTTCGCGCGGCAGGCGAGACGCTGAGCAATGCCTCTGACGTTCTGCAGGGCGATGTCGAAACCCTTCAACGCGAAGTCGGCGACCTGAAGAGCGCGCGTGATGATGCGGAAACCTGCCTTTTCCTTGCCGACACGCTGGAAACGGCGAAAGCCTGCCTGAACTGACCCTGCCGCGCGCCGGCCCTTTGTGAGACGAAGGAATTCAGCGCGCTGTGTAAGGTCACGTTTCACGAAACGCATTCCGAAAGTAGTCGGTGAAGGGCTTCAGAAGATAGGACAGCGGGGTCCGGTCGCTGGTTCGGATATACGCGTTGACCGGCATGCCCGGAACGATGTCGACTTGGCCAAGCGCAAGAAGTGACTCGGCATTGATCGAGATTTCGGCCCGATAGTAGGTCTTCCCCGATCGCTCATCCGTCACGGCATCCGCCGCCACCAAGGTGACACGTCCGGTCAGTTCGGGCGTCGTGCGAGAGGGCAAAGACGAAAACACCAGACGCACATCCTGCCCGAGGTGGACCTCGTCAACATGGGTGGCCGGAATGCGCACCGCGACCAGAAGCGGGCGATCTTGCGGGACGATGAACATCAGCGGATCGGCTGGCTTGATCACGGATTGTGGCGTCGTCACAAGCAAACCGAACACAAGCCCCGCCGCCGGGGCCCGAATGTCAAGCCGACCGATGCGCTCGGCAAGGGCGCGTTGCCGTTCGGAAAGCTCCAGCTCCTGCGCGGCAACATCGCGAAGTTCAACTTCCGCCGCTTCCCGCAGTTGCGTGGCCAGGCCACGGATCTCGATCTCGATCTCGGTGATCCGGCCCGAGGCTTCAGCTTTTGCGGCGGTCAGTTCGCCGGCGTGTCCCTGCACCTGTGCCAAGTCCTGTTCGATCGTTGACACGCGTGCCGCTTGGGTCAAACCCTGTTCCAGCAGATCGCGTTGCGCCTTTAGGTCAGCATCAAGAAGCGCGACCTGGGTCTCTATCGCAGCCTGCTGCGCATCGATTCCTTCGATCTGGCTGTCAATCTGCTCGATACGCTTCTGGCGCTGGTCAATCGCCTGGGTCAGTGTTTCGCGGTGGGCGGCAAACAGGCTGGCCTGCCCGTCCACCATTTCGGCAACGTCGGGGCGAGTTTCCGCCGCTTTCAAGAGGTCTGCCGGGAAGGTGACGATGCCTGAATCGTCGCGCTCTCCTTCCAGTCGCGCCCGCCGCGCGCTTAGCTCGTAAAGTTGGTTTTCGACGATGGTAAGTTCCGATTGCAACTGGCTGCCATCCAGCCGCAACAGCACGTCCCCCGCTTTGACGGCGTCGCCTTCGGTGACAAGGATGTCTGCCACGACGCCACCGTCAAGATGCTGGACAACCTGACGGCTTTGCGCGACCTCGATCTGGCCCGGCGCGATGATGGCCCCGGCCAGGGTTGTCAGGGCAGACCAGGCACCAAGGCCGCCGATCAGCAGTGCCAAGGTCACAAAGCCCCAGACAAGCGGGTTGCGCGCAGACCAGTTCATGTCCTGATCGGTCATGCGGCACCTGAAGGTGTTGGGGTTTTCTGGATGTCGGCGTGGTTCTTTACCAACTCGCGCAGGACCTGGTCACGCGGTCCAAAGCCTTTCCGCACGCCATCCTCAAGGACCAAAAGCAGATCGCATTCCTGAATGGCTGCGGGACGATGCGCCATGATCAGCACGGACTTTCCTTCTGCCTTCATCGCCCGGATTGCCGCATTCACAGCGACCGAGCCGTCATTGTCGAGGTTGGAGTTCGGCTCGTCCAGGATCAGCAGCACCGGGTCGCCATAAAGCGCCCGTGCCAGACCGATCCGCTGTATCTGCCCGCCAGACAACCGCCCGCCGGTTGCTGTGATGTGGGTATCGTAGCCCTTGGGTAGTTTTACGATCAGGTCATGCGCGTCGGCTTTCTTTGCTGCCGCCACAATGCGTGCGCTGTCGGCCCCGGGGTCAAGCCGGGCGATGTTGTCGGCAATCGTGCCATCAAAAAGCGTGATCCGCTGGGGCAGATACCCTAGAAGGCGGCCAAGAACGTCCGGGTCATATTGATCCAGTGTTGCCCCATCCAACCGGATATTTCCCGCCAGAGGCCGCCAGACGCCGGTCAGCGCCTTGGCAAGCGTCGACTTTCCGGACCCGGAAGCGCCGATGACTCCGACCGCCTGTCCCGGCTCTAGCCGAAAGCTGACCATGCGAAGGATGGCCGTCTGGTCGCCCGGTGCGGCAACGCTGAGCGCGTCGACTTCCAGAAGGGCGCGCGGGCGGGGCAAAGCCGTGCGGGCGGGTGATTGCGGGACGCGCGACAGAAGGATGGAAAGGCGGCGCCATGCTTCATTATAGCGCTGCGCCATCGACCATTGGCCCACGACAATTTCGATAGGGGCCAAGGCCCTGCCCATCAGGATCGAGCTGGCGACCATCGCCCCCGCGCTGAGTTCGCCCTTCAGCACCAGCCAAGCCCCCAAACCAAGCATTGCCGATTGCAAGAACAGCCGGAAAGTCTTGGTGATCGTCCCGAAAGCGCCGATGATGCCGCCTGCCGATATCGCATTGCGCAATGCCTTGCGCCGCGACACCTGCCAGCGATCAAACCCCGCGTTCGACATTCCAAGCGCCTGCAGCGTCTCGGCTTCGGTCTTCAGCTGGTCAGAGAGGCGTTCGGATTGCGTCGACGCCTGGCCCGCCTCGGCTTGCGGGCGTCGCGACAGGATCTGGTTCAGCCAGGTTAATCCGACAAGCAAGGCACCACCGCCGACCGAAAGCCAACCAAGATAGGGATGAAATATGAACACCGCCGCCATGAAGAAAGGCGCCCAAGGCAAGTCCATCACAGCAAGCAGGACCGGCGACGCAAGGAACGACCGGATCGCTTCCAGATCCCGTTGCGCGATCGCCGCCCCAGAGTCGTTTGGGGCCAGCGCCGAGACCTGCATCGCGGCACTGAAGACGCGGCGGTCAAGTTTTTCCTGAAACCGCGCCCCGACGATTGCCATCACCCGGCCACGGACAAAATCCAGGACGCCCATGGCCAGAAAGAGGCCAATCACAAGGATCGACAGGGCAACAAGCGTTTCCACTGACCCGCTGCCCAGGACCCGGTCATAGACCTGCAACATGTAAAGTGGCCCGGTCAACATCAGGGCGTTGACCACGAAACTGAACAGGACGACCGACCCGATCAGGCCAAGTGTGTCCCGTCGTGCAGAGCTTAGCTCATTGGCGCCTTGCGTCGGTTTGCTGTTTGTCACGCGCGTTTACCATATTGATGTGCAGTCAAGGTGCTTACCTTCGGGTTGAATATTCGTGAACAGCGCTTGTCAGGGCGGACGATCCGGGCCGGCGTCTTCCCGACAGCAATTTCAATCGCCCGGAAGGTTGTTGCGGATCGGTTTTCCCGACACCAACGACGCGTGTTTCGGCAAAGTGCCCTTGCTGGTTTGGGGACATGCAAGGTCATGTAAGCCGATCCAGCTCGACCGCGACGCAAGCTCCTCCAAATCGGGATTCTTCGATCCACATGCGCCCATCGTAAAGGCCCACGACGTCGCGTGCGATGGCAAGACCCAGTCCCGATCCGGGGGTGGACTCGTCAAGCCTTTCCCCAGGTTTGAAAGCAAGTTCGTGCATGTCCGCGGGCATACCGGGCCCGTCGTCTTCGACCCGGATCACAAGCTTTCCCCGCGAAACTGTCGTGGAAACCAGCACGCGTTCGCGCGCCCATTTGGCCGCATTGTCGATCAGGTTGCCGAGCACTTCTTCCAGGTCTTCAGGGCTGCAGGTGACCAATGCGTCATGCTGCGCCTTGTCGGCCTCGATTGACAGCTGCCTGTTGCCGGAAAGCCGCCGCACCGCAGTCACCACGCTTTCAATGGCCGGACCAACCTTGGTCGAATGGTTGCCCCCCGCCCGAGAGGCCGTGGCACGGGCGCGGGCAAGCTGGTAGTCGATCTGACGGCGGATGATATCGCATTGTTTTTGAATGACGGCCCCGCTTTGGTCTTTCCGCGCCAGACTGTCGGCCTCGATCTGCAAAAGCGCGAGAGACGTTTTCAAAGCATGCGCCAGATTGCCGGCCTGCAGGCGCGCACGTTGGATCATGGCTTCGTTCTTTTCCAGAAGATCGTTCAGGTTTTCCACCAGCGGCCTGACCTCAGTCGGCAGATCCAAGGGCATCCGGCGTGCTTCACCGCGCTTGACCGCTTGCAGCGCGGTGTCGATCCTTGAAAGGGGCCGCAAGGCAAAGGTGATCTGCGCAATTGCTGCCAGGATCAGGCCGCCTGCCAGACAGGCCATTGCGATGGCAAGCCTGTTTTCCAGCGCGCCGACATAGCCACCGATCAGACTCATGTCCATGGCGATGGCCACCCGCGCCGAAGGGCCGGACTGGGAGCCGATGTGGATCATTCGCTCCAGCAGCATCGCTTGGCCAGAAGGTCCGGATACGGTGGCCTCGCGAAGATCCGGCCCTTCACCTGGGAGCAGTTCCAGCGGAAGACGCGCATCGCCCAGCGAATCCGACGCCAGTGTGATGCCCCCAATCTGCGAGAGCTGCCAGTAATAGCCTGATCGGTCATCGTTGAACCGATGGTCACTTAAAGGGGCACGAATTGTGATGCTGCCCGCAGGATCAAGGTCCGCAAGTTCGGCCAGTTCCGTCGCATGATGATCCAGCTCGTCCGTGAACTCTTGCAGCACGTGCGTTCTAAGCAGGCTTGACAGCACGATCCAGCTGACCACGAAGCCAAGCAATATCCAGATCACCGCGCCCAGCACCAGCCGCACACGGAAACTGCTTAGGGCGATTGTCATGCCGCCCCCATCCGGTAGCCAAGGCCACGCACTGTACGGATCGCGTCATGCCCCAGCTTTGCGCGCAACCTTGCGATAAACACTTCGATGGTGTTGGAGCCCCGGGTGTCTGATGCTCCATAGGCGTGCTCGGCCAACTCGGCCTGTGAAATAACATGCGAGGGTCGCTGCATCAGATAGGCCAGAACTTTAAGCTCGTGCGCCGTCAGTTCGATGTCCTGGCCGTCAAGGTAAGCAACCTTCCCCAAAAGGTTGACGGTCACCCGGCCGTGTTGCAGCACTGTTTCCGGCGTGCCCGATGCCCGCCTTGTCAAGGCGTGCAGACGTGCGACGACTTCTGCTGCATGAAATGGCTTGGCCATGTAGTCATCGGCACCAAGGTTCAACCCCTCGACCCGTTCGCTCCATGTGCCTCGAGCAGACAAGATGATGACGGGCATCATGCGGCGATCTGCGCGCCATTGGCGCAGCACATCCAGCCCCGACATCCCGGGAAGACCAAGATCCAGAATCACCGCGTCGTAGTCGTTGACCTGGCCCAGCAGCAGCGCTGTGGGGCCGTCAGATGCGGTTTCCACGGCAAAACCCGCCGCCGAAGCAGCGTCCGCAAGGTGTTTGGCAAGCGCCGCTTCATCTTCAACAATTAGAACGCGGATATCAAACCCCCCGTTTGACGTTCAATTCTTCGAAATGGATTGCAAAGTATGCTATAAGAATGGTGACACCAATGTCCAGAGGTCTGGCTTTCATTCAGCTTGTGTTCAGCTTCGGTTAAGTTTCAATTAATTTTGGAAAATTACAATAATAACAGATGGTTACATGGAAGCTTGCGCGTAAGCGGACCCTATATCGGAAGTTTAAATCCAGAAATATTCGACTCTAGTCCCTGGGTTGATTGTCGGGCCAACGCCCAAACGGATACGCGGTCGTCAAGTGTCGACAAATTTCACACAGTCTTCAAATCACGGGGAAGCCATGACCGCTATCACACAATTCACCGGAACCTCGCAGGAGCTGGCCAATGCTCTGCTGGCCCAGAACTCCGGCATCCAGATCGTGACCTCGTCGGTTGCGCTGAACGCATCGTCTGCCACGGCGGTCGGGACCTATGACGGTTCGCAGTCGCCTCTGGGCATCGGCGCGGGGATTGTGCTGACCACCGGCACGATGCCCGGCACCACCAACACCAACACTTCCTTTGGCCAAAGCAACGACGCGGCGGGCAATGCGCTGATTGATCAGGTGATCACGCCGGTGTTCAACACCGCCTCTTATGATGCGACGACGCTTAGTTTCAGCTTCAACGTGACCGATCCAACGGCCACCTCTGTCAGTTTCAACATCGTTTTCGGATCGGACGAATATCCTGAATGGGTGGACGCATTTGTCGATGCGGGCGTCGTGTTCGTGAACGGTGTGAACTACGCCTTGTTCAACCACGACCCGCTGCATCCTCTGAGCGTGATCAGCCAGAACACCCAGGCAGGCTATTTCCTGGACAATGCCGCCGGCACGTTGCCCATCGAATATGATGGCGTCAGCAAGGTTCTGACCATCGTCGCCCCGATCATTCAGGGTGGCCTTAACACCATCACCATCGGCGTGGCTGACTGCGGCGACCATATTCTGGACAGTGGCCTGTTCCTGTCCGGGCTGACGGCGGGCACGCTGCCGGGGTCGGGCGTGGTGATTGGTGGGTTGGATAACTCGACCAGCGGCAATGACACCGCCACGGGCAGCGATATGTCCGAGCTGTTCACCATGGGGGCCGGGGACGACCTGGTCTATGCGGCTGGCGGCGACGACATCGTTGCGGGCGAGGCTGGCAATGACAACCTCTTCGGCGGGTCGGGCAACGACGCGCTGACAGGCGGCGCTGGCAACGACGATCTAAGCGGTGGCATCGGAGACGACGTGGCGCAATACGCTGGCGCCAGCACCGACTATGCGATCAACTACAATGCGGCTTCGGGGTCCTACTCCATCACAGCCACGGCTGCTCCGGTTCTGGCCGAAGGCACCGATACCCTGACCGGAATCGAAACCCTGACCTTTAGCGATGGCACGTTCTATCTGACCCAAACCGGTCTGACTGCGGTCGCTCCGGTCGTTACTGCGACCAACACGGCCGGAACGGCGGTGATCAGCGGGATCGCGGCCACGGGCAACGTCCTGACGGCCCAGATCTCGGACGCTGACGGCGCGCCTGCGGCTAACACTATCGCCTTTGACTGGCAGGTGTCGCTGGACAATGGCGTGACCTGGGGCGCAACCGGCGTCACGGGCGATGCCTACACGGTGCAGGCGGGCGATGCCGGGGCGATGTTCCGCGTCATTGCCAGCTATACCGATGCTGGCGGTGGGGCCGAGCTGGTGACCAGCCTGCCCAAGCAGGTTCCAGCCACTGCGGTGAACACACTTGCTGTTGATCTTCTGAACCTCGATGCGCCGATCGGGGCCAGCACGATGAACCCGCTGACGACCCTTGTCGAACGGGCGATCGAGCTGGGCCTGTCGCCCAATGAGGCCGAGGCAGCGATCAAGGCAGCCCTTGGGATTGACCCGTCGGTCAAGCTGTTCTCGTTCGACGCCTATGCCGCCGCCCTGGCGGACCCGACGGACGCGCTGGCATTGAGGGTGGAAGCCATTGCCGTGCAAGTGGCGGTGTTGACCTCGCTTTCCAATGACGACACCGGGTCCAAGCTGGCGCTGGCGCTGGTTGAGGCGAACGGCTCCGGCACGGTACTGGATCTGTCCGACCCGGACGTGCTGTCCGCGCTGACTGGCGTTCCGGCGGTGCTGGATCCGGTGACCGGCAAATACCCCCAGCCGCTGGCCGAAATCTTTGACCGCAATGCAAACCTGGCCGACGCCTCTTCAGTCGCTGGGATCGAGCAGGAATGGCAGGATCTGCTGACCATCCAGGATCAGATCGCGTCAACCTCGATTGCCGACCTGTCTCTGCACATCAACCAGGCCCCGACCGGCCTTCCGCTGGGCACGCTGGCGGGGGTGCAGGATCAGGCGGTGACGATTGCCGTGGTGGATTTGCTGAACGGCTTGTCCGATCCCGAAGGGGATGCCCTTACCATATCGGGCCTGACCTCTGATCAACCGGGCACCATCACCCAGAACGCCGATGGCACTTGGTCCTTTGACGCAGCGCCCGGCTATACCGGCCCGGTCGAACTTAGCTACTCCGTAGTCGACCCGCAGGGGGCGTCGATCACTGTTACCAAGCTTTTGATCATCGATGCCGCAGCGGCACCGGTCAACACGGCCCCGGCGGTCAGTGGCCCGGTTCTGCTGGACGTGGCCGAGGACAGCGTGACGCTGATCAACCCGCTTGCCAATGTCACCGATGCTGACGGCGATCCGCTGACCACCCTTGAACCCGCAACGCTGACGGCAGGATTTTCGCTCGATGCGGCGACCGGCGAAATCTTGTTCAATGCCAGCGATGCCGCCTATCAGCATCTTGCAGCGGGCGAGACCATGGTCGTCACCCAAGACTACCTGGTGTCAGACGGCATCGACACCACCCCGGCCAGCATCCAGATCACGGTGACAGGTGCCAATGACGCGGCTCAGTTCGGCGGTGTTTCCACTGGCGAGGTGACCGAAGACAGCGTCCTGACCGTTTCGGGCAGCGCCAGCGTGGCCGATGCCGATACGGGGCAGTCGCTGTTCCAGGTTCCCGTTGCGCCCCTGCAAGGTACCTTTGGTTCGGTCATGATCGACTCGGCCGGCAACTGGACCTACACGCTCGACAACACCCTGCCTGCCGTGCAGGCGCTGTCAGCGGGCACCACTGCCCAGGATACGGTCACGGTCTATTCCTCCGACGGCACCCCTTTGACTATCGCGGTGACTGTCACCGGCACCAATGATGCCGCAGTGATCGATGGGGCCAGCACCGGCACGGTGACCGAGGATCGCGGCCTGCTTGCCAGCGGGGCGCTGACGGTGACCGATGCCGACACCGGCGAAGCTTCCTTTGTCGCCGGGACCTTGGCAGGAACCTATGGGTCGGCCAGCCTTACCGCGGCTGGGGTATGGACCTACACGCTGGACAATGGGTCCGCAGCCGTGCAGTCGCTGACCGCAGGCCAGACGCTGACCGACACGCTGACCGTGCAGTCGCTTGACGGGACGACATCCACCTTGTCGATTACGATCAACGGCATCGACGAAGCCACGGGCGGCCCGGCGATCTACGGCACCACCCTTGCCGACCCCATCACCGGCACGAATGGTGACGACGTGATCTATGGCCTTGATGGCAAGGACACGATCTACGGGCTGGACGGTAACGATCTTATCGACGGTGGGTCTGGGGCCGACCTGATCGACGCCGGAGCAGGCAATGACACGATCTTTATCGGCAGCGGCCTGATCGACAGCGAGACCACTGCCAACAAGAAGCTTCAGTTCGAAAGCGTGATTGGCGGAACGGGTTACGACACGATCGTTGTCGATGGACCCAGCACCGACTATGTCATCACCTCGACGGTGATCTCTCCGACTTTAGTGCAGCGTACCATTACCAGCCTTGTTTCCGGCAAACACAGCACCACGACCGACATCGAGGCGTTCCAGTTCTCGGACGGGGTGCGTGTCGAGTTCGCACCGCAGAACCATGCTCCGACTGGCGCAGCAACTGCGATCCTGACTGGAACCGAGGACACCCCCGCTGTCATTAACCTTGCCAATCTCATCGCGGGTTTCACAGACAGCGATGGTGATATCCTTTCGGTCTCGGGTTTGGCGGCCAGTGCGGGCGTGCTAGTCGACAATCTGGACGGCACCTGGACTTTGACGCCCGACGCCAACTTCAACGGGCCCGTGACCCTGTCCTACCTTGTCGGCGACGGCAACGGCGGCAGCACCGCGGCCACGAACACGCTGACTGTGACCGCCGTGAACGACGCTGCAGCCATCGCGGGTCAAGCGACGGGAAGCGTGACCGAGGATGGCACTTTGCAGGCCAGCGGCACGCTGACGATTGCCGATGTCGATGCAGGCGAGGCCGCCTTTGTCGCCGGAGCACTTCAGGGCAGCTACGGTTCTGCCACCCTGACTGCGGCAGGCGACTGGACCTACACGCTGGCCAATTCATCGGCAGCAGTGCAGGCTATGGCGGGCGGAGTGGCCGTGCAGGACACGCTGACCGTGACATCGCTGGATGGCACCACATCCAGCCTGATTATCACGATCAACGGCGCGAACGAGCCGGTTCCGACCGGCGTCACCCTGACCGGAACCTCCGCAGCCAACTTGCTGACCGGCGGAATGGGCAATGACATTCTGCTTGGACTTGGCGGCAACGACAAACTTGTCGGGAACGGAGGCGATGACATCCTGAATGGCGGCACCGGGGGTGATGCGATGATCGGTGGTGCCGGCAACGACACCTACTATGTCGACAACACTTCCGACAAAGTGACCGAAGTCGCAGGTGGTGGCATTGACAGCATTGTTACGACCCTGTCCAAGCTGACCCTTGGGGCCAATGTCGAGAACCTGGACTATACCGGCACCCAGAACTTCACCGGCACCGGCAACGCGCTTGACAACGTGATCTCCGGTGGCTCGGCTGCCGACATTCTTCTGGGGGGGGTGGGCAACGACACGCTGCTTGGCGAACTGGGGAACGACCAGATTACGGGTGGCCTTGGAAGCGACATTCTGACCGGCGGCGGCGGTGCTGATCTCTTCATCTTCAAGACCTCCGCCGAAGCGTCCGACACGATCACCGACTTTGCGCATCTTGTCGATCACATCGACCTGCACCTGATCGACGCAAATGTGGCCAAGGGAAGCAATCAGGCCTTCAGCTTCATCGGCACTGCAGACTTCGGACTGACCGCTGGGCAACTGCGCTTTGAGCTGACCTCTGATGGTGCCCATGTTCAAGGCGATGCCAACGGCGACGGCATCGCGGACTTTGACCTCTTCCTTGCCGGGGTGACCACGCTGACATCCGCAGATTTCATCCTGTAGGTCAGCCCAAATATCGCCTGCGCTTTGGCATCATGGTGCCAAGGCGCAAGCTTTTCATGATCTTGGCGCGCATATTGGTTTACCACCCCGCCCAAGACCCGTACCAACTGCGTAGGGGCCGCTGGGGACGCTCTGTCGTCCGCAGCGGCCTAGAAGCATAGGCCCCTCGTGCGCCCAGAAGGCCCATGAGGCGCGGCGTGAGGCAGCGCGCGCGGCAAGCAAGCTGGGCGAAATCTCCGGGATCCGGCAAGCCAATCAAGATATGCGGCGCGAGCTACACAGGCCTCCAGGGGTAATCCCCCCCGAAAGTAAGGGGCTTCAGAGGTAGAGTTTTCTCGGCAAGATGCATGAGGAGGTTCGGATGAAGATGACGAGATACAGCGCTCCCCAGATCCTCGCGATCCTGCGTCAGGCTGAAGGCGGCATGCCTGTGGCTGAGC
>CANNIA010000047.1 GCA_947504705.1 Paracoccaceae bacterium
AACGCATGGCCGCTCGGGACTTCGACCGTCAGGTTGCCGAGTTCCAGATCCGTGTCGCCGTCCTGAACGGCTTCACCGCGCTCGGCATTCCCGTCACTGAAGTCGTAGGATGAGTCTGTCCGGGGAAAGGCGAAGTCCTCCTCTCAATCGATTTGTGCAA
The DNA here is from genome assembly GCA_947504705.1 of Paracoccaceae bacterium. Taxonomy (GTDB): domain Bacteria; phylum Pseudomonadota; class Alphaproteobacteria; order Rhodobacterales; family Rhodobacteraceae; genus Tabrizicola. The sequence goes on from CANNIA010000047.1 coordinate 161, forward strand.
CAGAGCTCCCCGAACGCAAAGGCCGTTGACCGCTTCGAACTTGTTATTGTATGAATGTTCAACAGTGACGAGGCGAGGCATGGCGGCACGGCAACCCAAGTTCGAACGGCTGACGGCGGACATGCGCCGCGAGCGGTTGGTCGAGGCCAGCATCAACTGTCTGGCGGTCGAGGGGATTCAAGGCTTTACCGTCGACGCGATCTGCCGCGAGGCTGGCAGTTCGCGCGGGCTCATCGTGCATCACTTCGGGTCGAAGGACGCACTTCTGGCCGCCGTCTATGCCGAGGTGTTCCAAAGCCTGCTGGCGGGGCTGGACGGGATCGACCCCGAAACCGCGACGCCCGAGGCGCTAGTGGATGGTGTGCTGTCCGGCGGGTTTCAGGATCGGAAATACCTGAATGTCTGGCTGGCGCTGTGGGGAGAGATCTCGGTCAACCCCGGGATGCAGGCCGAGCATCGCAAGCTGAACGCGATGTTCCGGGAAAAGCTGGCCCTGTCGCTGGAAGCGATGGCGAAGCAGCGCGGCACGGCGATTGATGGCTATGGCGTGGCGATCCTGCTGATTTCGCTGGCAGACGGGCTTTGGCTGCAGCAAAGTATCGACCAAAGCCTGCTCGCCAGCGACCGCGCCAAGGAGCTTTGCCTGAAGGTCGTCAATGCGGCCTTGTCCGGGGGCCTGAACCTGTGACCGCCGCCCGCCGCAAACCGCGCTATTCGGCGCTGGCCTTGCTGCGCGAGGGGCTGCGGGGGCAAAGCGGCTGGGGTCCTGCCTGGCGGTCGCCCGAACCCAAGCGGCGCTATGATGCGGTGATCATCGGCGGCGGCGGGCATGGGTTGTCGGCGGCATATCATCTGGCGAAGGACCATGGCGTCACCAATGTGCTGGTGATCGAAAAGGCGTGGTTGGGCGGCGGCAACACTGGTCGCAATACCACGATCATCCGGTCGAACTATTTCAACCGGGAAAGTCAGGACCTCTATGACGCCTCGCTGAAGCTGTACGAAGGCCTGTCGCGCGAGTTGAACTACAACATCATGTTCTCGCAACGCGGCTCGATTGAACTGGCGCATTCGGCGGCGGACATGGAAGGCCTGCGCAGGGTTGTGAATGCGATGCAGGTGAGCGGGATCGAATCCAGTCTGCTATCCCGTGACGAAGTGCTGGCGATGGTGCCTTTGCTGGACCCCTCTCCCAACACCCGCTGGCCGGTCGTTGGCGCTGCGATCCAGCGCCGGGCCGGGGTGGCGCGGCATGATGCGGTGGCCTGGGGCTATGCGCGGGCAGCGGACGGTTTTGGTGTGGACATCGTGCAAAGCTGCGCGGTCAGCGGGTTCCTGATTCAAGGCGGGCGGGTAAAGGGCGTGGAAACCCCCTTTGGCCTAATCGAAGCGGATGTGTTCGGGATGGCGGTCGCCGGGGCCTCACCCGAGATGGCGCGGCTGGCCGGGTTTAAGTTGCCGCTGTTGTGCATGACCTTGCAGGCGATGGTCAGCGAGCCGTTGAAGCCCTGCCTGAACCATGTCGTCGCCTCGACCCCGAACGGGGCCTATGTGAGCCAGTCGGACAAGGGCGAATTGGTGATCGGCGGCGGGTTGGAGCATGTGCCGTCGTTCGCGCGGCGGGGGGATTTGCGGAAGACGGCTGAGGTTCTGGCTTCGGTGGTCGAGATGTTCCCGGCCTTCTCGACGCTAAAGCTGATGCGGCAATGGGGGGGGACAGTCGATACTTCGCCCGACAACTCGCCGATCCTTGGGCCGTCGCCGGTGCCGAACCTTTACCTGAATTGCGGTTGGGGCACGGGTGGGTTCAAGGCGATTCCCATCGGCGGCAAGATGCTGGCGCATCTGATGGCGACGGGGAAGCATCACGCGTTGTCGGCGCCCTTCGGGTTGGAGCGGTTTGCCACGGGCCGTCTGATTGATGAGGCGCATGCGGGGGTGGCCCATGACTAACCCGGGACCGATGATCTGCCCGTTCTGCGGGCCAAGGGATGCCGGCGAATTCCGCTATGGCGGTGACCCGAAGGCGGCGCGACCGGCCTTCGGGTCAAGCGATGCCGAATGGGCGGGGTATTTGTATGTCCGCGAGAACGCGCGCGGGGTTGCGAAGGAATATTGGGTCCATTCGCAAGGCTGCGGGCAATGGCTTATCGCCGAGAGGGACACGGTGACCCATGTGATCCAGCGGATCAGCGAGGCCACAGCATGACTGGGCCGGTTCGTATTGCGAAAGCGGGCGGGTGCGCGCTGCCGTTTACCTTTGCGGGCAGGTCCATGCAGGGGCGGGCGGGGGACACGATTGCCTCGGCGCTTTTGGCCAATGGAATCTCGACCGTCGGCCGCAGCTTCAAGTACCGCCGCCCGCGCGGGATCCTTTCGGCGGGCGAGGATGAGCCGAATGCGATTGTCGATGTCACGCTGAACGGCGTGCGCGTCCCGAATGTCCGCGCGACGACTCAGGCATTGGAGGCGGGGATGCAGGTTTCCCCGGTCCTCGGGCGCGGGGCGGCGCTGCTGACGAAGCTTCTGTCGCCTTTCTTGGCCTCGGGCTTTTACTACAAGACCTTCCTTTGGCCGAACTGGCACATGTTCGAACCGGCGATCCGGCGGATGGCGGGGTTGGGGCGGATTGATCCAGCCAGCCGGATGTCGGCAGGGCCGGGGGGCAACCTGTCGGTCGACCTTTGCGTCGTGGGCGCGGGGCGGTCGGGTCTGCGTGCCGCGATCAGGGGCGCGCAGGCGGGGCAGTCGGTTCTTTTGGTGGAGCGGCAGGACGTGCCGGGCGGGTCATCACTTTGGCGGGGGGGTGATGGCGTCGCCGGGCTGCTGAGCGAGGCGCGGGCCGTGGGGGTGACGGTCTGGACTGGCTCGACTGCGTTTGGGGCCTATGAGAACGGGCGGTTGGGTGTGCATCGGCAGGGGGATAGCGTGACCTTGGGCGGCAGCCTTTGGGTCGTGCAGGCGGCTGAGGTCGTGCTGGCCACGGGGGCAATCGAGCGCCCGATGTTGTTTGAACGCAATGACCTGCCGGGGGTAATGCTGGCGGATGCTACACTGAACTATTTGCGGCGGCATGGCGTGCTGTGTGGTGCGCGTCCGATTGTGGCGACGAACAATGACAGCGCCTATCCGGTGGCGCTGGCCCTAGCCGAAGTGGGGGCAAAGGTGACGGTGGTGGACAGTCGCCCGCCGTCTGAGCGCAGTGCGGCGGCGGCGAAGCGGGGCATCCGGGTGCTGACCCGCGCACGGATAGCCCGTGCCTTGGGCCGGGGCCGAGTCTCGGGCATGGTGCTGGCGGATGGTCAGCGGATCGAGGGTGATCTGATTGCGGTCTCGGGCGGATGGACGCCGACGCTGCATCTTTACTGTCAGGCCGGGGGCAAGGCGATTTGGGATGAAGGCAAGTCGATCTTGGTGCCTGCCTTTCCTGTGCCAGGGATTTCGCTCGCCGGTCGGGTGGCGGGTAAGTGGGAAGCGCCGGATGATCTGCCTTGGGCTTGGTCGGCTGCGCCGGAGATTCCCGGTGACGGGGTCTCACGCAAGGTCTGGATCGACCTGCAGAACGACGTGACACTGGGCGATGTGGAACTGGCCGCGCGGGAGAATTTCACCTCGATTGAGCATCTGAAGCGTTACACGACGCTGGGGATGGCGACCGATCAGGGCAAGACGGCGAACCTTCTTGGTGCGGCCGCGATGGCGCAGGCGACGGGGCGTGCGACCACCGATCTGGGGCTGACGACCTATCGCCCGCCATACGTGCCGGTGCCGATGGCGGCCCTTGCCGGGTTGTCGCGCGGGCCGGTGCAATCGCCCCTGCGCCGACTGGCGGCGGAGGCTGCGCATCGGGCGATGGGCGCGACGCTTTGGGACTACGGCGGGCTTCTGCGGCCAGCTTTCTATGGCGCGGATGAGGGCTCCATCGTGGAGGAATGTCTTGCCGCCCGACAAGGTGCGGTGGTGTTTGACGCCTCCTCGCTTGGCAAGGTGGCGGTGATGGGGCCGAAGGCGGGGGAGTTGCTGGACTTTCTGTTCGCGGGGCGGATGTCGACCCTGCAACCGGGCCGTATCCGGTATGGTCTTACGCTGAACGAGGCCGGGATTGTGACCGACGACGGGGTGGTTCTGTGTCTTGGGCCGGATCATTTTCTGGTGTCCTGTTCCTCCAGCCATGTTGGGGGTTTTGTCGCCAGCGCCGAGGAATGGCGGCAGACGCGGTTTGGTCGGGATGCGGTCTTAATCCACGACCGCACGGCACACTGGGCGACGATGTCGCTGTCGGGGCCGAAGGCAAAGGCGATCATGGCGGGGCTGGGGATTGTCGGGACGCTGGATGATGACGCGTTCCCGCACATGGCCTTTGTCATGGGCCAGTTCATGGGCCGCGAAGCGCGAGTAGCGCGTGTCAGTTTTACGGGCGAGCGGGGTTATGAAATCTCGGTTCCCGCTGGTCTTGCCGTCGCCCTATGGCCGTCGCTGATCGAGGCGGGGGCCGTGCCTTGCGGGATCGAGGCGCTGGGGGTTCTGCGGGCCGAGAAGGGCTTCATCTATGTCGGGCAGGACACGGATGGCGAGACGATGCCGCACGACCTTGGGTTTGACGCACCACGGCTGAAGCGGCGGATGGGCTTTGTCGGCGACCGAGCCTTGCAATTGCCGGTGGCGGGGGATGCGGACCGCAAGCAGTTGGTTGGCCTTGCCCGTGAGGGTGGCGGGGTGATCCCGGCAGGGGCGCATCTGATCGAGGATGGGCCACGGCGGAGCATTGGTTTTGTGACCTCCAGCCACCAGTCGCCCAGCTTGGGCCGGGGCATCGCGCTGGCGCTGATCGAAGGCGGACGCGCGCGGATCGGGGAGCAGGTGACGTGGTTCGACCTTGGCAAGACTGGCCGGGCCACTGTGACGCCCGCTTGCGCCTATGACCCTGACGGGAGCCGCCTGCATGTCTGACCGCAGCACATTCTGGCCAGCGCCCCCCGACTCGATCACGGCAAGGATCGAGGCGGTCGGGGTCACCGTGACGGCCTCCTGCGGGGATCGCGGGGTGTTCCTGCTGTCTGGATCGAGCAAGACCGTTGCCCAGCTGGTCAAGGATTATCCGGGCACGCTTTTGCAAATCGCGCCGGATCGGGCGATGTTGGTCACGGACGCCCAAGTGGGGTTGCAGGACGGTTGGCACCCGGCAGGTGTGGCGATCAGTGATCTCTCTGACGCTCATATCCGTATCGACATTCGCGGCCCTGCTGCGGCGGCGCTTCTTGCCTTGGGCAGCGCGTCGCTGGCCATTGACCCCAATCCGCGCGCGGCGGCGGTCGGATTTGCCGGGGTGACCCTGCTTGTCGAACCCCTGCCCGACGGCGCGCGGCTCTATGTCGAGCGGCCTTGGGCCCCCCATCTTTGGCATTGGCTTCTGGCCGCCACCCAAACAGCAAAGGATCAGCCATGACCCAGCATTACCGAGCCGTTGTGATTGGCGGCGGCATCGTCGGCACGGCGATCCTGTATCATCTGGCGAAATACGGCTGGACCGATGTTGCCCTGATCGAGCGGGCCGAGTTGACAGCCGGATCCACCTGGCACGCTGCGGCGGGATTTCATGTTCTGAACGACAACCCCAATGTTGCAGCCCTGCAGAATTATACGATCAACCTTTACAAGGAGATCGAGGCCGAAAGCGGGCAAAGCGTCGGCATGCACATGATGGGCGGCATGAGTCTGGCAACCACGACCGCCCGGTTCGAGATGCTGAAGGCCGAGAAATCCCGGTTTGACGTGATGGGGATGGAAACCCGGATCATCGGGCCGGAGGAAATTCGTGCCCTCTGCCCGATTGTCGATACGACGGGGGTTATCGGCGCGCTGTATGACCATCAGGAAGGCTATGTCGACCCGCATGGCACCACCCACGCCTTTGCGATTGCCGCACGGAACCGGGGGGCCAAGGTCATTCTGCGCAACCGGGTGGTTGAACTTCATCCGACAGCGGATGGCTGGCGGCTGGTGACCGAAGCAGGCGAGATCACGGCGGATCATGTGATCAATGCGGCGGGTCTTTGGGCGCGCAAGGTCGGGCAGATGGTGGGGTTGAACCTGCCGGTGGTGCCGATGTCGCACCATTATCTGGTCACCGAGGATATCCCCGAGGTCGCGGCCTTCCCCGGCGAGATTGCCTGCGTTACCGACCTTGAAGGCTTTACCTACATGCAGCCCGAGCGGAAGGGCATCCTGCTGGGCGTCTATGAGCGTGAGCCGCAGCATTGGATGCCGGAAGGCGCGCCTTGGGATTATGGCATGGACCTGCTGCCGCCCGATCTGGACCGGATCATGCCGGAGCTTTCCATCGGGTTTGAACGGTTCCCCTGCCTGCGCGATACCGGCATCCGCAAATGGGTGAACGGGGCCTTCACGTTCACTCCGGACGGCAATCCGCTGGTTGGTCCGGTGCCGGGATTGCGCAACTATTGGGTCGCTTGTGGGTGCATGGGGGGCTTCAGTCAGGGGGGCGCGATTGGCAAGGTGCTGGCCAACTGGATGATCCACGGCGATCCGGGTGGCGACGTCTTTGGTCTGGATATCGCGCGCTATGGCAGCTTTGCCAGCAACGAGGACTACCTACGCGCCAAGACGGCGCAGTTCTATGCCCGGCGGTTTGTCATCTCATACCCGAACGAGGAACTGCCCGCCGGGCGACCGATGAAGACCTCACCCAGCCATGATGTACTGGCGTCGGAGGGGGCGGTGTTCGGGGTGTCCTACGGGATGGAAACCCCGCAATATTTTGTGCCGGGGGGTGAGGCATTCGAGGAGGTTCCGACGCTGCATCGCCCGAACGCCGGGCGGTTTGTGGAGGCCGAGGTCAAGGCGGTGCGCGAGGCGATCGGCGTCTTCGACAGCTCGGTCTATGCGCGCTATGAGGTGTCCGGGCCGGGGGCTGAGGCTTGGTTGGATCGGCTGGTGGCAAGTAAGTTGCCTGCGGTTGGCCGTGTGCGGTTGGCGCCGATGCTGAACCATCGCGGCAAGCTGATGGGGGACTTGACCGTTAGCCGCCTGGCCAAGGACCGGTTCTGGCTGGTGGGGTCCTATTACCTGCAGGAATGGCACATGCGCTGGTTCGCGGGGTTCCTGCCTGCGGATGGGGTTACGGTGACGAACCTGTCGGACACCTGGACCGGGTTCGCCATCTCCGGCCCTAATTCGCGGCGGTTGATGGAGCGGCTGGTCAGCGCGGACATGTCGAACGCGGCCTTCGGGTTCCTGTCTTGCAGCGAGATGGTGGTTGCCGGGGCCGAGGCGATGGTGGCCCGCATCTCGCTGACCGGGGAACTTGGCTATGAAGTCAACGTTCGCGCCGTGGATCATCGCCGCCTCTATCTGGCTCTGCGCGAGGCGGGGCGTGAGCTTGGGCTTCTGCCAATCGGCAACCGGGCGCTGGACTCTCTGCGGCTGGAGAAGAGCTATGGCATCTGGTCGGCCGAGTTCACCCCGGATGAAACGGCAGAATCGACGGGCCTTGGCAAGCATGTCGACCGGTCAAAGCCTGATTTCGTCGGGCGGGATGCGGTTCTGGCCGAGGGGCCAGTTACCCGCCGTCTGGTGACCTTTGCCGTCGATAGCCTAGACGCCGATGCAGCACCCTTCACGGCTGTGCGCAAGGCGGGCAAGGTGGTGGGGCATGTCACCTCGGGCTTTTATGGCTATCACGTCGGCACCAGCCTTGCGATGGCAATGGTCACGACCGAGGCGCTGGCCGATCCCACAGGTATCACTGTGGATGTGATCGGCGACCCTGCCCCGGCGCGGCTTTTGACCGAAGCGGCGTATGATCCGAAGGGGCTACGGTTGCGCAGCTAGGCGTGAGGGGGCTCAACCGCCGTCGATCAGCACGTCAAGCTTGGCCACTAGGCCCAGCTTCTCGGGATCGGTCAGGATAACCCTTGATCCGTCGACCTTCAGCCCGTCGTCTTCAAGACTTTTCAGGGCGCGGCTGAGGTTTTCAGCGGTCATGCCAAGATAGCTGGCCAAAAGCCGCTTTTCGACCGGCAGAAAATAGCTGCGGAGATCTCCGGCCAAATGCGCCTGCCGCAGAAGATATGCGGCGATGCGTTCGCGTGAGGTGCGCAGCTTCAATCCCTTGGTGTGGCGCACAACGGCACGGTAGCAGCCGGCAAGTTCATGGATGATCGCCATGGCGAAGGCGCTGTCTTCCTGAAAGATCGCCCGCAGGTTCGTCGAGGGGATCATCATGATCCGCGACCGTTCCAGCGTTCGGGCGGACATGAGGTAGGGCGCATCCCGGATCGTGGCGGCAAGGATGAAGGTGCCCATGGGGCGCAGCACCGCCATGGTGGTTTCGTGCCCGTCCCAGCTGGCGAAAAGTTCGACCTGGCCTTCCAGCAGGATGAAAAGGAAATCCGCCGGATCGCCTTGGCGGATCATCGTCAGACCCTTGGGGAAATTCTGAACATAGGCGGCAAGCATCAGCCGGTCATAACAATCCTGCTGCATGCCGCTGAACAGCGGAAGCAGACGAATCTCGGCAAGATCATTGGGCCGCATGTGATGTTTCCCCTCTGATTGACCGGATTCAACCTGACACTTGATTTTTGTCAAGGGAATTGGCGGTGTTTTCCAGGTTTGTACCCCGAAGTCTTGGGCTTCGATCCGGGCGAAAATCAATCCGGGTCGCTTTTCGGCATGGCCGGGAGAGCGGTTGATCCAAGTCAAACCCTTTGGCCGTGCCGCAGCCTTTTCTGCAGCCGAATTGACAAGAAAAGGAGGGCAGAATGATTGCCGGATCAACGGTCAGACGGTCAGACCAGAACCGAGCGCTGGCGCTTTCGACCATCGCTTTTACGGCCTGCTTTGCCGTCTGGACGATTTTCGCCATCATCGGCGTTGCCATCAAGAAAGAGTTGTCGCTGAACGAATTCCAGTTCGGCCTTTTGGTCGCGACCCCGATCCTGACCGGATCGGTGGTGCGGCTGGTGCTGGGGGTCTGGACCGAACGCTATGGCGGACGGATCGTCTTTCCGTTGCAGATGCTTGCCGCAGCGGCCTCGACCTATGCTCTGACCTTCGCCTCGACCTATTCCGGCTACCTGCTGGCGGCCTTGGGGATAGGGCTGTCGGGCGGGTCCTTCATCATCGGTGTGGCCTATGTCAGCCGCTGGTATGACAAGGGCCACCAAGGCACCGCGCTGGGGATCTTCGGTGCGGGCAACGTGGGTGCTGCGGTGACCAAGTTCGTCGCGCCCTTCGTGATGGTTGCCTGGGGTTGGAAGGGCGTGGCCGATGTCTGGGCCGCAGGTCTGGCTCTGATGGCGGTGGTGTTCTTCCTGTTCGCCAAGGACGACCCGGAACTGACTGCGCGCCGCGCCGGTGGCACCAAGCCAACGAGCTGGGCGGAACAGTTCGCACCGCTGAAGAAGCTGCAAGTCTGGCGGTTCTCGCTGTACTACTTCTTCGTCTTCGGGGCTTTCGTTGCACTGGCCCTGTGGATGCCGCACTATCTGATCGACGTGTATGGCGTCGACGTGAAGGTGGCGGGCATGGCTGCGGCGGCGTTCTCGCTTTCTGCCTCGCTGTTTCGGGCCTACGGCGGGCTCCTGTCGGACAAGTTCGGCGCGCGGAAGGTTATGTACTGGACCTTCGGCGCCACGCTGATCATTCTGTTCATCCTGTCTTATCCGCCGACCGATTACACGATCACCGGCAAGGATGGCGCGATCACCTTTTCGACGGCCATGGGGTTCTGGCCGTTCATCGTCACGATGTTCGCCCTTGGCTTCTTCATGTCGCTTGGGAAGGCCGCAGTCTTCAAGCACATCCCGGTCTATTATCCAAACCATGTCGGATCGGTCGGCGGGCTGGTTGGCATGATCGGCGGGCTTGGCGGGTTCGTTCTGCCCATCGTCTTCGGCTATCTGCTGGACCTGACCGGCATCTACACCAGCTGCTTCATGCTGCTGTTCCTTCTGGTCGGAATCGCCCTTGCCTGGATGCACGGATCGATCCGGCTGATGGAGCGGGCGGCCCACGGCGAGGCGCTGAACCGGCTGCCGGAACTGCCCGAGATGCAATCCATCCACATTCCCAAGGCTGGCGCATAGGCGCGGCCTGAACTCCGAAAGGACATGCAATGACCACTCATCCCGATGCACCCCGGGGGGCCGGATGGCTGACCCGGTGGGAGCCTGAAAACCAGAACTTCTGGGAAACGCAAGGCAAAGCACGCGCCTGGACGACGCTGATCGTCACCACGGGTGCCTTGACCATGGCCTTCATCACCTGGTTTCTGGTGTCTGCCCTTGTGGTGCGCCTGCCGCAGATCGGCTTCAAGTTCACCCCAAGCCAGATGTTCTGGCTGGCGGCGATGCCGGGCCTTGCAGGCGGGACACTGCGGCTGATCCATATGTTCCTGACGCCGATGTACGGCACGCGGACAGTGGTGAGCCTGTCGACGCTGTCGCTTCTGATCCCGCTGGTCGGCTGGTTCTATGCGGTGCAGAACCCCGAGACATCCTTCACGATGATGATGGTCTGGGCCTTCCTGGCCGGGCTTGGCGGCGGCAATTTCAGTTCCTTCATGCCCTCGACCTCGATGTTCTTCCCCAAGCGGTTGCAGGGGACCGCGCTGGCGGTGCAAGCCGGGATCGGCAACTTTGGCGTCTCGATCGTGCAGTTCGTGACCCCCTGGATCATCGGCTTTGGCTTGATGGGAGGGGCGGCGTGGATCGGCGGGTCACAGACGCTGACCAAGGGTGAGGTCACGTCCCAGGTCTTCCTACAGAACGCGCCCTTGGTGATGATCCCCTTTGTTCTAGTGTTCGGGATCACGGCCTGGCTGATGCTGAAGTCGATCCCGGTCAGGGCGAATTTCAAGCAGCAGTTCGACATCTTCGGCTCCGGCCATACCTGGTCGATGACCTCGCTTTACATCATGACTTTTGGCGCTTTTTCGGGGCTGTCGGCGACCTTCCCGCTGCTGATCAAGAACATCTACGGCGGCTTTGAAGGCGCGCCGGACCCGCTGACCTATGCCTTCTATGGGCCGCTGGTCGGGTCCGTCGCGCGCGTTATCGCCGGCCCCTTCGCCGACAAGCTGGGTGGCGCGCGGGTCACGCATTGGGCGGGTCTGGGGATGCTGGTCTGCGCGGTTCTGGTGACGCTGAACACCGCGCCGACCTCGCTGGACGCTTTCCCGATGTTCGTCTGGGCTATGCTGGGTCTGTTCTTCTTTGCCGGAGTCGGCAATGCCTCGACCTTCAAGCAGATGCCGATGCTGTTCGAGCCGCGGCAGGCTGGCGGCGTGATCGGCTTTACCGGTGCGCTGGCGGCTTACGGTCCGTTCGTCTTCGGGATGCTCTTCGCCTGGGCTTTCTCCAAAGCCGACGAAACTTCGGCCGCGATGGGGGCCACACCGATCTTCTACGGGCTGGCGGCCTTCTTTGCCCTGAACGTGGTGCTGAACTGGGTGTTCTACGCCCGTCGCGGCGCGCCCTATCCCTGCTGACCGCATCGCGCGCGCCGGGTCTTCTGGCGCGCCAATCCATCCCCCCGGAGCATACCATGAGCCACCTTCTTGATCGGCTGAACTTCTTCAAATCCCTGCGCAAGGATACCTTTGCCGATGGCCATGGCCAGACCACGGTCGAAAACCGCGACTGGGAGGACACCTATCGCGCCCGCTGGCGGCACGACAAGATCGTGCGCTCGACCCATGGGGTGAACTGCACCGGGTCCTGTTCGTGGAAGATCTATGTTAAGTCGGGCATCGTGACCTGGGAGACGCAGCAGACCGATTACCCGCGCACAAGGCCCGACCTGCCGAACCACGAACCGCGCGGCTGCGCTCGGGGGGCAAGCTATAGCTGGTATCTTTACAGCGCCAACCGGGTGAAGACGCCCTTGGTCCGGGGCAAGCTGATGCGGCTGTGGCGTGAAGCGCGCAAGACCATGAGCCCGGTCGGGGCCTGGACTTCGATCCAGTCCGACCCTGCGGCGCGGGCTTCCTATGTGAAGGCGCGTGGCAAGGGTGGCTTCGTCCGCGCCTCGTGGGACGAGGTGAACGAGATCAATGCGGCGGCCAATGCCTATACCGCCAAGACCTATGGCCCAGACCGGGTGTTCGGCTTCTCGCCCATTCCGGCGATGTCAATGGTCAGCTATGCCGCCGGTTCCCGGTACCTCAGCCTTCTGGGCGGGACCTGCATGTCGTTCTACGACTGGTATTGCGACCTGCCGCCTGCCAGCCCCATGACCTGGGGTGAACAGACCGACGTGCCGGAAAGTGCCGACTGGTACAACGCGGGCTATCTGATCCTTTGGGGATCGAACGTCCCGCAGACCCGGACGCCCGACGCGCATTTCTATACCGAGGCACGCTATCGTGGCACCAAGTCGGCGGTGATCTGCCCGGACTATTCCGAAGCCGCCAAGTTCAGCGATATCTGGCTAAATGCCAAGCAGGGCACCGACGCAGCGCTTGGCATGGCGTTCGGCCATGTGATCCTGCGCGAATTCCATCTGGATCGGCAGGTCGAGTATTTCGAAAACTACACCCGCCAGTATTCCGACATGCCGATGCTGGTGAAGCTTGAGGCCCAGTCTGACGGCCGTCTTGTCCCCGGTCGGCAGCTTCGGGCCTCGGACCTTGCCGACAATCTGGGGCAGGCGAACAACCCCGACTGGAAGACCGTTTGCATCGACGAGACGACGGGCAAGCTGGTTGCGCCTAATGGATCCATCGGTTTCCGTTGGGGGGAGCAGGGTAAGTGGAACCTTGAGGAAAGGGCAGAAGGCGCGGACATCAAGCCCAAGCTGACCTTGGTTCTGGATACCGACCACGACGATGTGGTGGATGTCGATTTTCCCTGGTTCGGCGGCGAGGCGACGCAGGGCTGGGAAGTGGACACCCGCACCGAGATTCTGGCTCGGGCGATCCCGGTCAAGCGGATCAAGCTTGCGGATGGGTCAGAGGCGCAGGTGGCGACGGTCTTTGACCTTCTGTGCGCGAACTACTCTCTGGATCGCGGTCTTGGCGGCGAAAACGTTGCGACCGACTACAACGCCGATGTGCCTTTCACCCCGGCTTGGGCAGAGCGGATCACCGGTGTTCCACGCGACCGGATTATCCAGGTGGCCCGCGAATTCGCGAGCAATGCCGAAAAGACCAATGGCAAGTCGATGATCATCATCGGTGCTGCGATGAACCATTGGTACCACATGGACATGAACTATCGTGCAGCCATAAACATGCTGGTGATGTGCGGCTGCGTGGGCCAGTCCGGCGGCGGCTGGGCGCATTACGTGGGGCAGGAAAAGCTGCGACCGCAAACCGGCTGGACGGCGCTGGCCTTCGCGCTGGATTGGGCACGGCCGCCACGGCACATGAACTCGACCTCGATGTTCTACGCCCATACCGACCAGTGGCGTTATGAGACGGTGACGGCCAAGGAAATCCTGTCACCTACCGCTCCGGATGGCGACTGGGAAAGCCTTTCCCTCATTGACTACAACATCCGGGCGGAGCGGATGGGCTGGCTGCCTTCAGCGCCCCAACTGCGGACCAACCCGCTGAAGGTGGGCGCTGCCGCCAAGGCCGAAGGGATCGAGGCCAAGGACTATGTCGCCCGCGGCCTAAAGGACGGGACGCTGGAGATGTCGGCGGAAGATCCCGACGCGCCGGAGAACTGGCCACGGAACCTCTATGTCTGGCGGTCGAACCTTCTGGGGTCTTCGGGCAAGGGGCATGAATATTTCCTCAAGCACCTTCTGGGCACCGATCACGGCGTGCAAGGCAAGGATCTGGGCGAGGAAGGCCGCCAAAAGCCCATCGAGGCGCGCTGGCATGACAAGGCTCCCGAAGGAAAGCTGGACCTTTTGACTTGCATCGATTTCCGGATGTCCACCACGGCAGTCTATGCCGATGTCGTGCTGCCAACGGCAAGCTGGTATGAAAAGGACGACCTTAACACCTCGGACATGCACCCGTTCATCCACCCGCTGCAGGCGGCAGTGGACCCGGCGTATGAATCCAAGACCGACTGGGAGATTTTCAAGGGCCTTGCCAAGACCCTCTCTGAGCTTGCCCCCGGCTATCTTGGGGTGGAAACCGATGTCGTGCAGCTTCCGATGCAGCACGACAGCGCGGGAGAGATCACCCAGCCCTTCGTCAAGGACTGGAAAAAGGGTGAATGCGATCTGATCCCGGGCAAGACTGCGCCAGCCTATATCGCGGTGGAACGGGACTACCCCAACCTCTACGCCCGCTTTACCGCCCTTGGGCCGCTGATGGACAAGGTCGGAAACGGCGGCAAGGGCATCGCTTGGGACACCAAGACCGAGGTGCATCACCTTAAGGCCTTGAACGGCGTGCAGACAGAAGGCGTGACCAAGGGCATGGCCCGGATCGAAACCGCCATCGACGCCTGCGAAGTGGTGCTGATGCTGGCACCGGAAACCAACGGTGAGGTTGCGGTCAAGGCCTGGCATGCGCTGGAAAAGATCACGGGCCGCGAACACGCCCATCTGGCCGAAGTGAAGCGGGACGAAAAGATCCGCTTCCGCGATATCGCCGCCCAGCCCCGGAAGATCATCTCGTCGCCGACCTGGTCAGGGATTGAAAGCGAAGAGGTCTGCTATAACGCCGGCTACACCAACGTGCATGAGCTGATCCCGTGGCGCACCCTTTCGGGCCGGCAGCAGCTATATCAGGATCACCTCTGGATGCAGGCTTTTGGCGAGTTCTTCGTCACCTGGCGGCCTCCGGTTGACCTGAAGACGATCACGCCGGCGGCGACCAAATCGCTGGCGCCGGGTGAAAAGCATGTGGTGCTGAACTTCATCACGCCGCACCAGAAATGGGGCATCCATTCTACCTATTCCGACAACCTTCTGATGCTGACGCTGAACCGTGGCGGCCCGGTGGTCTGGGTTTCCGAGACGGATGCCAAGACGGCAGGCATCGTCGACAACGACTGGGTCGAGGTCTTCAACACCAACGGAGTGATCACCGCCCGCGCGGTGGTGTCCCAGCGGATGAAGGACGGCACCATGTTCATGTATCACGCGCAGGAAAAGATCGTGAACACCCCCGGCAGCCAGATCACCGGGCAACGGGGCGGGATCCACAACTCGGTCACCCGGACGGTGCTGAAGCCCACCCACATGATCGGGGCCTATGCCCAGCAAAGCTATGGCTTCAACTATTACGGCACTGTGGGGTCGAACCGGGATGAGTTCGTCATTCTGCGCAAGATGACCAAGGTTGATTGGCTGGATACGCCGGTTGCCCAATCCGCAACCATCAAGACGGAGGCCTGAGCCATGAAAGTTCGCGCTCAGATCGGCATGGTGCTGAACCTTGATAAATGCATCGGGTGCCATACCTGCTCGGTCACCTGCAAGAACGTCTGGACCACGCGGGAAGGCGTTGAATACGCCTGGTTCAACAACGTCGAGACCAAGCCGGGGATCGGGTATCCCAAGGACTGGGAAAACCAGAAGCGCTGGAACGGCGGCTGGACCCGGACGGCATCTGGCGGGCTGCAGCCAAAGCAGGGCGGTAAATGGCGAATTCTGGCGAACATCTTCGCCAACCCCGATCTGCCCGAGATCGATGACTTCTACGAACCCTTCGACTTCGACCACGACCACCTGAAATCGGCCCCCGAGATGTCGGCCTTTCCGACCGCACGCCCGCGGTCAAAGATCACTGGCGAGCGGATGGAAAAGATCGAATGGGGTCCGAACTGGGAGGAGATTCTGGGCGGCGAATTCGCCAAACGGTCGCAGGACCAGAACTTTGAAGGCATCGAGAAGGCGATCTACGGCGAATACGAAAACACCTTCATGATGTACCTGCCGCGGCTGTGTGAGCATTGCCTGAACCCGGCCTGCGTCGCCTCGTGCCCTTCGGGTGCTATCTACAAGCGCGAAGATGACGGCGTGGTCCTGATCGATCAGGAGAAATGCCGGGGCTGGCGGATGTGTGTTTCGGGCTGTCCCTACAAGAAGATCTACTACAACTGGTCTTCCGGCAAATCCGAGAAATGCACGCTCTGTTATCCGCGTCTGGAAAGCGGGCAGCCGACGGTCTGTTCGGAAACCTGTGTGGGGCGCATCCGCTACTTGGGGGTGATGCTTTACGACGCCGACAAGATCGCCGAAGCGGCTTCGGTTGAAAACGAGAAGCAGCTTTACGATGCCCAGCTTGGGGTCTTTCTTGACCCGAACGACCCCGAAGTGATTGCCGCCGCGCGGGCCGAGGGCATCCCCGAAGACTGGATCAAGGGCGCGCGGAATTCTCCGATCTGGAAGATGGCGATGGAATGGAAGATCGCCTTCCCGCTGCATCCTGAATACCGCACCCTGCCAATGGTCTGGTATGTGCCGCCGCTGTCTCCGATCCAGAATGCTGCTGCGGCCGGCAAAATCGCCGCGCAGGACGACATGCCGGATGTGCGCAGTTTGCGGATTCCGGTGCGCTATCTGGCCAACATGCTGACGGCGGGCGACGAGGCCCCGGTCATCACCGCGCTGGAGCGGATGCTGGCGATGCGGTCCTATATGCGGTCGAAGACCGTGGACGGCGTCATCAACCTTGGCGTCGCCAAGCGGGTCGGCATGACACCCGGACAGATCGACGAGATGTATCAACTAATGGCCATCGCCAATTACGAGGATCGGTTTGTCATCCCGACGACACATCGCGAGTTGGTCGAGGATGCCTATGACCTGAAAGGCGGCTGCGGCTTTACCGATGGCAATGGCTGTTCATCCGGGTCATCAGGCAAGACGCTCTTCGGCCAGAAGAAGTTCCGCGCACCGACGGAGTTCCTGTCATGAAAAGCTTCAAGGCACTATCGGCGCTTCTCTCCTACCCCTCGGCTGACCTTCAGGCAGTAGTTCCGGAAATCCGGGCAATCCTGCATGACGAAGGACATTTTGGTCCGCGAAAACTGGCCGGGTTGGAGCCGCTTTTCAATTGGCTTGCCAACCACGACCTTTACGAGCTCGAGGAAACCTATGTCCTGATCTTCGACCGTGCGCGGACGCTGTCCCTGAACCTTTTCGAGCATATCCACGGCGAAAGCCGCGATCGGGGCGGGGCAATGGTCGACCTTTTGGAGACCTACCGGGCGGGCGGGTTCGATCTGACCGGGCCGGAGTTGCCAGATCATCTGCCCGTGCTGCTGGAGTTCCTGTCGACCCAGACCGAACCTCAGGCGCGGGAAATCCTGCAGGACGCAGGTGCGATCCTGGTGGCGCTGGCCGAGCGGCTGACGCGACGGGAAAGTCCCTATGCGGCAGTGCTGGCGGCGCTGGTCGATTTCGCCAAGGCTGATCCTGCAACTGAGGCGGCGCAGGCGCTATTGGCCGAGCCCTTGGACGACCCCACGGACCTTGCGGCTCTGGATGCGACCTATGCCGAGGCGCAAGTCATGTTCGGCCCAGACCCGACTGCCGACTGCCCCGCCGCGCGCGACGTGCTTGCGCGCATGGCACCATCCCCGGCCCTTGTGGCCACTTCCTGAACCGGAGGCAGACATGCACCACTTCATCTACGGCGTCCTGCCCTATATTGCGATCACCATCATGGTCGTGGGTTCGGCCATCCGCTATGACCGCGACCCCTTTACCTGGAAGTCGAAGTCCAGCCAGCTTTTGCGCAAGCGGGGGTTGGTCCTTGGGTCAATCCTCTTCCATGTCGGGGTGCTGCTCATTCTGGCCGGCCATATCGTGGGCCTGCTGACCCCGATCGCCCTTTTCGACGCGCTTGGCGTGCCTCACGGGGCCAAGCAGCTTCTGGCCGTTGTTGCCGGCGGGATTGCCGGAGCGATGGCGCTGACCGGTGGACTGATCCTGCTGGCCCGGCGCTTTGGCGATCCGCGCATCCGCGCCACCTCAAGCTTTGGCGACAATCTGGTGATCCTGATGTTGGTTGGGCAGTTGATCCTGGGCCTGGGCTCGATCTTCCCGACGCTGACCCATCTGGACGGCAGCGAGATGCTGAAGTTCATGGCTTGGGCGCAGGGCATTGTCTATTTCCAGCCCGGAGCGGCTGACCACCTGGTCGATGTTCACTGGATCTACAAGGCGCATATTCTGCTGGGTCTGGCGATCTTTTTCACCTTCCCGTTCACCCGGCTGGTCCACATGGTCTCGGCCCCGGTGCGTTACCTGTGGCGGCCCGGTTATCAGATCGTCCGCACCCGGAAGGGGGCCAAGGAGGCACCCCGGGGCGTTGGTCCGGCACGGGGGCGCTGAGCCATGGGCGCCCCCCTTTTGCCCCCCGTCTTCGTGAACGGGGTCGAAATCACCCCCGAGGCGATTGCCGCCGAAGCCCAGAACCATCCTGCCCCGGCGGGAAAGCCCGGCCTTGCCTGGCGGGCTGCGGCCCAGGCGCTTGCCCTGCGCGAAGTCCTTTTGCAAGAGGCACGGTCGCGGGGCCTTCGGGTGGAGCCGAAAGAGCTTTCCCCCGGCCAGATCGAGACCGAAGAGGAGGCCATGGTCCGCGGCCTGATCGAAATTGAGGTAGCCCCTCACGAGCCCGACGAAAACCAGCTTCACGCCCTTTGGCAGGCAAACCCGGACCGGTTCCGCGCGCCTGATCTGTGGGAGGCGGCGCATATCCTGATTGCCGCTCCGCCCACCGACCTGGCAGCGCGCGCCAAGGCCAAAGCATTGGCTATGACCCTCGCGGCGGAATTGGCGCAGGATCCGAAACGCTTGGCCGACCTGGCCCAACACCATTCGGCTTGCTCATCGCGCAGCAACGGCGGGCTTCTTGGTCAACTGGGATCTGGCGATACGGTGCCAGAATTCGAAACCGCACTTCGGTCGCTTGCCCCCGGAAAGATCACGCCAGAACCGGTCGAAACCCGATTTGGCTTTCATCTGATCCGCCTTGATGCCCATGCTAGGGGCGAGAGATTGCCCTTTGAGGCAGTACGCCCCCGGCTGAAAGCCGCTGCAAGCAAAGCCCATTGGGTCCAAGCCGCGCGGGCCTATGTGGCCGACGTGCTTGGTCGGGCGAATGTTACGGGGCTTTAGTCCCTGTCCGCGTTAGGTTGATACTCACTCCGCATTGAGGTCTGGCTCTGCGCCCCAACAACGGATCGCCGGAAACTGGAGTTTCCCGGTTCTTTCACGATGACGGGCCGGTGACGCCATCGGAACAATGCATGGCGATCGGGACGTTGTATCCTGTCGCGTTGTGGGGCCGGTTCTCGATTTAGAGTCTACGCCAATTCTCCAGCTTTTCCAGGGCGTCAGAAAGGCTGATGAACCAGCGCGCGTTCAGGCATCCTGCCCGGAGCTCCGAATTGAACGCCTCGATGATCCCGTTGTCAGTAGGCACTTCGGGTCATGAGAATTTCAACGTGTCTGCGTTGGCATAGGGTGTCCGTCGTCGAATGATTTGGAACAGGCGGCCTAATTCTGGAGCGGATCGTTCGGGCTCATCGGGTTCAGGTTATGCTGCTTGACGCTGATGGTTCAAGCGGCGGTTTTGGATGGTTTCCAGTTTGATGCGTCTCCTTTCGGCCA
>CANNIA010000048.1 GCA_947504705.1 Paracoccaceae bacterium
ATCCCGGATTTCGTGCTGAACCAGCCGGCCTATCGCAAGGCGGCAATCATCGTGGCGGGCGACAACTTTGGTTGTGGCTCCAGCCGGGAACATGCGCCTTGGGCGCTGTTGGATTTCGGCATTCGCTGCGTCGTTGCGACCTCGTTTGCCGACATCTTCTATAACAACTGCTTCAAGAACGGCATCCTGCCGGTGGTGCTGCCGCAAGAGGCGGTGGATCATCTGATGGATGACGCCAAGAAGGGGGCCAATGCGCGGATGACCGTCGATCTGGAGAACCAGACCGTCACGGCCTCGGACGGCAAGAGCTTTGCCTTTGAAGTGGGCGCGTTCAAGAAGCATTGCCTGATGAACGGGCTGGATGACATCGGCCTGACCATGGAAAAGGCCGCGTCCATCGACAGCTATGAGGCGAAGGTCGCGACCCTGCGCCCCTGGGCCTAAGATCAAGCCCCCCTGGCGGACTCGTCCGGGGGGCAACTCTGAACTGTCAGCAAAATGTCCAAAGACGGTATTTTGTCCCTGAAATGGCCACAAATCCTGTGCCATATTCACTCATCATTCTTGGGCAGGAATCGGCAGCAGGATCGTGAGCAGGCTTCAGTCTCTTCTTGGCAGCCTTAGGGCTGCCCGCACCGCCGGTCCCAGCCTTCGGGTGGTCTCATCCATCGAAAAGGGCGCGCGGACCTGGCTTAATCAGGCAACGGGGGCGGCGGTCAGGGCTTTTCTGGTCATGGTGGTGATCGTGCTGCCCTCGGTCATCCTGCCGGGCATCGACACCGACACAAGGCAGATCGTGGCGCTGATGGCGCTGTTCGCCGGGGGCCTCGTCTTTGCAGAATATAACGCGGTGTATCCCAGCCTGATCGAGTTTCGCGACGGCGCGCCGTTCAACCGCATTCGCTATCTGATGCTGTTTGCCATTGTGCTGTTCCTGTCGGTGACCGTCGCCCATCGCGAGCAACCCTCGACCGTGTCGGGACTGTTCCACGTGCTTGGCGATCTGATCGGCGGGGCGATGGACTTTCCCTATTCGCCGGTCAGACTTGCGACCCTGATGCTCGCTGATACAGCAAGTGCCGATCAGATCCGCGAAGTCCGCTCTGCTGCCGGAACCGCTTATCTGCTGTCGCTGCTCTCGCTGGCGGTTTTCGTGATCGTGCTCAAGCTTGCCGGTTGGCCCTCGACAAAGACGGCGTTCAACGTCTGGGTCAACCTGCCGACCTTTGACCCCACGGCTGGCGGCGATGTGGTGGATCGGCTGGAGCGGGATGCAAGGGTTAACCTCTCGATTGGCTTTCTGGTGCCATTTGTCATTCCGCTCTTGATCGCCGGTCTGACAGCGGGTTTGCCGCCGGACGCGGTAACTTCGCCGCAAGCGCTGATCTGGGGGGTTGCGGCCTGGGCCTTTGTTCCGGCAAGCCTGTTGATGCGCGGGGTTGCCATGGGGCGGGTTGCCGACATGATCCGGGTCAAGCGCGCCCGCAAGATCGCCGCCGATGCCGCCAAGGCCCGTGAGGGCCAGGACGACGAGGATCGGCGCTGAGCCGCGGTTCGGCAGCGGTGCTTTTGGCCTGCGGCGTGATTTGTCTGCCTGCCGATGATCTTGTCGCCGAAACGCTGCGGGTGGCCACCTGGAACGTCGGGCTGGACCGCACGGGGCCGGGGCTTCTGGTGCAGGACATTGCGGGCGGGGATGATCCGCAGATCGCGGCGATTGTGAAGGTTCTGGTGGCGCTGGACGCCGATGTGATCCTTTTGACCTCGGTCGATTATGACCGTCAGGGGGTGGCACTGGGGCTTTTGGCCGATCAGGCAAGGGCTGGTGGGCTAGACTATCCCTATCGCTTCGCCTTCCGACCGAACACTGGGACGCAGACTGGTTTTGACGTAGACGGCAACGGCCGGATCGGCGATGCGCGCGATGCGCAGGGGTTCGGGCTGTTTTCCGGGCAAGGGGGAATGGCGGTGCTGTCCCGTTTGCCGTTGGATGAGGCGGGCGCGCGGGATTTCTCGGGCTATCTGTGGCGCGATCTGCCGGGGGCGATGCTGCCCGAAGGGATGGAGCCGGGGCTGGTCGAGGTGCAGCGGCTTGCGACGACGGGGTTCTGGGATGTGCCGGTTCTGGCTGAGGCGGGCCCGTTGCATCTGCTGGCCTGGCACGCGACGCCGCCGGTCTTTGACGGGCCGGAGGATCGGAACGGCCGACGCAACCATGATGAGGCGGCGTTCTGGTCGCGGTTCCTGAAGGGGTCTTTGCCGATGGAGCCTCTGGTTGGGCCTTTCGTGCTGTTGGGCGACGGCAATCTTGACCCGGCGGATGGGGATGGGTTGCGCGAAGGGATTGCGGGGCTGTTGGCCGATCCGGCTTTGCAGGACCCTTTGCCGAAGGGGAGCCATGGGCGCAGCGAGGCCGGGGACCCGGCGTTGGACACAGCGATCTATGACGATTTGGGCGGGCTGCGGCTGGACTATGTGCTGCCGTCAGTGGGGGTGAGGGTCACCGGGTCTGGTGTCCTTTGGCCCCCGGAAAGCGACCCGCTTTGGCCTGACTTGGCAGCCGCATCACATCACTTTCCGGTCTGGGTCGATATCGAGCTGCCATGAAGCCCGAGGGCGGTCAGATGGCGGGCGATCACCTCCTCAAGGCTGGTGTGCTGAAACTCGGGCAGCCAGTGGCGCAGGGGGACGCGGTCAAGCTGATGGGGGAAGCTGGAGAGATAGAGCATCTCTCGCAGTTCGCGCGCCAGTTCCCAGACCGGGCTGGTGAGGGTGAAGACCCAGTTGGGGAAGCGGGCAATCTTGATCGGTTTGCCAAGCTGGCGGGTGACGCGGGTGGCAAGGTCGGCGATGGTGAAGGCATAACCTGCGAAGGGAATGTCGGCATAGGCGGGGAGGGTGTCACCAAGTTCGGCCAAGGCGACCGCCGCTCGTGCCATGTCGGGAAGATAGGCATAGGCGTGGATCGCATCGGGGTCGCCAAGGGCGGTGATCTTGCCCTTCGCCAGCTTGCCCAGAATGATCTGGTTCATCACGTTTTGCCCGGCCCCCGGCAGCAGGAAATCTCCGCCCCTAAGGAGGATGCAGCGCAGGTCGCCGCTTTCCGTTGCAGCACGATACTGTGCCTCCATGGTGGATCGGATCGCGCCCTTGCGGCTGACTGGGCGGTGGGGCGTGTCGGGACCCCAAGGTGAAGGCTCCTTGCCATAGGGATAGACGTTGCCGGGGACCAGAATCGTCGCGCCGCTGGATTTGGCTGCGGCCAAGACCTGAGTGGTGATCTGAGGGATCAGCTTTGCCCAGTTGTGATAGTTCGGCGGGTTCAGCCCGTTGACGATGAGGTCCACCCCCTTGGCCGCTGTGGCCATATCGGTCCCCCGCAGGTAGCGGTTCACCTGCCAGCCTGCGCTTTGCAGGGCCAATGCGAATTGGCCGCCGAAACTGCCGGATGCGCCAAGGACGAGTGCTGTCTTTGCCATGAGGGATACTCCTTTCCCCGGCATATCGGGCCTTCGCGGTTCAAAAGGAATTGCATGAAAGCGATCCTTGGGTATTCATAGATGAATGGATTTGCTTGACTGGACCTTGATACGATCTTTTCTTGCCGTGGCTGAGGCCGGTTCGCTTTCGGCTGCGGCGCGGGCGACGGGGATCAGCCAACCGACACTGGGCCGGCATGTTCAGGCGGCGGAGGCCGCACTTGAGGTCGCCTTGTTCGCAAGGGTGGCGCAGGGGTTGGACTTGACCGATGCCGGGCAGGCGTTGCTTCCGGCGGCGCGGGCGATGCGGCAGGCGGCGGCAGATCTGGCGCTTACCGCCAAATCGCAAAGTGCTGGGATCGCAGGGACCGTTCGGCTGACCGCCAGCCGTGTCGTGGCGCATTTCCTGTTGCCGCCGATCCTTGCGCGGTTGCGGGCGGAAGAGCCGGGGATCGAGATTGAGCTGGTTGCTTCGGACACCTCGGAGAACCTTCTGTTCGGTGAGGCTGACATTGCATTGCGCATGTATCGGCCCACGCAGCCCGATCTGGTGGCGCGGCATTTGGCAGACCTGCCGCTGGGGCTTTATGCGGCCAAGGCCTATCTGGACCGGACGGGCAGACCCAAGTCGATGGACGACCTGATGACCCATGATTTCATCGGGCAGGACCGGATGGATCAGGTGATCCGGGTGATGGCCAGCCTTGGGATCACGGTCGACCGGCATTTCTTTCCGGTGCGCTGCGATGACCCGCTGACCTATCTGGAACTGGTCCGCGCCGGGGCTGGTTTGGGCGGCATTCTGCGGCGGATTGGGGATGCTGATCCCATGTTGGAGCGGATCGACGTGGTCGCCGATCTGCCAAGCCTGCCGGTCTGGCTGACCGCCGCCCCGCGTTTGCGGCAATCGCCACGGCTGCGCCGGGTCTGGGATGCACTGGCGGATGCCTTCACGGCTTGAAACTTCGCAGGCGAACGGCTAGGCGAACCGGGTCATTCAGCTAGGAGCGCGCCATGGCCAATCCCTCGATCCTTATCCTTGCCGGTGACGGCATCGGCCCGGAAGTCATGGCCGAAGTGAAGAAGGTCATCACCTGGATGGGCGTTAAACGCGGCGTGCATTTCGATGTGTCCGAAGACCTGGTCGGCGGCTGTGCTTATGATGTGCATGGCAAGCCTTTGGCGGATGAGACCATGGCCAAGGCACAGGCAGTGGACGCGGTGCTTCTGGGCGCGGTTGGTGGGCCGAAGTACGACAAACTCGACTTTTCGGTGAAGCCGGAGCGGGGCCTTCTGCGGCTGCGCAAGGAGATGGACCTGTTCTCGAACCTACGCCCGGCGCAGTGCTTTGACGCGCTGGCGGATTTCTCGTCGCTGAAGAAGGAAGTCGTTGCCGGACTGGATATCGTGATCGTCCGCGAACTGACGAGCGGAGTCTATTTCGGCGAGCCGCGCGGCATCTTCAAGGAAGGTAACGAGCGGGTGGGGATCAACACCCAGCGCTATACCGAAAGCGAGATCGCCCGGGTGGCGCGGTCGGCTTTCGAGCTGGCGCGAAAGCGGTCGAACAAGGTCTGCTCGATGGAGAAGGCCAATGTGATGGAATCGGGCATCCTCTGGCGCGAAGTGGTGCAGGAAGTGCATGACCGGGAGTACCCCGATGTCGCGCTGACCCACATGTATGCCGACAATGGCGCGATGCAGCTCTGCCGCTGGCCGAAACAGTTCGACGTGATCGTGACCGACAACCTGTTCGGCGACGTGCTGTCGGACATGGCGGCGATGCTGACCGGGTCTTTGGGCATGTTGCCCTCGGCCAGCCTTGGTAATCCGATGGCGAACGGTCGCCCGAAGGCGCTGTATGAACCGGTGCATGGCTCGGCCCCCGATATCGCGGGGCAGGGCAAGGCGAACCCGATCGCCTGCATCCTGAGCTTTGCGATGGCGCTGCGGTATAGCTTCGATCTGGGCGAAGACGCGACCCGCTTGGAAAAGGCGGTCGAGAAGGTGCTGGCCGATGGCGTCCGCACGGCCGACCTGATGGGGCCGGAAGGCGGCAAGCCGGTGTCGACTGCCGAAATGGGCGATGCGATTCTGGCGGCGCTGGACGCAAGCCTCTGAACCTGACTTCTGGCGGCGCGACCTTGCGCCGTCAGCTTCCCCATTGGCGGGACCTGCATGGCGCTTTCATCCAATCTGACCGGAGCAGCGCTGAGCGTTCTGGCCTTCGGGGCTTATGCCGCCTATGACATTTCGGCCAAGTTTCTGGGCGGCGGAATACATCCGCTGCAGATCATCGCAGTTGCGGGGCTGATGCATTTGCCGCTGCTGTTCGCCTATGCCCTGTGGGATCGTGGCCCGCTGTGGCCCAAGGCCCCGAAGCTTATGGCGCTGCGGGCGCTTGGAACCGTGGTCAACTTTACCGCTGGGGTTTCCGCCTTCACCATGCTCCCCTTGGCCGAGGCCTATGTCATCTTCTTCACCATGCCACTGATGATCGCGGTGCTGGCGATTCCCATTCTGGGCGAGCGCATGGACCCGGTCCGGGGGATCGCCGTAGTTTTGGGCCTTGTCGGGGTGGTGATCGCGCTTGATCCGACGACCACGCCGCTGAATCTGGGCCACGCGCTGGCCTTTATCGGGGCGACGGTCGGGGCAATGAATTATGTGCTGATCCGCAAGACCGGGGCGGTTGAACGGACGCCGGTCATGCTGCTTTGGCCGCAGCTTGCGCTGGTGCCGCTGGTTAGCGCCGCAACCCCCTTCGTCTATGTGCCGATGAGGCCCACCGACTTTGCCGTAGCCGCCTTCATGGCGGTCGTGCTGTTCATCGGCGCGGTTGCCATTGTGGCCGCCTATCGCCGGGCTCCTGCCATCATCGTCGCCCCGATGCAGTATTCCCAGATCGGCTGGGCCGCCCTGTTCGGGGCGCTGGTCTTTGGCGAAAGAATGACGCCTTCGACGCTTGCAGGCTGCGCCGTGATCGTCGTGACCGGCATCATTGTTGTCGCCCGGCAGGACCGCAGGTCTGCAGATAGCTGACGCCGGACGGTGCCGATTTTGCGCTTGGCGCGGGGCGGGAACTTCGTCTAGCGTTCCTTCAACATTGATTGGAGGATTTCATGGCCCACCTGACCGCCCCGCTTCGCCGCATCCTTCTGGCTGCCGCGCTCTCGCTTGCCGCTCTGCCAAGCATGGCCGAGACGATGAAGGATGTCTTTCCGTCCTATGCCGACTGGCTTGACCCGGGCATGGCTGCAAAGTTCGCCACTCTGCAAGTCCATCGCGGTGCGCAAACCATGGCCCAGGGCGAGTACACGCTGCAGCTTGGTGATGGCTATTATGCGCTGACGGGCGATGATGCCCGCTGGGTCATGGAAACCCTGTGGCAGAACCTTCCCCAGCCCGAACTGCAGGGGTTGATCTTCCAGACCGGAACCTCGCCGATGGATGATTCATGGGCGTCCACGGTCTATTACTTTGAAAACGGTCATATCTCGGACGACGAAGCGGCTACGATGGATTACGGGGCCATCATTCAGTCGCTTAAGGATTCGGATGCCGACCAGAACCGCCAGCGCCGCGAGGCGGGCCTGCCCGAGATCACGACCGTCGGGCTGGCCGGGACGCCGGGCTATGACCGGACCCAGCGCGCGCTTAAGTTCTCGGTGCTGCTTAAACAGGCGGCAAATGACAATGAATTGCTGAACGCCAATGCTTGGATCCTAAGCCGGCACGGTTTTGTCAATCTGAACGTGCTTGGCTCTGCCGTTCAGGCCGGTGACGTTGATGCCAAGATGCCCGAGCTGATCGGGCTGGTCGCGATGGGCGATGGCAACAAGTATGAGGATTTTGTGCCGGGCGTCGATACCGTGGCCGAGGGCGGTCTGAGCGGGCTGCTTGGGGGTGGCGCGGCGCAGGTCGGGATGATGGTTCTGGCCCTGGCGCTGTTGAAGAAGTTCGGGGTTCTGGTCGTGTTGCCGATAGCCTGGATCGTCAAGAAGGCGCGCGGCAACCGGGCAAAGTCTTAGGTTTCGCGCCAGTTTAGCCCGCCCGCCCTTGTGGCCGCAGCCGTTAAGCGCGATGAGGATAGCGCAAACACCTGCGGCCCCTGACCGCTGGCAATCCCGGACCTGACATCATGCAATCTCATCTGCGCGGGGCGCTATTGTCGCTGGCTGCTTTCGGGCTTTATGCCAGCCACGACGTCGTGGTCAAATTTCTGGGTGGCACCTATTCCACCTTCCAGACGATGTTCTTTGCCGGGCTGATGGGGTTCCCGCTGGTCACGCTGATGCTGCTGAGCGACCGGAGGGACGGCACGCTGATCCCCCGGCATCCGTGGTGGACGATCACGCGGACGGTGTCGTCGGTGGTGACTGGGGTCATGGGGTTCTTTGCCTTTTCGCAGCTTCCCATGGCGCAGTGCTATGCGATCTTCTTTGCCATGCCGCTTTTGATCACGCTGATGGCCATTCCGATGCTGGGCGAAAAAGTCGGGCTACGGCGCGGGCTTGCCGTGATCGTGGGGCTGGGTGGTGTGATGATCGTGCTGCGGCCAGGGGGCGAGGTGCCGCTGGGCATCGGGCATCTGGCGGCCTTGGGGGCCGCGACGACGGGGGCGTTCAGTTCGGTCATCATCCGCAAGATCGGGCGCGACGAACGCTCGGTGGTCTTGATGCTGTATCCGATGGTGCTGACATTCCTTGCCATGGGCCTGACGATGCCCTTCGTCTACAAGCCCATGCCGGTCGAGCATTTGGGGCTGACGGCAGTCATGGCCAGCCTTGGGCTTGCCGGGGCCTTCGCCAGCATCGCCTCGTACCGCATCTCGCCTGCGATCATTGTGGCACCCATGCAGTATTCTCAGATCATCTGGGCGGCCTTCTACGGCTGGCTGTTCTTTGCCGAGTCGATTGATCTTTACACCGCCATCGGGTCGTCCGTGATCATCGCATCCGGCATCTACATCGTGCTGCGCGAAGGCACACCTTCGGTCTCCCTGAACCGCCCGGTCCTTGAAAACCGCTCGCGGTTGGAGATCGGAACCCTGCCGCGCGCCTCAAGCTGGCTGAAGCGTTTTGATCGAGGCGAGGATCAGGCCTGACCCCTCTTGCCAAAGACCGGCAGAGGGTTTAACCCCCCGCCCACGGTCGGAGCGTAGCGCAGTCTGGTAGCGCACCTGCTTCGGGAGCAGGGGGTCGGAGGTTCGAATCCTCTCGCTCCGACCAATTTCCCGACATCCCTGAAACGATGATAAACTGGGCGGTTTCGGCTGTCGCCATGCGTTCTGGGCAAGGCTGGCATGCAGGCAACGCGCCCTGCGTTGGTTGATTGATAGCTAGGCTTATAGTAAGCAGGCTTAATGAATTATCGCATCGAGAAGCTTGCCCCGCTGCTGCAGGATGCGTCCCGCAGGATCTGGACCCGGTTCGAGGCCCGGACTGCTTCGCATGGGTTGTCGGCGGCGCAATGGCGTCTGCTCGGGCAACTCTTGCGCGAAGGTCCTTCAACGCAGACGGCACTGGCCGCCCTTCTGGGGGTAGAGCCGATCAGCGTCTCACGTTTGATCGACCGGATGGAGCAGGGCGGCTGGCTGCACCGCGAACCGCACCCCGATGATCGCCGCGCCCGGATCGTGGTGGCCTCGGACAAGGCTCGCCAGATCGCGCCGGAAGCCAAAGGGATCATCGATGCCGTCTATGAAGAGGCGCTAGCCGGCCTTGGCGATGACGCCCGGCGCGTGCTGCAAGCGGCGCTTTTGAAAATCACCGAAAACCTGAAGGCATCAGAGCCGGGGAACGGCCCGACCAGCTTTGCCGCATCCAATGAGATATTGAAATGAACGCCCGCACTGCCGCTTCTGAACCCGCCGTCGCTGTCTTGTCCCCGGTGCCCGCCCCGGCTAAGCCTGCTCGCCCGCTGCGCCGGGTGCTGGTGATGCTGTCGGTTCCCGTCCTGCTGGCGGCCGGTGTCGGGGGCTGGTGGCTGTCGGGTGCGCATCAGGAAAGCACCGAAGACGCCTATCTGCATCAGGCGCGCATTTCGATTGCCCCGACGGCAGGCGGTCGGGTCGTCACGGTCAGCGTGCATGACTTGCAACCGGTAAAGGCCGGGGACCTGCTGTTTCAGGTCGACCCCCAGCCCTATGAATTGGCCGTCGCCCAAGCAGAAGCCGCCGTCAACGCCGCGCGGTTGCAGGTCGAACAGTTGAAAGCCGCTTTGGCGCAGGCAGAGGGACAGGCCGCGCTGGCCGAGGACGAAGCGCGTTATCAGGAGGATGAGCTTGCCCGGCAAGAGGCGCTGACCGGCAAGGGCGTTACCTCCTCAAACTCGCTCGACGAAGTCCGCCATATCAGTCAGCAGGCCCGAGAAAAGGCCGGGGTTGCGCGGTTAACCGCCAATACCGCCCGCGCCTCGTTGGGCACCGACCCGGACGCCGCCACCGACGATCACCCCGCTGTCCGCGCCGCCTTGGCTGAGCTGGACCGCGCGCGTTACAACCTTTCGGTCACCCGCGTCACGGCGCCTGCGGATGGGGTGGTCTATCAGGCTGCCTCCTTCCACGAAGGGGTGATGCTGGCGGCGGGTCAACCGGTCTTTGCGCTGGTCGAAACCGGTGCGGCCTGGGTTGACGCGAACTTCAAGGAAACCCAGCTTGCCGATCTGGTCCCGGGTCAACGCGTCGAGATTGTATTCGACGCCGCGCCCAGCAAGGTCTTTACCGGCACGATCGAGGCGATTGGTGCAGGCACGGGGGCCGAGTTTTCGCTGCTGCCAGCCCAGAACGCCACGGGCAACTGGGTGAAGGTTACCCAGCGTGTTCCAGTGCGGATCAAGCTGGATGATCCTGCTGGTGCCTCGGCGCTGGCCTCGGGCCTTAGCGCGGCAGTGACTGTCGACACCTCCACGGCCGCCAAGGAGTAAGGGCGTTATGTCCGGCACCTCCAAAGCCTCAGCCACCGCGCCGGGGCCAGCGGTTTCAGCCCCGACGGTCGAGGTCAAGCATCGCGGGCTGATCACGCTGTCGATCATGCTGGCGACGATCATGCAGGTTCTGGACACGACCATCGCCAACGTGGCGCTGCCATCGATGACCGGCGATCTGGGGGCGTCTCAGGACACGATCACCTGGGTTCTGACCAGCTATATCGTCTCGTCCGCGATCATGACGCCGGTCACCGGGTGGCTGGCCGACCGACTGGGCAAGCGCGAGCTGTTCATCATCTCGATCATCGGCTTCGTTGTAACTTCGCTGGCCTGTGGCATCGCGTGGAACCTGTCGTCGATGGTGACCTTTCGCCTGATGCAGGGTGTCTTTGGCGCGGCCATCGTGCCCCTGTCACAAACCTTCCTTCTGGACATCAACCCGCGCGAAAAGGCCGGGCAAGCCATGGCGATGTGGGGGGCGGGGATCATGGTCGGCCCGATCATTGGCCCGACCTTGGGCGGCTGGCTCACTGAGAGCTACAACTGGCGCTGGGTCTTTCTGATCAACCTGCCGGTGGGCGCGCTGGCGCTTGCGGGCTGCCTTGCCTATCTGCCGCGCATGCCGCGCAAACGGCGCAGCTTTGACATGGTGGGCTTTGCACTTTTGTCGCTGGCGCTGGGGTCGTTTCAGCTGATGCTGGACCGGGGCGGAGAGGTTGACTGGTTCTCGGCCGGAGAGATCTGGCTTTATCTGGTAATTACCCTTTCAGGCTTCTGGATGTTCGTGGTGCATATCCTGACCAAGGAACACCCCTTCCTTGACCCGCAGATGTTTCGCGACCGGAACTTCCGCATCGGGCTGATCTTCATCTTCGTCGTGGGCATCATCCTTCTGGCAAGCCTAGCACTTTTGCCGCCGATGCTGTCGCGCATCCTTGGCTATCCGGTGATCACCACCGGCGTCGTGATGGCCCCGCGCGGGGTGGGGACGATGATTTCGATGCTGGTCGTAGGCCGTCTGGTGCGAAAGGTCGATCCGCGCCTGCTGGTGCTTGCCGGGCTGTCCCTGACGGCGCTGTCCTTGTACGAGATGACGGGCTTTACCCCGCAGATGGACAGTTGGCCAATCATCCGCAGCGGCGTGGTGCAGGGCCTTGGGCTAGGGTTGGTCTTCGTGCCCCTGTCGACCATTGCGTTCGCCACCCTTGACCCACGCTTCCGGGCCGATGCGACAAGTCTGTTCAGCCTGGTCCGCAACATCGGCTCCTCGATCGGAATTTCCATCGTGATCGCCGCGCTGACGCGCAACATCCAGATCAACCATGCCGAGCTTGGGGCCTTTATCACTCCCTACAATCCGGTGCTGGCGCAGGCCAATCCTGCGGCCATTGCGGGTGATCCTACCGCGCTGCAGATCCTGGACGGTTTGGTAAACGTTCAGGCAGCGATGATCGCCTATGTCGATGACTTTTACCTGATGATGTGGGTGACACTTCTTGCGATGCCGCTGGCGCTGATCCTTAGCCACCCCAAGCGTGCAGGAAAACCGGCCTGATCAGCGCGCCCGCCAACGCCCGGCGATGTAGGTCGCGGTCATCAGGTCCAGATGCGCACCGCCGCCGTTCTTGGCGATGGTGATGTCATCGTCCGACTTGCGCGCATACAGCGCGGGGTCGTCGTAGAAATCGGCCAACACGTCCGCTTCGGTGATCGCGCCCGAGGCCAAGGGATCGATCAACTCCCCAATGTGGTGCAGCGTGGTCGCCCGCGAATCCACAAACAGCCGCGCGCGGGCCATGGCCGCATCGTCCACTTCGCGCATGCCGGGCTTGTAAGCGCCAATCAGGTCAAGATGCTGGCCGGGCTGCAGCCAGTCGCCCTTGATCAGGGGTTCGGTCGCCAAGGTGGCCGTGCAAATGACATGGGCGCGCCGAACCGCCGTTTCCAGATCATCGGCCACAGCCAGGCCCATGGCTTCGGCCGTCGCGCGGTTGCGGCTCCAGACTGTGAAGCGGGCGTTCGGGAACAAACTGGAATAGGCCTCGACCATGGATCGCGCCACGGTGCCGCCACCCACCAGCAGGAATTCTGTCGCGTCCTTCCGGGCAAGACGGCTGGCGGCAAGCAGGCTGTCGCCTGCGGTTTTCCACTTGGTCACCAGATGGAAATCGACGATGGCGGTAAGCTCGCCCGTCAGGTTGTCAAAAAGGTTGACCGCCCCGTTGACCGTCGGCTTGCCCAAGGCAGCGTTGCCCGGGTGGATGGTCGCAACCTTGACCAGCGCGCCCAGTCCGTCGATCCAGGCGGCGCGGTCTAGGATGGTATCCTGACCCCGATACAGCAGCATATCCTTGATTTCGGCCGGGGGCAGGCGGTGCCCGGCCTCGATCGCGGCCATCAACCCGTGCCAGTCCAGATGCGCTTCGGCCTCTTTCGGGACGATTTCCATCAGAGCCCAGCCTCCCATTCGGTCGCACGTTCTTCGACGGCGCGCTTCGTCACCGTCTCGCGCCAGATCACATAAAGGCCCGAGCCGCAGATCAGTGCAATCCCCACCCAGCCGGTTGAATCCGGGAAGGTGCCAAAGACCATCAGACCCCAGAAGATCGCTGCGGGCATACCGACATATTCGAACGGAGCGATCAGCCCGGCTTCGACGGTGCGATAGGCCTGGGTCACCATCAACGCTCCAAGCCCGACCGCAAGTCCGGTCAACAGGAACAGGGGCCAGTCGCTGACAGGCGGCCAGTACCACGGGCGGAACAGGAACTCCCACAACGAACCCTCGGCGCGCAGGTGTCCATCGCCGACCACCAGCCCCATGATCAGGCTGACGACGATAAAGCCGGCTTGGACGTAGAAGGTCAGCGTCATGGCGCTTTCGGTGGTGCCCAGATGGCGCGCCAGAAGGTTGCCGCTGGCATACAGCACTGCCGAAAACAGGACGAGAAGGGCTGCTGGCTGGATGACCCCAGCACCGGGCCGCAGCATGACGATGACGCCAAGCATGCCGACAATCACCGCAGCCCAACGCCGTGGGCCAACTTTCTCGCCCAGAAACAGTATCGACTGCAGCGTGATGATGATCGGGCTGACATAGGCCACCGCAACCGCATCGGCCAAAGGCATGTTGGCAAGCCCGACGAAGAAGGTCACGTTCGAGACCATGATGATCCCGACCCTGACAAGATGCATGACTGGCCGCCCCGTCGCGATTTGTCGGAAGCCCTTTTTCGAAAAGCCGATCACCGCTAGGACAAAACTCATCGCGATCAAGGCGCGGATCATGATGATCTGATGCAGCGCATAAGAATCCGACAAGAGCTTGATCGACAAGTCGTTCAGCGAAAACACCAGCGAGCCGCCAGCGGCGAAGAGGATCCCGGTCAGGGCTTTTGAGCGTGCCATGGCCGAACATGAACCTGCCCCGCATTGGCCCGTCTGTCCCACTCGCGACATGCGATGGCGCGCGTGGCAGTCGCAGGGGAAGCACGGGCGAGTCCGGCTAAGCCGGATTGCGGCGCAGCACGCGGTCAAGCACGTCCAGAAACCGGCTGCGATCAGCCTTGGAAAAACTTTTCCCACCGCCTTGGCGAAACGGGTCTGCCGCGCGCAGGTCGGCCATTAGATCGCGCGTCGCCAGCACCATGCCGATATTTGCTGCTGTAAGCTCTTGCCCGTCATGGCGCAGGACCGCCGCGCCTGCCACCACACATCTTGCCGCCAAGGGAATGTCGGCGGTCACCACCACATCGCCTGGGCGACAGCTTTCAGCGATCCATTTATCGGCGGCATCCGGCCCTTCAGGCACAAACACGCTTTCAACCAGTGGGTTTGCCGAAGGCCGTATTCCACCGTTCGACACCACCAGCATCGGAATCTTCAGGCGTGTCGCGACACGCTCGGCCTCATCTCGAACCGGGCAGGCATCGGCATCGATGAACAGCCGCTTCATGGGTCCCCGAAATCCTGAACCCAGTAATAGTAAAAGGCCTTGGATTGACCATCGAGCGGTTCGTCGTCGGACTGATAGGCGACGGCGATCCCGGTGTCCTTAAGCCTGCAAGTCAAAATGTTCTTGCGGTGGCCCGCGCTTGCAAGCCAGGACCGCGCGACCTCTTCCGCGCTGGACTGACCCGCCGCGATGTTTTCGGCATACATGTGATAAGAATAGCCCTGACGCTTGGCCCGGCTGGATGGTTTGCTGCCGTCCTTTCCCTTGTGACCGAAGAAATCCTTCTCGGCCATGTTCCGGGCATGGATCTTCGCTGCCGCCATCAGCTTGGAATTCAGCTTTAGTGCCGAACATCCAGCTTTGACCCGCGCCTGATTGATGATTGCAAGGACAGTATCTGCTGCTTCATCCGCCCGAGCCGGAGTTGCAGCCCCGACCAAGCAGGCCAACGCAAGGACGACGGGCAGCGCCCTAAGCAAGGAAGGCAGAAGCGTGGAATGAAACATGGTCTTCCATGAAGGTCGAGACGAAGAAATAGCTGTGATCATAGCCCTTCTGCATCCTGAACGTGCCACCCTGACGCGCGACAGCCATCGCTTCTGCCAATGCCTCGGGGCGAAGCTTGTCAAGGAACTGGTCGGATGTCCCCTGATCAACCAGCACCGGGCCGTCAAAGCCACGCTTCCTCATCAACAGGCTTGCATCATGCGCGGCCCAAGTTGAGGAATCATTGCCAAGATAAGCGGCAAATTGCAAGCGGCCCCAGTCGCTCGCTACTGGGTTGCAGATCGGTGCGAAGGCCGAGACGGATTTGAACCGCCCCGGAAAGCTCATCGCGATGGTCAGCGCCCCATGCCCGCCCATGGAATGGCCAGTGATGCCCTGCATCTCTTCGGCCAGCGGGAATGCATTGAACAACAGGCGCGGCAGTTCGTCGGTGATATAGTCCCACATCCGGAAATGCGGGGCCCAGTGCTTTTCCGTCGCGTTGACATAAAAGCCCGCACCCTGCCCCAGCGCGAAGTCGGGGTCATTTGCCACCCCCTCACCCCTGGGCGAGGTGTCGGGGAAGCAAAGCGCGATCCCGGCCTCGGCTGCCCAACGTTGGGCTCCGGCCTTTATCATCGCGTTTTCATGGGTGCAGGTCAGCCCCGACAGGAACCACAAAAGGGGAACCGGGCCTTCCTCCGCCTGTGCGGGCAGGAACAGCCCGAAGGTCATGTCGCAGGAACAGCACTGCGAGGCGTGGGTATAGACCCCCTGCACGCCGCCAAACGCCCGGTTTTCCGAGATCGTCTTCATGTCACTTACCGCCTTCCAGATCCGCCCTGACGAGCTTTGCCCTGCCACGCCAATTAGATGTCGCGGAAGGTAAGTTGCAAGCCGAAGGCGCTGACCTTGGTGGCCGCTCAGCGAAAATTCCAAGCATTGTTTTCGCGGTCGCATCCCGCAACCCATGCGGGATGTGGCAAAACCTTGGCAGCGCACCGGTTGTGGACTTCCGAGCCGCAAACCGTCTTGATCCATAGCTTGTGCAAATGCAGCAATGAACCGTGATATTGCGCAGATATAGCGGGTTAGGCTGTCCAACCCGTCACCGGAAGTATGGCAAAAATCGAACTTTCCTGCATCACGTTTTGGCCTAACTCGGCTTTCATCCTATCCGTTCGGTCCCCTGTCGACCGAAGTGGGCGCGAATCGGGTTCCTGGATGACTTCCGCTGCTGCCAGACTTAACCAGCAAGGCCCCGACAGCTTTCCCGATGAGCTGCCGGTTGGAAGCAAGTTGCTGCAAGACCAGTTCACCATCGACAGGTTCCTCAGCGCCGGGGGCTTCGGGATCACCTATGTCGCCCGCGACTCACTTGGCCGACAGGTTGTCATCAAGGAATGCTTCCCGGCCACGTTTTGCCGCCGCACTGGTCAGCGGGTCGGCGTCAGTTCGCAGAACCGACAGCAGGAGTTCCGTTCCCTTGTCACCCTGTTTCGCCAGGAAGCGGTCAATCTCGCCAAGCTGAACCACCCCAACATCGTCCGCGTCCATCAGGTCTTTCAAGACAACGACACCGCCTACATGGCAATGGACTACGTTCAAGGTCCTGACCTTCTGGAGACGGTCGAGGGTAGGGTGCCCCGCCTGTCGCCGGACCGGATCATGCACAGCCTGCGGCGGTTGCTGGATGCCCTCGGCCATGTCCACGCGCATGGCTTTCTGCACCGCGATGTGGCACCCGACAACATCCTGCTTGACGAGGCCACCGGGGAACCGGTGCTGATCGACTTTGGCGCAGCCCGCAAGGACGAGACCCGAAAAAGCCGGGCGCTGTCGGGTCTGCGCGTCGTCAAGGACGGCTATTCCCCTCAGGAATTCTACATCAGCGGCAGCCTTCAGACCCCCTGCAGCGATCTTTATGCGCTGGCGGCCACTTTCAGCCATCTGATCACCGGCGAGCCGCCGAAATCCTCTCGCGAGCGTCTCTCTGCGATTGCCAGCCGCAAGGAAGACCCGCAACTGCCGCTTTTGGGCCGGGTCAAGGGCTACCCCGACGCCTTTCTGGCCGCGCTTGACAAGGCGATGTCGATCTTCCCGCGCGACCGGGTTCAGTCGGCACCCGAATGGAAAGGGATGCTTGGTGGCCAAGATGCGACGACGCAGAGCGACCTGCCGACCGCCATACCGATGCCTGCAAAAGGAAACTCGATCCACCGTGACCTTTTGGTGCGCGCAGCGGCGATTTCCGTCCTCATCGCCGGCCTCGTTTCGGCAGCGGGCGATCTGTACGATCGTTTCTGGGCACCCGCGCGGGATTCGCAGCTTGAGACAGAAGCCCCCATCCTGTCCGGCGGATTGCATGTGTCTGCCGCGCTGCAGATTCCATCACGGGTAACCTGCCGCAACCTTATTGGGCAGTGCGAATCGGGGGCGACCTGACCATGATGGCCACTGCCAAGACCACAATCGCACCGCAGGGCCAATCCGCCCCACGGTTGCGCGGTCGGTCGGCGCGCAGTCTGTCCATTGTCCAAATCCACCGTCGTCCCGCCGTGGCTGCCCGGCTTGACCGGCGTGATCCTGGCCAAGGGCCTTGGCTTTCGCCTGTTCTCGCCGTGATGGCGCAGCGAGGTGAGTCAGAAAATAGAAGGTATTCCAGTAGCTTGAAAGGATCGTTTCTCGGGGCTTGGCACGCATTATCCGCGCCGCTCTTGCAGCCTTCCGGCAACGGGCGCGCCGCTGGAAGGCCTGCGCTGCACTGCGCTTTCGATCCGCCGATGGCATCGGTTGCAAGGAATGGACGAATCCTTAACACTTACCGGGGCGCGATCCTCACATGAATGTTGCAACTTGCGATTTTGCCGTTCAACTTAGCTTAAGGTTGAGTGTATCTGCGTGTTTACCAACTGCCGCATGTTTGTGCGGTGCTGTGATCGAGCAAGTCTGCCTGGAGAAACTGACGTGAAGTTCCTTCGCACCATTCTCGGCAAGAACGCGGATGAACC
This sequence comes from Paracoccaceae bacterium, assembly GCA_947504705.1. Taxonomy (GTDB): domain Bacteria; phylum Pseudomonadota; class Alphaproteobacteria; order Rhodobacterales; family Rhodobacteraceae; genus Tabrizicola. Next base: position 17,862 of record CANNIA010000048.1, read on the forward strand.
CGCTGCGCCGCCCACCTCGGCCCAGATCGGCCCCGATCCCGTGCTTTCGGGTTTGGCCGAACTTGAAATCAAGCGCCTGCGCGAAGCCCTTGCTGCCGCAAGCCCGCAGAAGCGTTCGGATGCCGAAATCGACGCTGAGGATGAACTGGCGTCGTCGGCCCGTCCGCACCGTGTGGTCAAGACCAAGGCCCCTTTGCCTGAGGGTGCGAAGGCGACTTCGGTGAACATCTGGGATCTGGAAGACGAAGCGCCGCCGTCCCGGCGAACCACATCTGCACCTTTGCCCGAGGCTGCGTATGGCCGCCCGGTACGGTCGCGTACGCGGGTTTTGGGTTTCGATTCCCCTCCTGCCGCCGACGTGGTTTCACTCTTCGAAGCCGAGGACCGCCCTGTGGTCGCGAAGCCGGTCGCCGCGCAAAGATATGTGATGTTCCCTGTTGGCTGGCTGGCGGTGAAGTCCGGTCCCGGGCAGGGCAGCGTCTTTGCCTTGGAGCAGGGTGTCTCGCAGATTGGTCGGGGTACGGATCAGACTGTGGCACTGGATTTCGGTGACATGACGGTCTCGCGGCAGAACCATGCGGCCATCGCCTATGACGCCCAGACGCATCAGTTCCACATTGGCCATGGTGGCAAGGCGAACCTGGTCCGGCTGAA
>CANNIA010000049.1 GCA_947504705.1 Paracoccaceae bacterium
AAATGCATCCGTCGGATGATGTTCAATAGTCCCATGTGGATCACTCCGTTGCCCCCGCCGCTCACCGCTTCGGGGATAGGTTCACATGGCTCAGTTCTCAGTGAAAATTATGCGCCTAACCGGCTCAGTTCTGGGTGAAAATCAACACGCAACCGCCAGAAACAGCATGGAATAGCGGTCGGCCAGCCGTGCCATCGGTGCTTTGGATGCTTGCGCCGCCTCGACCAGCCGGACGATCCCGGCGTAAGTGCTGTCGGCCGCCGCCCGCGTGACCCGCAGATCGAAAGCCTCGCCCGCGTTGGTCGAACCGCTCATGACCTCTTGCCCCCGGTCCAACCGGACAGGCATCGACTCGCCCGTTAGCGCCGCCTGATCCAGCATGGCCCGGTCACTTTCAACGGTGCCATCCACCGGTGCCACTTCGCCCTGCCGGATGAGCAGAAGGTCTTTGGGATTGATCTCTTCAAGCGCCACCTCTTCCAACTCGCCGCCTCGGTGGCGTGTGGCCGTTCGGGGCACGCGGGACAACAGATCGCGCATTTCGCGGCGGGCGCGGCCTTGGGCGAAGCTTTCAAGGAACGTGCCGCCCGAATACATCAGCGCGACCACTGCTGCTGCCAGCGCCTCGCCGAACAGCAGCGCCGCCGACATCGACAATGCCGCCACGACATCGAGCCCGACTTCGCCCTTCCACAGGCTGCGAAGGATCTCGACGACAAGGGCGGCAAGAACGGGCAGCACTCCTGCGGTCCAGGCCAGGGTCGAGAGGTCCAGTTGCCCGGCAAGCAACAGGGTTAGCCCGGACACCAGACCAAGCAGGGCGACCACCAGCAGCGCGATGTTCAGGCGATCAAACGTCATGGGGTTCCCCGGGTGCGACTCATGGGGATTGAACCGTTGCGAAATCAGAAGGCCGCCGCGCCCGCTTCATCGAAAAAGTTCGGCAGACCCACATCCGGTGCCGGATTCCGCTGTCCATCAAGCGCCGATCATCAGTCATCGTCGCCCTCACCTCCTTCACCGCCCTCGCCACCCTCGGCATGAGCGTCGCGGTGGCAGGCCACACAGTTGTCGATGTTGCGGATGCCTTCCTCCAGATGTTTGCGGATCAGGTCGGCTTCCTGATGCTCGTGACAGCTGAAGCAGGTGAACTTGCTGAAATCGTTCGCTGTGGTGTGGCAGCTGGTGCATGCCACGTCATGCGGCCCGGTCAAAGCGAAGAACCGGGTGTGATCGATGGTCGCGGCCACCCAGTTGGTTTGGGTGTGACAGGTGCTGCACTGCGCCGTCACCCCTGCGTGGACGACCGTCTTGGGTGCCGTGTGACAGGTAGAGCACGCCGCGCCTGCCGCCGGGGTCAGCATGGCATGGGCGAATGTGTGGCTATGGGCGGGAGTGAGGCTCGCAAGGGGGTGATCGGTATGGCAGCCCATGCAGTCGGTATCCGCCAGACCCTGATGAAACGGCGGCATTAGCGCGCTTTGCTCAACAGGCGCACCTGCGACGGTAAGAAGACCGATGTCGGCCACGGCATGACAGGTCGTGCAGCGTGCCTCGACGGCGCCCTGCATCGGCGCGTGGCAGGCAAAGCAATCCGTCGCGAGGTTCGCATGGGCCGGGATCAGCGCACCCGGGGCCAGCATCGGATCGGGGTAGACAAAGGCGAGGGCCACGATGCCGACAAGGTTGGCAGCGATAAGCGCAAGGATCCAGCGTTTCATGACCACCCCCAGAAGATGAGGGAACTCACGATATGCGCGGTGCCCAGAACGGCGAAAGCAAGCGTGATCGGGTAGTGCAGCACGCGCCACTGCTTGACCGTGTCGTAGGTCAGGCTGTCCCAGTACAGCCGATCCTCCAGCGCCTCGGCCGTCAGCCCCTCGCTCCGCAATCGCCGCGTTGTGGCCGCGAGCCGCGCCCCGGCCCGGCGCAGCAGGAACTTGCCGGTCAACCCGCTGGCCACGTTCAACAGCATTGCCCAGATGGCGAGCCAGGCCAGCACCGCGTTGAAGTGGATGCCAGCGTGGACAAGGATCAGGAGCGACCCCGCCCAAGCCATGCGTTCATGCAAACGCATTAAGGTGGCGGGGTGACCCTGGCTGATCAGCTTTCGCTTGCGCAGCGAATATCCGAATGACGCGCAGATCAACAGGACGCCGGGAATACCCAGCCACTTGCCGACCCAGACAAGGTCCAGAAGATGCAGCGCCGCATCCACCGCCAGGGTGGCGGCCAGAAGCGCCAGCAAGGACAGGTAGAACGGCACAACCTCGCGGCTGAAGAGGCTTCCGCGCAGCATCATGCGTCCAACTCCAGGGCTGTGACGGGGGTTGCGACGCACAGCAAGCAATGGCCGGGTGTGATGTCGAACTCCGGCTTGGCCGCGTACTGAACACGGCCCGAGATCAACCGCGTCTCGCAGGTGCCGCAACTGCCGCCGCGACAGCCGGCCTCCACGGCAATGGAATGGCGCTCCGCGAAATCGAGCAGGTTCGCGTCCCGCCCAGCCCAGTCAAGGGTCCGGCCAGAACGGCGAAACCCGATGGCCAAAGCGGGACCGGCGACCGGGGAGGCTGCCGGTCTGGGTACCGCCGTCTGCGGCCCAAAGGACTCGCGGTGGATGTCGGCATCGGCAACGCCCCAGCCCAGCAAAGCCGGGATCAGGGCCTTCATCATCGGGTCGGGGCCACAGATGTAAAAGGCGTGACGGCCATGCGGCAGTGTCTGTTTCAGCAGGTCGAGATTGATGAAGCCCGGCAGATCATAGTCGCGCCCTAGCGCATCCTCCGGGGCCGGGTCGGCATAGAGGATGTGCAGCACCAGACCCGGATGCCCTTCGGCAAGCTGGCTGAGGGTAGCATTGAATGCATGATCCCGGCTGTTCCGAACGCCGTAGAACAGATGTGCCGCTCGATCCGGCTGGTCAGCGAGGGCCGCTTTCAGCATCGACAGGATCGGCGTGATGCCGATGCCGCCCGCGATGAAAACCGGGGGCGCACTGTCATCGGTGGGGAATACGAACTGCCCCGAGGGTGCCCTTACGTCAACGAGCGTTCCGATTTTCGCCTGATCGTGCAACCAGCCCGACGCAATTCCTGCGGGCACATCCGGTTTGCCGGGCGGTGCCAATGCCCGTTTGACCGTGATGCGATACTGCGCCGGGTCAGGAGTATCTGACATGGAATAGCAGCGGACGACCCGCGCCGGTGCGTCCGGACCATCGACAGCAAGCGAGAATGTCAGAAATTGGCCCGGCTTGAAGGGCGGCAGCCGCACGCCGTCGACCGGTGCCAGAGTAAAGGAACATTGCGTCTGCGCGGGGTCCTCATAGGTCCGCAGGGCAACGCGGAAACCGCGCAACCCTTCCCAAGCGACGGCGCCAGACCTCGGGCTGACAGCCGTGTCCAAACGCGCGGATTGGTTGGGGTCACGGCGCCAGATCAAAATGGCCACTGCCAGCAGGATCTGCAGGCCGACGGCGGCAGCGATATAGCCCAGAAGCTGCAGGGCATTCATGTCTGGCGTCCGGAAGGCTGCCGGGCCGCCAATGCACTCACCCAGCCTGCACGAGCCCTAAGGCCTGTCCATTTGAAGCGATACTCCGCTGCGGCAAACTTACCCGGTAACCTTGCCATCGAAATGCTCCGCCGACGCCAGCGCCACAGACTTTGTTCTTTGTTCCAGCTGATCGACGTGATTGGGCGGGCCGTAGATCGTATAGACCTTCATCGGCTTGTCCCCGGTGTTCACCAGATTGTGCAAGACTCCCGCTGGCACAACGATGCCTGCGCCGGATTTTACATTGTGGGTCACCCCGTCGATCTCGACCTGTCCTTTACCCTGTTCAATGCGAAAGAACTGGTCATGCGTGGCATGTGTTTCTGAGCCGACATCCTGGCCGGGTTTCAGGGACATGAGCACGAGTTGCAGGTTCTGACCGGTGTAAAGGACATGGCGAAAATCCCTGTTCGCTTTGGTCAGGTCCTCGATATCGGCGACATAGCCCTTCATCGTTATGCTCCTTATTCTTGGAAATCGGATTTGACAGCTTCCCGTCTGCAGCTTCCCAGAAATGCGCGTCGCACGAATCTCTTTAAGCCACTATGAGCAAGCAAGAGTTGGAGAACATCGGGGATCCGGCAATCAGTACGTGGTCGCGCGCAGGGATCACGTCACATGCAGTTCGAACTTTCCGTCAGCGCTCCTCCTGAAATCAATCCGGTCAATGATCCGGTCGTGCACTGGTTTTCCTGAGCGTTCGACGTATTGCACGATGATTGTATTGATATCTGAATACTGGGTGCCTCTTTGCTTAAACTCCGCGACTATAGCCTTGACGATCGCGTTCGCTTCATTGTTTCGGCCCTGATGCGGGGAGGCGTTAGTCATGCTGTTCACGCGAAGAACTGTGAACACGGCTCCGTCACTCGAAACCTCGAACTGGCTTTCCGGCATGCTGACCGAACTGGACGCAATTAGCCGCATCGCCTCGTCTGAAACGTTTGTTTGCGCTGTCGCTGAATTGATGCCCACGATTGCGGACATTAACACCGCACCAAACCAAAGCGTGAATTGAAAATACTTCATCTTAAATCTCCTGTTTCAGCCGAACTGACTGCAGAACGTATGGACGCGCACGCCCCCGGCCTATGGCACCGGGCTGGCCACACAGCGTCCGAACACGATCACCGCAGGCTTCGAAGGAATATTCCAACTATGCAGAACACGTATTGATCTCGATCAGCTGCGTAGGCTTCTTCTTCGTTGAAGATGGCCCGAAAAGCCTGGCGAAGGGCTGCCAATGACTGGCACAGAATATCGCACGGCTGCTCCTCGGCGCGGTCTGCTCAGGACCTTTGAGGCCAGAGGTCACCGTTTCGCGTCTGAGTAGTGGATGCAAATATGGCGGACACAGACGTGCGTGGCTCGATGACCCATTACAGAACGAACATCGCCATCACCGCCGCCGCCATCACCGCCGTTGCCAGCCAGCCCATGATCCTCAACCCGAGCGGTGCTACGAACGGGCCAAGGTGCTTTCGGTTCGAGACGACGATCATCGTGGCAATCATCAGCGGAACGGCGATCACCCCGTTCAGCACGGCGCTCCAGAACAAGGCCTTGATCGGGTCGATCGGTAGAAACAGCATCAGAAGACCTAGGGCGAACGCAAGCGCGATGATGCCGTAGAAGGCTTTGGCGTTCCCTGGCTTCTGTTCAAGCCCGATGCGCCAGCCGCGCAACTCGCCGATCGCATAGGCGGCGGAACCCGCCAGGACCGGCAGCGCCAGCAGCCCGGTGCCGATGATGCCAAGGCTGAACAGCAGGAAAGCGAACTCGCCTGCGATCGGACGCAGTGCCTGCGCTGCGTCGGCCGAAGTCGCAATATCGGTGATCCCGGCGGTATGAAGCGTCACGGCCGTGGTAAGAATAATGAAGAACGAGATCAGGCTCGAAAACCCCATGCCGAAAAAGGTGTCCCACGCGATCCGGTTCAGTTCGGCGGGTGCCTGCTCTGGGTGATCAAGCAGCGCGCCGTCGCCGGCAAGAAGCTCATCTTCCACTTCTTCAGCGCTCTGCCAGAAGAACATGTATGGGCTGATCGTCGTGCCGAACACAGCGACGATCGCCACCATGGCCTCCCGCGAAAAGTCGAGCGATGGCCAGAACGCGCCGCGCACGACCGCGCCCCAGTCGATGGCAACGGTGAACACCACACCGACATAGGCAAGCAGGCTGAGCGTCAGCCATTTGAGCACGTGCACATAGCGGTGATAGGGCACGAAGACCTGCAACAGCATCGACCCCGCCGCAAACATGACAGCGAAGGCGATTTCGCCCCAGCCCAGAACCAGCCGCGCCGCCGCACCCATCGCCGCGAGATCAGCGCCGATGTTCACGGTGTTTGCCACGAACAACAAGGCGACGATGGCATGCACCAGCCAGCGCGGCAGCACATGGGCCATGTTGGCGGCAAGACCTTCGCCGGTGACACGCCCGATACGCGCGCAGATCGACTGGATCGCCGTCATCAGCGGATAGGTCAGCGCCACCGTCCACATAAGGTTGAAGCCGAACTGCGCCCCAACTTGCGAATGCGTTGCGATACCGCCCGGATCGTCGTCCGCCGCACCGGTGATGAGGCCCGGCCCTAACCGCCGAAACCAAGAGACGCGCTGCGGGCGGGATTCCCTCATTCCGCCGTCTCGGTCATTGCCACGTCCAGTGGTGCAAGCGCTTCGGCGAGGAGGGCGTCAAGGAGGGTGCGGCGAGTGGTAGCGGTAGTAGTGAGGTTGGCCTGCACCTGATCGCAGAGTGCCATGAAGGCATCGACCTCGGCCACAATACGATGCTGTTCGGCAAGGGGTGGGAAGGGGATTGGAAGTGGCTTCGGTTTGGCTGCCTTGATGTCTTTTTCAGTCATGCCAGTGGCTTGTGCATCGATCAAGGCTTGCACCAAGTCACCGCAGGTTGCGAGCATGAGGGAATGCGCAGTGCCTTCGGTGAAAGGCTGAAAGCAAATCAGCCGGTTCGGCAAGCGCAGACAGAAACGCGAGTATCATGACGTCACCTCAGCTTTTGTGCATTTGCGCATAGGCTTATGATGGGCACTATGATGCATATCAACAGAGCAGCGAGCTATCAGCGATAAGGACAGTTCGCGGCTTAAAACGCAAAAGGCCCCCACTTTCAGGGGGGCCTCGCAAAACGTTGACCAGGTGTTGACAAGAATTCCAAACGACAAAGCCTGACTGTTTACATCGGGTTCTATCTATTTGATATATTTGGAATATTTGGTTGCGGGGACAGGCAACCGCCGTAACTTGCTTGCGCTGAAGTGTCGGGTCTGACCAAGCGCACTCGCAGCATCGTCAAGACATACGTACCCCCGCCGTTTGGCAGTGGCTGTTTGCTTCGGTCTTGGACAGCTTCCGGCCCATAGCGGCCATTGGCACAAGATGCAGCGACCGGCCGCTTCATGTTCCGGCGCACCAATCGATCTTCAGTTTGCAACCTTGAACACCGGCACGAATGACGCAGGCGCAAGGGATTCCGCCGTGCCTATACTGTCGATGTTCTCAAGTGTCAGAGTGACGATCCTTGGTCCGGCATGGCTGATCGTAAGTTTGCCTTCGATTGCGCGCACGGCAAGTTCTACCGCCAACCGGCCTTGCAGCACGGCGAAATCGGTCGGAGCTGCCAGAATGCGACCGCGTTTGATGCCACGATAGACGCCGTGACTGACATAGGTCGACACGACGCCGATCTTGCCGCTCAGCCCCCGCGCTCGTAGGACCGAAATGGCCGCTTCCGCCATTGGCCCGCTGCCCACCAGATAGTCGATGTCAGGAACAGTATCGAGCACGTCTTCGACAAGAAGCACCTGTTGCTCCAGCCCAGTGTCGCCAAACCGCGTGGCGACGATTTCGGCCGAACTATCGGCAAGCGCCTCCAGAAATCCGCGCTCGACGAACTGCACCCAGCCTGCCCCCTTGGGGCCGGGAAACCAGGCTAACCTTACCGGCGCGCTGCCCTTGGGATGCCGTTTGGCGATTTCGCGGCCTGCCGCTGCCCCCATCTCGCGCCAGGAAACGCTGGATTTGGCTGTGATGCCCGCGTCGTCAATGTCGTTGACGGCCGCAATGACCGGCATCTGCCCGGCGATTTTTACGACGCTTGGGGTCAGTCCCTCATAGGACACGGCTCCAATAATCAAGGCGTCCATCTGGCGCTCACCGCAGGCTTCGACCTGCTCGATCTGGCGGGCGAGGTTCGGGTAACCGCCCGCCTCGTAAAGGTCAAAGGACACGCCGAGACGCTTGGCTTCTTCGACCATTCCGTAATTGACGCTTAGCCAATAGGCATCTTTCAGATGCGGATAGATCACACACAGCCGCCAAGGGTTTTCAGCATGGTCAAGGGGTTGGTAAATCTGCGTCTCGGTGGGACTGTTGTCGTCAAAGGCAACCGTCGGCACTTGCAACTCCCACGAATCGGCAGCGGCGCTGGTGGCGGAAAATGCCGCCAGTCCGCAAAGAAATAGGGATTGCAGAAATGTCATGCCTTTGCCCGCGCTGCCCCCTATTCTGGCGAAAGTTCACGGGTAGGGTGCACGAAAGATGCCGCTCAAGTCCAGCCTCTCGCGCGCAAGCCTTGGACGCATGCTGTTGATGGCCTTTCTGGTCATCGCGGGACTTCCCGCCATCACCGGCATCCTCGGCTGGTTCGAGTTGCAGGAGGTGGCGCGCAACCAGACAACGGTTGTTACCGAGGCCATCCCGGCGATCTCGGAAGTGCGGGGCTTTACCGCGGAAAGCAGCCGCATCGTGGCCGTGGCTCCCGAGTTGGCGGCCGTCACCACCGAAGCCGCGCGGCGCGAACGTGCGGCTTACCTGTTCGCCCAGGTTGATGCCTTGACCCGGCGGGTTGCGCGCTATGCAGACACCGGCAATCCGGCCCCCGCGGGCCTGGCGCAGGCCGAAGCCGACGTGCGCGGCAGCATCGAGCAGTTGGACCGGTTGGTGCAAAACCGGATCATCGCCACCGAAGCGCGATCCGCGCGTCTGACGGCCGGTCTTGTGGCGACGACCGAGCTTTTGGAAATTGCCGACACGCTGGTGGCCAATGCCCAGATGGGTACGGCGGCGGCGATTTCAAACCTTTATGACCTCGAAAGCACCGGACCGGACACCGAAACGCGTCTGGATACCCTGGACAAGCTGATCGAGGTCGATCTTTTCCGTCAGGGGCTGATGTCGGAAATGCGGTCACATATCGGCGAGGTCGGGCTTTTGCTGAACCGCATCGTGACCGTGCAAGGCCAGACAGAACTTGCACAGTTGCAAGCGACGCTGGAGGGAAGGATCGACATTGTCACACGGCGGATTCTGTCCGTGAATGACCCGACCCGGGCGGAACGCGCGCTGTCCTTGTTGCAGATGATCCGTCCCAGTTCCGCCCCGCCGCCAGAGGCCGAGGATCTGTTCAATCTGACAAAGGGCATTCTGGACCTGAACCGCCTGATTGCCGACGCTCAGGGGAAGGTCAGCGCGGCTGCGGCACGTCTGGACGACGAGGCGCAGGCCTTGGCTGACCAGATCACCGCGCGGGCCGTGCAGGCGGGCGATGAGGCCACCGGCGCAATCCGCGCCACCCAGCAGCTCTACGCTTGGGGGTCGGTGGCGGCGCTGATGATTTCGCTGGCTGTGGTCTGGTTCTATGTGCGCGGCAACATCACGCGGCGGCTGGCGGCGCTGTCGGGAACCATGGCGCGGCTTGCGCATGGCGAAACAGTTGGCCGTATCGTACCGCAAGGCATTGACGAGATTTCGGAAATGGAAGCGGCGGTCGAGGTCTTTCGCCTACAAGGCATCGAGAACCACGCCCTTGCCACCGAGCGCGACCAGAACCTGACCGAATTGCAGCGCCACCGGCTGGAACTGCAATTGCTGGTGGCCGAACAGACCAAGCAGTTGCGTGGCGAGGTCAGCGCCCATGCCGAGGCTCGCAAGCGGGCCGAAGCCGCCGACCGGGCCAAGTCGGAATTCCTGGCGATGATGAGCCACGAGATTCGCACCCCGATGAATGGCGTCCTGGGCATGCTGCGCAGTCTGGGCCGCGACGGGTTGACCCCGCGACAGCAACGCCAATTGCGGGCCGCCCACGCCTCGGGCGAGGGGTTGATGGCAATTCTGAACGACATTCTGGACTATTCCAAGATCGAAGCCGGGGCCGACCGGCTTACTGAGGTGACCTTTTCACCGGGCGATCTGTTCCACGACATCGCGCTGCTGATGGCACCCAGTGCGCAGGAAAAGGGGCTGGCGCTGCATCTGGACCTGTCCGCCGACATCCCGGACGCCGTAATCGGCGACATGGGCAAACTTCGCCAGATTCTGTTCAATCTTGTCTCCAACGCCGTCAAGTTCACCGACCGGGGGGAGATCCGGTTGACGGTCACGGCCACCGGGCCCGAAGATCGACCCCATCTGACCTTTACCGTCACGGATACCGGCAAGGGCATTGCCGAGGGCGCGCAGGGCCGGGTGTTCGGAGTGTTCGAGCAGGAAGACGCCCATACCGCCCGGCAATACGGCGGCACGGGTCTGGGGCTTGCGATCTGCAAGCGCTTTGCTGACGCGATGGGGGCAAGCCTGACCGTGAAAAGTATGGCCGGAGCGGGAAGCACCTTTACCCTCTCGGCCGAGTTCGCCTGTGGCGATCCGGCGGATTTGCCCGCCCTTCCACTTGTCGCCGATGTTCAGCCCACTGCACGCAATCTCATGGCGCTGGTTGTGGAAGACAATGACATCAACCAGATGGTCATCCAGACCTATCTGGAGGATATGGGCCACGCAGCCAAGGTGGTGGCGTCAGCCGAGGCAGCACTTGTTGCCCTGCGGGAAGGCCGCTTCGATGTGGTCCTGATGGACGTCAACTTGCCGGGCCTGTCGGGAACTGCCGCCACGCGCAAGATCAGGGCCATCGCGGATAACCGGATCGCCACCTTGCCGATCATCGGCATCTCCGCCCATGTGCAAGAGGCGGACATCCTGGAAAACCTCGCGGCGGGAATGTCGGCACTGCTGGCCAAGCCCCTGTCACCCGAAGCCTTGCAAGCCGCCCTTCGAACGCATGTGGCGCAAGAACATGCCCTGACGGCGCTGTCGCAGGACATCGGGGATGACCGGGCCGCAGGCTTGGCGCGGGTTTTTCTTGAAGGCCTGCCAAAGAGCTTGGCCGCCATGACCGCGTCCGCCCTGACAGCCGACCATTTAGCCCTCGCGCGGGTGGCTCATCAGTTGAAGGGCGCGGCCGGCAACTTTGAGCTGACTGCCCTGACGACCAGTCTTGCCCGTCTTGAGGCGCTGGCCGAACAAGGCCCTTCCGATGCACTTGAAACCTGCCTTGAAGAGCTTCCGGGCGCGGTGGATCTGGCCGCCTTGGAAATCAACGCCGCACTGGAGTTGATGGAGTCCGTCGTCAGTCAAGCTGCGCAGTGAAGACATAGCCTTCACCATGCGAAGTGGTGAAGATACGCGGTGCCTTGGGGTCGTCGTCCAGCTTGGCCCGCAACCGCTGCACCAAAACGTCGATCGTGCGGGTGTTGGTGCCGTCCTGCCGATGCGTGATGGCTGAAATCAAACGGTCGCGGTCCATGACGGTGCCGGGATTAAGGACGAACACCCGCAACAGCTCATATTCCGCACGGGTCAGTGAAATCGGCTCTCCGGCGGGGTTGGTCACCTGTCTTGATCCGACATCAAAGGTGAAGCCGTTGAAATGCAGCACACGGCGCGTCAGGGCGCGCATGGCAGCGGTGCGACGAAGCAGGTTCTTCACCCGCGCCAGCAACTCGCGCCGGTTGAAGGGCTTGCAGACATAGTCATCCGCCCCCAGTTCCAGCCCCACGATGCGGTCAACGTCATCGGTGCGGCCAGACAGAAGGATGATGCCGATTTCCGACCGTGCCCGCTGTTCGCGGGTGATTTCCAGGCCGTCTTTGCCCTCAAGATTGATGTCGGCGATCAGCAGGTCGACATTTCCCTGCGACAGGATCTTGTCCGCCTTCTCCGCGCTGTCGCATTCCGAGACCTTGTAGCCAAAGGATTCAAGATAGCTGGCCAGCGCGCTGCGCGTCACCGGCTCGTCCTCGACGATCAGGATATGCGCTGGTCTGGGTGACATAGTGCCTCTCGGTTCATCTGTTTCCTGTCGTTAACAATTTTTTACAATTAATGCGAGTCCGTTCATGCTCAGGGTCTGACGCATTCACATCCTGTAGCTAGCGTTGAGTCGCAGGGAAGATCTGAACTTTCCGCAAGACACGGCGCTTCAGCGCAAATCAACAACAGGGAACGCACCATGAAATCTGCCAGATCAATTCTTGCCAGCGCTGCGGTGCTGGCCCTGCTTTCGCCCGCGGCCTGGGCCGAAGATTCTACCGATCCGATCATCATTCCGCTGCACAACTGGTCCAGCCAGATCGTGATGAGCCATGTGGTGGGCGATGTCCTCGCCTCAGCCGGGGCTTCGGTTGAATATGTGACCACCGACAGTCAGGCTGTCTATGAATCTGTCCGCTTGGGCGACGTGTCGCTGGAGCTTGAGGTCTGGGAAGGCGCGTTCGGCGCTTCGTTCGACGCGGCCGTCGCCAAAGGTGGCATCCACGCTGCTGGCGCGCACAACGCCGTGACGCGTGAGGACTGGTGGTATCCGATGTGGACCAAGGAAGCTTGCCCCGGCCTGCCGGACTGGAAAGCACTGAACGAATGTGCCGCCCTGTTCGCAACCCCCGAGACCGGCGACAAGGGTCGTTTCCTGGGCGGTCCGGTGGACTGGCTGAAGCATGACGCCGAAAAGGTCGACGCGCTGGGCATGAACTTTACCGTGGTCAATGCCGGTTCTGCGGCGGCGATCTGGGCCGAGCTGGGGGCCGCCGAAAAGACCAAGACCCCGATCGTGGTGTTCAACTGGACCCCGAACTTTGCCGAAGCGGTCTGGCCCGGTGAATTCGTCGAATTCCCGACCTGGGAAGCGGGCTGCAACGAGGACCCGGCCGTTGGCATGTTCCCCGACAAGACTTATGACTGCGGCAACCCGGCCACCGGTTATCTGAAGATCGCGGCATGGGACGGGATGAAGGACAAATGGCCCGCCGCCTATGCAACCCTGACCAAGGTCAGCCTGACCAATGCACAGATCGCTGAAATGGCAAAACTGGTTGATATTGACGGGATGGAGCCGGAAGATGCAGCAACGGCGTGGATGGATGCCAATCCCGACGTCTGGAACGCCTGGCTGAACTGAGCCTTCAGAAGTCCGACCTTCGGCCCATCCGGCGGCGTGCCGGGTGGGCCAACACCTTGCAAGAACGGGGCCAAACGTGACCGAAACCGTCATCTCCTGCCATGGTGTCAGCAAGATTTTCGGGCCTGACCCCGGCGCACATCTGGCCCGGCTGAAAGCAGATCCGCAAACCTCGTCCGTGGGATATGTGCAGGCGGTGCGGGATGTCGATCTGGATATCCAGCGCGGCGAGATGCTTGTGGTCATGGGCCTGTCAGGGTCGGGCAAGTCCACGCTGGTCCGTTGCCTTTCGCGCCTGATCGACATTACCGGCGGCACCGTAACGATCGAGGGGCAAGACATCGCCACCTTGTCCGAAACCGCCCTGATCGACCTGCGCCGCCGCAAAATGGGGATGGTGTTCCAAAGCTTTGGCCTTTTGCCGCACCGCACCGTGCTGGACAACGTGGCCTTCCCGCTGGAGATGCGCGGGCAAGATCGCAGCACACGCTATGCCCGTGCACGAGAAATGCTGGAACTGGTCGGGCTGAAGGGCCGCGAAGCCTATTTCCCGCGCGAGCTTTCGGGTGGTCAGCAACAGCGGGTCGGCATCGCCCGTTCGCTGGCGATCGAGCCGGACATCTGGTTCCTTGACGAACCCTTTTCTGCGCTGGACCCCTTGATCCGGCGCGAAATGCAGGATGAATTCCTGCGTCTGAAGGGACTGTTGAACAAGACCATCATCTTCATCACCCATGATTTCGACGAGGCCCTGCGTCTGGCCGACCGCATCGCCATCATGAAGGACGGCCGGATCGAGCAATGCGACACGCCGGACCAGATCGTGCTGCATCCTGCGACGGAGTATGTTGCGAAGTTCACGGCCGAGATTGACCGCGCCCGGGTGGTGCGGGCGGGCTCTCTGGCGCGTCAGCTGAGCGGCGCCGCCGAAGGCGAGGCTGTCGCGGCCACCCGGACCATCCGCGATCTGGCGCGTCTGCTTGTGGCGGACCGCCGCGAGGTTATCCCTATCGCCGACAGGGAAGGAAAGATCATCGGCGGGATGAACCGGCAAGTGGCGCTGGACGTGCTGCTTGGAGAGGCGACATGACGTCACCCGCTGCCCGTGGCATTGGCATGGCCGGGCTCTTGTTCGCCCTTGCGCTCTGTCTCGCCCTTGGCAAACTCATACTGCCCGAAGGCCTGATCCGCCCGCCAGAATGGCTGATGCAGCCCTTTGCCGACTGGATCAACGCCGCGTTCTATTTTCTGCAGAACGACCTTGGCCTGATGTCCCTGACGCGCGCCTTTTCCGACGTGGTCGAGTGGCTTTTGGATGTAACGGCCAACCTTCTTTACGGCAAAAGCCGCTGGCCCAACATCGGCCCAATCCCGTGGATCGTGATCGCCATCACTGCCTTCATGGCGGGATATGCGCTGAAGGGCTGGCGCTTGGCGGCCCTGTCAGGCGGCACCTTCGTCTGGATAGCCCTCATGGGCCAATGGAAATGGGCGATGGAGACGCTGTCAGTCATCGTGGTGGCGGCCCCTTTCTCGGTCTTTCTGGGGCTACTCATGGGCGTGCTGGCGTGGCGATCGCCCAAGTTCGAACGGGTGTTGAACCCGATCCTGAACATCGCGCAATCGTTGCCGCATTTCGCCTACATGATCCCGGTCGTGGTCTTCATTGGGGTCGGACCCAAGGCCGGGGCCATCGTGACCATCATCTTCTCGGTCCCGCCGATGATCCGCATGACCCTTCTCGGCCTGAAGAAAGTGCCCGAAGAGGTTATCGAGGCGGGCAAGATGGCAGGCTCGACCCGCTGGCAACTGCTGACCCGAGTGCGCATTCCGACCGCACGCTCCGAAATCCTGATCGGGGTCAATCAGGTCATCATGCAATGTCTGGCGATGGTCGTGCTGGCAAGCTTCATCGGCATGCCGGGACTGGGGCAGAAACTGCTGCAACTGCTGCAGTCTCTGAAGATCGGACTGTCGGTGGAAATCGGCGTGACCATTGTTCTATTGGCGGTCACTTTAGACCGGCTGTCCAAGGCCTGGGCCCTGCGCCTGCCCGAACATGGCGCGCCAAGCGCACAATGGCTGCAGCGAAACCGCCTTTTGGTCGTCTGGATTGCGCTATGCGCGGCCGGTTTCGTTCTGGCCCAGCTTGCGCCCTATCTCCACGAGGTCGAGCGCAAGCAGGCACTGTCAGTCGCTGGCCCGATTGACGCCGCGATGGATCAGGTCATCCGGATTATCGCCCCAGTCACCGCATGGCTGCGCTGGTTCCTTATCACCTGGGTGCTGATCCCCATGCGCGACGCCTATCTTTGGCTTCCGTTCACAGCGGTTCTGGCGCTTTTGGCCGCTATCGGCTGGGCCGTCGGGGGGATGCGTTCGGCGCTGATCTGTCTGGCCTATTTCGGGCTGATCGCCATGTCCGGCTGGTGGGACCGCGCGATGATCACGGTCTATATGGTCAGCATCTCGGTTTTGATCGCTGCCTTGATCGGCCTGCCGGTTGGCATCTGGGCCGCGCGCAATCCGACCCGCGCGGCACGGATACTGCTTACTTGCGACACCGCGCAGACCTTCCCCAGCTTCATCTACCTGATCCCGGTCATCATGCTGTTCGGCGTGAACGACGTCGCCGTTGTGGCGGCTGTGGTGGTCTTTGCCGCCGTTCCCATCGTGCGTTACACGATCGAGGGCCTGTGCAATGTGCCGCCCGAACTGGTCGAGGCCGCCGAAATGAGCGGTGCCAACCGGCGGCAGACCCTTTGGCATGTCCAGTTACCGCTGGCGCTGCCGACCATGCTGGTCGGCGCGAACCAGTCGGTGATGTTTTCGCTGTTCATGGTGATCATCGCCGCCTTCATCGGCACCCAGGACTTGGGCCAGGAGATGCAGCGCGCCTTGTCTTCAACCGATGTCGGCAAGGGTCTGGTTCTGGGCTTCGCCGTCGCCTTCATGGGCCTGATGACTGATCATTTGATCAGCCGATGGTCCGATGACAGGAAACGCGCCTTGGGGGTGTAGACGGGCGCCCGGGGGCCATCGATCAATATGTTTCCGGCCAGACCGGGGTAGGTAACGGGCTGACTCCCGGCCACGAGATCCCTGCCAAACGAAACAGCACCTGAGGACAGACCGGTAGGTGGTCACGATCGATGACCCGACGTTCGGTCACCACTGTCCGGACGGCCGCTCCCGCCCTCTGCGTCTAGGAGCAGCGAAAAATGCTGCATGACGACCGAATGGCCGCTCTGGCACAATGCGGTATGCGCCGTGCTGCGTCGGCGTCAGGCCGCTTTCCGCCCTTCTCGACCGGAACGAACCATCACGGCGATCTTGTGGCGCTTGGCTTCACGGGTTCATATGCTAGGGTTGCAGCATTTGCACGACGATGGCGCGTCAAGCGACTGGAATGGGGTTCTTCAACCTCTACGGCTCTATCGCGCATTGACCAAACGTCGCGCACGTACCAGCTCTGCGATCATGTTTCAGGATCGGGTCCGGGGCGTGGCGTGGCGTGGCGCAATTCGGACGTCCGCCTCACCCACCTCAAGCACAGCGTCACTGCCATGAAGCCACGCCGCCACCTTGTCCCGTGTTTGCACCGTGCCGATCTCGGTCCGCAGGACGCACTCCCAAACTATTCCAACGCGCCAGCCCCCTTCCAGAAGGGCGGACTGAACTGCCGCATCCCGCACCACATTTGCATCGAACTTGGCCGCCCAGAACTCGGAGCGGGTCGCCGGAACCGTGGCATAGCGGCAGCCTGCATGGCGATGCCAGAAGCAACCATGGACAAAGATGACGGCGCGGTACTTCGGCATCACGATGTCCGGCTTGCCAGGAATGCCTTTCGAGTGAAGGCGATAGCGGAAGCCGAGCGCATGCAGGGAGCGACGCAGCGCCAGTTCGGGCTTCGTGTTCTTTCCACGGATCCCGGACATCATGCGGGAGCGGGTCTGGCTGTCGACGATGTCTGTCATTTGCCTCCTGGCTTCATCTGTCGGACCTGGTATACAGCCAATGATCTGAATTCGAGAGGACACTGATTTGCCAGCCACTTTCGGCATCGTCGATCTGTTTGCCGGACCTGGTGGATTGGGCGAGGGCTTTGCTTCGCTGCGTGTGGGCGATCATTCTCCTTTTCAAATCGGCATTTCGGTCGAAAAGGAGACATCAGCGCACAGGACGCTGACCCTGCGCGCATTTGTTCGCGCTTATGCCGAAAAGCATCGGGCTTTGCCGAAGGCTTACACCGATTTCCATGCTGGCCAGTCAGCAGAACCGGACTGGTCCACGGTTGACGCGGCTGCGTGGGATCACGCCGCAAGTGAGGCACGTTGCCTTGAACTGGGTACTGAGCCTGCCGCCGAAGCAATCGACAGCGCGATCGCCCGCCTGAGAAAGAACTTCGACGACACGATCCTGATCGGTGGCCCTCCCTGCCAGGCCTATTCGCTGGTCGGGCGCGCCCGCGCCAACGGAAAGATGGGATATGTGCCCGAAGAAGACGCCCGCCATTATCTCTTTCGCGAGTACATCGGCGTGCTGGACCGACTGCGCCCTGCTGCCTTCGTGATGGAAAACGTGAAGGGCATGCTGTCATCGACAATCGAAAGCCGGATGGTCTTCGAGATGCTGATGGAAGATTTGACCTCGCTCGGCACCGGGCATGCACACCACTATGAACTCCGGGCGATCCATCTTTCGGACGGCAAGGCAAAGCTGCTGGAGCCGAAACAGCCGTCCGACTTCATCGTGCATGCAGAGGATTTCGGGGTGCCACAGCGCCGCCATCGGGTCATCATCGTTGGCATCAGGTCGGACCTTGCCAACCGAATGTCGGGCGTCAGTGTTCCGGTTTCGGGGACAAGGCGTACTGTCGGCGAAACCATTGGCAACATGCCGCCCCTTCGCAGCGGTATCAGTCGCAACGTCGACACCCTATCGGCGTGGAGGCGCGAGGTCATGGAGGCCGGAAGCATCCTGGCCGACATTTACGAGAGCCGGGGAGATGAGGCCCTGCGGCAAGCATTCCTCGATGTTGTGAAGCGCATGAAGCGAGGCTCGCCCGGGCAACGTGTGGACGCGAGCCTGCCCACAGGCTACGGCACTTCCAACGACGACCTGATGCGTTGGCTCGAACGACCGGAACTGCAGGCCTTGGCGCAGCACGAAACGCGTGGGCACATGGCGTCGGATCTCGGTCGCTACCTTTTCGCGGCTGTCTTCGGTGAAAAGCGCCAGTACAGCCCGAAGGCGGCAGATTTTCCCCTGGCGCTCAGCCCCGATCACAAGAACTGGCACAGCGGTATCTTCAGCGACCGTTTCCGGGTTCAGCTAGCCCATGAAGCTGCAACTACCGTGACAAGCCACATCTCCAAAGACGGGCACTACTTCATCCATCCAGACCCTGCGCAGTGTCGCAGCCTGACAGTCCGCGAGGCCGCCCGGCTGCAGACCTTCCCGGACGACTACCTGTTCCTCGGCAACCGGACACAGCAATACGTCCAGTGTCCGTCGTCGAATGATTTGGAACAGGCGGCCTAATTCTGGAGCGGATCGTTCGGGCTCATCGGGTTCAGGTTATGCTGCTTGACGCTGATGGTTCAAGCGGCGGTTTTGGATGGTTTCCAGTTTGATGCGTCTCCTTTCGGCCAG
>CANNIA010000050.1 GCA_947504705.1 Paracoccaceae bacterium
GCCGGATATCCTTCACAACCTGCTCGGCAGGCGCCTTCGTCATCACGGGTTTCTTCATCATCTTCAACTCCAACTGGGGTAAAGATGAGCCGCAAACCCTCCGCTACGCAATCACGCAAAACTGTTCCATGGGCGCTGACGTCAGACACTGCGCTATGTCGCGCCGCATGTCTTTGAAATTGAAGGGTAAATAATTGCTCCATTACTTACCGTAAAACTTCGCCCGGCTATCATAAGCGTCCCTGACAGTCTGCAATGACACGCCAATCCCGATGCCGCTCAGCCATTCATGTGCTGCGGCAACTGCACCATCGTACGGTATTCCGTCCGCCATGTACCTCGCGACAGCGTTTGCTATATGCCGGTCCCGCGTCGGTTTCGAACCCCAGCCCTTCCGCCCAGCCTTCTCCCCTCTCACCGCCAAAGCGAAAGGAAGCAGGGCGGCAAGCTGCGGGTGGCCGTTCTTGCGGGATCAAACTCGTATTCCGAGTCGCCCCGCATCAGCATGATAGCCAGGGCTTGCAGCACGCGCCTGGACGGCTGGTGGCCACATAGGATGAAATCATAGAAGGGCTTTGTATCGCCGCGGGATAGCCAGTCGAGGATGACCAAGTCGCGGGCTTCTCCTTCTGGCAGGCCATGGTCTCGCATGGCGTCAACCGTATCAATCTCCCACGGAAGCATGTGGATTTCGTCACTCACCGACAGCCGCCTTCAGCACGACCACTTCGGCCCCGACAGATGGTTCGGTCGCCCTATCCTTTCCAGTCACCACGAACCGCGACCACCGCTCCAGCCAGCCCCTGCGGATAGCGAGCAGATCGCTGCGCTGATAGGAGGCTTCGACCCGCCCCATGTAAACGTGGCCTAGGATCGCCTCCGCCACGTCGCGCGGGCATGACTTCTCTGCAAGGAAGACGCGGAGGGATGACCGGAACCCGTGAGGGCGCTCGTCCATGCCGCGCCGCTCCATGTGACGCGACAGGCCCATGTCCGAGAGGGCGACACCGCGTGGGCTGGGAAAGATCAGACCATTCCGAGCGAGTGGCTTTGCATCAGCCAGTACTGTAAGGGCTTCCGGTGACAGTGGCACCCGGAACGGCTCTGTCCGCCCCTTGCCGCCCTTCACCAGTTCTGCAGGCACGGTTAGGACTTCGTCCTGCACGTGGTCCCAGCGCGCCAAGCGAACGGGTGCCGACCTCAGGCCGGTGAGGATTAGGAACCGCAGGGCCAGGTGA
Organism: Paracoccaceae bacterium; assembly: GCA_947504705.1. GTDB lineage: Bacteria > Pseudomonadota > Alphaproteobacteria > Rhodobacterales > Rhodobacteraceae > Tabrizicola. The sequence goes on from CANNIA010000050.1 coordinate 1,239, forward strand.
ACGGGCGTCGGGTCGGTCAGGGTACGAAAGAACACCGGCACGTCAGCCCACGGCACCGAAGGGATGTGCTTGACCTGCCTGCCCTGCGGCCCTAGCAGCGCGCGCGCTTTGGCCACCGCCTGAAGGTCGACGTCATAGCCAAGCGCTGCAGCGTGACGCAGGACGATCCCCAGGCGCTGGAGAGCCTTCTCCGCCACCACAGGGGTCGTCGTCCAGATGGGCTTGAGGGCGTCACGGATTGCAATCTGGTCGATGTCAGCCACGGGCGTCGAACCTAGCCGAGGAATGACGTGATGCTGCAGCGGTCCAAACCACCTTCCAGGCTTGCCATCAAGACGCAGTCCCGCCTTCTGAGACTCGAAGGCGTCGAGCGCCACCTCCTTGAGGGTGTGCATATTCCGGGCCGCGTCCCGCCGTTCACGTTCACGCTCCAAGATGGGGTCGCGCCCTGCGTGGGCGACTGCGCGCCACTTCCCGGCGAGGAGGCGGGCCTCAGCCAGTCCCACGTTGTCGATCGAGCCCAGCCCCATGTGCCGCAGGCGTCCATGCACCGACACCCGGAGCATCCAGCTTCCCGTGTCCCGGCTCTGCTTGATTAGCCACAGCCCCGCGCCATCGCCGTACTTGCCGACGTCGGCTGTCCGAACCTTCACCGCGCTCAGCTTGGCCTGCACCATGCTATCTCCCGCCTTACACACCTGCTTACACACTTGGCTTTTACATGGGCGTATCACGGCAGGCAACGGGGGCTAACGGAAAATCCCATAAAGGCTAGTGTTTTATGCGTTTTAGAAGCCACTTTACAACGGGGGATAACGGGGTATGATCGTAGGATGTTCGGTTCTTGGCGCTTCACCCGCTCCAATTGCCCCGATATCGCTGATTGCCGGATCTGGTTTTTTGATCCCGCTGCGAGGTGACCGATGCGAATCCTGATCCTGATTGCCCTGCCTGGCCTTTTTGGACTTGCTGCCTGTGTCGAGGCGGATAGCCCGGCTGCGGTCTATTCCTTTGTCGGCTCTTGGGATTGCGGCGTTGCCGTTCTGTCCTTCACCAACACCACCTACAACAACGGCTCGGAAACCCGGGCGATCAAGGCGGTCGAGGCGGATGGACGGAACTACAAGCTCTATTTCGCCGATGGCTATTTGATTGGCCTTGGGGCGGTGACCGAAACGGGTATGACCTGGGTTTCTGGGGCGACCGGCGACCAGTTCAACTGCCGCCGCGTGAACTGACTTCCGTTTTCGCGTGGAACCGGCTAGCAAGCCGGGCAACGGAGAAGGAGTTTCCCATGAACAACGATATCACCCGCTATGGCGTCGGTCCCCGCATGTCGGAGGCTGTGGCTTATAGTGGCATCCTCTGGGTCGCCGGCCAGTTGGGCGAGCCGACCGGCACGGTTGCCAGCCAGATGGAACAGGCTTTGGCCGCCGTTGATGCGATCCTGGCCAAGGCCGGCACGGACAAGACCCGGATCCTGTCGGTGCAGATTTGGTTGGCCGATATCTCGACCTTTGCCGAGATGAACTCGGTCTGGGACAAATGGGTGCCTGCGGGTCATACGCCTGCGCGGGCGACCGGTGAGGCGAAGTTGGCGACGCCCGACTACAAGGTCGAAGTGATCGTCACCGTTGCGCTGAACTGACCTCTCGGAACGGGGGGTTTCACACCCCCCGCACCCCCCGTGGGATATTTGGAAACAGAAGAAATCAGGCGCGCAAGAAGCTGACAAGGGCGGCGGTTGAGCCGTCTTTCCCTTCGGTTCCAGCCTTGCCTTCCAGAACAGGTTGCAAGGCCAGCGCCAGTTCCTTGCCCAGTTCCACTCCCCATTGGTCATAGGAGTTGATCCCAAGGATCACGCCTTCGACAAAGACCCGATGCTCGTAAAGGGCCACAATCTGACCCAACGCGCGCGCGGTCAGTTGGTCATAGGCCAGTACGGTTGATGGGCGGTTGCCGGGGAAGACGCGGTGGCGGGCCTGGCGTTCCATTTCGGCCCCGGTCAGGCCCGTCTTCGCCATGATGGCGCGGGCTTCGTCAAGGGAGCGGCCGCGCAGGAGCGCTTCGGCCTGCGCGAGGCAGTTCGAGACCAAAAGCAGGTGCTGGTGGGCGAGGTCGGGTTCATGGCCGCGCCGCGCCACTAGAAACTCGCAGGGGATCACCCGGGTTCCCTGATGGATCAGCTGGTAGAAGGCGTGCTGGCCATTCGTGCCGGGTTCGCCCCAGACCACCGGGCCGGAATGGGTTTGCAAATCGTTGCCGTCGATAGCGACGCGTTTGCCGTTTGATTCCATCTCAAGCTGCTGAAGGTAGGCAGGCAGGCGGCTGAGGCGCTGGTCGTAAGGCAGGACAGCGCGGGTGGTATAGCCGCAGATCTGGTTGTGCCAGATGCCGGTGAGGGCAAGCATCACGGGCATGTTCTGCACGAAGGGTGCGGTCAGGAAGTGCTGGTCCATGGCGCGGGCCCCGGCGAGGAAGTCGCCAAAGGCCTCGGGGCCAATGGCGATCATCAGGCTTAGGCCGATCGGACCCCACATCGAATAGCGGCCACCTACCCAGTCTTCAAAGCCGAAAACGCGGGCGGAGTCGATGCCATAAGCGGCGGTCTTGTCACCGGCAGTGCTGACGGCAGCGAATTGGGCGGCGGGGGTCTTGACCTTCTCCGCCATCCAGCGCCGGGCGGTATCGGCGTTGGTCATCGTCTCGATGGTGGCGAAGGTCTTGGAGGCGACGATGACCAACGTGGTTTCGGGGTTCAGACCGCGCAGGGTGTGATGGATATGCGCTCCATCTACGTTCGAGACGAAGTGGCAGCGGGGTCCATCGGCAAAGGGTTGGAGCGCCAGATAGGCCATCGCGGGGCCAAGGTCGGAGCCGCCGATGCCGATGTTCACAACATCGGTGATCTTGCCGCCCTGCCCCTTGAAGGCACCCGAGCGTATAGCCCGCGCGAAAGCCGCACAGGCGGCGCGGATGCGGCGGACCTCGGGGAGGACATCCTTGCCGTCGACCTTGATGACCGCTTCATCCCCGGCGCGGAGGGCGACGTGTAGAACGGCGCGGCCCTCGGTCTCGTTGATCTTCTCACCCCCAAACATGTCCGCGCGCTTATCAGCGACGCCGGAGGTTTCGGCGAGGTCGACCAGCGCCGCACGGGTGTCTGCGGCAATGTTGGTCTTGGAATAGTCGAAAAGCATCCCGTCGGAGGTAACGGAAAAACCCACGGCGCGGGAGGCGTCGAAGAGATCAAGGATGGGACGGCTCTCGGTCGCGGCGTGGATCGCCTTTAGCTTGGTCCATTTCGTCATGTCAGTCTGCCCAATGCACAGTTGCGGTATCAAGGACGACCCGGATGGGTGCCTCATGCGGGGAAAGCGTCATCGCCTTTTCAAGCGCCGCGCGCTTTTCGGGGCCGGTGATCAGGATGTGGATGTTGAAAGCCGCCTTCAGAACCGGCGCAGTCAGGGTAACACGAGGTTCGCCCGCAGCTTCCGCGCGCATCGCTATGAGGAGCGGCGCATTGGGAGAGAGAGCCTGGTCCAGCCGGTCGGCACCGGGGAAGAGGCTGGCGGTGTGCATGTCAGCCCCCATGCCAAGGAGAAGGACCGAGATCGGCAGATGGGGGCGCAAGCCCTCTTCCAGCTTGGGAAGCATCTCTTCCGGCGTCTTGGCTGGGGCGTAAAGCGGGATCAGGCGGGCTTGGGCCGCGCGGCCCCGCATCAGACGCTGGCGCAGAAGACGGGTGTTGGAGCGGTCGGAGGATTCTGGCACCCAGCGTTCGTCGTTCAGGACGACGGCGATATTGGCCCAGTCAAGATCGACCGCGGGCAGCATGTCGAAGATCGGCCCCGGCGTGGTGCCACCGGGAACCGACAGCGTTGCCCGCCCGTCCCGGCGCAAGAATTCGCCCAACTGCCCGGCGATCACATTCGCCAGCCCCAGCATCAGCATTTCGCGGTCGGGATAGGTCTCCAGCTTCATTCGCGGATCTCGCGCCAGCGGCGGCCGTCACGGTGCATCAGCATCAGCGCATCCTCGGGGCCGGAGGAACCGGGATCATAGGCCTGCGGTCTGTCGCCCCGGCCTTCCCAGCCCTGAATGATCGGATCGGTCCAGGCCCAGGCGGCCTCGACCTCATCGCCGCGCATGAAAAGGGTCTGGTTGCCGCGGATCACATCCATGATCAGGCGTTCATAGGCATCCGGCACATCCTCGGCCACTTCGCCCAAAGCATCGGCGAAGGACATGTCCAGGGGAACCTGCATCAGGCGCATGCCGCCCGGACCCGGTTCCTTGATCATCACCATCAGGTTCATGCCTTCATTCGGCTGCAGCCGGATCACCAGCACGTTTTCATGCCAACCCGAGGCGTCGTCAAAGATCGCATGCGGTGGTTGCTTGAAGGTAATAGCGATTTCTGACGTACGCGCCCGCAGCCGTTTGCCGGTGCGCAGATAGAAGGGCACCCCCTGCCAGCGCCAGTTGGAAATGCCGACCTTCAGGGCGATATAGCTTTCGGTCTTCGAGGCCGGGTTCTCGGCATGGATGACATAGCCCGGGTCGCCGCCCCCTGCCCCATACTGACCACGGACGATGTCTTGCGGCTGCACGGGTTTCAGCGCGCGGATGACTTTCAGCTTTTCATCGCGCACAGCATCGGGGTCAAAGTGATAGGGCGGCTCCATCGCGATAAGGCAGAGAAGCTGCATCATGTGGTTCTGGACCATGTCCCGCATGGCGCCCGACGTGTCGTAATAGGCCCCACGACCGTTCACGCCCACGGTTTCTGCAACCGTGATCTGGACGTGGTCGACGTATTCGGCCTTCCAGAGGGGTTCAAAGAGGATATTGGCGAAACGAACCGCCATCAGGTTCTGGACGGTTTCCTTGCCCAGATAATGGTCGATTCGGTAAATCTGTGCTTCCGCGAAATGCCGCGCCAGCACGGCGTTCAGCGCCTTGGCCGAGGCAAGGTCGCGGCCAAAGGGCTTTTCCACCACGATCCGGCTTTGCGCGTTGGCGATGCCGTGTTCCGATAGCCGCTGCGCGATGTCACCGAACAGGCTGGGCGCGACCGAAAAATAGAAGGCACGCACGACGCGGTCGCGCATCAGGCCCTGCAGGGTAGACCAGCCGGAAGTTCCAGTGGCGTCGATCGGAACATACAGGAGCCGTGCCAGAAAGCCCTCGATTGCGCTTTCCTCCAGACGGTCCTTCGTCACGAATTCAGTTAACGCGGCACGGACCTGTTCCCGGAAGGCCGCGTCGGTCAGTTCGGCACGGGCCGCGCCGATGATGCGGCTGTCACCCGGCATTTGCCCTGCTGTGAAGCGGCGGTAAAGGCCCGGCAAAATCTTGCGCCGGGCAAGGTCACCCGTAGCCCCAAAAATCACGAGGTCGAAGACATCCACCGGAATGACGCGCGAGACCATGGTTTCTCCTCGGGTACTGTTAGCGCTAACGGCGCTGTATTACCCTCTGCCTGCGCGCATGTCTAGCACCGGTCACTCTGGCTGGGAACCTTGCGAGCGCCGCTGATCAGCCCTCATCAAGCGAAATCCAGCGCACGCGAAGAAGTCCGGGCTCGGCGGCAAGGCGTTGAACGGCCTGATCGAGCGCTGTCTCGCCGACGCCCTCGACTGTCACGGTGGCGGCAAGGTCAAGCCCGCGCCCGTCGTCGGCCGGGGTGAACGCAATTTCCGACAGATGCAGACCGACAAGACTAAGGGTGCGCAGCATCAAGGTTCGGGTCCCGGCCTCATCTGCCTCGGCCACGGTGACAATCACCCGATAGCCGCGCACCATCGGCACGCCGGCACTGGTATGGCGCTTTAGCCATTTGACCAGCGGACGGAGGCCAAGGTTCACGAAAACCACCATCGCCGTCAGCAAAAGCGCGAAATCCCAGGCCCCTGCCCCAGCCATCAAACCAACCCCGGCGGAACACCAAAGCGTGGCCGCCGTGTTCAAGCCATGGACGTTGAACCCATCGCGAAAGATGATTCCGGCCCCCAGAAAGCCGATGCCCGAGACCACCTGTGCTGCAACGCGGGTCTGGCTGACCTCATTCGGGAAGAGGCCCGAGAAGGTCACGAAACTCGCCGCCCCAAGCGCCACCAGCGCATTGGTGCGCAAGCCCGCCATGCGTTGCCGGACTTGACGTTCCGACCCGATGACGGCCCCACAGGCAAGGGCGGTAAACATGTTGAAGGCGGCTATGGGCAGTGTAACGGTCATGATCGCTCCTAGGCAGGAAACGGTCAGGAAACCACTTGCAGCAAAAAATGTGAAGCTTTTGTAACGACCATGTAACAGATAGAGCCGACGTCATGCGTCCAGTTCGGCATCCCAGTACAAGTAATCCATCCAGCTTTCATGCAGATGGTTCGGCGGGAAGCGGCGGCCATGGGCCTGCATCTCTTCGGCCGAAGGCGTGCGCGGCAGCCGGTTCAGATACATTCCTGCCTGTTTCAAGGTGCGCGAGCCTTTGCGCAGGTTGCAAGGGGAACAGGCAGCAACCACGTTTTCCCAAGATGTGATCCCACCCTTGGACCGGGGCAGCACGTGATCAAAGGTCAGATCACCCTTGGTCCCGCAATACTGGCAGCAGAATTGGTCCCGCAGAAAAAGATTGAAGCGCGTGAATGCCACGCGCTTCTGGGGTCTTACGAATTCCTTCAGCACAACGACCGAGGGTATCTTGAACACTTGCCTTTGGCTGTGCACCACTTGGTCGTATTCAGCCACGATCTGCACCCGGTCAAGGAAAGCGGCCTTGATCGCCTCTTGCCAGGGCCACAGGCTGAGCGGGTAGTAGCTTAACGGGCGATAGTCGGCATTCAGCACCAAAGCAGGATAATGCTTTAGCGCCGCAGGATCGCGCACGAATTGGGTTCTGAAATCGCCGTCCATACCGCCAAAGACTCCACGCCTTGCCCGTCGACCTGTCAGTCACGAGGGCGGGGAGACCGCCCCGATGACTTAAACTATATCTGGCGTTTCCGCCGTGGCAACCCCCAAGAAACTGCGCTTGGCTTGGGTTACGCAAACGGGATGCCAGTCAAAGATCACCAAGGCATGACAATGCGCGGGGCAATGCCATCTGAACGGACTGGCAGTCCCTTGCCCATCACCGCCGGGCACGCAAGCTCTGCCCTTGCAGAAGCACGGATCAAACCGATAGTTGCGCCGTCCGGTACGGAACCGAAAGGCCCCAAATGATCCCCATGTCGCGCCGCACTTTTCTGGCTATGTCGTCCGCAGGCCTCGTGGCCGCCTGTGGGCACCGCCACCATCAGCGCTCGGCGCCAGTGTCGCGGGACCTGCATCCCGGTGAGACCCCAGAGCTGCGTGCGCTGATCGTAAGATATGCGCATCTCTACCGGATGCCGGAAAGCCTGATCCACCGGGTGATCCAACGCGAAAGCGGCTACAATCCAGCGGCGCGCAACGGACGCTATTACGGGCTGATGCAGATCGACCCGCGCACGGCCCACACAATGGGCTTTGACGGCCCGGCCGAGAAGCTGCTGGATGCCGAAACCAATCTGAAATACGCCGGTAAATACCTGCGCGGGGCCTGGATCGTGTCGCGCGGGGATGAGGACAAGGCGGTCATGTGGTACGCCAAGGGCTATTACTATGAAGCCAAGCGCATGGGGTTGCTGGACGAAACCGGGTTGCGGACCTGAGCGCCAAATTCCTTAAGTAAGGAATTTGTCAAAATTCTTGCTTAAGAATTTTGGCGCCCGCCCCCGCCTTCAGTGCCAAGCATCCGTGACCTCAGACTTCTTCCGAGCCACGAAGTCTTTCAGGCCGTCCCGTATCCCGTCGTCCAATGCTGGGGCCTCATACTCCGCCAGCCGCTTCTTCCACAACCGGTTCGCCCGCGTTGCGGCATCGTCTGACCCGGCGAGTTCCCATTTTTCAAACGGTTCGTTGTCGGAAAGCTCACTGTCCCAGAACGCGGTTTCATAGTGGCGCAGCGTGTGCTGGGAGCCGAAGAAATGGTTGCCGGGGCCAACCTCGGCGAAGGCGTCGACCGCAAGCTGGTCCTCGTCCATCCGGATGCCATCCAGATAGGCATGCAGCGCGCCGCAAAGATCGGCGTCCAGCATGAATTTCTCATAGGACATCGACAGGAGCCCGTCTAGGAACCCGGCCGAATGCAGGATGAAGTTCGCCCCGCAATGGATCGCGGCCAGCATGGACATCGTGCCTTCCATCATCGCCTGCGCGTCCGGCAGTTTCGAGGTGGTGAAATTCCCCGAACAACGCAGCGGCAATTTCAGGCGGCGGGCAAGCTGGCCGATGACTTGGGACCCGATCGCGGGTTCTGGCGTGCCAAAGGTCGGCGAACCGGACCGCAACGACATGGTGGACAGGAAGTTCCCAAAAATCACCGGCGCGCCTTTGCGTTCCAGCTGGGTCAAGGCGCAGCCCGCCATCGTCTCGGCCAATGACTGAACAATACCGCCCGCACTGGTCACCGGACCCATCGCGCCGCCAAGGATGAACGGAACGACCACTGCTGCCTGATTGGCCCGCGCATAGGCGCGCAGGGATTTGGTCATCGTGCCGTCCCAGACAAGGGGCGAGTTTACATTGACGTTGCCAAGGATCACGCAGTTCCGGTCAACGAAATCGGCCCCGAACAGGATGCGCGACATTTCGATGCTGTCCTCCGATCGGTCCTCGGCCGTGACCGACCCCATGTAGGGCCGGTCCGACAGTTCGATATGGGCCATCACCATGTCAAGGTGGCGTTTATTCACCGGCACGTCCGTCGGCTCGCAGATCGTGCCGCCGGAATGGTGGAAGTTGGGGGAAGACTGCGCCAGTTTGATGAAATTCCGGAAATCCTCGATCGTGCCAAAGCGGCGGCCCTTGTCGAGGTCCATCACGAAGGGGCTGCCGTAAGCGGGCGAGAAGACGACGTTCTTGCCTCCGATCTGCACCGAATGATCCGGGTTGCGGGCGTGTTGGGTAAATTCGGCAGGTGCGGATTTCAGGATCTCGCGCAGCATGCCCGGTTCGAACTTGACCAGAAGGCCGTCAACCTTGGCACCCGCCCTTTTCCAGTGGTCCAAGACCACGGGATCGTCGCGGAATTCAATGCCGGTTTCGGCGAGCACCCGGTCGGCGGCGGCTTCGATCTTCAGCAGGTTCTCTTCCGACAGTACGTCATAAGTCGGGATGTTGCGCACAATATAGGGACGCCCGTGGCCTTGGCCCTTTTGTGCCCGCTCGGCCTGCCGCGCCTGACGCCCTGACCGTTGCCTGGTCTCACTCATTCCCGTCCCTCCGAAAACTCGACACAGGTGTCAGGTTTGTCGGATTCGGCGCATTGGTCTGGTCCGTTTGCGACACGCCCCGACACATTTCGCGTCAGGTTACCACGTCGGGGGTGGTGCGCCCGGTGTACGCGGCGATCCCCGCCAAGGCGTGGGCGGCGCGGATCACCGGAGCCAAGGCATCCTGAGCATCGTGTTCAAGGCCATCGGGGCCGGGTGCGTAGCGCTCCAAATAGACACGCAGGGTAGCACCTTCGGTGCCAGTGCCGGACAGCCGATAAACAATACGGCTGCCATCCTGGAACAGGACCCGCACACCCTGCTTGATGCTGACCGACCCATCGACCGGGTCGGCATAGGCGAAGTCGTCCGCCGCTTGCACAGTCATCCCGTCGACGGCCTTCCCCGGAAGCCCAGCCAGCGATCCGCGCAATGCCGCGAACATGGCATCGGCCTTGTCAGTGGCAATCGCCTCAAAGTCATGGCGGCTATAGTAGTTGCGCCCGTATTTCGCCCAATGTTCCTGCAAGATCGTCGCAACCGATTGCTTGCGGACTGCCAGGATATTCAGCCACAACAGGACCGCCCAAAGCCCGTCCTTTTCGCGGACATGGTCGGACCCGGTGCCGAAGCTTTCCTCGCCGCAGATCGTGGCCTTCCCGGCATCCAGAAGGTTGCCGAAGAACTTCCAGCCGGTGGGGGTCTCATATTTCCCGATCCCCAGCGCATCGGCCACCCGGTCGGCGGCGGCCGAGGTAGGCATCGACCGCGCCACACCCTTCAACCCCGCCTTGTAACCGGGCGCGAGATGGGCATTCGCCGCCAAGACTGCCAAGCTGTCCGAAGGCGAGACATAGATCCCCTGCCCGACGACCATGTTGCGGTCACCATCGCCGTCGGAGGCCGCGCCGAAATCGGGGGCGGCGTCCGAGAACATCTCGTCCATCAGCGCCTTGGCCCAGGTCGGGTTCGGGTCGGGGTGCATGCCGCCGAAATCCGGCAGGGGGATAGCGTTGACGCAAGTGCCCTTCTCCGCGCCAAGCCGGTTTTCAAGGATTTCCGTGGCATAGGGGCCAGTGACAGCGCACATCGAATCCATCCACATCCGGAAGCCACCGGCGAACATCGCCCGGATCGCAGGGAAGTCGAACAGGGCTTCCATCAAGGCCGCATAGTCGGTGACGGGATTGACCACATCGACGATCATGCCGCCAAGGTCATGCCGCCCGATCCGGCCCAGATCCACATCCTGCGCCTCCAGCACCTTGTATTCGGTGATGGTGGTTGTGCGCTGGAACATCGCCTCGGTCACGCCTTCCGGAGCAGGTCCGCCGTTCGGCATGTTGAACTTGACGCCGAAATCCTCATTCGGACCGCCGGGGTTGTGGCTGGCGGACATTATGATCCCGCCGTCGGTCTGGTTCAGGCGGATCAGATGGCTGGCCGCCGGAGTGGACAGGATCGCCCCCTGCCCCACGATCACCCGCGCCGCGCCATTCGCCGCCGCCATCCGCAGGATCACCTGCGCGGCGCGGTCGTTGAAATAGCGCCCGTCACCGCCAAGGATGAAGGTCCTCCCCTTTGCACCCACGACGTCGAAGATCGACTGGACGAAATTCTCCAGATAGTGCCGCCCCATGAAGACCGGGGTCTTCTTCCTCAGGCCCGAGGTACCGGGTTTCTGGCCCACAATGGGTGCGGTCTGAACATTGGTGATATGGGGGGACATGGCTCAGGCCTCCATGGGATTGGCGGTTTGCGACCGGAAGAGCAGCACGCTGTGCGCCGGGGCTTCGGTAAAGGTCTTGGCGGGTTGCCCGGCCATTGGAAGATCGGGCTGGGTGGTATCAAGGATCAGCTGCCAGCCGGGAGCGGTGTCGGGCAAATGCAATGACACGGCGGCCCCGGTGTTGAAGACAGCAAAGACGGCTTCGGGGTTCGGATCATTGCCTTCGGCGGACATGCGCAACTCTACACACAGGCAGCGAAAGGCTGGGTCGTGCCAATCCTCATGCAGCGGGATCGTGCCATCGGCCCGACGCCAGATCACATCGGGGATCTGGTCATTGGGACGGGGCCGCGAATGCAGGAACCGGCGTTGGCGCAGCACGGGAAGCGCGCGGCGCAGGGCCGAGAGGCGTTGGACAAAGGCAAGGTGGGCCTGATCCGGTTTGGACCAGTCGATCCAGCTGACCTCGTTGTCCTGCGCATAGGCGTTGTTGTTGCCGCCTTGGGAATGGCCGATTTCATCCCCGGCCAGCAGCATCGGCACGCCTTGGCTTAGGAACAGCGTCGCCAGCAGGTTCCGCTTGCGCAGGCCTCGCGCGGCCAGCACCAAGGCGTCCTTGGTCGGCCCTTCGACCCCCATGTTGTCGGAATGGTTCTCGTCATGACCATCGCGGTTATCCTCGCCGTTGGCGAAGTTGCGCTTGATGGTAAAGCTGACAAGGTCCTCCAGCGTGAACCCGTCATGGCTGGTGACGTAGTTGATGGATGAGGTCGCCGCGCGCCCCGAATGATCGAACCGCTCTGCCGATCCTAAAAGCCGGGCGGCAAGGTCGCGGGTCTGGCCAGCATCGCCTTTCCAGAACCGGCGCGCACCGTCCCGGAACTTGTCATTCCATTCGTGAAACGGGTGCGGGAAAGCCCCGAGCTGATAGCCGCCGGGGCCAATGTCCCAAGGCTCGGCAATCAGTTTCACGCCCGCCAGCACCGGGTCTTGCCGGATCGCATCCAGAAAGCCGCCATGCGGGTCGAACCCTTGGCTTTCACGTCCCAGAACCGTGGCAAGGTCAAAGCGGAAACCGTCGACGTGGAAGGTTTCGACCCAATAGCGCAAGCTGTCCATCACCATCCGCAGCACCATCGGCTGCGTCAGGTTCAGCGTGTTGCCGGTGCCTGCGTCATTGGCATAATACCGCCCGCCCCCGGCGAGCCGGTAGTAGCTGGCATTGTCCAACCCTCGGAACGACAGCGTCGGCCCAAGCTCATCGCCTTCTGCCGTGTGGTTGTAGACCACATCCAGGATCACCTCGATCCCGGCGGCATGAAAGCGGCGGACCATGGTCTGGAGTTCCCAGATGGCACCCTGAGACATATAGCGCGGCTCGGGGGTGAAGAAACCAAGGGTGTTATAGCCCCAGTGGTTTTTCAGGCCTTTCAGGACAAGGAAGCGGTCGTCGATGAAGGACTGCACCGGCAAAAGCTCAACCGCCGTGACGCCAAGCTTTTGCAGATGGTCGATCATCGGGTCGCTGGACAGGCCAAGGAATGTGCCGCGATGGCTCTTGTCGACACCGGGATGGAGCGCGGTCAGCGATTTCACATGCGCTTCATAGATCAGGCTGTCGCTGCGTGAAGTGCGGGGCGGTTGGTCATTGCCCCAGCTGAACGAAGGATCGGTAACCACCGCTTTTGGCACGGCAAAAGCGCTGTCACGGGTGTCGAAACTCAGGTCCGCGCGAGGGCTGCCAACCTTGTAGCCCATCACCGCATCGGACCATTTAAGCCGACCCTCAAGCGCGCGGGCATAAGGGTCAAGCAGCAGCTTGTTCGGGTTGAAGCGGTGCCCTGCTTCAGGCTCATAAGGCCCATGCGCGCGAAAGCCATAGACGGTGGCAACCTTGAGGCCGCCGACATGGATGTGCCAGACATCGCCATCGCGGTCGGCCATCGGCAGGCGGCACAGTTCCTTACGACCATCGGGGGAGAAGAGGCAAAGCTCGATCTTCTCGGCATGGGCGGAAAAGACGGCGAAGTTCACCCCGTCACCGGTCAGGCTTGCGCCCATCGGCCAGGGGCGGCCGGGGCTGGTGGCATGGCCGGAAAGCCGTGCGGGCATGGAAACGGGCTGGGCCGTCACGCCGTCAGCCTTTCGTAAAGCCCGGCGTAGTCAGCGGCCGACACTTCCCAACCGACCGGGTGTGCCATCGCATTCTGGCGCAGCTTGGCCCAAAGCTTGGGCTGGCGGGAAAGCTCCAGCAGTTTCGCCATCGCCTGCCGGAAGGCCAGCGCATCGACCGGATGGAAGGTCACGCCAGTCGCCGTGCCAGCAGCCAATGTCGCAGGCGAGGCGCCGATCACGGTATCCGCCAAACCCCCCACCAGCGAGACCACCGGCAAAGTGCCAAAGCGCAACCCATACATCTGGGTCAACCCGCAGGGCTCAAACCGGCTCGGCACCAAAACGGCATCAGCCCCGGCAAACAGCCGATGGCTTAGCGCTTCGTCATAGCCGATCCGCACCGCTACCCGACCGGGGAAGCGCGCGGCAAGGCCACGCATCGCCCCTTCCATCGCCGGATCGCCCGAGCCGAGGACAATCAACCCCCCGCCCCCAAGTACGAAATCGGGGATCACCTTGGGCAGCAGATCAATGCCCTTCTGATCCGTCAGGCGGCTGACGACGATGGCCAATGGCCCCGGCACATCCAGCCCGAATTCGGCGCAAAGATTCTCCCGCGCCTTGGCCTTGCCCGTCAGGCTTTTTGCGCTGAAGGGCGGGTCAGCGGCCTCGGGCGACCAAAGGGCAGTATCGACGCCGTTCAGGATGCCCGACACCACCGGCCCCCGCGCGGCAAGCACGCCCTCCAGACCCATGCCAAACTCGGGCCGCAGGATTTCGGCGGCATAGCTGGGCGAGACCGTGGTGATCCAGTCCGCTGTCACCAGCCCTGCCTTCAGGCTGGAAATCCCGCCATAGTATTCCAAGGCCTCGCTGTGGAAGGCATGGGCCGGCAACCGCAGGATGCCCAGCATGTGGGCCGGGGCCCAGCCCTGAAAGGCGATGTTATGGATGGTCAGAACCGACTTGACCCCACCCGCGCCGTGATAGGCCAGATAGGCAGGGGCCAGCCCCGCCTGCCAGTCATGCGCATGCAGGACATCGGGTTTCCAGTCCGCCAGCCCCTCCCGGGCGATGCGGGCAGCAACCCAAGACAGGGCGGCAAAGCGGATAGCATTGTCTGGGTGCTCTCCGACCGGAGAGGAATAGGGGCCACCCTCGCGGTCATACAAATGCGGGGCGTCCAGAAGCAGCACCGAAAGCCCCGCCACCTTGCCCGCCAGCACACGGCCCGTCCCGCCCCAAAGATCGGGCTCTTCAAAGACCACCGGCCACCCAGCCGCCTGCGCGCGCAAGCTGCGATAAGCGGGCAGCAGCACCCGCATCTCCCAGCCTTTTCCCGCCAAGGCCCCCGGCAATGCGCCCACGACATCGGCAAGGCCACCGGTCTTGACCAGCGGCACGCATTCCGAAGCAACTGACAGAACCCGACCGCCCATCACCCTGTCCTTCCTGTTTCCGCCGCCGGGGTAGCCCGCCCGATGGTCACGGTCCAGCCCCTCAGCCGAGTGCCCGCGCCCGGGCGTTGATCATATCTTGCGTGATCAGCACGATCCCGGCATCGGTTCGGCGGAACCACTTGGCATCCTCCAACGCGTCCTGCCCCACGACCAGCCCTTCGGGAATGATCACCCCCCGGTCGATGACACAGTTCTTCAGGTCTGCCTTGCGGTTTACAATCACCTGCGGCAGCGCCACGACATATTCGAGGGATGAGAAGCTGTGCGTCCTGACCCCGGTGAACAGCAGCGAATTCCGCACCTCGGACCCCGAAACGATGCAATCGCCCGACACCAGCGAGGACACCGCCATCCCGCGCCGACCGTCCTCGTTATGGATGAACTTTGCGGGCGGCAGAATCTCGGCATAGGTCCAGATCGGCCAGGAACTGTCGTAGATATCCAGCTTGGGGATGAAATCCGTCAGATCGATATTGGCCTGCCAGAAGGCGTCGATCGTCCCCACATCGCGCCAATAGGGCTCGGTCTCCAACCCGCTGGTCACGCAACTGTCGGAAAACTTGTGCGCCACGGCCTTCCCGTTCTTCACGATATGCGGGATCAGATCGAAGCCGAAGTCATGGCTGGAAGTGTCGTCCTGCATGTCCTTGATCAGAAGGTCGCGCAGGAAGGCCCAGTCGAAGACATATATGCCCATCGAAGCGAGCGCCTCGTCCGGGCTTCCCGGCATGGCGGGCGGATCCTTGGGCTTTTCCAGAAAATCCGTGATCCGCATCGTCTTGTCGACCGCCATCACGCCAAAGGCGCTGGCTTCCGCACGCGGCACCGTCAGGCAACCGATGGTGACATCGGCCCCAGCATCGACGTGCTGGCGCAGCATGATCTCGTAATCCATCTTGTAGATATGGTCGCCAGCCAGAACGACGACGTATTTGATCCCGTAGCTGTCAACGATGTCGATGTTCTGGGCGATGGCATCGGCAGTGCCGCGATACCAGTTCACCTCGTCCATGCGCTGGCTGGCGGGCAGGATATCCAGATACTCGTTCCGTTCCGCCCGGAAAAAGCCCCAGCCGCGCTGGATGTGACGGATCAGGCTATGCGCCTTGTACTGCGTCGCAATCGCCATCTTCCTGATGCCAGAGTTCAACGCGTTCGACAGGGCAAAGTCGATGATCCGGGTCTTGCCGCCGAAATAGACCGCCGGTTTCGCGCGCCGGTCGGTCAGTTCCTTCAACCTGCTGCCCCGCCCTCCGGCTAGGACAAAGGCCATGGCTTGGCTTGACAGGCGCTGGTTCGGTCTTGCTTCCATCGACGTTCCTCCCCTTTGGCGGTTTACCCGCCGATTTCATTCCTGTTGCAGATAGATCGCGGTCAGCGGCGGCAGGGTCAGTTCTGCCGATTGAGTTTGCCCATGCCAAGGCGTCTTGTCGGTGGTCACTCCGCCAAGGTTGCCCCGGTTGCCCCCACCATAGGCCTCGGCATCGGTGTTCAACACCTCGCGCCATTGACCCGCCTGCGGCAGCCCAAGGCGATAGCGGCGCTGAACGGGGGTCATGTTCACCACCGCCACCACCGGCTTGTCACCTTCGCGGCCCTTGCGGACCCAAGCAAAAACACCCGCGTCGGGATCATTCCACTCCAACCATTCGAACCCCTCGGGGCGGCAGTCGTTTACATGCAGCGAAGGGGTTGCGCGGTAGATGCGGTTCAGGTCGCGCACCAGACGCTGAATGCCCTTATGCTCTGCAATATCAAGCTGATGCCAGTCTAGGCTCATGTTGTGGTTCCACTCGGCCCCTTGGGCAAATTCCTGCCCCATGAACAGAAGCTTCTTGCCCGGATGCGCCCACATGAAGCCGTAATAGGCCCGCAGGTTGCCGAACTTCTGGTCCGCAGGCCCCGGCATCCGGGTCAGCATGCTGCCTTTGCCATGCACGACCTCGTCATGGCTGATCGGCAGGATGTAGTTTTCCGTCCAGGCATAGGTCAGGCCCATCGTCATCAGGTTGTGATGATACTTCCGATGGATCGGGTCGCGGCCCATGTAGGACAGGGTGTCGTTCATCCAGCCCATGTTCCACTTGAACCCGTACCCCAGCCCGCCGTGATCAAC
>CANNIA010000051.1 GCA_947504705.1 Paracoccaceae bacterium
CATGCTGGAACGCTGCGCCCTGCGCAACGGTAACGTCCACAGCGCCGACGGCTGGCGGGACGTCCTTGATCCTGTCATCGCCCGCTACGCCGACCGCGACCTTGGGGGCCGGTTCTTCCGGGCGGACGCAGCCTATGCGATCCCCGCGATCTACGAACGTCTGGAAGAGGCAGGCTACTTCTACGCCATCCGGCTACCTGCCAACAACGTCTTGCGCGAGAAGATCGCGCATCGGCTGACGCGGCCCGTGGGGCGACCTTCGCTGACCAAGGTCAAACGGTTCTTCGAGGATTTCCACTATCAGGCGGCGTCCTGGGGCAAGGAACGCCGTGTTATCGCCAAGATCGAATGGCACCCGGGCGAGCTGTTTCCTAAGATCGGCTTCATCGTCACCAACCTGCCGATGGAGCCGGACTGGGTGGTGAGGTTCTACAACCAGCGCGGCACCGCCGAGCAGCATATCAAGGAAGGCAAATATGCCTTCCACTGGACACGGCTGTCATGCCGGAAGTTCCGCGACAATGAGGTGCGCCTGCAACTGCACGCGCTGGCCTACAACCTGGCCACATTCCTGCGCTGTATCGAACTGCCCGAGGAAATGGCCCAATGGTCGCTGACCAGCCTGCAACTCAAACTGATCAAGATCGGTGCCCGCGTCGTCCGTCACGCCCGCGCCATCACCTTCCAACTGGCCGAGGTGGCCGTCACCGGCCCGATTGTACGCGCCATCCTCGCCGCGATCCGTCGATTGCGAGCGCCACCGCTGTGCGCGTGACCGCGATCTGGGCCAAAACTCAACGAAAGAGGCTCGACAGGTCTGCCCACCGCGCTGAAAAACGACGCTGCCGGGCCAGGATGCTGCGGGTTCACAGCATGATCCGCCGAGCTCCAAGCGTTTGGGCGACGACAGACACCGCTCAGGGCCAAAAATGCTTGTTTAACCGGCAAAATCAGGCGATCTTGACGACACACGGAAGTCCACTTGGGGAATGTCGGTTAAAGCAGAGGTAGATTTGGTCAGTTCGAACAAGATCGCATACGAGATTAAGCAGGGTGAGAACAACAAAGGCAAGAAGATAATCCCGAATGAAAATGCCGGCCTTGTTTTGCTGGCAATCGATCTTGAGCAACCGTCGAGTTGCCACCAGAAGTACAAGGTGATGGACGAGCTTCATTCAGATATCTTCGGGCGACCGGGTGTTACGGGCGCACGGGTTGTCGCGCTGTGGGACGCGTTTCAAGGGATTAATGACGCCTTGGATCAATTGGACAACAAGTCCTTTGCGCACTACACCTTGACACGATACTTTCTTGCATACTCTGTCTCGCGAATAATTAAGGATGACCCTGTTGGGGCAAAGGTCATGGCTAGCCTTGACCTCGTGGTATCCAACAATAAGATTGGCGCCTTCACGTCAGCGTTCACCGAGCTTGCGATCTTGGCCGCAAACGATCTTAACGCGGAAATTTCATCGGATGACGACGATCATTTTGATTACAAAAGCGACTTGAAGAGCAGCAAGTGGTCGAAAGCGATGGCTGCGCGCTTATTGTCGCAGTTTAAAAAGGATGTCGCGCGAAAGAAGGCCGAATCCATTGAAAAGGTCTTTGGAGGCTTACTCAAGAAATAGCGCCGTAGCGTGCGTGATTTCACGCACCACCCACCACCGTCTCCACCGGCAGCCACAGCACCCTCCCGACCTCCGGGAAGGCCATGAACTCCGCCTGTCGCAGATACCAGGCCTTTGCGGCCTCGTCCTTCGCCTGCACCAGCACCGCCGCGATGCCGATGCTTCGGGTCGGCGGCTTCGTAGGTCGGGGCGTGCCCCAACTCTTCCTCTATAACGACGCGCCAAATGGCGGGGCACGCCCCGCCCTACGCCCCTTCACCCCCCATTAACCACCCGGTTAATAAACCCCTAACGTCCACGCATAACCCACGGAAATCCCTACAAAAACTCGATTCTGTCCACCGTGGACACTTTTGCGGCCCCCGAGATCACCCAAGGGGAAGCACCACCGAAAACCGGCTCCCCTCACCCACCACCGACTCCACCCGCAGCCACCCCCGGTGCCGCCCGATGATGTGTTTCACGATGGCCAGCCCCAGCCCCGTCCCCCCCATCTCCCGCGACCGGTGAGAATCGACCCGGTAGAACCTCTCCGTCAGCCGCGGCAGGTGGACCGGATCGATCCCCTCCCCCTGATCCGCGACCTCGACCCGCACCGCCGGCCCCCGCACCGTCTCCTCCGGGGTCAGCGAAACCCGCACCACCTGCCCCGCCGCCCCGTATTTCAGCGCGTTCTCGATCAGGTTGGTGAAGACCTGCACCAGTTGATCATGATCCCCCGGCACCATCACCGGATCGCCCGTCAGATCAACCCGATCCCCCGTCTTCTCCGCCACCCCACGAAGCGACCCGATCACCCGTTCCAGCAGCCCCCGAACCTCCACCTGATCGCGCGGCCGGATCCTCTCGTTCGCCTCGACCTGGGAAAGCTGGAGAAGATCGCGCACCAGCCGGTTCATCCGCCCCGCCTCGGTCTCCATGATCCCAAGGAACATCTCGCGGGCCTTCGGGTCGTCCTTGGCTGCGTGTTTCAAAGTCTCGATGAACCCCATCAACGCGGTCAGGGGGGTGCGCAGTTCGTGGGACACGTTCGCCACGAAATCCCGCCGCATCGCCCCGATTTTCTCTTCCTCACTGACATCCCGGAACACGCAAAGCACCAGCCCCCCACCCTGGGACGAGACGGTGACCTCGAACACGTCTTCCTGGCCCTCCCGGCGCAGTGTCATCCTGACCTGCTGCACCCCGCCCATCCGTGCGATCTCTTCAATCGCGGCATGGACAGCTGGAGCCCGAACCGCCACGGCCGGGTTACGGCCCTGGATCCCTTCACCAAAAAGCCCGAAGGCAAGATCGTTGCAGGCCAGAATGCTCGTCCCGCCCTCGATCATCATCGCAGGCATCGGCACGCCTTGCAGAAAGGATTGAATGCGCTCGCTATTCATTCTGGAAAGCCTCGGTTGCGGCGATCTGTTTACCAGATCCGATCAAGTGAACGGAATTCGTCCGGATTGATTGAGATTTCGTCCAAACATATATATGATAATGCAATTGCGCCTCCATCGGTCTCAACGGCTTTAAGCTGGCAGGTCATTTGGAACGGGGGCGAAGGGCGGATCATGTCTGCTTCGGTAAGATGCCTTGTGGTCGGAATGCCGACGGCAGAGATCGCCGAGCGTCACGCGCGACTTGGCGAAGCGCTGTCGATCAGGTTTGATGACCTTCACAAACATTTCCCACCTGTTCCAAGTCTCGAGCTTGTGGTCGCGCCCTTGTATTGTCAGGACTTTGACGCGCTTGAATTGATCGACCAGATCGGTGCCGCAGGCTATCGCGGGATGGTGCGGGTCGTGGCCCCGCTGTTGCCGAACCGGGCCATCGTTCTGCGCGAACTTCGCAGTCATGCGGCCCGCAAGGGGATTACTGTCGAGATGGTCATCGAAAGCTGAGCCCGTCATAGGGCCTGCAGCCCGGCGGCAAAGCGGCGGGCGTTGGAACGGTATCCGGCGGCCGAGGCCAGCAGTCGGGCGATGCTCGCTTCGTTCATCTGCCGCACAATTCGGCCCGGCGCGCCCATGACAAGACTGCCGTCGGGGATATCCTTCCCCTCGGTGATCAGCGCCCCGGCCCCGATCAGGCAGCCCTTGCCGATCCTGGCCCCGTTCAGCACCGTGGCCCCCATGCCGATCAGGCTGCCCTCGCCGATGATGCAGCCGTGCAGCATGGCCTTGTGCCCGATGGTGCAATCCGCGCCGATGATCAGGGGAAAGCCGATGTCGGTGTGCAATACGCAGTTTTCCTGCACGTTCGAGCCGCGCCCGACGCGGATTTCTTCATTATCCCCGCGAAGGGTGGCGCCGAACCAGATCGACACGTCACTTTCCAGCACGATCTTGCCGATGACATTGGCGTCAGGGGCGACCCAGGCCGAGGCCGCGATTTCCGGCGCGATGCCGTCAAGCGTATAGATCATCGGGCTTCAAACTCCTGGTTCAGGCCGCGCGCAAAGGCGGATAGCCCCGGTTGACGTTCGCGTTGCAGTCGTTCGGCGATCAGGATCGACTTCAGCCGGTCAAAGCACTGCTCCAGATCGTCGTTGACCAAGACATAGTCATATTCGGCCCAATGGCTGATCTCGTCACGGCTTTTCGCCATCCGACCCGCGATCACTTCGTCGCTGTCCTGCCCCCGGCTGCGCAACCGCCGGTCAAGTTCGGCGATGGAGGGCGGCAGGATGAAGATCGACACGACATCGTCGCGCATCGCCTGCTTCACCTGCTGGCCACCCTGCCAGTCGATGTCGAAGACGGTGTCGATTCCGGCCTTCATTGCCGCCTCGACCGGGCCACGGGGGCTGCCGTAGAGGTTTCCGAAGACCTCGGCATGTTCCAGCATGTCGCCTGCTTTGACCATCGCCTCAAAATCGGCGCGGCTGCGGAAATAGTATTCGCGGCCATCCTCTTCGCCGGGGCGCGGCGCGCGGGTGGTGGCCGAGACGGAAAACCGCATCGTCGGGTCCCAGTCCATCAGCATCCGGGACAGCGTCGATTTGCCAGCGCCCGAGGGCGAGGAGAGGATCAGAAGAAGGCCGCGGCGAGTCATCGGTTATTCCACATTCTGGACCTGTTCGCGCATCTGATCGATCACGGTTTTCAGGTCAAGGCCGATGCGCGTCAGGGCAAGGGATTGAGCCTTGGAGCAAAGCGTATTCGCCTCACGCATGAATTCCTGCATCAGGAAGTCCAACTTGCGGCCCACGCCTGCCCCATCAGTCAGATGGGCGCGGGCGGCAGCGACATGGGCGGCAAGGCGGTCAAGCTCTTCGGTCACATCGGTCTTCACGGTCAATATCGCCAGTTCCTGTGCCAGACGCGCCGGATCGACCGCCTCGGTCGCGCCAAGGATTTTGGCGACAGCTTGGCGCAAGGTGTCGGCTTGGCTGTCGGCGCGGGTCTGGACTTCGGCCCGTGCAGCATCGGTCAGTTCGGCGATCTTGTCGATCTGGCCGCCGAGGATCGTGGCCAAGGCTGCGCCCTCCTTTGCGCGCATAGCGGTGAAGTCGGCAAGCAAGTCCGGAAGGTCAACCAGTACGGCCTGACGCAGGGGTGAAGTGTCCGTTTCTTGCTGGGTGGCGTCGATCACTCCCCGCAGGGTCAGCACATCGACTGAGGTCGGCTGGCGCAGGGTGACGCCCTTGTCCATCGCCGTCGCTTCGATCCGGCCAATCGCGGCAAGGGCGGCGGCGAGGCTCGTCTCGTTCAGCCGAAAAGCGGTGTCATCGCGGCCTTCGTCTTGGGCGACCTTTAGCGTCAGGCTGACACTGCCCCGAGCCACGGCCTTTTGCAGATCGGCCCGGACCGCCGCCTCCAACCCGTCGATCCAGTCGGGCACACGGAGGCGCAGGTCCAGTCCCTTGCCGTTCACAGAGCGCAGGTCCCAGACCCAAACATAGCCCAAGCCCGCCCCCCGCCTTGCGGCAAAGCCTGTCATCGAGATCATGCGGTCCTTTCAGGCCCGTCGGGGCGCGGTATTTACCATTTGATTAGATTTTCAACCGAATCTGCTCGATCCGGAGTATTTTCCTTTCATGGCGCAAGGGGCGCGGCATTCAAGGAGAAACGGTGATGACCCTGACCTTCCTCGACCGGTTTCGTCCGCGTCAGGCTGCCCCGTCCCCGCCGGTGTTCGATGGTTTGGCCCAGGTTCGCGCCTACTGGGAGGGCTTGCGCCGGGATGGAGCCTTGCCGGGGCGGTCAACGCTGGACCCTCGCGGTCTGTCCGGCATGCTTGGCCGGGTCTTCCTTGCGGAACGGATCGGGCACGGCTTGGCGCAGATTCGGGCGGCAGGCTCGGCCCTTGTGGATTTCGCCGGAACCGATTTGCGCGGTCTGCCGTTGTCGTGCCTGTTCGCCGCCGACTCGCGCCCGCTTTTGGCGCAAAGCTTGGAGCGGGTGTTCGCCGAACCGGTGCTGGCCAAGTTCGACCTTGGGTCGGACCGGGGTCAGGCGGGCAAGGCCATCGCAAGGCTGCTGCTTTTGCCCTTGAGCGATGAGACCGAGACCACAATGGTTCTGGGTGCGCTCAGCTTTGGGGATCACGAGCGGAGCCGCTGCAAGCTGCAGGTGTTGTCGCGGCGAGAGGAGCGGGTCGTGCTGACAAAGCCGGCAGTGATCTACCCGGCCTTTGCGCCCGAAGAAACGGCTGTCCCCTTGCGGCAGCACGGTCATCTGACGCTGGTGCATTCCGCGTAATGAAAAGGCGGCGAGGTCACTCCCGCCGCCCTTCCGAATTTCGCCAAGGACTATCCAACCCGTCAGAGTGCGATGCGCCGGGCGGCCTCACGTTGCGAGGATAGCTCTTCCGCCACCAGAAACGCCAGTTCCAGCGATTGGCTGGCGTTCAGGCGCGGGTCGCAGGCGGTGTGGTAGCGGTCGGCGAGGTTTTCATCCGACACCGCCCGCAGGCCGCCCGTGCATTCGGTCACGTCCTTGCCCGTCATCTCGAAATGCACGCCGCCGGGGACGGTGCCTTCGGCCTTGTGGATCGAGAAGAATTCGCGGACTTCGCGCAGGACCGAATCGAACGGACGGGTCTTGTAGCCCGAGGGCGACTTGATCGTGTTGCCGTGCATCGGGTCGCAAGACCAGGTGACCTTGGCGCCTTCGGATTGCACGGTCTTGATCAGGCGCGGCAGATGATCGCCAACCTTGCCCGCGCCAAAGCGGGCAATCAGGGTCAGGCGGCCCGGTTCGTTTTCCGGGTTCAGCTTGGCCATCAGGACCTTCAGGTCTTCCGCAGTTGTCGTCGGGCCGCACTTGAGCCCAATCGGGTTCAGCACGCCACGGGCGAATTCGACATGGGCACCGTCGGGCTGGCGGGTACGGTCGCCGATCCAGATCATGTGACCGGAGCCAGCGACGTTCTGACCAGTGATGGAATCGACGCGGCAGAGCGCCTCTTCATATTCCAGCAGCAGGGCTTCGTGGCTGGTGTAGAAATCAACGCGCGCCAGTTCGTTGGCGGTGTCGCTGTTCACGCCAGCTGCGTTCATGAAGTCAAGCGCGTCGGAAATACGGTTGGCCATTTCGCGGTAGCGTTCGGCCTTGTCGTGTTCGGCAAAGCCAAGAGTCCACGAATGGACACGGTGAATGTCAGCAAAACCGCCGGTCGAGAAGGCGCGCAGAAGGTTCAACGACGCGGCGGCCTGAGTATAGGCCTGCAACATCCGGTTCGGATCGGGAATCCGCGCCTCGGGTGTGGCGTCAAAACCGTTGATGATGTCGCCGCGGTAGGACGGGTATTCGACGCCGTCGATCACTTCGGTCGGGGCAGAACGCGGCTTGGCGAACTGGCCTGCCATCCGGCCAACCTTGATCACCGGCACTTTGGCGGCATAGGTCAGGACAACCGCCATCTGCAGCATCACCCGGAACGTGTCGCGGATGTTGTCAGCGCTGAATTCAGCAAAGCTTTCGGCGCAGTCACCCCCCTGCAGAAGGAACGCCTTGCCCTCAGCCGCCAAGGCGAGCTGCTTTTTCAGCGTCCGCGCTTCACCGGCAAAGACCAGCGGCGGGTATTTCGCCAGCTGCGCCTCGGCCGACGACAAAGCGCCCTGATCGGGATAATCCGGCATCTGGACCCGCGGTTTTGCGCGCCATGCCGCCTTTGTCCATCCCTTGGTCATCCTGCTTCTCCGGTCCTGCGTCAATCAGGGCGCGATATACGCCCCAGTTTCCGCCTTTGCAAAGGGCGATTGGGCGAAAACTGGTGGTTTCAGCCCTTGCGGAGCGGTCAAATTTGCGGTTCCTTGGCACGCAAACGACATAACAGGTCGCAGACATGACGCTCGCGCCGCGAAAAGCCATCCAGACAGAAAAGCGTGCCGGCCCCCGCCGGTTCGTATTCCTGCTGTTGGACAAGTTCACGATGGTCAACTTTGCCGGCGCAATCGAACCCTTGCGGATCGCCAACCGCGCTGCGGGCGAGGCGCTGTACACGTGGCGGCTTTGTGGTGAGGGACCGGAAAAGACCTGCTCGAACGGCGCGACATTCCGGCTTGATATCGGGCTTGATGAGCTTGACCGCGAGGACACGATTCTTGTCTGCGGCGGTCTGGACATTCAGCGGATGACGACCAAGCCCGTGCTGAACTGGCTGCGTCGCGAGGCCCGGCGCGGCTTGACCATCGGCGGGCTTTGCACCGGGGCGCACAGTCTGGCCAAGGCTGGCTTGCTTGAGGGCAAGAAGGCTACGATCCACTGGGAAAACCAGGACGGCTTTGCCGAGGAGTTCAGCGAGGTAAAGCTCACGAAATCCGTCTATGTGATGGACGGCAACCGCTGGACCACGGCGGGCGGGATATCCTCGATCGACCTGATGCTGAAAGTGATCGCCGCCGACCATGGCGAGGATCTGGCCAATACCGTGGCCGACCAGATGATCTATTCCACGATCAGGACGGATCAGGACACCCAGCGACTTTCGATCCCCACGCGCATCGGCGTGCGGCACCCTAAACTCAGCCAGGTCATCCAGATGATGGAGGGCAACATCGAAGACCCGATGTCGCCCGCCGATCTTGCCGAGGAAGTCGGCATGTCGACCCGGCAGTTGGAGAGGTTGTTCCGCCGCTATCTGAACCGCTCGCCCAAGGGCTATTACATGGAGCTGCGGTTGCAAAAGGCGCGCAACCTTCTGATGCAGACTGACATGAGCGTGATCAACGTGGCGCTGGCTTGCGGTTTTGCCAGCCCGTCGCATTTTTCAAAATGCTATCGCAGCCACTATAACACCACCCCGTACCGCGAGCGTGGCTCACAGGGTATTCCAAGCCTGCCGGTGGCGAGGCTGTCGATCTGAAGACCAACGCAGGTTCGGCATGTACAGACCGGTTTACGACCCGGAGGACCGGTTTCGCCATTCGACTTGGCACCGGCCATGCAGTTAATTCGGGTATTTCTTTTAAGCTTGAAATTAAGGGAAAGCTCGATTACCCGTTAAGCATCAAGTGCCGCACCGGACCGCAAGGTTGTTCTTTCCTTTTCGAAAGCGCCAAACTAGGTTCAGGGCAGGATCTTGATCCAACATGGGAGAGACAACCAATGAAGAAACTACTGCTGGCCGCCTCGGCCTGCGCGCTGATGTCCGGTGCTGCTTTCGCCGAAGACGTCAAACTCGGCATCCTGATCGGCTTTACCGGCCCGATCGAATCGCTGACCGGTCACATGGCAAACGCTGCTGAAGCCGCCATGGCCGAAGTGAATGCTTCGGGCAAGGCTGCTAATACCTACATTTCGGTTCGCGGCGACGATACCTGCACCGACGCAGCAGCAGCCACGGCCGCCACCGAGCGCGCCATCACTGCAGAAGGCGTCAAGGGCATCATCGGCGGCGACTGCTCGGGTGTTACCCGTGCAATGCTGACCAACGTCGCCATGCCGAACGGCATCGTGATGGTCTCGCCCTCGGCGACCTCGCCGGCGCTTACCACGGACCCGGACAATGGCCTCTTCTTCCGCACCGCGCCTTCGGACGCACGCGAAGGCGAAGTCATGGCCGACATCCTGGTCGAAAAGGGCGTGAAGTCGATCGCGCTGACCTATTCGAACTCGGACTACGGCAAGGGTCTGGCTGAATCGATCGCCAATGCCTTCACCGCCAAGGGTGGTGTGGTGACGATCAACGCAGCGCATGACGACGGCAAGGCTGACTATTCGGCTGAAGTCGCGGCTCTGGCTGCTGCTGGCGGCGACCTTCTGGTCGTTGCGGGCTACCTCGACCAGGGCGGCAAAGGCATCATCCAGGCCTCGCTCGACACCGGCGCCTTCACCCAGTTCGGTCTGCCCGGCGGCATGGTCGGCGACTCGCTTCCGGCTGCTATCGGACCGGCTCTTGACGGCTCGTACGGCCAGGTTGCCCAGTCCGACAGCGCTGGCGCTGCGGTTCTGATTGAAATGGGCAAAGCCAACGATCCGGCTTTCGACGCAACCTCGCCCTACACTCCGGAAAGCTATGACGCAGCTGCGCTGATCATGCTGGCGATGGAAGCTTCGGGCTCGACCGACTCGAACGTCTACAAGGAAAAGATCCTGGAAGTCGCCAACGGGCCTGCTGATGGTTCGGGCGTCAAGATCCTTCCGGGCGAGCTTGGCAAAGCACTTGAGCTGATCGCTGCTGGCACCGCCATCGACTATGACGGCGCTTCGGGCGTGACGCTGATCGGACCGGGCGAATCGGCTGGCCGCTACAAGCAGTTCGAAGTCAAAGGCGGCATCTACGAAACCGTCACCTTCCGTTGATCCTGAACAGGGTTTACTGAACCTTCACGGCCCGGGTCTTGCCCGGGCCGTGGCATAAGACAAGGCCCCCCGCCCGGAAAACGGGACAGAGGGTGGGCCAAGAAAACCGGACTACGACGGGGGGAAACATGATCAGGGTCGAGAAGCTGCACAAGCATTTCGGCGGCTTTCACGCCGTTGATGGTGCTTCGCTTGAAATCAGGACCGGCTCGATCACCGGGCTGATCGGGCCGAATGGTGCGGGCAAGACCACTCTGTTCAACGTAATCGCCGGGCGCTACCAGCCCACCAGCGGTCAGGTGTTCATGGACGGTGAAGATATCACCGGCCTGCCGCCGCACAAGCTTTTCGACAAGGGCCTGCTGCGCACCTTTCAGATCGCCCATGAATTCGGCTCGATGACCGTGCGTGAGAACCTGATGATGGTTCCGCCGCGTCAATCGGGCGAGAAACTGTGGAACGCCCTCTTCTCGCGTGGCGAGGTTGCTGCCGAAGAAGAACGTATCCGCGCCAAGGCCGATGAAGTGCTGGAGTTTCTGACCATCAGCCACATTGCCGACCAAAAGGCCGGGATGATCTCGGGCGGGCAAAAGAAGCTGGTGGAATTGGGCCGCACGATGATGGTCGACGCCAAGATCGTCTTTCTGGACGAGGTTGGTGCCGGCGTGAACCGCACGCTTTTGAACACCATCGGCGATGCCATCGTGCGTCTGAACAAGGAACGCGGCTATACCTTCTGCGTGATCGAGCATGACATGGATTTCATCGGCAAGCTTTGCGATCCGGTCATCTGCATGGCCGAGGGCAAGGTTCTGGCCGAGGGCACCGTCGATCAGGTCAAGAACGACGAACGCGTGATCGAGGCCTATCTGGGCCGTGGCCTGAAGAACAAGATCAAGGAGGAAGCCGCGCATGGCTGAGCCGTTTCTGATCGGCGAGAACATGACCGGCGGCTATGGTCCGGTCGATATCCTGCATTCCTGCACGCTTGCCGTCGAGCCGGGCGAGATTGCGGTCATCGTCGGCCCCAATGGCGCGGGCAAATCCACCGGCATGAAGGCTGTCTTCGGCATGCTGAAACTGCGCCAAGGCTCGGTCCGGCTGAACGGTGAGGATATCACGCAACTGTCGCCGCAAGCCCGGGTGCGCAAAGGCATGGGCTTCGTGCCGCAGACCCACAACATCTTTACCGGCATGACCGTCGAGGAAAACCTGGAAATGGGTGCCTTCATCCGGGACGACGCCGAGATCCAAGAAACGATGGAGCAGATTTACGATCTGTTCCCGATCCTGCGTCAGAAACGCTATCAAAAGGCGGGCGAGCTTTCGGGCGGTCAGCGCCAGCAAGTGGCCGTGGGCCGGGCGCTGATGACCAAGCCACGCGTCCTGATGCTGGACGAACCGACTGCAGGCGTCAGCCCCATCGTGATGGACGAACTTTTCGACCGCATCATTGAAATCGCCCGCTCCGGCATTTCGATCCTGATGGTGGAACAGAACGCCCGTCAGGCGCTGGAGATTGCCGACAAGGGCTATGTCCTGGTGCAGGGCAAGAACCGCTATACCGACACCGGCAAGGCGCTGCTTGCTGACCCCGATGTCCGCAAATCCTTCCTGGGGGGCTGAGACATGGATACCCTCAACGCCCTCGTGGCCTTTCTGAACTTCATTGTGATACCGGGCCTTGCCTATGGCAGCCAGCTTGCACTTGGCGCGCTGGGGCTGACGCTGATCTTCTCGGTGCTTCGGTTTTCGAACTTCGCCCATGGCGACACGATGGCCTTTGGCACGGCCTTTGTGATCCTGTTCACCTGGTGGTTCCAGTCGATGGGCATCACGGCGGGGCCCCTGCCAACCGCCCTTCTGGCCCTGCCCTTCGGCATTCTGGCCACGATTGCGATGATGCTGGCGACCGACCGGGTGGTCTATAGGTTTTACCGAAACCAAAAGGCCAAGCCGATCATCGTCGTCATCGTCTCGACCGGCGTCATGTTCGTGATGAACGGGCTGGTCCGCATGATCATCGGCACGCAAGAGATCAACTTCGGCGACGGCGCGCGGATGTGGCTGAGCCCGCAGGACTTCAAGACCTGGACCGGCCTGGCCGAGCCTTTGGCAATCAAGGGCACGGCGGCGATTTCGGTGATGGCGGCCTTGATCTGCTGTGCGCTTCTGTTCTGGTTCCTGCAGAAAACCCGCACCGGCAAGTCGATGCGCGCCTATTCCGACAACGAGGATCTGGCACTTTTGTCCGGCATTAACCCCGAGCGTGTCGTGATGATCACCTGGATCATTGCCGGGGCGCTCGCCTGCATCGCGGGCACGCTTTACGGCTTGGACAAATCCTATCGCGGGATCGTCTATTTCAGCCTGCTGATGCCGATGTTCGCGGCAGCCATCGTTGGTGGCCTTGGGTCCCCCGTGGGGGCGATTGTCGGGAGCTTCATCGTCGCCTTCTCGGAACTCATCGTGACCAGCGCCTGGAAGAAAATTCTGGGCTATCTGGCACCGCCTGATTGGCTGGGCGACGGGCTTTATCAGGCGCTTTCAACCGACTACAAGGTCGCCGTCAGTTTCGGCATCCTGATCATCGTGCTCCTCTTCCGCCCGCAGGGCATTTTCGGAGGCAAATGACATGGCCGCTCAGCGCAACCTTATTCTCTTCGCCGGCGTCGCCTTGCTGTTCATCCTGACGGGGTATTTCCAAAGCTGGAACCTGTCGTTGAACATCCTGAACCTTGCGCTGTTGTCCTGCATCATGGCGATCGGGGTGAACATCCAATGGGGCTATGCCGGGTTGTTCTCGACCGGGATCGTCGGCTCGGTCGCATTGGGTGGGCTTGCCGTCGTGCTGGTCTCGTCAAAACCCGTGCCCGATGGCTGGGCTGCAGGAGGTCCCCGTATCTTTGGCGCGCTGGTCTTCGCCGGCCTCGTCATCGCCCTGGCGGTCTGGCTCTATCGCCAGCTCAAGCCCGGCTCGACCCGTTCGCTGGCGCTTGCCGCCTATTTGGTCGTGGCCTTCTTCATCTACCGCTCCATCCTTGACGCAGGCGTCATCGCGACCGAGGCGAACAACCCTGCCCAAGCAGGAAACATCGGCGGGCTTGGGCTGAACTCGCTGTTCGCCTGGCCTGTCGGCGCGCTTCTAGCCGCTGCAGGCGCCTGGGTGATCGGCAAGATCGCCCTTGGCCTGCGTGAGGATTATCTGGCCATCGCCACCCTTGGCATTGCCGAAATCATCGTGACAGTGATGCGCAACGAGGATTGGCTTGACCGGGGGGTGAAGAACCTGACCGGCATGCCCCGCCCCTGGCCGGTACCGCTGGAAATTGATCTTCAGGTGAACCCTGCGTTCCTTGAACCCGTCGCCAGCCTGGGCCTTGATCCGGTGACGGCGTCGACGATTCTGGTCAAGCTTCTGTACGCGGGCATGTTTGGCCTGATCCTCCTTCTGCTGGTCTGGGGCTGCGAACGCGCGCTGAACAGCCCTTGGGGCCGTACCGTCCGTGCCATCCGCGACAACGAGATTTCCTCGGCCGCGATGGGCAAGGACGTGAAGTTCCGCCACTTGCAGATCTTCATCATCGGTTCGGCCGTCGTTGGCCTTGCTGGGGCGATGATGACCTCGATGGAAGGGCAACTGACCCCATCCTCCTACCTGCCGCTTCGGTTTACCTTCCTGATCTGGGTCATGGTCATCGTTGGCGGCTCGGGCAACAACTGGGGCTCGATCCTTGGCGGGCTGCTGATCGGCTGGCTTTATCTGGCCGTCGAATTCCTGGGTCCGCAGGCGATGGATATCGTGACTTCGGGAATGCCTGCCGGGTGGCTGAAAGACCACCTTCAGGACAGCGCCGCGCAGATGCGCCTTCTGTCACTTGGCGTCGTGCTGCTTGTGGTGCTGCGTTTCGCGCCCAAGGGGCTGATCCCCGAGAAGTGATCAAGCCGCAGTCAGGCATCATCGCCCGACTGCGACATTTTTTGTCGCAAATCCCAATGCCATTTCCGCCTTGCCCAGCCATGGTGCAGGAAATTCGGAATGCGGGAGACTTGCAATGAAAACCCATGCGCGTGTTGTGGTGATTGGCGGCGGCGTCGTCGGCTGCTCGGTTCTTTATCACCTGACCAAGCTTGGCTGGTCCGATGTCATGCTGATCGAGCGGTCGGAACTGACCTCGGGCTCTACCTGGCATGCCGCGGGCGGGTTCCATACGATCAACGGCGACACCAACATGGCCGCCCTGCAAGGCTATACGATCCGCCTATACAAGGAACTTGAGGCGATCACCGGCATGTCCTGTGGCCTGCATCATGTGGGCGGCGTGACCCTTGCCGACAACACAGAACGGTTCGAGCAACTGAAGGCCGAACGCGCCAAGCACCGCTATATGGGTCTGGACACCGAGATCCTGACGCCGGCGGAAATCAGCAAGCTGACTGATGGGCTGGTCAATGTGGATGGCATCCTTGGTGGCCTCTATGACCCTCTCGACGGCCACCTTGACCCCTCGGGCACCACCCACGCCTATGCCAAGGCGGCGCGGATGGCGGGGGCGGACATTGTCTTGCACAACCGCGTCCTGGAAACCAACCAGCGCGCTGATGGCGGCTGGGATGTGGTGACCGAAAAGGGCACCGTCACCTGCGAGCATCTCGTCAACGCCGGTGGCCTGTGGGCCCGCGAAATCGGCGCGATGGCGGGGGTCTACCTCCCGCTTCTGCCGATGGCGCACCAGTATATCGTGACCGACGACATTCCCGAGATCATGGACATCCTGAAGACCGGCCGCGAATTCCCGCATGTGATGGACCCCGGCGGCGAATTCTACCTGCGGCAAGAAGGCCGGGGCATGTGCATCGGGTTCTATGAAAAACCCTGCGAGCCTTGGGCCGTCGACGGCACGCCGTGGAACTTTGGACATGAGCTCTTGAACGAACAGTTCGAGAAGATCGAAGACAGCGTGAACTTCGCCTATCGCCGCATTCCGGTGCTGGAACGCTCGGGCGTCAAGCGCGTGATCCACGGGCCCTTCACCTTTGCCCCCGACGGCAATCCGCTGATCGGCCCGGTGCAGGGTCTGCGCAACTATTGGTCGGCCTGCGCGGTCATGGCGGGCTTCAGCCAGGGCGGCGGCATGGGTCTGGCCCTTGCCCAGTGGATGATCCACGGCGAGGTTGAACGCGACCCGCGCGGCTTTGACGTCAGCCGCTTTGGCACCTGGACCAGCCCCGGCTATACCGTGCCGAAGGTGATCGAAAACTATCAGATGCGCTTCAGCGTCGGTTACCCGAACGAGGAACGCCCGGCCGCCCGCCCCTTCCGCACCACACCGATGTATGACACCCACACGAGCTTGCGCGCTGTTTGGGGTCAGCAATACGGGCTTGAAGTGCCGAACTACTATGCCCTGCCGGGTGAGCCCCTCTACGAACAGCCGACCTTCAAGCGGTCGAACGCTTGGGAGGCGACCAAACAGGAAGTCCACGCCGTCCGCGAAAGCGTTGGCATCAACGAGTTGCAGAACTTCGGCAAGTATCTGGTCAAGGGTCAGAATGCCCGCGCCTGGCTTGACCGGATCATGGCGGGCCGGATTCCAAAACCGGGCCGCCTGTCGCTGACCCCGATGCTGGCCCATTCCGGCAAGATCATCGGTGACTTCACCGTGTCCTGCCTGTCGGAAACCGAATTCCAGCTGACCGCCAGCTATGGCGCGCAGGGCTGGCATTACCGCTGGTTCGAACAGAACCCGATGGACGGGGTGACGGTCGAAAACATCTCGGACAGCCGGTCGGGCTTTACCATCGCCGGCCCGAAATCGCGTGAGCTTCTGGCCCGCGTGACCCGGTCCGATGTCAGCGCCGAAGCCTTCAAGTTCATGGACGTGCGGAAAATGACCGTTGGCATGGCCAACTGCATCGTGCAGCGCGTCAGCTACACCGCCGACCTGGGTTTTGAGATTTTCTGCGACCATATGTCGGTGCGCCAGCTTTGGGATACGCTTTGGGCCGCCGGGCAAGACTTCGGCATCCGCCCCTTCGGGATGCGGGCGATGATGAGCTTGCGTCTGGACAAGTGGTTCGGCAGCTGGAGCCGCGAGTTCAGCCCAGATTACACGCCCGCAGAAACCGGCCTCGACAAGTTCATCTCGTGGAACAAGCCCGCCGACTGGATCGGCAAGGCCGCCGCGATGAAGGAAAAGGCCAGCGGCCCAAGCCGCAAGCTGGTGCCAATCGTGATCGATGTCGATGACGCCGACGTGTCCGCCTGGGAACCGGTCTGGCTGGACGGCAAGGTTGTTGGCTGGTGCACCAGCGGAGGCTACAGCTTCTGGACCGGGAAATCCGTGGCCCTGTGTTTTGTCCCCGCCGACCGCGTGCAGGACGGGCTGGAGTTGGAGGTCGAAATCCTTGGCCAGCGCCGCAAGGCCCGCGTCCACATGGCACCGATCTGGGACGACGGCGGCCGGATGCGCGCCTGACAAAACTCAAGAGGCATAGTGACAGGCGGAGGGGGGCAGACAGCCCCCCTTCTTTCATGGCATCAACGGAAATGGCCCCGCATATCCTGATTCTCGCAGCCGGAGCCTCGTCCCGGATGGGCGGCCCGGACAAGTTGCTTTTGCCCTTGTCGGGAAGACCTCTCTTGGCCCATGTGGCAGAGCAAGCGCTAGGCACCGGCCTTCCGGTCACTGTCACCCTTCTGAGGGACCGCCCATTGCGTCAGGCCGCTCTTCACGGGCTGCCGGTGCAGTGTATACAGCTAGCCGATGCGGCGGGGGGAATGGGGGCAAGCCTTGCCCGTGGCGTTGCGACCTTGCCCGACCTTGCTTCGGTCCTGGTCGTTCTGGGTGACATGCCAGACATCACGACATCTGATCTTATCCTTTTGCTTAGGGCTTGGGAGGATTTTCCCAACCATATCCTTCGGGCAACCGGCCCGGCAGGCGCTCTTGGGCATCCCGTTGGATTTCCGCCTTGGTCCCGGCCCGAACTCTTACGGTTGGCCGGGGACGCTGGGGCGCGAACGGTTTTGATGCGGCATCCGGACCGCTTGCTGAAAGTGGCACTTCCGGGCGACCGCGCCCTTATCGACATCGACACACCAGAGGACTGGCAGAAATGGCAGGGCCGGGCCACCTGATGGTGCCCGGCCCTGGTTTCAAATCGGCCTGGACCCCGCTCAGCTTGCGAGCAGGACCTTTGCTTCATGCGCCTTCAGTGACAGCCGGGCCGAAGCAAAGCCATCCGCGTCTACCCGCAGTTCTGGGAAGAGCGTCAGGATTTCTTCACGCACGGCATCGTCCAGCGCA
>CANNIA010000052.1 GCA_947504705.1 Paracoccaceae bacterium
CCGGATATCCTTCACAACCTGCTCGGCAGGCGCCTTCGTCATCACGGGTTTCTTCATCATCTTCAACTCCAACTGGGGTAAAGATGAGCCGCAAACCCTCCGCTACGCAATCACGCAAAACTGTTCCATGGGCGCTGACGTCAGACACACCAATAGATCATCATACGCTGCGCCAAAATCCCCCTGCAGCTCGGCCAGATGCGAGGACAGAAGATAGGTCTCGGCTGCGGCTACGATGTCGGCGACAAGTCGGTCGCGGCTGCGCTCCACCGTGGTGCGGCTCAGGTCCTTGGCCTTGTCCAGCTTGTCCCGCGCGGATTGCAGCAGGCCCAACTCCATATCGGCAAAGGCCTCGGCCAACAGGGCCTCGACTTCGGGATGAGCCGGTGAAAGTCCCTCACGCTCACGCCTGAAGGCGACATAGTCCGCTGCCGCCCGCGCCAGGTCGGCCTCTTTCCACTCCGGCGTCTCATCCGGGTCCATGGCAAGCCACGAGGCATAAAGCGGAGCCAGCGGTATGCCATTGCGGGAGGCAACGGTTTCGACAAGGGCGCGGTCCTGCTCTGTCAGCCCCGCCATCGCCAGCAAGAGTCGGTCACGTTCATCGGGCGGCGGCGGCTCGCCGGCCAGAAAGACAAGTTCGGGGAGTGCTGTTTCGACATAGGGCAGTTGCCAGCCTCCCGAGCGGTCATAGACATCCTGCTGTATCAGCGTCAGCGCGTCCGGCAGCGACCGCCCCGGCACCGGCAGATGGCGGATCAGCGCCTCGGCAAAGGGCGAATGCTGTCCTTGGCCATCCGACGCCACTTTGCCTGGGGCCGTCGAAAAGGCAAAGATCATCCCCTCGGCGCGCCCAACCCGTGCGAAACCGCCAGCCACGCCGTCCGGCAGCTTGGCGTCCAGCGGTCGGGCCCCTCGGGCTGCTCGGCCTGCCTCGGCCTCGGCGGCGGGCACTGAACCGAAAGGGTCCTCGCGGCAGGCATCCAAGATCACCACCACGGATGGAACCACCGCGCGCAGCGCTGCCGCCAGCTCGTTTAGCGGCAGCGCACCCGCCTTCAGCGCCTCGGTCCCCTCGGCGGAAACGTCGACCGGAAGAATCAGGTTTTCCCCCGCAATCTCGACGCCATGGCCTGCGTAATAGACGAGGGCAAGATCGGCCCCTGCCGCGTCTTCGGTGAAATCCTCGACCGCGCCGCGCAGTCGCCGCATGTCCCGGTCGATTTCCAGCGTCACCTCAAAGCCAAGATCGCCAAGCAGATCATCCATCGCCAGCGCATCCTGCACCGGCGTCTTCAAGGGTCGCAGCGCCTCGTATCCCTCAATTGCAATGATCAGCGCGACCCGTCTCGGCTCGGCGACCAGCGGCCCGACCCCCAAGCCGATCAGGGCCAAGGCGGCGACAACGACCAAGTGCAACATCTTGCGCATCAGGGCTCCTTTGTCGGCAAGGTTCGGCGATCAGCCTGCGCTTTTGGTTTTCTGCTGGCAAGAACCAACGACTTGAGGAGGCGAAGACGCGATGGCTGGATTCGGTGCCGTGCTAAACGAAGAATGCCGCAGGGAAAGAGGAGCGCCCTCGTGGCATTCCCGGCGATCTTGACTGTCCGAACTCACGTGGGAAGGCCAATCTCGCCATCTGGCGTCAGCCGTCGCAGCTGATCCGGACCTTCTGCTCGGCAGTGATCTGCGCCGGGGTGGGTTCGTCATCGGCGAAGAACAGGATGCTTAGAAGACCCCCAAAGCCTGAGCTTTCGGCCTCCTCTTCCGGCGTCAACACCTCGATCACGCAGCCGGGCGGAGCCTTGGTCAGGCTGACCGTCGTCAGTGAATAGGCCGTGTAATCCGTGACGTCGCGAATGACGAAGGTGACCGGGCCTTGCGTCAGGTCGACCGCAGACATGGGCTGGCGACCATGCTCGGACCACAGATGCAGATCCTGCCAGCCGGTCTTCCAGTCCAGCGGGCCCTTCTGCAAGGCAATCGCCTGATCACCCTGCCACAGCGTGGTGTCGCAGTCGAAATCGTCTGACCAGGCCATGTCGAACCCTTGCAAGGGTGCCAACTCGCTTTCCGTCAGACTGCCGTCCCCATCCGTGTCTGCATTCTTTTCGGTCGCAAGGATAAGCGAGACATAGTCGTCATAGTCCCAGCGGATACGAAACCCGGTCAGCCGGTTCTGATCGTCGATTGTGGCCGTAACGCTCGCGTCAATGAAGACATGCGGGTGGGCCAAAGCGGGTGAGGCCAGGGCAAGCAAAGGGATCAGGGTGCGCAGCATGACAGCAGACTAGCCCGACGCGGCACTGGGGGCCAGCGGAAGCAGAGGCTCGGCGCGACCTCACGCCGCATCCAGCACCGGGCGCAGAAGCGCCATCGGATGGGCGCGCAGCGTCAGGCGCATGGACACGTAATCCTCGACCACCGCTTCGCCCATGGTCATCTCGCGGAACTGGACGGCGGGTTCGGAGATCGCCTCGCCCTCCATATCGGTCGCGAACAGGGGCAGGGGGGTCCCGCCCGCAATCGCCTCGGCGGCCCACAGCGCATCGCGGCGGGAAAGGCCAAGGGTGGCAAAAGCATCGGCCTCAGCCAGCCGTGTCAGCGTGGCCGAGCCAACCCCGGCGCGGCGCCAGACATCTTGAACCGCAAGGTAGCCATTGCCCCGCGCCGCAGTGATCCAGCGCGCCTCTTCCTCGTGGATGCCCCGGATCTGCCGGAACCCCAGCCGCAGCGCCAGTTCCGGTGCCTGACCCGCTTGGGTAAGCCATTCCATCCGGTTGTCCCAGAAACTCGCCTGAATGCAGGGCGGCAGCACCGTGACCCCATGCTCCCGCGCATCCCGCACGATCTGGGCGGGGGCATAGAACCCCATCGGTTGGGAGTTCAACAGCGCGCAGGCAAAGATGCCCGGATGGTGCCGCTTGATCCAAGCGCTGGCATAGACCAGCAGCGCGAAACTGGCGGCATGGCTTTCCGGGAACCCATAACTCCCGAACCCCTCGATCTGGGCAAAGCAGCGCCGCGCGAAATCCTCGTCATAGCCCTTGGCCAGCATCCCCCCGATGAACCGGTCGTGAAACTCACTGACCGAGCCATGCTTCTTGAACGTCGCCAAAGACCGCCGCAACCGGTCCGCCTCATCCGGCGAAAAGCCCGCGCCGACGATGGCAATCTGCATCGCCTGTTCCTGAAACAGCGGCACCCCCAGCGTCTTGGCCAGCACTTTCCCCAGCTCATCCGAGGGGAAACTCACCACCTCCTGCCCGTTCCGCCGCCGCAGGAAAGGATGCACCATATCGCCCTGTATCGGGCCGGGCCGAATGATCGCGACCTGAATCACCAGGTCATAGAAACACTTCGGCTTCATCCGGGGCAGAAAGTTCATCTGTGCCCGGCTTTCCACCTGAAACACCCCAAGCGAGTCCGCCCGGCACAGCATGCGATAGGTCTCCGGGTCCTCAGGCGGCAGGGTGGCCAGATCGAACCGCTGGTGGTGGTGCTGGTCCATCAGATCAAAGGCCTTGCGCAGGCAGGACAGCATCCCCAGCGCCAGAATGTCGATCTTCAGGATCTTCAGCGTGTCGATATCGTCCTTGTCCCAGGGGATGACCGTCCGATCCTCCATCGTGGCGTTTTCGACCGGGCACAGCTCATCCAGCCGCCCTTCGGTGATGATGAACCCGCCGACATGCTGGGAAAGATGCCGGGGAAAGCCCTGCACCTCATCAATCAAAGCCATCGTCTGCGCCAGACGGCGGTCGGTCGGGTCGAGCCCGATCTCCTTCAACCGGGTCTCGGTCACCGCCCCTGGCCCGCCCCAGCCCCAGATCTGGCTGGACATGGCGGCCAGCGTATCCTCCGACAGGCCCATCGCGCGACCGACCTCGCGCACCGCCCGCTTGCCGCGATAGTGGATCACGGTCGCACACAGCCCCGCCCGGTGGCGCCCGTATTTCTCATAGATATGCTGGATCACCTCTTCCCGCCGCTCATGTTCGAAATCGACGTCGATATCGGGCGGCTCATTCCGCGCCTCAGAGATAAAGCGCTCGAACACCATCGTCCCGATTTCGGGGGAAACCGAGGTCACCCCCAAAGCATAACACACCACCGAATTCGCCGCCGACCCCCGCCCTTGGCAGAGGATCCCACGGCTGCGGGCAAAGGCCACGATGTCATGCACGGTCAGGAAATAGGGCTCATACCGCAGCTTGCCGATCAGGGTCAGCTCATGCGCCATCTGCGCCCGGGCCTTTTCGGGCGGGCCCTCCGGGTAACGCCACTGCAACCCCGCCTCGGCCAGCCGCGCCAGACGCTGGCTGGCGTTTTCACCGGGGGCATTCTCGGACGGATATTCATAGCTCAACTCATCCAGCGAAAACGCCGCCCGCGCCGCCACTTCCCCTGCCCGGTGAACCGCCGCCTCATGCCCGGCGAACAGCCGCAACATCTCGGCTTCGGACCTGAGCCGCCCCTCGTTGTTCGGCAACGCCCGGCGACCCAGCTTGTCGACCGTCACCCCAAGGCGGACCGCCGTCAGCACATCCGCCAACCGCCGCCGACGCCCATGGTGCAGGAACGGCAGCGCCGTGGCCACCACCGGCAGACCCAACCCCTGCGCCAGCCGCGACAGCGCCCCGAACCGCTCCCGGTCCTGCCCGTCATAGCGGGGCGACAGGGCAAGGCTGACCTGCCCCGGAAACCGGCGGGTAAGCGCGCGGGCATGGCCCTGCCAGCGGGTCGCGTCGCCCATCGGTTCGGGCGGGGCCACGGCCAGCGTCAACCGCTGGTCGGGGGGCAGGACCAGCATCTCCAGCCCCTGACCCCAGTCGAGGAGGTCGGAGAGTTCCAACCGACACTCCCCCTTCACTGCCCGCAACCGCCCAAGGCTCAGCATCCGGCAGAGCCGCGCCCAAGCCGCCCGGTCGCGGGGCAGACAGGTGACCTGAAACCCGTCCTGCAGAATGATCCGCGCGGCAGGGATCAGCCGCACCACCGGCCCCCCATCCCGCGCCAGCTCTCGTGCCTTGGTATGCGCCCGCACGATCCCGGCGACCGAGTTCACATCGGCTACCGCCAAGGCCTGCATCCCCATCTCGGCGGCACGCGTCATCATCTCCTCGGGGTGCGACGCCCCGGTGAGGAAGGTGAAATTCGTCAGCGTGGACAGTTCCACGAAGGGCATGGCGACTCGAGGGGTTAGAACAAAGAAGGAACATATTGCCACGCCCGGGACCGGCAGGCCAGAAGCATCGCAGGTTGGGGCGGCTATTGAGCGGAGCGCCCCTTGCAGGGTCGCAAGCTTTTAGTCTCGCCTCTGAGCCTTCGGCCCAACCGGCTCGGAGTTGGGGGTTTTCCACCCCCAAACCCCCGGAGGATATTTGGGAACAGGTGAAAGGCTAAGATCTGGCGCGCAGCGAAAACAACTGCAAGTGACGTGAAACTAACCCCTAGACGGGAAAGGAGTGCTATATCCATCTCACCAATCGCAGTGGAAAGGTCATTCAGGAGCAAAAAATGTCGACCCTTCTCATTTCAGCCCGCCTAGCCGCCAGCGACTTGGTCCTTTGCCTCAAGATCACGGCTGTTGCATCGGCTGCGACTGTCGCAGGGATATCCTGGATGGCGCTTGATGTCGGCGGGAGCGAGGCTCCGGCTCTATGGAGAACCGTGTCCTTAGATGGCGGCCTCACCTCGGCCACGATGCACTTTCTCCACTTTTCTTGGGTGGGGATGATCGTCGCAATCTCTCTTGTCGTGGTTCGAGCAATCGCGCGACTGGTTCCGATGCCGCAAAACATCAGGAGTTTCCTGATCCTTGCGTGGTGTGCTTACTGGACAGTGCGCGTCTATATCGGGGCAGTCCTTGAGGGACGAATGGAGCCGGGGCCAACACTGACCCTGCCGCCTCTAGTCCTCATGCCAATGGTTAGCGCCGTGGTACTTGTCTATGATCGCCTACTCCCGATCAGATGGGAGGATTTCTTGGCAAGAGGGAAGTCTGCCACCGGAGCCAAGGCTCCCACCCCTTAACAACTCCCTAACGCCCACAGGCAAACCATTGATTCTTAATTATTTTCCCCAAGTGCCCACCGTGGACACCCCAAGGCCCCCGACCCTCAGCGCAGCAAATTCAGCACCTCAAGGCTGGGATACCCGTCCGGCACCAGCCCACGCGCCTTCTGCAAGGCCTTCACGGCAGCCACCGTCTTTGGCCCCATCCGGCCATCGACCCCGCCCGGATCGAACCCCGCGCGGCCCAGAAGGTCCTGCAGCTCCTTCCGCTCCTCCAGCGTCAGCGCGCGCAGCTCGCGGGGCCAGTCATGGGCAATCGGCGCCCCCCCCGCCAACTGGTCCGACAAGTTGCCGATCGCCACCACATAGGCATCGGCGGTGTTGTAATGCTCGATCACCTGGAAGTTCGGCCAGATCAGAAACGCCGCGCCCCGGTGGCCCCCGGGCAGCAGGATCGACCCCGGCCCATGGTCGGGCAGGTCGCCCCCGCCCACCAGCCGCACCCCCAGCGCTTGCCAGTCGGCGACGGGTTTCACCACCCGCTCGGTCGTCTGGTCATAGTCGAAGCCTTCCGGCAGCACGACCTCCACCCCCCAGGGTTGGCCCTTGGTCCAACCCCAGTGCCGCAGGTAATTCGCTGTGGAGGCCAAGGCATCACCCGCATCCTCGCCCCAAAGGTTCCGCTTGCCGTCCCCATCGAGATCCACCGCGAATTTCTCCCAGCTGGAGGGCATGAACTGGGTATGCCCGCTCGCCCCCGCCCAGGAGCCCACGAACCGATCCACATGCCCCCCATCGACAATCCGCAGCGCAGAGATCAACTCCGCCTCGAAGAATGCCCCCCGCCGCCCCTCATAGGCGAGCGTTGCCAGCGACCCAAGCACCGGCAGATCGCCGCGATAGGTGCCATAGGCGCTTTCCAGCCCCCAGACAGCGGCAAGCACTTCCTTCTCGACCCCGTATTCCGCCTCGATCCGGTCCAGAAGATCGCGGTTCTTGTCGATTGCTTTCAGCCCCAACGCCACCCGATCAGCAGAAACAGCCGTGTCCAGATAGTCCCAGATCGTCTTGCTGAATTCGTTCTGGTTCCGGTCGCGCTCCACGACCTTCGGGTTGAACTCCACCCCCCGCAGCGCGGCATCGAAGGTCGCTGCTGGAATGCCTGCCTCCAGCGCCCGCACCCGGAACCCGGCAACCCAAGCCTCAAGCCCCGCCTGAGTTCCCATTTCCATGACCTCCCCCTCGACCGGATCGGGCAGGATCGTCTGCGCCTGCGCCAGCCCCACCCAAAGCCCCAGCGCCCCGCCGATGACAGGTGCAGCCAAAATCCTTCTAAGGAGTTTGCAAATCTTTTCGAAAAGATTTGCTACGCCCGTCATCTCCGCTTGCGCACCAGCCGCCGTTTCACCGCGGCCTGCACGGGTTTCCGCGGCTGATACTTCCCCCCCGCCCGCCGCGCTGGCCGCATCGCGGAACCTTCCACTGACAGAAGCTCCAGAAGCAGCCCGCCCGTCACCGGCACCGCCTCCGACAACCGCACCACCACCTTCTGCCCCTGGCCCAGCATCTGCCCGGTTTCGGAGCCCTTCAGCGTCTGGCTACCCTCGTCATAGTGGAAATACTCGCGCCCCAAGGCCCGGATCGGGATCAGCCCATCGGCCCCGGTTTCATCCAGCCGCACGAACAACCCGAACCGCTGCACGCCCGAAATCCGCCCGGCAAATTCCGCCCCGACCCGGTCAACAAGATAGGCCGCCAGATACCGGTCATTCGTATCCCGCTCCGCCGCCATACTGCGCCGCTCGGCCTCGGAGATGAGCTTCCCGGTCTCCTCAAGATTCTCGATATCCCAGGCCGACAGACCATCCCCGCCTGGTTTGGGGCCCCAACCATGCCCCGCAATCAGCGCGCGATGCACGATCAGGTCGGAATAGCGCCGGATGGGCGAGGTGAAATGCGCATAGTTCCGCAGCGCCAGCCCGAAATGCCCGAAATTCTCGGGATGGTAATAGGCCTGCGTCATCGAGCGCAGGGTCGAGATGTTGATCAGCTCGTCAAACTCCGTCCCCTGCGCCTGGGCCAGCAGACGGTTCAGATGCTGCGTTTTCAAGACCTGCCCCTTGGCCAGGGTCAAGCCTGCGCCCTCAGCCACCTCGCGCAAGCTGTCCAGCTTCATCGGCGACGGCTCTTCATGCACCCGGAAAAGCAAAGGCCGCTTCAGCCGGATCAGCTCCTCTGCCGCCGCGACGTTGGCAAGGATCATGCATTCCTCGATCAGCTTGTGCGCCTCAAGCCGTTCCTTGAACGCGACCGAGGTCACGCGGCCATCCTCACCCAGCTCGATCTTCCGCTCTGGCAGTTCCAGATCCAGCGGTTGCCGCACTTCGCGCGCCTGCGCCAAGGCCCTGTAGGCGGCGTAAAGCGGCTTCAGCACCGGCTCCAGCAGGGGCGCGGTCTTGTCATCCGGTGTGCCATCCACCGCCGCCTGCACCTGGGCGTAATGCAGCGAGGCGACCGACCGCATCATCCCGCGCAGGAACCGGTGGCCGAGTTTGTGACCGCCCGCGTCAATCACCATCCGCACCGCCAGACAGGCCCGATCCA
Source organism: Paracoccaceae bacterium (assembly GCA_947504705.1). Taxonomy (GTDB): domain Bacteria; phylum Pseudomonadota; class Alphaproteobacteria; order Rhodobacterales; family Rhodobacteraceae; genus Tabrizicola. The sequence goes on from CANNIA010000052.1 coordinate 8,623, forward strand.
CGCCCTCATGCAAGCTGCACAGATCGCCCGACAGGATATCGGGCAGCATCGGCACCACCCGATCCGGGAAATAGGTCGAATTCCCGCGCTTGCGCGCCTCACGGTCCAAGGCAGAGCCCGGCGTCACATAATGCGCCACGTCGGCAATCGCGACCCAAAGCACGAACCCGCCCGGATTACCCGGATCGGTATCCACCTCCGCCAGCACCGCATCATCCCGGTCGCGGGCATCGACCGGATCGATGGTCACCAAAGGAAGCCCGCGCAAATCCTCACGCCCGGCCATCCCCACCGGTTCCGCCCGATCCGCCTCAAGCACCACTGCATCGGGGAAGGCATCGGGAATCCCATGCTGATGGATCGCAATCAGGCTCGCCGCCCGTGGCCCCGCCGGATCGCCCAGCCGCGCGATGATCCGCGCCGCAGGCAGGCCCAGCCGCCGAGCGCCCACTGCCTCCGCCTCGACCAGCTCGCCATCCTTCGCGCCGCCCGTCATGTCAGAGGCAACCCGCCATTCCTTGTCGTCACCCTTGCCGACCGGAACGATCCGCCCGCCTTCCGACCCCGCCCGGAACACCCCCAACACTTTGGCCGGGTTCGACCCCAGCGCCCGGATCAGCCGCGCCTCATAGGTGTAATCGTCCAGATCGACCTTGGCCAACCGTGCCAGAATCCGGTCGCCCGCGCCCAAAGCCGGATCGCCCTTCTTCGGGATGATCAGGATGCGGGGGCTGTCGTCCACCCCCTCTTCCAAAGGCTTGGCATAAAGATCGCCGTTCCCATCCGGCGCCAGCACCTGCAGCACCGCCACCGGCGGCAACACGCCCTTCTCATGGAACCGACGCGCGGTCTTCTCGACGATGCCCTCGCCTTCCAGCTCCCGCAACAGGCGCTTCAGCTCAATGCGCCCATCGCCCTTGATGCCAAAAGCCTTGGCGATGTCACGCTTGGCCGAAAGACCGGGGTTCTGGGCGATCCACTGGCGGATCTCGTCCTTGGAGGGGAGCATTTTCATGCGGCAACCCCTAACATGCCCCCGGTCAAAACACTACCCGACCACGGCGTTCTCTTCCCCAAATATCCTCTGGGGGTTTGGGGGCGAAGCGCCCCCAATGACCGAGGAGGAGGCGAAGCCGGACGACGAGACAAAAGGAACGCTGCGCAGCCGCTCCGGTTCACAACCGCTACAACGGGCGCCGCATGTGGCGATGGGGGATGCCCGCATCGAGGAATTCTTCGCCTTCCACGGCAAAACCCAGCTTTTCGTAAAAGCCGGTGGCATGGCTCTGCGACCCCAGATAGGCCTCGCGCAGTCCCGGTTGCCGCTGCAATTCCTCCAGACAGGCCAGGATCAGCTTGGCACCCAATCCCGTGCCCCGCGCTTCTGACAGAACACAGACTCGCCCAATCTTGCCCGTCTCCCTCTTGATCAGCATCCGTGCCGTGCCGACCGGGCGCTCACCCGCAAAAGCCAGCAGATGAATCGCGACGTCATCCTGATCGTCGACTTCGTCGTCCTCGCTGACGCCTTGCTCCTCGATGAACACCACCCGGCGCAGCTGCCGACAGGTGGCCATGTCCTTCGTTACCTCGATCCGGGTCATGCAAAGTAATCCCGCAGGATCCGGCCATAGATCGCCTTCAGCTGCTGGATATGCGCAATTTCAACCCGCTCATCGACCTGATGCATGGTTTTGCCGACCAGGCCGAATTCGACCACCGGGCAATGGTCCTTGATGAACCGCGCGTCGGACGTGCCTCCACTGGTCGATGCCTGCGGCTTCCGCCCGGTCTCGGCCTCCACCGCGCGGGCCACCAGCGTCGACAATTCGCCCGGCGGGGTCAGGAAACTTTCCCCCGCGATCAAGATTTTCAACCCGATCTCCACCCCCGTCGCCTCGGCCACCGCTTCGGTCTCGGACCGCAGCCAGCGCGACAGCGTGTCGCCGGAATGGGTGTCGTTGAACCGGATGTTGATCCGCGCCGTGGCCCGGGCCGGGATCACATTCCCCGCCAGATTGCCGCAGTCGACCGTGGTGATCGCAAGGGTCGAGGGGTCGAAATGCTGCGTCCCCCGGTCCAGCGGTTCGGCATCAAGCTTGCCCAGCAGTGCCACCAGCGCCGACAGCGGGTTCTTCGCCCGGTGCGGATAGGCCGAATGCCCCTGCACCCCGGTCGCGGTGAAATCCACAGTCAAAGACCCCCGACGCCCGATCTTCATCATGTCGCCCATCTCATGCGGGCAGGTGGGTTCGCCGACCAGACAATGCGTCATCCGCTCGCCGTTGAAGGCCATCCAGTCCAGGATCGCCATGGTCCCGTCGATGCCGTCCGCCTCTTCATCCCCGGTAATCGCGATGATCACCGCCCCATCGGGGGGCGTGTCCTTCACGAAATCCACTGCCGCCGCGACAAAGGCCGCAACGCCCGATTTCATGTCGCAAGCCCCGCGGCCATACATGACACCACCGACCACTTCGGCCCCGAACGGATCATGCGTCCAAGCCGCGACATCGCCCACCGGCACCACATCGGTATGACCGTTGAAGCCAAAGGCCTTGTTCGCCCCCGCCTTGCCCCAGCGAGCATACAGGTTGGCAATCCCGCCCCGATCCACCCGCTTGCAGTCAAAGCCAGCCGACGTCAGCACCTCGGCCAACAGCGGGATCGCCCCGCCATCCGCCGGGGTGACGGAAGGGCAACGGATCAACCGGACGGTCAGATCCACGGGGTCAAGAGGCAGGATTGTGGTCTGGTCTGGCATCGGCTTTCCCATCACGAACCGGTGAAAGTCATGACTAACCGTTCGCTCTTTGGGCTGCAACCACAGGCTGCGACCGCTGGATCAGTCGAAAAATGGCGTCATTTCCGCCACGACGACCGAGTTTTCCGCCAGCGCCCGGTCCATCAGCGCGCGTTCTTCGGGGTCGATCTCTTCGCCCGCCTTCTCACGCTCTTCAAGGCTGCCATGGCCGGTGACTTCCAGCGGCGCAAGGTCGGCCTCTTTCAGGATCGCCACGGTTTCCCGCACCGCTTCGGCCTCATCGACGCCAGAGGCATAGATCACCAGCCCGGCCCCGGTTGATTTATCGGGCAAGCCATCCCCCGCCTTGCGGCCCACTTCGACGACCAGCGTATACACTTGCTGCGGCCGTTTCGGCTTTTCGGTCGGAGTTTCCATGGCAACGTCCTTGGGGCGGGGGCTTTCCCCCGTGGTGCCTGCGCGAAAGCGGCCTGTCAACCGCGCCCGACCTTAGCCTTAGGCGCTGACCTGAAACTCGGTCATCATCCCCGACGCCAGATGCGCCATGTGGTGGCAATGCAGCATCCAGGTCGCCGCCTCGCCCGCGTCAACCGCCACCGTCACCATCGACATCGGCGGCAGATAGACCGTATCGCGCAACGCCCCGGCAAAGACCCGCCCGCCCAGGTTCACCACCTGGAAGGCATGGCCGTGCAGGTGGATCGGGTGGCCCATCATCGACATGTTGTGAAACATCATCTCGACACGCTCGCCCGACCTGGCCGTGACCGGCCCAGAGATCGCCCATTGATAGGGCATCATCGACCCTGACAGCATCACCATCGGCGCCTGATCGACGGGCCTGACCGGCAGCGGATTCAGAGCGACAAGCTGCGATTCCAGCGCAAGATCGAAAGCTGGCGCGGCTTCGTCGCCAAGCACCGGCAGTTTCGCGACCGCCGCCCCCGCTGTCGCCAGAATGATCCCCGCCCGCTCCTGCGCCCCTTCGCGCAGCGCCAGGATCGGAAAGGCACCTTCCCCGGCAGGCAGGTCGATCAACAGATCAATCCGCTGCGCCATCGCCAGGCCAAAGCGCCGCCCGGCGATTGGCTGGACCGGCTCGCCATCCACTGCCACCAACAGCGCCTCAACAGCGCCCGTATCAATCCAGAACACCGTCGCGGATGAGCCATTGATGATCCGCAGCCGCACCCGGCCCCCAGCTTCGACCGAGACCACATCGGGGTCGTTCAACGTCCGGTCATTGGCCAGATAGGCGTCAAAGGCGATGTCGTTCAGGTCCATCGCCATCCCGCCCATTCCGCCGCCCATGTCCATGCCACCCATGTCCATGCCGCCTTCCGACCCCGTCATCCCGTGCATCGCATGGGTCATCCCGCCCATGCCGCCGGTCAGGCCTGCCAGAATCTCCTCGGGTGGAGTGAACGAATAATCATGCAGGAACATCACCACCTCCTGCCGGTCCTCTGCCACCTCTTCGGGGCGGCGCACGATCAGGGGCGCGGCCAGCAGTTGCATCTCCTGCACCGGGATATGGCTGTGCATCCAATGCGTGCCGGGGCGGGGGGTAAAGTCATAGTCGCGCACCTCGCCCGGCGTCAGGGCGGGCATTGGAAAGCCCGGCACCCCGTCCTGCACATTCGGCGGGATCTGGCCATGCCAATGCACAATTGTCTCGACATCAAGGCCGTTAGTCAGCGACAGCCGGAACGGCTCGCCGGGGTTCAGGGTCAAACCCTGACCGCCCAGTGAGTTGGCAATGCCATAGACCTTGGCCGCGCGTCCGTCGATATCCAGCACGCGGCTGGTGGCGGTCAGGCCCAGCGATGAGGCCGCGCGGGCGGTGGCCGGCAGCAGGGAAACCGCGCCAAGGGCGGCCGAAGTGCCAAGGAATTGGCGGCGGGTTAGGGAAGATTTCATCATATCCGTCCTAGCCCCCACGGGGCTGCCGACTGCAATGGTCAGAAGGCGATCGACCATAGTAAACAGCTAGTCCCCGACACGCCGGGGTTCAAGTCACCAGCCTGTGTCGTCTTGTCACCCCAAATGGCAAATCGGCCGCCCGATGGGCGACCGATCTACTTTTAGGGCCGTGGCTGGTCCGGAGTCGTTCAGCCGAAGTCTTTGGGGAACCCGGCCCTTCGAAATCAGACGCCGCCGCAGGTCGAGCCTTCGCGACCAATGACTTGACCCGGAAGAACAACCTGCTCGGGGCGGTTCGGGCAATGGTTCGCACGACGGCCAAAGTCTTCGGTGGCGGACGGCGCGGTCACAGCCGTCAGGTCAAATGCCAGAACCGGGCTGGTCAGGGTCGAGGCGATCAGAGCGACATACAGGAGTTTCATTTTCAGGGCCTTTCGGGGCTTGTGTTTCAACGACCCTAAATTGCTCCGATTCTGCCGCAATGTCGCCAGCCCTCGGTCTGGCGAAATGCAGATCTTTTTCAGACCAAAGTCTGATTCCTTACCCTGACCGAGCCGTCAGTCCCGCAATAGACAGCTAGTCCCCGACACGCCGGGGTTCAAGTCACCAGCCTGTGTCGTCTTGTCACCCCAAATGGCAAATCGGCCGCCCGATGGGCGACCGATCCGCGTGCAGGGCCGTGGCTGATCCGGATGAGTGCAGCCAACGTTTTTGGGGAACTCGGCCCTCAGAAATCAGGCGCCGCCGCAGGTCGAGCCTACGCGGCCGATGACCTGACCGGGAAGAACCACCTGCTCGGGGCGGTTCGGGCGGTTCGCGCAATTGCCTGAACGACGGCCAACGTCTTCGGTTTGAGTCGAGGTGATCGACGATGCGACGGTCGGCAGGTTCAGGGCCAGAACGGGGCCAGCAAGCGAGGTCAGGACAAGAGCGGTGATCAGGGATTTCATTTTGGCGGCCTTTCGGGGGCATGTGTTTTAGTAACTCCAAATTGCCCGATTCTGCCGCAATGTCGCCAGCCCTAGGTCTGGCGAAATGCAGATCTTTTTCAGACCAAAGTCTGATTCCTTATCCTGACCGAGCCGTCAGTCCCGCAATAGCTCGTTGATCGAGGTTTTAGACCGGGTCTGCGCATCGACCTTCTTCACGATCACCGCGCAATATAGGTTGATCCCGCCCTTCGACGGCATCGAACCCGCTACAACCACCGATCCGGACGGAACCTCGCCATACATCACGTCGCCGGTCTCCCGGTCGACGATCTTGGTCGACTTGCCGATGAACACTCCCATGCCAAGGACCGACCCTTCGCGGACGATGCAGCCCTCGACCACCTCGGACCGCGCACCGATAAAGCAGTTGTCCTCGATGATCGTCGGCCCCGCCTGCATCGGCTCCAGCACACCACCGATCCCGACACCACCCGACAGGTGCACATTCTTGCCGATCTGGGCGCAAGACCCGACCGTGGCCCAGCCATCGACCATGGACCCTTCATCGACATAGGCGCCGATGTTCACGAACGACGGCATCAGCACGACGTTCTTGCCGATGAACGCAGAACGCCGGACGATTGACCCCGGCACCGCCCGGAAAGCAGCCTTGCGCCAGTCTTCGGCGCTCCAGCCCTGCCACTTCGACGGCACCTTGTCCCACCAGTTCGACCCACCGTTGCTGCCGGAAATCTCGTACATATCCGTCAGCCGGAACGACAGCAGCACGGCCTTCTTCGCCCACTGGTTCACATGCCAGTCACTGCCCCGCTTTTCTGCAACGCGCAGGCTGCCAGAATCCAACGCGGTCAGCGTCGCCTCGATGGCATCGCGCGCCTCACCCTTGGTGGCGGTCGAAATCCCGTCACGCGCCTCCCAGGCGGCTTCGATGGCGGCTTCAAGGGCTGCGTGCGACATGACCTGTCCCTTCGGATACATGCGTTCAGCGCAGCCTATAACGGGCGGCTCGCCTCGGCACAATCAGACAGCGGCAGGTCAGGTGGCGGGGGCGTCACCGCGCCGCATCAGCGTCATGCAGATGACGATCAGCACAATCGCCGACAGGAACAACGCGCTGGTGATGATGGTGCCAAACCCCATCCCGCCATATTCCCCCGGCTGCGACAGAAGATCGCCGAACGAGGCACCCAGCGGGCGGGTGAAGATATAGGCCAGCCAGAAGCCCAGGATCGGATCCAGCCCAAGGGCGAAATAGCCGATGGCCAGCGCCAGAATGATCATCCCGAACAGGATACCCGTGGCCAGATAGCCAAGCGCGAACTGCTCGGCCACAAGGTCCCCCGCCGCCGTTCCCAAGGCAAAGGTGAACAGGATCGCCAGCCAATACCAAGCCTCACGCCGGAAATTGGTGACCTCAGGGATCGAAAGCGTACGCTCGGACCGGTACCAGAGGAGGAACGTGACCGCCAAGGCGACCGTAAAGACCGCCGTTGTCACCGTTAGCGGCACGCCGAAATTGTCGATCAGATTGTCGGTGACCAGCGTGCCCACAATACTGATCAAGACCACCGCCAGCCAATAGGCCCAAGGCACATAGCGCCGCTGCCCGAATTGCAGCACCAGCGCCACAACCAGCACTCCCGCCATCAGCAGCGAGGTCGCCGTCAGCCCCAGCCCAAGGTTCACCGCCAGATAATCGGCGGCGGTTTCGCCCATGGTCACGGCCATCAGCTTGATCAGCCAAAAGTCGAC
>CANNIA010000053.1 GCA_947504705.1 Paracoccaceae bacterium
CCGGAAGGCACTGAAATGGTGATGCCGGGCGACAACCTGAAGTTCGTGGTCGAGCTGATTGCCCCGATCGCGATGGAAGAAAAACTCCGCTTCGCCATCCGCGAAGGCGGCCGCACCGTCGGTGCAGGCGTCGTCGCGAAGATCATCGCCTGATCATTCGGATCAAGTTAAGTTCAAGGGCCACTCGCGAGGGTGGCCCTTATCATTTCCGGAGCTTTCATGTTGCACAGCTTTTCCTTCATCCTCACTCAGGGCGATATGATAGCCGCCCATACCTTGCACCTGAAGTCGCGGGGGCGTCGCCCGAGACCGATAATGATGTCATGGTTGATTGCCTCTGCGACGCTTTTCGCTATGCAACTTGGGCAGAAATCTCAGGCGAACTGGAGTATCTTGCTTGGCCAAGCGGCGATTGGAGGTGCGATCTTTGCCATTCTTCTTCCGCTGTTTCTTCCGGGCTTGATGGGCTGGTACGCCGGTCGGCGCTCACTTGAGCAGCGGCCATCGCTAAGACGGAAAGTAACTGTCGAACTCCGCCCGACTGCGTTTTTCTGCCAACAAGAACATGGTGGTGAAGGGCAGACCCCTTGGCAGGACTTTGTCGGTCTTCGGGCAGATGAGAATGTAATGCTCCTCTATCTGTCACAAAACCTGTTCCAGATCGTGCCAAAGGCAAGCATTGCGCCGGAACTCCAGTCGATGATCCGCGAAAAGATCAAGGCCAAACAGTGATCAGGTCACCGCTCGCAGGGATGTCCATTCTGCGCGCGCTAAGGGGCAAACGGTGCCAGCCAAGCTGCCCATTCAAAGTGTTGCGGGAAGCAATACTGACTTCTCCGTCTCGACGTGACGCTCTTGACTCGGGTTTCGCAGCCTGATCTTTCAAGCCGGATTCATTCCTTAGGCGCGCGACACACTGCGCGCCTTTTGCATTTGCCCTGAAAGGCCATCCCATGTCTTCTTGCGTCCTTTGCTCTGCCGCCGGTGCGACCCGCGTTACTCTCGCGCCCGGCGAGGATGTGTCCCTGCTTTGCCCGACCTGCGCCGCAGCCCTTGGCGGAGACATCACCCTCGGTCCCCGTTGGCGCTGCCTTGGCGATGCCATCTGGTCCGAAGACGCCGCCACCCAGATCGCCGCCTGGCGCCTTCTGACGGCATTGCCGGGCGAGGGTTGGGCCGTCGATCTTCTGGAGACTGTCTACCTTGATCCCGAAGTGCTGGCCCGTGCCCAGGCAAGCGACGTAGCCCCGCCCGGCGTCGAGCACCGCGACAGCAATGGCGTTCTCTTGGCCCCGGGCGATACGGTGATGCTGATCAAGGACCTGCCGGTCAAAGGCAGCTCGATGGTCGCCAAGCGCGGCACATCCGTGCGCGGCATCCGCCTTGTGCCCGACAACGCCGCGCAGATCGAAGGCCGGGTCAACGACCAGCAGATCGTGATCCTGTGCCAGTTCGTCAAGAAATCCTGAGCCGCTTTCCACCAAACTCGCGCGTCTGGCCTCTTGACCTCGCCTGCCACCTGCCGTAACCCCTGCGCCGCGTAGGGGTATAGCTCAGCTGGTAGAGCGACGGTCTCCAAAACCGTAGGTCGAGGGTTCGAAACCTTCTGCCCCTGCCACCTTCCCAAACCAGCAGGTCTTTGCCAACGGCCGCCGCTTGAAATCCCGGCCTGAAACCCGTATGTCCCCCTGAACCCTAGACCCGGATACACCCATGGCCTTCACGAACCCCCTCCAGTTCCTGCAGCAGACCCGCAACGAGGTCTCCAAGGTCGTCTGGCCCACCCGCCGCGAGGTGGTGCTGACCACGGTGATGGTTTTCATCCTCTCGGCCCTTGCTGCGACGTACTTCAGCATTGTCGATCTCATCATCAACTCGGGCGTCCATTACGTCGTCGGCGGCTGATCCGCCGGTTCCCTCTTGAATTGATGGCGACGAGCAGGTAACTGACCGCCAACCAAAGGGACACGGGCGCGCATCGATTCGGGGTGCGCGCTGTTTTTTGTTCCGGGTGACGAAGACAATGGCGGCCAAATGGCCCCGGGCAGCAAGGAAGTAAGTGACGATGGCGAAGCGCTGGTATTCGGTGAGCGTTCTCTCGAATTTCGAGAAGAAAGTGGCCGAGCAGATCAAGACCGCCGTCGCCGATGCGGCCCTTGAGGACGAGATCGATGAAATTCTGGTTCCGACCGAAGAGGTGATCGAGGTTCGTCGTGGCAAGAAGGTCACGTCCGAACGGCGGTTCATGCCTGGCTACGTCCTTGTTCACATGGAAATGTCCAGCCGTGGGTACCACCTGATCTCGTCGATCAACCGCGTCACCGGTTTTCTGGGCCCGCAGGGCAAGCCGATGCCGATGCGTGACGCCGAAGTGAACATGATCCTCAACCGGGTCGAGGAAGGTCTGGAAGCGCCGCGCAACCTGATCCGTTTCGACATCGGCGAGACTGTGCAGGTCACCGACGGCCCGTTCGAGGGCTTCTCGGGCATGGTCGAGGATGTCGACGAGGCGCACAACCGCCTGAAAGTCACTGTGTCGATCTTCGGCCGGGCGACCCCGGTGGAACTGGAATTCACTCAGGTCTCGAAAGGGAACTGAGGAACGTGTGGGAGGCGAGCGCGGCCCGGAAACGGGGCGTGACGAACCGGACCACTAAACCGCATTGCCCAATTCCGGGCGGATGCAGTGACAAAGGAGAGGCCAGATGGCCAAGAAGATTATCGGCAGCCTGAAGCTGCAAGTGAAAGCGGGGCAGGCGAACCCGTCCCCGCCGGTTGGCCCTGCTCTGGGTCAGCGCGGGTTGAACATCATGGCCTTCGTGAAGGAATTCAACGCGAAGACCGCTGACGTGGCACCGGGCACCCCGACGCCAGTCATCATCACCTACTATCAGGACAAGTCGTTCAGCCTGGAGTTCAAGACCGCTCCGGCCGCTTTCCTGATCAAGCAGGCCGCCGGTCTGCCGTCGGTCGGCAAGCGCGCCCGCACCAAGGGTTCGGCCAAGCCGGGCCGTGAGGTCGCCGGTTCGATCACTGCAGCCCAGCTGCGCAAGATCGCCGAGACGAAGATGAAGGACCTGAATGCGAATTCGGTTGAGGCTGCAATGCAGATCATCCTGGGTTCGGCACGGTCCTGCGGCATCGAAGTGAAGGGCTGATCACCATGGCAAAGATTGCAAAACGCTTCGCCAAGGCGAACGAAGCCTTCGTCGGCAAGTCCCTGATCTCGGTCGAGGATGCCGTCAAGCTGATCAAGGGCGCGGCCTCGGCCAAGTTCGACGAGACGCTGGAAATCGCGATGAACCTGGGCGTTGACCCGCGTCACGCCGACCAGATGGTCCGGGGTGTGGTCCAGCTTCCGAACGGCACCGGCAAGACTGTCCGTGTCGCCGTGTTCGCCCGTGGCGCCAAGGCTGATGAGGCCAAGGCCGCTGGTGCAGACATCGTCGGCGCCGAAGACCTGATGGAAACCATCCAGCAGGGCAAGATCGAGTTCGACCGTTGCATCGCAACGCCGGATCTGATGCCGCTGGTCGGCCGTCTGGGCAAGATCCTCGGGCCGCGCAACCTGATGCCGAACCCGAAGGTCGGCACCGTGACGATGGACGTGAAAACGGCTGTCGAAGCGGCCAAAGGTGGCGAAGTCCAGTTCAAGGCCGAAAAGGCCGGGGTGATCCATGCCGGGATCGGCAAGGTCAGCTTCTCCGACGACAAACTGGCGCAGAACATCCGCGCCTTTGTCGAAGCGGTGTCGAAAGCCCGGCCGTCGGGGGCCAAAGGGACCTATCTGAAGAAAGTGTCCCTCAGCTCGACCATGGGCCCGGGCGTATCGGTCGACATCTCGTCGGCGACGCAGGCCTGATCCAAAGTCGGGGCAAGCCCCGACCTACGAAATTCCTGATCCGAAAGGTGAAGGATACCGCCGGGCCGAAACGCCCGGTTCTGTCCGAGACGGTGGGTGGCGCGCAAACGCCATAAATCCTGCCTGAGATGGGGAACGAGATTTGGGGCGCCTTCGGGTGATCTTGGTTTCGGGAACCTTACGCGGACCCGAACGCCTCCCTTCCGGGGGGCAAACATGAGCCGGGGGGAAACCCCCACACTTGGAGTGAAACTGTGGATAGAGCCCAAAAAGAGAAATTGGTCGAGGAACTCGGCCAGATCTTCGAAAGCTCTGGCGTCGTGGTGGTTGCCCACTACGCGGGAATGACGGTTGCACAGATGCAGGACCTGCGCGCGAAGCTTCGCGACGTGGGTGGGTCCGTTCGCGTTGCCAAGAACACGCTCGCCAAGATCGCCCTTGAAGGGAAACCCGCTGCAAAGATGGGTGACCTGCTCACGGGCATGACTGTGATGTCCTTCTCGGAAGACCCCGTGGCTGCGGCCAAGGTCTGCGAGGCCTACGCCAAGACGAACGAGAATTTCGTCATCATCGGCGGGGCAATGGGCGACACGGTTCTGGACCAGGCTGGTATCAAAGCCGTGGCTTCCATGCCGTCGCGTGAAGAGCTTATCGCTCAGATTGTGTCGTGTATCGGGGCTCCTGCTTCCGCTATCGCCGGGGCCATTGGTGCGCCTGCGTCTAACATCGCGAGCATCCTGTCGACCATCGAGGAAAAGGCTGCCGCCTGATCTTAGTCCCGCGTGGTTGTAACCACGTCGTTGGAACCCATCTTAACATACGGAAATGAACAAAATGGCTGATCTGAACAAACTCGCCGAAGAGATCGTTGGTCTGACCCTTCTTCAGGCCCAGGAACTCAAAACCATCCTGAAAGACAAGTACGGCATCGAGCCGGCTGCCGGTGGCGCCGTCATGATGGCTGGCCCGGCTGCTGCTGCTGCCGCTCCGGCTGAAGAGCAGACCGAATTCGACGTCGTCCTGACGGACGCCGGCGCGAACAAGATCAACGTGATCAAAGTCGTGCGCGAAATCACCGGTCTGGGCCTGAAAGAAGCCAAGGACCTGACCGAAGCCGGTGGCAAGATCAAGGAAGGCGTCTCGAAAGCCGACGCTGAAGCTCTGAAGAAGAAATTCGAAGAAGCTGGCGCCAAGGCCGAACTGAAGTAATCCGGTCTGGGGGCAACCCCGGGCGGATAAACGCGGCTGGGTCCGACGTCGTCGGGCCCAGCCATGCGCGTCTTGGAAGGGGCTTTCGCGCAAAACCCCTTCCAAGACGCGGACAGGTTCGGGAGCCACCCTTCGGGACGGGCGGCACGAATGGAACCTGGACGGTCTCTTCGCATGCGGTGTGCGCCCGTGGCCCGACGGGTGGCGCGCCAGCGAAAAATTTGAAAGGTGATGACAAACATGGCGCAAGCTTATGTTGGCCAGAAACGCGTTCGCCGGTACTTCGGCAAAATCCGCGAAGTGCTGGAGATGCCGAACCTGATCGAGGTTCAGAAATCCTCCTATGACCTGTTCCTGCGGTCCGGCGAAGGCGACAAGCCGCTGGACGACGAAGGTATCCAGGGCACGTTCCAGTCGGTGTTCCCGATCAAGGATTTCAACGAGACTTCGGTGCTGGAGTTCGTCAAGTACGAGCTGGAAAAGCCCAAGTACGACGTTGACGAATGCCAGAATCGCGACATGACCTATGCCGCACCTCTTAAGGTGACGCTGCGCCTGATCGTGTTTGATGTCGATGAAACCACCGGGGCCCGGTCGGTCAAGGACATCAAGGAACAGGACGTCTATATGGGCGACATGCCCCTGATGACGCATAATGGCACCTTTGTGATCAACGGCACAGAACGGGTGATCGTCAGCCAGATGCACCGTTCGCCCGGCGTGTTCTTTGACCACGACAAGGGCAAGACCCATTCCTCGGGCAAACTTCTGTTCGCCTGCCGCATCATCCCGTATCGCGGCAGCTGGCTGGACTTTGAATTCGACGCCAAGGACATCGTCTTCGCGCGCATCGACCGCCGCCGGAAACTGCCGGTGACGACGCTGCTCTATGCCCTTGGCATGGACCAGGAAGCGATCATGGATGCCTATTACGAACAGGTCGGCTTCCGTTATGTGAAGAACAAGGGTTGGGTCACCCGCTTCTTCCCGTCGCGTGTGTCGGGCACCCGTCCGACCTATGATCTGGTCGATGCCGCCACCGGCGAAGTCATCCTGAAGGCAGGCGAAAAAGCCACGCCACGGATGGTCAAGAAGTGGAAGGACGAGGGCACCGTCACCGAGCTTCTGGTTCCCTTTGACCACATCCTTGGCCGCTATGTCGCCAAGGACATGATCAACGAAGAAACCGGCGAGATCTGGGTCGAGGCTGGCGATGAGCTGACCTGGGATCTGGACCGTGACGGCGAAGTCAAGGGCGGCTCGCTGAAGGTCCTTCTGGATCAAGGCATCACCGACATCCCGACGCTGGACATCGACAACGTGAACGTCGGCCCCTACATCCGCAACACGATGGCCGCCGACAAGAACATGGGCCGCGATACCGCGCTTATGGACATCTACCGCGTGATGCGTCCGGGCGAACCGCCGACGGTTGAGGCAGCCAGCCAGCTGTTCGACACGCTTTTCTTCGACAAGGAACGCTATGACCTTTCGGCCGTTGGCCGGGTCAAGATGAACATGCGCCTCGACCTTGGCCGCCCGGACACCCAGCGCACGCTGGACCGGGGCGACATCGTCGCCTGCATCAAGGCCCTGACCGAGCTTCGCGACGGCAAGGGCGAAATCGACGACATCGACCACCTCGGCAACCGCCGGGTGCGCTCGGTCGGCGAGCTGATGGAGAACCAGTACCGCGTCGGTCTGCTGCGCATGGAACGTGCGATCAAGGAACGCATGTCGTCGGTCGAGATTGACACGATCATGCCGCAAGACCTGATCAACGCGAAACCGGCTGCCGCTGCTGTCCGCGAATTCTTCGGCTCCTCGCAGCTGTCGCAGTTCATGGACCAGACCAACCCGCTGTCCGAAGTCACCCACAAGCGCCGTCTTTCGGCCCTTGGGCCGGGCGGTCTGACCCGTGAGCGTGCTGGCTTTGAAGTCCGCGACGTCCACCCGACCCATTATGGCCGGATGTGCCCGATTGAAACGCCCGAAGGCCAGAACATCGGCCTGATCAACTCACTGGCCACCTTTGCCCGCGTGAACAAGTACGGCTTCATTGAAACACCGTACCGCAAGGTGATCGACAACAAGGTGACCGACGAGGTCGTCTACATGTCGGCGACCGAGGAAATGCGCCACACGGTTGCTCAGGCAAACGCGGCGCAGGATGCCGAAGGCCGTTTCACCGACGACCTGATCTCCAGCCGGAAGGCCGGGGAATTCATGCTGAACCCGCCGGATGCGATCGACTTGATCGACGTCTCGCCAAAGCAGCTGGTTTCGGTCGCGGCGTCCTTGATCCCGTTCCTTGAAAACGACGACGCCAACCGCGCCCTGATGGGCTCGAACATGCAGCGTCAGGCGGTGCCTTTGCTGCAATCCGACGCGCCTTTCGTGGGCACCGGGATCGAAGCGGTCGTCGCCCGCGACTCTGGCGCCGCCATCATGGCCCGCCGGGCTGGCGTCATTGACCAGGTCGACGCTGCCCGTATCGTTGTTCGTGCGACCGAGATGCTGGACCCCGGTGAACCCGGCGTCGACATCTACCGTCTGCGCAAGTTCAAGCGGTCCAACCAGTCGTCCTGCATCAACCAGCGCCCGCTGGTGAAGGTCGGCGACACCGTTCTGCGCGGCGAAGTGGTGGCTGACGGCCCCTGCACCGACATGGGCGAACTGGCCCTTGGCCGGAACGTGATCGTCGCCTTCATGCCCTGGAACGGCTACAACTACGAAGACTCGATCCTGATTTCCGAGCGTATCCTCAAGGACGACGTCTTCACCTCGATCCACATCGAGGAATACGAAGTCGCCGCCCGTGACACCAAGCTTGGACCGGAAGAAATCACCCGCGACATCCCGAACGTGGGCGAAGAAGCCCTGCGAAACCTGGATGAAGCGGGCATCGTCTACATCGGTGCTGAGGTTCAGCCGGGCGACATTCTGGTCGGCAAGATCACCCCCAAGGGCGAAAGCCCGATGACGCCGGAAGAAAAGCTCCTCCGCGCCATCTTCGGTGAAAAGGCGTCTGACGTTCGCGACACCTCGCTGCGCCTGCCGCCCGGTGCTTTCGGTACCATCGTCGAAGTCCGCGTCTTCAACCGTCATGGTGTGGACAAGGACGAACGCGCCCTGCAGATCGAGCGTGAGGAAGTCGAACGCCTCGCCCGCGACCGCGACGACGAACTCGCGATCCTGGAACGCAACATCTATGCCCGCCTCAAGACCCTGATCACCGGCAAGACCGCTGTGAAAGGGCCGAAGGGGATCAAAGCTGGCTCGACCATCGACGAGGAATTGCTGGGCACGCTGTCGCGCGGCCAGTGGTGGCAGCTGGCGCTTGGCGAAGAAGCTGACGCCAAGGATGTCGAAGCCTTGCACGACCAGTATGAGGCGCAAAAGCGCGCCCTGGATCACCGCTTTGACGACAAGGTCGAAAAAGTGCGCCGTGGCGACGATCTGCCTCCGGGCGTGATGAAGATGGTCAAGGTCTTCGTCGCGGTAAAGCGCAAGCTGCAGCCGGGCGACAAGATGGCCGGCCGTCATGGCAACAAGGGCGTCATCTCCAAGGTGGTGCCGGTCGAAGACATGCCGTTCCTTGCGGATGGCACCCCGGTTGACCTCGTTCTGAACCCGCTTGGCGTGCCAAGCCGGATGAACGTCGGTCAGATCCTTGAAACCCACATGGGCTGGGCCGCGCGCGGCCTTGGGATCAAGATCGACGACGCACTGAAGGAATATCGCCGGTCCGGCGACATGACTCCGGTGCGCGACGCGGTGCGCTTTGCTTACGGCGATGAGACCTACGAAGAGGCGTTTGCCGACCGGAGCGAGGAAGACTTCCTTGAACTCGCTGGCAATGTGACCAAGGGCGTGCCGATCGCGACCCCGGTCTTCGACGGCGCGAAAGAGGCTGACGTGAACGACGCGCTGACCCGCGCGGGCTTTGACACTTCGGGCCAGTCGGTGGTCTTCGACGGCCGCTCGGGCGAGCAGTTCCAACGCAAGGTGACGGTGGGCGTGAAGTACATGCTCAAGCTGCACCACCTTGTCGATGACAAGCTGCACGCCCGGTCGACCGGTCCGTACTCGCTTGTGACCCAGCAGCCGCTGGGTGGTAAGGCGCAGTTCGGTGGCCAGCGTCTCGGCGAGATGGAGGTCTGGGCCCTGGAAGCCTACGGCGCCGCCTACACCCTGCAGGAAATGCTGACGGTGAAGTCGGACGACGTGGCAGGCCGGACCAAGGTCTACGAGTCGATCGTCAAGGGCGAGGACAACTTCGAAGCCGGGGTTCCGGAATCGTTCAACGTCCTTGTCAAGGAAGTGCGTGGCCTCGGCCTCAACATGGAACTCCTGGATGCGGAGGAGGAGTGACGCGGTAGGTGCGCCCTAAAGGCACACCCTACGTAGGGTGCGCATTCATTGCGCACCTTCCCGCCAATTCCTTCCCCGCCGCCCCCAATTTTTGGATGTGAACATGAACCAGGAACTCTCGACCAACCCGTTCAACCCGGTTGCCCCCGTCAAGACCTTCGACGAAATCAAGATCAGCCTGGCCTCGCCAGAGCGGATCCTGTCGTGGTCCTTCGGCGAGATCAAAAAGCCGGAAACCATCAACTACCGCACGTTCAAGCCGGAACGTGACGGCCTGTTCTGCGCCCGTATCTTCGGGCCGATCAAGGATTACGAATGCCTCTGCGGCAAATACAAGCGCATGAAATATCGCGGCGTCGTCTGCGAGAAATGCGGCGTTGAAGTCACCTTGCAAAAGGTGCGGCGTGAGCGGATGGGCCATATCGAACTGGCCGCCCCGGTTGCGCACATCTGGTTCCTGAAGTCGCTGCCCAGCCGGATCGGCCTGATGCTCGACATGACGCTGCGCGATCTGGAACGCATCCTCTACTTCGAAAACTACGTCGTCATCGAGCCGGGTCTGACCGACCTGACCTACGGCCAGTTGATGAACGAAGAAGACTACCTTGACGCGCAGGACCAGTACGGTGCCGACGCTTTCACCGCCAACATCGGCGCCGAAGCGATCCGCGAAATGCTGGCCGCGATCGACCTTGACGCGACCGCAGAACATCTTCGCGAAGAGCTGAAGCAGGCCACGGGCGAGTTGAAGCCGAAGAAAATCATCAAGCGGCTGAAGATCGTTGAAAGCTTCCTTGAATCCGGCAACCGTCCGGAATGGATGGTCCTGACCGTCCTTCCGGTCATCCCGCCGGAACTGCGCCCGCTGGTCCCGCTGGACGGCGGTCGCTTTGCCACCTCCGACCTGAACGACCTTTATCGTCGCGTCATCAACCGCAACAACCGGTTGAAGCGCCTGATCGAACTGCGCGCGCCGGACATCATCGTCCGCAACGAAAAGCGCATGCTGCAGGAAGCCGTTGACGCGCTCTTTGACAACGGCCGTCGTGGCCGCGTGATCACGGGCACCAACAAACGCCCGCTGAAATCGCTGTCGGACATGCTGAAAGGCAAGCAGGGCCGCTTCCGTCAGAACCTTCTGGGCAAGCGGGTCGACTTCTCGGGCCGTTCGGTCATCGTGACTGGTCCGGAGCTTAAGCTGCACCAGTGCGGTCTGCCGAAGAAGATGGCGCTCGAACTCTTCAAGCCCTTCATCTACTCGCGGCTTGAGGCCAAGGGTCTTTCCTCGACCGTCAAGCAAGCCAAGAAGCTTGTGGAAAAGGAACGCCCCGAGGTCTGGGATATCCTGGATGAAGTCATCCGCGAACACCCGGTCCTTCTGAACCGCGCGCCGACGCTGCACCGTCTGGGCATCCAGGCGTTTGAGCCGATCCTGATCGAAGGCAAGGCGATCCAGCTGCATCCGCTGGTTTGCGCGGCCTTCAACGCCGACTTCGACGGTGACCAGATGGCCGTCCACGTCCCGCTCTCGCTGGAAGCCCAGCTTGAAGCGCGCGTGCTGATGATGTCGACGAACAACGTGCTGTCGCCCGCCAACGGCAACCCGATCATCGTGCCGTCGCAGGACATGGTCCTCGGCCTTTACTACGTCACGATGGAGCGTAAGGGCATGACCGGTGAAGGCATGGCCTTTGCCGACATCGACGAGGTTGAACATGCCTTGGCCGCCGGTGCGGTACACCTGCATGCCAAGATCCGGGCGCGCCTTCGTCAGGTCGATGAGACCGGCAACATCGTCTGGAAGCGGTACGAGACCACGCCCGGCCGCCTGCGGCTTGGGAACCTTCTGCCGTTGAACGCGAAGGCACCGTTCGATCTCGTGAACCGCCTCCTGCGGAAAAAGGACGTCCAGACCGTCATTGACACCGTCTACCGCTACTGCGGCCAGAAGGAATCGGTGATCTTCTGCGACCAGATCATGACTCTCGGCTTCCGCGAAGCCTTCCGTGCCGGCATTTCCTTCGGCAAGGACGACATGGTCATTCCCGACAGCAAATGGACCATCGTCAACGAGGTCAAGGAACAGGTTGCCGGTTTCGAACAGCAGTACCTCGACGGCCTGATCACTCAGGGCGAGAAGTACAACAAGGTCGTCGACGCCTGGACCAAGTGCAACGACAAGGTGACCGAAGCGATGATGGCCACGATCTCGGCTGTCCGCCACGATGCGGATGGGTCCGAGCGTGAGCCGAACTCGGTCTACATGATGGCCCACTCCGGTGCCCGGGGCTCGGTCATCCAGATGAAGCAGTTGGGCGGCATGCGCGGCCTGATGGCCAAGCCGTCGGGTGAGATCATCGAGACGCCGATCATCTCGAACTTCAAGGAAGGTCTGACCGTTCTTGAATACTTCAACTCGACCCACGGCGCCCGGAAGGGTCTGTCGGACACCGCGCTCAAGACGGCAAACTCGGGTTATCTGACCCGCCGTCTGGTCGACGTGGCGCAAGACTGCATCGTGCGCAGCCATGACTGCGGCACCGAACAGTCGATCACTGCCTCGGCAGCGGTCAACGACGGTGAAGTCATCGTGCCGATGGGCGAACGGGTCCTTGGTCGCGTCGCGGCTGCTGACGTGATCGTGCCGCTGACCGGCGAAGTCATTGTCGCCCGGGGCGAGTTGATCGACGAACGCACCGCCGACCTGATCAACGGCTCGGGCGTCGCCACAATGCGCATCCGCAGCCCGCTGACCTGCCAGGCCGAAGAGGGCGTTTGCGCGCTTTGCTACGGTCGTGACCTTGCTCGCGGCACGCTGGTGA
Source organism: Paracoccaceae bacterium (assembly GCA_947504705.1). Taxonomy (GTDB): domain Bacteria; phylum Pseudomonadota; class Alphaproteobacteria; order Rhodobacterales; family Rhodobacteraceae; genus Tabrizicola. The sequence goes on from CANNIA010000053.1 coordinate 12,268, forward strand.
ACATCGGCGAAGCGGTCGGCATCATCGCCGCCCAGTCGATCGGCGAACCCGGCACGCAGCTGACGATGCGGACCTTCCACATCGGCGGCGTCGCCCAAGGTGGCCAGCAATCCTTCCTGGAAGCCAGCCAAGAGGGCAAGATCGAGTTCCGAAACGCCAACATCCTGAAAAACGTGACCGGCGAGCAGATCGTCGTCGGCCGCAACATGTCGATCGCGATCATCGACGAGGCGGGTCAGGAACGCGCGGCGCACAAGCTGACCTATGGCGCGAAGATCCACGTCAAGGAAGGTGATGCGGTCAAGCGCGGCACCAAGCTCTTCGAATGGGACCCCTTCACCCTGCCGATCATCGCCGAAAAGACCGGCGTGGCGCGGTTCAAGGATTTGGTTGCTGGCATCTCGGTCCGCGAGGATACCGATGACGCAACCGGCATGACCCAGAAGATCGTGTCCGACTGGCGTTCTGCGCCAAAGGGTGGCGATCTCAAGCCGGAAATCATCGTCATGGACCCCGCCACTGGCGAACCGGTCCGCAACGATGCTGGCGCTCCGATCAGCTATTCCATGTCGGTGGACGCGATCCTTTCCGTCGAAGACGGGCAGGAACTGCGGCCCGGCGACGTGGTGGCACGTATCCCGCGCGAAGGCGCCAAGACCAAGGACATCACTGGGGGTCTTCCCCGCGTGGCCGAACTGTTCGAAGCCCGTCGTCCGAAAGATCACGCGATCATCGCCGAAACCGATGGCTATGTCCGCTTTGGCAAGGACTACAAGAACAAGCGCCGCATCACCGTTGAACCGGTCGATGAGACGCTGACTGCCGTCGAATACATGATCCCCAAGGGCAAGCACATTCCGGTTCAGGAAGGCGACTTTGTCCAGAAGGGCGATTACATCATGGACGGCAACCCGGCTCCGCATGACATCCTGCGGATTCTGGGGATCGAGGCGCTGGCCAACTACATGATCGACGAAGTGCAGGACGTGTATCGTCTGCAGGGCGTGAAGATCAACGACAAGCACATCGAGGTTATCGTGCGGCAGATGCTGCAGAAGTTCGAAGTGCTTGACGGCGGCGACACCACGCTTCTGAAGGGCGAACAGGTCGAAAAGACCGAGCTGGAAGAAGAAAACACCAAGGCGGTCAACCGTGGCGGACGTGAAGCCAAGGCCGAACCGGTCCTGCTTGGCATCACCAAGGCGTCGCTGCAGACCCGGTCGTTCATCTCGGCCGCGTCCTTCCAGGAAACGACTCGCGTCCTGACCGAGGCTTCGGTTCAGGGCAAACGCGACAAGCTTCTGGGCCTTAAGGAAAACGTCATCGTCGGCCGCCTGATCCCGGCGGGCACCGGTGGCGCCACCAGCCGTGTGAAGAAGATCGCAGCCGACCGCGACCAGACGGTGATCGAAGCCCGCCGGAGCGAGGCCGAAACCGCCGCCGCTCTTGCCGCGCCGATGGAGGTGATGGACACCGAGATCGACAGCGGTCTCGTCGACACGGTCGAAAGCCGCGATTGATCCGGCCCTAAGGCCCAAGACCTTGACCCCCGCCTGTCGCAAGACCGGCGGGGGTTTTCTTTTGCCACCCGCGCAAAGCCCCCCGAAGACGGCTCCCGCCCACCCACCCCGCCGCCTTCGGGGGGCTTAAACAGCCTGAATGGCGGAAACCTCCGGCTCACGATCCTGAATTGACCGCTAAAGATCGGCGATGGCATCTTGGTCAGCGAAACAAACCGCAAGTCAGATTTGGGTGGAACACGCCTTGGCCAATAGATGGAACATCCCAGCAGACCTGGAGCGCGAAATTAAGGACCGGGATCGCGATTGCATCTACTGTCGCCGCTCGTTTTCCCCAGCGCCCACCTCCCGAGGGCAAACGCAAAGTTGGGAGCATATTATCAATGACGAAACGATCATCACCCGCGAGAACATCGCGTTGTGCTGCATGTCCTGCAATGCAAGCAAAGGACAAAAGCCCCTCGCGACATGGCTGGGTAGCCCATACTGTGAACAACGCGGAATTTCGGCCCAGACGATTGCCGCCGTTGCGAAGGCGATGCTGCATATTTCGCAGGGCTAACCCGCCACCATCCCCGAGGAGGAGGCGAAGTCCGACGACGAGACAAAAAGTCTTCGCACCCGGCAGGGCGCTCAATTTGAAAACCGCCCCCACCCGCGCGACGCCTCCGGTGTGGGCAAACCTTTCCAAGCGGTTAATGCCCACGTCCAACCCATTGATTTCAAACACCCGGAAAAACTGTCCACCGTGGGCACTTCCCCTTCCCACTCCCGCCTGCTACCCAAGCAGCGTCAGCGAAGGACTCCCTGCCGTGCCCCTTTCCGAAAACCTGCGCGGCATCCTGCTGATGTGCGCCTCGATGGCGGCCTTCACGATCAACGACACTTTCATGAAGTCGGTGACCAAGACCCTACCGCTTTACCAATCGATCGGCCTCAGGGGCACAATCGCCGTCCTCGGCCTGACCCTGCTTGCCATCGCAACCAAAGCTTTCCGGTTCCGTCCCTCTCGGCGGGATGCAGGCTTGATCCTCCTGCGTTCGCTGTCCGACGTGGCGGCGACGATCCTGTTTCTGGAGGCTCTGATCCGGATGCCGCTGGCAAACCTGTCTGCCATCCTGCAGTCATTGCCGCTTCTGATCACCCTTGGGGCGGCCATTGTCTATGGCGACAAGATCGGCTGGCGGCGGATGACGGCGATCCTCGTCGGGCTTGTCGGGGTTCTGATCATCATCCGGCCCGGAACTGAAGGCTTCGATCACTGGGCGCTTCTTGGGGTCGGCTCGGCGCTCTGCGTCGTGATCCGCGATCTTTCGGTGCGACCGATCCAGGGCCAAATCCCGTCGGCCCTTGTTGCCCTTGGCGCGGCGGTCGGCGTCACGGCGATGGGCTGGATCGGTACCGGGTTTCAGGGCTGGCACCCCCCCACGAGCTGGCAAATCGCCCGGGTCGTCTGCGCCGGGCTTTTCCTGATCGTCGGCTACCTGACCTCGGTCATGGCCATGCGTCACGGCGACATCGGGCTGGTCGCCCCGTTCAGGTATACCTCGCTTCTCTGGGCCATTGCATTGGGCTTCCTTGTCTTTGGCAACATGCCTGATGGCTGGACGTTGCTGGGCGCGGCAGTCGTGGTCGGGGCAGGGCTTTTCACCCTTCTGCGTGAGCGTCGGTTGCGGCTTCGCGCTGCCGCTTGAGCCGGGGGGGTGATGTTGACACCCCAGCCGATTCCCCCTATACGCCCGCCAACCCGACCTCCGGTCACGACCGGGGCCAGGGCTCAGAGCGCTTGAAGTGGTCATGATCCGGGCCGAAAGACCCCGATCCTCTGGAATTCCACCGCGTCATCACCCGAAAGGGCGATGGGTGCGGTGTTCGTGTTTTGCGATTCGCGCAAGGCACGGTCGAGAAGCAGCGTCCCCAAGGCAAGGGGACGAGTATCGAAACGAGGAACGTGAATGCCGACGATTCAACAGCTTATCCGCAAACCGCGGGAGCCTAATGTCAGGAAGTCCAAGTCGCAGCACCTGGAATCCTGCCCGCAGAAGCGTGGGGTTTGCACCCGCGTCTATACCACCACCCCGAAAAAGCCGAACTCGGCCATGCGGAAAGTCGCCAAGGTGCGTCTGACCAACAGCTTTGAGGTCATCTGCTATATTCCCGGTGAAAAGCACAACCTTCAGGAACACTCGGTCGT
>CANNIA010000054.1 GCA_947504705.1 Paracoccaceae bacterium
TCACAAGATCGAGAACATGTTCGGCAAGCTGAAGGATTGGCGGCGTATCCACACCCGCTACGACCGCTGCGCCCACACCTTCATGTCCGCCATCGCTATCGCTGCCATCGTCATCTTCTGGATATGATCAATGAGTCCTGAGCCTAGGCGCTATCTGATCGAGAGATGGTTTCATATCGGTTATGGCGCACGGCTCCTTTATCAGAGGACTTCTGCCAAGGTCGAGGTTGGGAACGCCGTCGCTAGGGTAACTGACATTGATACCTATGCGCGAACGGGAAAGACGTCAGGATACCTTCGCGACCTTTCCCGTAATGGCTATCGCCGGCTCGCTGACCGAAACGCCCTTTCAGCTTGAAGGCTCGCCCTATGATAATTGTTGTGAGCGCTTGCGTGGATAGACTGCACACCGACCATTCCATTCTGTGTGTTCAATGAAGATATTCCGCTTTGCAGTCGCTACCGTGTTGGCCCTTTTCGGCCTCGCGGTCGCATTGAATCCAAGGCCACCAAGTTGGGACTTGATCCAGCTTGGCGATCCTTATGATCAAGTCTTCTTGGTCTTGCCGAGCCCGGACGCCCACAGCAGCGACGATACATCCTTCTGGGTATCGGCGAAGGCTACATTTCCATTGTTCTACCGGCTGCTTCGTGTTCGGATCGGGCCATGTGAAAACTGCACGAGTGAAACGGAGGTCGTTGTTGAAAAGCGCGAGACTTTGGGAATCTTCTATTTCGTGCTCTGTAGCAGCGAACCAAGCTTGAGGTGTTGGATCGCCGACGAACTCTAACAGAAAGGCGGTTGGCCCACTCTATTCGGGTCTTCAATCCCCTAACAAACCCCTAACGTTCACGCGCAAGCCTTTGAAATCCCTGCACCCCTCATCTCCGTCCACCGTGGACACCCAGCCGCCCCTGCGGCCCCTCTAAAGCTCCCGCATCCAGAACTGAAGCGCCTTTTCCGTCTCCTCGGCCTCCCCCAGATCCTTCCAGCTGAACCGGGCAAAGACCCCCGGCAGGGTCTCATAGCCCCGGCCCCGCCAGAAGGCCTCGTTCGACCGGGTGACGGCGGGGCGGGCGGGGTGATCTTCCGGCCGCAGGACCGAACAGAAGGCGACATGGGTCCGCCCAAGGTGCCTCGCATGGGCCTCCCTCAGGTCGATGAACCGGTGCCCCAGCCCGATGCCCCGGTAGGGGCGGAGGAGGACGGATTCCGCGCCATACAGGATCTTCTCCGCCGCGATCCCAAGGGCACGGAAGGGGGCGGCGAATTCAGGGGCGTGGTCCTCCATGGGGGTGGAGGTGGAGGCTCCGATCAGCTGCCCCTCATGGAAGGCCCCGACCAGAAGCGCGCCGGGGTTGTCGCGGTAGGTGGCGAGGTATTCCCGTTCGTATTCCCTGGACCCGTCGTAAAGATAGGGCCAGTCGCGGAAGACGGTGATCCGCAGTTCCGCCACCCCATCCAGTGCCGCCTCCAGTTCCGCCCCCCGCAGGGCGCGAACTTCGATCTCGTCGATGTTCATAGGCTGACCTGCCGGACCCAGTCGTTGAGGTTGTAGAAGGTGGTGATGCGGGAAATCTTGCCGCCCTTGACCTCGAAGAACCCGCCTGCTGGCAGGACATACCGCTGGCCCTTGGCCTCCGGCAGGCCGGGGTCGGTTTTCAGATATTCCCCATGCACGACAAATTCTGCGGCCCCGCGTGTGCCATCATCAATGGCGAAGATCACCACGTCCTTCAACTGTTCGCGGTAGCTGACGCCCATATGCCCGCAGAATTCGGCGAACTTTTCCTTGCCGATCCGATGCGCGCCTTCGTTGACCCGGTGTTCGATGTCGTCGGTCAGGCAGTCGAGCATTCCCGCCGGATTCCCGGCGTTGAAGGCGTCGTAGTAGCGGCGGATCAGGGCAAGCGTGTCGGCACGGGTCATCGGGGTCTCCGGTCTGGGTCTTCCCCTACCCTACAGCGAGAAAGCGCCCCCCGCCAAGCAGGCAGGGGACGCATTGTACAGGCTTTGCGACCTGATCAGAGCGCTGCAGCCACGGTTTCGGCTATCGGCGTCGTCGGGCGGCCGATCAGGCGGGAAAGGGTGCGGCTGTCGTCCTGAAGCGCGCCAGTCGCGACATGGGTGTCACTGTCGGCCAGCGCGATCGCATAACCTTCGGGCAGACCAAAGCCCTGCAAGGCCTTGGAATAGTCCGCTTCGGGCATCGAGACATAGGCGACGGGCTTGCCCGAGGCTTTGGCGACGATGGCCGCAAGGTCGGCACCGGAATGGCTGGCATCGCCCGCCAGTTCGTAGGTCTTGCCAGCATGCGACGCGTCCAGCGCGGTGACGGCAATCGCTTCGGCATAGTCTTTGCGGGCGGCGGAAGAAACGCGCCCCTCAGCCGCCGCGCCGATGATGGCGCCGTGTTGAATGGCGGCTCCAAGTGCCCCAGTGTAGTTTTCCGAATACCAGCCGTTGCGCAGAAGCGTGTGGGGGATGCCGCTGTCTTTCAGGGCGGCTTCGGTGGCGATGTGGTCCTGGGCCAGCATCATTCCATTGGCCGCGCCCTTCAGGATAGAGGTATAGACGATCCGGCCCACTGCGGCAGCCTTGGCGGCAGCGATGACCTTTTTGTGCTGGCCCGCGCGGTCGGTGAAATCGTTGGACGAGATCAGGACCAGCGTGTCCACGCCTTTCAGAGCAGCCGGATCAGCGGCGGTGTAATCGAAGGCGCGGGTGGGCACGCCCATGTCTGCGGCCTTTTCTGGACTGCGGGCAAGGGCCACGGGGGTGGCTCCGCGAGACTTGAGGGCAGCGATGGCAAGGCGGCCAAGCTGGCCGGTGGCTCCGGTGATGGCGATTGTGTTGGTCATGGCGGTCTCCTTCGGTTTTTCCGTTGACGGGTCAGAGATACGTGGATACTTACGAAAAGGAAGTACGCACGAAAACGTAAGTATTCATCAGGGGCGCACATGACATCGTCCGAGATCGCACAAGAGCTGTTCCAGACCTGGGAGCGGGGCAACTTGATGGCCCCCGACTGCCCGTCGCGGCCGGTATTGCAGCACCTGACCAGCCGCTGGGGGGCGCTGGTGATGATCGCATTGGCGATTGGTCCGCACCGCTTTGCCCAGCTCCGCCGCAGGGTGGGCGGGATCAGTGAGCGGATGCTGGCGCAGACGCTGGATGAGCTGGAAGCGGATGGGTTCGTGTTGCGCACGGCGCATCCGGTGGTGCCGCCGCATGTTGATTATGAACTGACTGCGATGGGTCGCGAGGCGGCGGAGCATGTGCTGGGCCTGACGCGCTGGATCGAAGGGGCGTTGCCCCGGATCATGGCGGGGCGCAAGGCGGCGGCCTGAAGGTTGGTCGGGGCGCCTATCAAATTGAGCGCCCTTGCAGGCGCATGTTTCTTGTCTCGTTGTCGGGCTTCGCCTCCTCCTCGGGCATGGGGGCGCTTCGCCCCCCACGTCGATGGTTTTGGGCAAAACCATCTCCTTCCCCCCGAGGGTATTTGGCGAAGAGAAAGCTGTTTAGGAGGTGGGAGGTTGGCTGCGTGTGTTAGGGCACCCCTTGCATGAGGGGCGGCTTTGCGGCACCCCTTGGACATGGTGTTGCCCCCGGCCTTTCTGAATGTTGACCAGTCCCTGACAGGGCGTCGTTGGGTTGGGCCGGATGCGGGGCAGGACCGGCTGGCTGAAGCGATGGCGCAGCAGGTGCGGCTTCCTTTGGCCCTGTGCCGCATTCTGGTGGCGCGTGGCGTGGCACCAGAGGGGGCGGAGGCCTTCCTTGCGCCGGCGCTGCGCGACTTGCTGCCCGACCCCCTGACCCTGCGCGACATGGGTGTGGCGGCGGATCGTTTGCTGGCGGCGGTGGAGCGGCGCGAGCGGATCGCGGTTTTTGGCGATTATGATGTGGATGGCGGGGCCTCGGCGGCCTTGCTGCTGGTCTGGCTGCGGTCTTTCGGGCTGTCGGCCACGCTTTATATTCCGGACCGTATTGACGAGGGCTATGGGCCGAATGTCCCTGCGATGGCGGGGTTGGCGGCGGCGCATGACCTGATCCTGTGCGTCGATTGCGGGACGCTTTCGCACGAGCCGATTGCAGCTGCCAAGGGGGCGGATGTGGTGATCCTTGATCATCACCTGGCGCTGGAGACCTTGCCCGAGGCCTTGGCGGTGGTGAACCCGAACCGGCAGGATGAGGATGGCAGCCTTGCCCATCTTTGCGCGGCGGGGGTGGTGTTTCTGCTTCTGGTCGAGGCGAACCGGCGGCTGAAGGCCAAGGGAGCGGTGGGGGGGCAGGTGGGCCCCGATCTGATGGCGATGCTGGATCTGGTGGCCTTGGCGACGGTGGCCGATGTGGCCCCGTTGGTCGGCGTCAACCGGGCCTTTGTGCGGCAGGGGCTGAAGGTCATGGCGCGGCGGGAGCGGCCCGGTTTGCGCGCCTTGGCCGACGTGGCGCGGATGGATCACGCGCCGACCTCTTATGCTTTGGGGTTCCTGCTTGGCCCCCGAGTCAATGCCGGGGGGCGGATCGGGCGCGCGGATCTTGGCGCGCGGCTTTTGGCCACCGACAATGAGGTCGAGGCGGGGCGCATTGCCGCCGAACTGGACCAGCTGAATACCGACCGGCGCATTGTGACCGAGGCAGTCCGTCTGGTAGCCATGGCCCAGGCCGAGTCGCGGGGGCTGGAGGGCCCCCTGGCATGGGCTGCGGGCGAGGGCTGGCATCCGGGCGTCGTGGGCATTGTGGCGGCGCGGTTGAAAGAGGCGGCGAACCGGCCCTCGGTCGTGATCGGGTTTGAGGGGGATGTCGGCAAGGGCTCGGCCCGGTCGGTCCCCGGTGTCGATCTGGGCGCGGCAATCCAGCGGCTGGCGGCGGAAGGGCTGATCCAGAAGGGCGGCGGGCACAAGATGGCAGCGGGGCTGTCGTTGTCGCGGGCGCAGTTGGACCCTGCGATGGCGCGGCTGGCGGAATTGCTGGCGCGGCAGGGTGTGGGGGCAGGCGGGGCGGCGGACTTGCGGATCGACGGGCTGTTGACGACCTCGGCGGCCACGGTCGCGCTGATCGAGGCGATCGAGGGTGCGGGGCCCTTTGGCGCTGCGGCCCCGGCCCCGCGTTTTGCCTTTGCCAATGCCGGTGTCACCGCACGGCGGATCGGCGAAAGTCATCTGAAGCTGTCGGTCAGTGATTCTTCCGGCCCGGCGCTGGATTCCATCCTGTTCGGAGCCTTTGACGGCCCGCTGGGTCCGGCGCTGGAAAACCCCGGTCATCGGCGGTTTCACCTGACTGGAAAGCTGGAACTGAACCACTGGAATGGTCGCACAAGGGTGCAATTGCGCCTTGATGATGCGGCTATTGCCTGATCGCTGCAGGAGTGCATTTTTCCTCTTGCGGAACCCCGGGCTTGGTTCTAGACACCGCCCCACCGAAAGCGTGGCCCGTTCGTCTATCGGTTAGGACACCTGGTTTTCAACCAGGTAAGAGGGGTTCGACTCCCCTACGGGCTGCCACCATCCACTCGCAATCTTATGTTTTGGAACGATAAGTTCGAATCTTCCAAATCAGTATCCCCCAACATGTCCCCCAAGCCGACATGGACTGCCTTGGAACGTTTCGGATGACTGTGCATCCGCTGCCTGCTAAGGTTGCTCCGTCAACAGAACACCCTCGCTACAATTGAGAATTGAATGATTCAATATTTTGGAGCGCGGACAGAGCACAGGATGTTCGATGAAATCTTTGCCGTTTCAGACGATGATCTGGCTGTCCGGTTCAACTACAGCAGGCCGGGTTGGCGGCCCCTGACGCCGTCACGGAGACTTGCGCACAAAGTGTACGAAGATACTTCGCTCCATCGGCTGGATAAGGCTGAGGTCGAGCGTGAATTCGAATACATTGATCCGCCCAGAAATTTCAGCCTCGAATGGCGAGTGCGACAGAGGTCGGGCGGATGGGTGGCGGCGGGTTTACTGCTGTTGCCCGGCATTCCGCTATGGTTCGTTTGGGAAGATTATCTGCGCTGGGCAGGCGGATATGGTGAGATCGCCGTGGGCGTCGTCACCGTCGCACAAATTTCCCTGCTAGTCGGTTTGCGGGACAGACTGACAGAGAGAATGGTAAAATTGGCTATCCGTTTGGATCACTGGCAACGGGGAAAGACGCTTTCCGGCACGCCGACGGGCCTTTCCTTCCGAACCGGCCACCCCACCGTCGCATCTCTTCCTGAGCGCGTGAGTTCGGGAAAGAACCTACCCGAAGCCGCTCCGGCTTCAGGCCCTGAGGAGCCGAAAAAAAAGACAGAGAACTATATCGGCGACCCGCTTGAGTATGCCACAATTGCCCTAATGAGCGACGCATACTCCTATCAGGCTAAGAACGAGCTGATAGAGAAGTTCGGTCTTGGAGAGGCAGAAGCCGATAGAATTGTTTGCTTCGCGTCTGGAAAAATCATGCAAAACCTCGAGGCAAGAAATCCCGAGGCCTGGAAGTCGCTTGGGTTAAGATCGGAACGGCCGCAATCACTTGACGGCGATCAATACATCGATGACCTTGTAGACCGCGGTCGAATGGCAGGGATGGATCCTGACAAACTTCGCGAGGCCTTCCAAGCCGTCTCACCAGAGAAACTGCGCGAGCTAGAATCTGCTGGCAAAGAATTGGCAGCATTGGGCCGAAGGTTGGACCTCCAGAACATCCTAGGGGACGCCACGGCTTTCGGCTCAACAGAAGGCTACTATGTCGAGCATCGAGGGCGCACCTTTTTCTACTCGAGCGCGGAAGGCTCATGGACGCAGTCGTTTCAAGGTACCGTCCCTCGTGAGGCAATCAGAATGGCGGCTAAAGACCTCCAAACCCTCGTGTTCGACGAGAGCGCTACCGATAAATCGGACTGCATTGCGCAATTCGTCAGACTTGCGCAGGACGCGGTTGAGGCAGACCAAACCGTACAACTTAACGCCAAGCTACCTGACGGTGCAGAAAAAACTGCGCGACTTCACGCCGCAAAATGGGCTGGGCTCTTGTTGGGTTTTCCGGTGATAGTTCGTGACGAAGCGCCCGATGGGGTCATGGAATGGCACTTCAACGACTATCCGGGAAACGCAACGATTTACCGTGTTCGAGACGACGATGCGGACCCGTTGGAACTTGCCCACGAAGTGAACTGGTTGCACCTTCAGCGAAAAGTTTTGGAAAACAGAGGACGCACCGAAACTCAGGCAGAACACGCCGACCTCAGCGAGCATGAATTTCTCCACAATCCAAAGGGCGCTTGGACCGTCTACGTTGACGATCATTTCCACTACATGCGCCTGGAAGAACGATATACCTATGGCGTATACGACAGCTACGAGGCAGCAGTGGCTGTGTGTCGGATGATTGTCGACAGATGCCTTGAGGGCGCTTCTGCCAAATCGGCCGAAGAGCTAATCATAAACTATCTATCCTTTGGTGACGATCCATGGATCGAGGGACCATCTCCGGGTCCGGGGCTGCCGAGTTTTTCAGCTCTGGACTATGCAAAGCAGCGCTGCCGCGAAATCCGCCCTTAGGCAGGCACAACAGATGGCGGAGCTTCAGAATCCTGCCCACTAAAGCTGAATGCGGCCACCTCGCGTCCATCGATTCACTGTGGCATCATCAACTGTCACAGCCATTGTCGGCCCGCCACTTCGCCCAGCGACTCTTTTGCGCCGCAGATATCCTTTCGCGACCCTCTGGCGTCTTTGGTCCGGTTGATGCCCCGCCATGAAACTTGCACCGCTTCTTTCCCGGCAAAGCCTTCGCCCTGCACGGCGTCCCTTTTCGCGTGCGAGCACCACAGAAGACAGGCGGCCAAGCAGCGCGCGAGAGAGTGGCCCTGCCTAACACCCCACCCCGCGCACGCGCGATGTCGTGGGACATGCGGGTGCCCAATTGCCTAGATCTCATCACAATCCCTTGTTCTCACGTTCTAGTGCTAGAAGCCAAAGCGCTACGCTTGGTGACTTCGAGCGGTCCGCGCTTTGGTGCGGGACGGTCGCAGTTTGAACTGTCTCTGTTCAGATCCGGACTCTCCACTTGTCCGTCCCATTCGGTTTCCACGAAATGAGAGTTTTGCGCCGTGTCAGTTTCGTCTTTCTTTTGGTCTCTTATATATATTGTCTCGTCTACGTCTCGTGTGAGGCCACCGTGCGGGCACGGTGTCGACACGGTGTCCCGCGGCTCGTCGATTGCGACGGGGAATAGTGACTGGACTTCATTTAGCGTCGCCTTCGTCGCGTGGTCCAGTTCGGCGCGGGTAGCTTTCAGGAACGCTTCGCCGTGCTCCTGCCATTCCTGCACAACGAAGGGCTTGAGGACCTCGCGCACTTTGGTTCGGTCCGTGCTCTCAAGTTTCCAGCCTTGCGCCCGCTGGACAACTGCGACGATGAATTCGGCAATGCAGCGCAAGCGCATCGCTGCGCTTTGGCCATGAACGTGCGTGACGGCATAGAAATCCCCGACCAGCGAAATCACACGGGATGCATTTTCAGGCGGTCGCTGGCGATGGAAGCCGACGATACGCAATAGTTCTTCGGCTTCGTCGTACTCGATTAGGTCAAGGCCCGTAAGGCGGGCAGCCATGCTGGCGATTTCTTCGAATGGCACGGCCGCGTCCTGTGCCCACATGACTAGCGGGTAACGGAAAATTCCGGTGTAGGCGCCCAGTGGGGTCAGGTGGACGCAGAGATACGCCCACCTTTCAACGTGGGAACATTCCTTGAGCCGTTTGGACCGCAGAAGGCTGCAGTTGATCTGGGCGAAGACCTTACCGCCCATGCCGCTCACCTTGAAAAATGAAGTCGGCAGTTAGGCGCGCCTGCCGTCCCGAAGATCCAAGTTTCCAGCGGATGCACCGGGCCTGGAGAATCCGGGGCGACGGCCGATTGTTCAATCTATCCATTGCGCGCTCTCCGTTTCGTATCGGGCTGTTTCGCCATTTCCGGCGCTGAGCGGCCCGTTCGGGCGGTCCAGAGCCCCGCTAGGGCTTTCCGTGTTGTCGAGTACCGCAGAGCCCGCCAGCGCGCTCCAGACCCCACTTTTCGCGTTGTAAGATCCACTGAATGCCGTCGCGGCAGAGAACAACGCGAAGTCGATTGTTGCGAAATATCTCGCCCCGGTATCGATCAGCGGGTTCGCGGTGATCGAGAGGCACGTTCATCCGGCCACTGCGCCGCTGTCTGGCCGGGTCACGGTCGAGCGTGCCCAACATGTGGTGCGTGCGGTTGCATCTTGCCAGATTTGCGTTGCCCGTCGCAGTCTCAGGACGGCACACCGCCCCAGACGCGCTGGTACGCGCGTCGGGGTTCATCTTTCCCGCCATTGGATCACGCAGCTCGCTTTTCGCGGCTTTCGAGCCACGCGGTCACTTCGCTTTCGCGCCAAGCTACAAGGCGCGTGCCCAGCTTGACGGGCTGAGGGAAATCGCCTCGCTTCATCCAGCTGTAAACGGTCGAGCGAGAAAGCCCGGTTCGAACTTCGACTTCGGGGCGGCGGAGCAAGATTTCGGACATGTTCGGTTCCTTTCGGCATGCGTGAGTCATAGCCGGAAGTTGGCAGACGGCGGTAGATAAACCGAGGGAAGGACGGGCGCCTGTGTTCTTCCCTTGAAATGTCTCAGCGACGTTCACCCTTAAGCCCATTGGGTGGCGCTGGGAGCATCTCGGCGCGTAACTTGTTGGAACGGATTAGGTCTATCTTCGCAGCTTCAGTGAGGCCGTCCATCATCTGCGACAGCTGCCTGCGCCAGACTTTGCCGCGAAACGGATCAGAAGCCCACTTTGGATAGCCCTTCTCCACTACGGACGCCTTGACGGTGAACTCGCCGTTGCTGACCTCATCACGCCAGCGCGCGGCATGTTGTGAAGCATCATCGGATCGAATTTTAGCTGCGCGCATCGCAGCGACTTGGAAGAACGATTGATCTTCCCAAATTTGCCGCAGGAAGTCGCTTTTTTTCTGTCCCTCATCGGCAAGTCGCAAGTTCGCCACTAGCGAGTGCATATTCTCCGTCACCTTCGTGAACGGAAGCCGCTCTGTGAATAACTTCTGTATAGCTTGATCTGCCCACCAAGGGCTTTTGAAACGCCAGGATCGCGCAAGGTAGAGCGACACGATTTCAGCCGCGCGCCTGATCGTATCCCAAGAATCATATTCTTCGCGCCATTCGAATTCGTCGAGAGGTATTGCGCTCAGGATTTCGCGCGTGAAACCTGCGATCATTTCTTCGGGCGCAGTTGTCGGTTCAGTATCTGGCCCCGACAGCACGCTTGAACTGAATGAAAGCGTCGGCCCCTTCATCCCGACGCCCCCAGCTTTACCACGTTGTCAGCCCGCACCGCCGCACCACGCAGGAAGGCGCCCCAATCGGCCATCATGTCCCGCCGCCGGTCGAGCATGTCGCTTCGCTGATAGGCGCGTTCCACTTCGGAGCCCTGCCAGTGCGCAAGCGCGATTTCAGCTATGTCTCGGGGATAGCCGCGTTCCGCTGTCCACTGCCGGAAAGTCGAGCGCAGCCCGTGCGGAACGGCGGGGCGCTTCGAGCGGGCGTCGAGATGTCCATCGCCGCCCGACTTCACCTCTGCCTCTTGCATCCGCCGCATGACGGCCGAAATGGACATATCCGACAGCATCCCGCCTCGCGGGGCGAAGAACACATAAGGGCTGCTTTCCATCCGGGGTAGGGTCTCGAGAAGTGCGACAGCCTCAGCCTGGAGTGGCACGCGGTGCTCGCGCCCATTTTTTGTCCGAGACGCGGAAACCGTCCAGACGCTGCTCGAATTCGCAGGGTTCGCAATGGGGGTTTTGTCAGTTCTGTCCCGGCGCCCGAGATCAACTTCGTCCCATGTCATGCCCCGCACCTCCCCCGAACGCGCCGCGGTCAGGGTCAGGAATTGCAGCGCCTTCGCGGCCATCCCATCGCGTCGCGCAAGGCCAGTCCACCAAGCGGCCACTTCGTCCAGCGCAAGGGCAGGATGGTGCTGGGCTTTTGCCACTTTTCCTGGCGACGGTAGCAGTTCCTTGAGGTTGCCACGCCATGCCGCTGGGTTGTCGCCTTCACGGTGCCCGGCCACGGTCGCCCATGTCAGAATGGCCTCCACCTGCCCCCGCAGTTTCTTCGCGGTGATTGTGCGTTCGCGCCAATGCGGTTCGAGCATCCGTAGAACGTCCTTGGTGCTTATGTCCTGCACTGGCATCTGACCCAGCACCGGCATTGCCAGTCGCTCGATTGCAGACAACCATTGGCAACGGTGCTTTTCGCTGCGGAATTCACTCAGCTTCGCCTCGGCACATGCGGCAACACATTCGGCGAAAGTGAGGGGCTTGACCTTTGCAGACCGTTTCTCGGCCAGAGGGTCGCCCCCGAGCATGGCCTTGCCCCGATTTTCGAGTGCCAGCTTGCGGGCGGCAGCCAAAGATACAGCGGGCGGGCTGCCAAGTCCGAGTTCTGTGCGCTTACCGCGAATGGTGATACGCTGGACCCATTGCCGTGCGCCGTTCTTCGCCACGCGCAGGAACAAGCCCTGGCCGTCGAAATGTTTCCCCTGTTTGGTGACGGTCTCAACGAATCGCGCTGAGAGCGCTCGTTCCGGTGTCCTGCAGTTCTCGCGCGACATGCCATCCCCCGTTTCATCCCCCACCAATACGGGGATCCTCTCGGACTATGCCGGAACACCATGCACAAGGGAAGGCGCAATATGGCATTGTTTACAATACATTCAGGGCTTGTCTCGGACATTTGCGGAAAGTGCAATGGCGGCCCTACGGGCTGCCACTTTTCCACGGAAAATCCTCACTTGACACAGGGCCGTTGCCTGTTGTGAGTGATTTGGGAACACCGGCCTTTTGGTGTTGCCCCATTTCACAGGTGCCCCGTGACTGCAGTATTACCCCACGCATTCCGCCTTTCGGCGGCCGTTCTGATCAGCCTCTTCCTTCCTGCCATGGTCGAGGCTGCAAGTTGCAGCGACACCAGTGGCGGCTATGAGGCGTGGAAATCCGAAATGGCTGCGGAAGCCAAGGCCGAAGGCGTGGGCAAGCGCGGGATCGCGGCCCTGATGGCGACCAGCTATTCCAAGGTCACCATCGGCGCGGACCGCAACCAGAAGAGCTTTAAATACAGCTTGGATAAGTTCCTTGAGGTGCGCGGGGCCGAGACGATCATCTCCCAAGGGCGCAAGCGCAAAGCCAATAACCCGGAGTTTTATGCTGCGCTGGAGGCGCAATACGGCGTGCCAGCCGGGGTGCTGATCGCCATTCACGGAATGGAAACCGCTTTCGGTGGCTTCATGGGGGATACGCCGGTCGTCTCGGCGATCGCGACGCTGACCTATGACTGCCGCCGCTCGGACTTCTTCCGCCCGCACCTGATCGGCGCGCTCCTCCTCGTCGATCAAGGCTCGATCAGCAGTGAGACCCTTGGTGCGAAGCATGGCGAGTTGGGTCATACCCAGTTCCTGCCGGGCAATGCCTTTACCTATGGCGTCGACGGCAACGGCGATGGGGCAGTCGACCTTTACGATCTGTCGGATGCCATGGCTACGACCGCCAATTACCTGCGCCAGAAAGGCTGGAAGCCCGGCAAAGGCTATCAGGAAGGCGAGCCGAATTTCGAAGTGATCAAGGAATGGAACGCCGCCAAGGTCTATGAGCAGGCAATTGCACTGATGGGCGCCCGGATCGACGGCTGACTGGCTGACGTGAGATGACCGAAGATTTGCCCGCCACCCTTTAGGAGCCCCAGATGCGCCGCCTGCTTCCTGTTCTTGCCGTGCTTGCCAGCCCTGCTGTGGCGGAAACTGATGTCCGCGCGGCGGTGATCGAGGTCGCCACTGCATCGAATTGCATGATCACCGAAGAGACTGCCGATGCGTCTTTTCCCCAAATGGGGCTCACAAAGGACGATGTGGGGATCGTGGTCGAGGACATGGTGTCCAAGGGCGAGGCCGAGCTTGTCGACAATGAACTTCACCTTTCCTCCGATCTTTGCACTGGCAGCGGGGCGATGACCAAGGCTGAACCAGTCGTGCCATCTGTTGCGCCCTCGGTCACGCCGCTGATGGCGCGGGTGATCGCGATTTTCCACGTCAAT
The DNA here is from genome assembly GCA_947504705.1 of Paracoccaceae bacterium. GTDB lineage: Bacteria > Pseudomonadota > Alphaproteobacteria > Rhodobacterales > Rhodobacteraceae > Tabrizicola. The sequence continues at coordinate 13,107 of CANNIA010000054.1, forward strand.
GGCTGCACCATGACCGAGGAGGTTGGCCTGCCTGCATTTCTGGCCGCCGGGATCACCGAGGACGATCTGGGCACCCTGACCGATGAAAGCGACGCGCTGGCAGCATCCGGCTTCATGATCCGTGACGAAGCGACCCTGAGCATCACGATTACCGAGCCGCTGTGTTCCTCTCCGGTCGTCGCCTCGGACCCGGCGGATGGGCTGATCCGGATGTTGACTGAAAACGGCTGCGCGCTGACTCAGGACGCGGCCAGCGGGCTGGTCGGGAACTATGGCCTGACGATGGAAACGGCGGATGAGATGGCCGACAGCCTGATGGATCGCGGCCTGGCCCGGGTGGATGGTGACACACTGGTTCTGCTGAACTGCGGCGAATAGACCTGCACAACCACCTTGCCGTAGGGCTGCCAAGGGGCGATGATCGCGCTTCGCCGCTTTTGATTGGAAAACCACCATGACGCGCCCTGCCAAGGAACTGCACGACAACGTCTCGGTGCCCTTCAACCGGGCCAGGGCGATGCCGAAATCACTTTATACCAGCGCCGAATTCCTTACGCTGGAAGAACGCCACATCTTCGCCCGGGACTGGATCTGTGTCGGCCGGGCCGAGACGCTGCCAAACCCCGGCGACTATCTGACCCTTACACTTGCCGGTGAGCCGGTCATCGTCCTTCGCGATCGTGACGGGCAGGTGCGGGCGATGTCCAACGTCTGCCGCCACCGGATGTCGACCCTGCTGGAAGGTCGCGGCACCGTGCGCAGCATCGTCTGCCCCTATCATGCCTGGACCTACAACCTAGACGGCTCGCTTCGCGGTGCCCCGGCGATGACCTTGAACGAGGGCTTCTGCAAGGAAGACATCGCTTTGCCGAAGGTCCGCTGCGAGGTCTGGCAGGGCTGGATCATGGTGACGCTGAACAAGGATGCCCCCGCGCCCGAGGCGGCGCTGTCAGGGGTTCGCAGCCTGATCCCGGCCCTGGACATGTCAACCTATACCGAGACCTACCGCGAGACCTTCCGCTGGCATACGAACTGGAAGGTTCTGGCCGAGAATTTCATGGAAAGCTATCACCTGCCCATGTGTCACGCTGGCACGATTGGCGGGGCGTCGAAGCTGGAGGAAATGGTCTGCCCGGAGGGGACGGCCGAATTCAACTATCACTGGATCCTGAAGGACGACACGGTTCCGCTGGCGCTGGCACATCCTTCGAACACTACCCTGCAAGGCGACGATCGGCGGAAGACCTGGCTGCTGGCGATCTATCCTTCTCTTTTGATCACGCTGACGCCGGGGTATTTCTGGTACCTCTCGCTGACCCCCGATGGGCCGGGGCATGTCAACGTGCTGTTCGGGATGGGGATGTCGGCCGACTGGCTGGCCGATCCGAAGGCGGCGGACCATCTGGCGGCGGTCAAGGGGCTTCTGGACCGCGTCAATGTCGAGGACAAGGGCTGCACCGAAAAGGTCTATCAGGGGCTATTGTCGGGCATGGCCGAGCCGGGGCCTCTCAGCCATCTGGAGCGCCCGAATTTTGAATTCGCGCAGTATCTGGCTGGCCGGATTCCGGCGTGACTGTCCACGCAGGACAGGATTTCATTGCCCAGCGTTTGCAAGGGCTTGGCTGTGGGCGTTAACCTAGTGGTAAGGGTTGGGGGCTGACTCCGAACCCTATTTGATCTTCTTGCCCGCGATGGTGGTGCCGTCCTTGGCCTGACCGGAATTCGCGGTGGCCAGCACCTTCACGACTTCCTTCTTGGGCTTCTTGGCTTCCTTGCCGCCCTTGTTCTTTTCCTTTGACATCGCAGGGTTCCTTTTGCCGGGTGCCACCCCGGCGGATGCCAAGGCGGTCGCTGCCGCAGGGCGGCATCAGGGGCGGGCCGCAAGGGATGCGGTGCCTGTGGGGGAAAGATGGGGGTTTGAGGGGGCGAAGGCAAGGGATTGCGAACGCGGGGTTAAATCAAGGGGTTGGGGGCGGGAGGGGGGTCTTGCATGTGTCTTCCATCCGTCTTGCCCTTTGGGGGGCCTGGAGGGCGTTAACCAAAGGGGAGGAATCGGGGGAAGTCGGGGTGAACCCCGACCTACGAAGAGGACGTAGGGTGGGTTTCAACCCACCGTGGCGCGCGGGGTTTGGTGGGGGAAGGTGGGTTGGCACCCACCCTTGTCTCTTGAACATCTGTCAGGATGATGGAGGCAGACGAGACCCCGACCCACCCTTGGGCTTGGAAGCCCGTGCCGTAGCTTGGGGCTCGTCTGCCGACCGACATTGAACCTGAACAGTTGCCTGGGA
>CANNIA010000055.1 GCA_947504705.1 Paracoccaceae bacterium
ACAGGCGTAAACGGCGGGCGATAGGTGGTCGTTCCTGTCTCGGGGATGGTACGGCCCGTCAGTTCTGCCATCAGCGCAAGGCCCGGCAGGTTCGAGGTCTTGCCCTGATCATTCGCCATGCCAAGGGTAGTATAGCGCTTCAGATGCTCAACCGAGGTCAGGTTCTCGCGGTGGGCCAGTTCGACATCCTTCGCGGTCACATCGTTCTGCATGTCCAGCCAGATCCGGCCCTTGGCCATGGGCTTGGGCCAGACGGCCGCATTGCCCCCATGGGCGGTCGCCTCGACGCCCTGCCCCGGAAGGATCCGCGACAGATCGAAAACCCCGGCGGCTGCGCCGATGACACACAGGCCCAAGACGGGATCGCCCGGAAGGAAGGCCTGCAAACTCTCGTCCCAGCGCAGCCTGCCCTGCGCTTGCGAGTAAAGATGCACACTCGGCGTGTGCCCGCCGGATACCAGCACCGTATCGGCCTCGATCCGCTCGCCCGAGGTCAGCCGCACCGCTTCGACCTGCCGCCGCCCCAGCGCCGTCTCGATTGGTTGCGCTGCGATGACGCGGAAGGGATGTTGACCGGCATCGGCCCCGCCGTGAAGGTCCAGAAGCGTGACCTCCGCCCCTACCTGCTGCAACGCCCGCGCCGTGTCATAGGCGCTGCTATTGGTCGTGGCGATCACCACGCTGCGGCCGACCGCGACACCGAAACGGTTCAGGTAGTGCAGTCCTGCTTCGGCGGACATGACGCCGGGCAGGTCGTTGTTGGCAAAGGGCAAAGAGCGCTCAATGGCCCCTGTGGCAAGGATCGTCTCGGCAGCGCGGACGCGCCATATGCGCGGTGCCGCGCTGCCCGGTTGCGCCTCGGCCAGCCCGGTCAGCCCGTGGTCATAGCGGCCAAAGGCTGTCGTACGGGTCAGGATTCGAACGCCAAGCGAGGCCAAATCGGCGCCCATCGCCGCCGCCCAATCCCGCCCTTCTTGCCCGTCAATCCGGGCGGGGCGGTAAAGTAGGCTGCCCCCCGAACGCAGTCCTTCGTCGCAAAGGATCACCTTGCGGCCAGCCTTGGCCGCGTCCCGCGCAGCGGCAAGACCCGCAGGCCCAGCCCCCACAACCAGAACGTCGCAGGTGGCATTGATCGGCACGCTTGGCCCAAAACCCTGCGCAGCAGGGTCCAGCCGTCCCAACCCGGCCATGGCGCGGATGCGCGGCTCGAACTGGTGCCAGTCGGGCAGCATGAAGGTCTTGTAATAGAAGGCCGCCGGAATGAAGCGAGAAAGGCGGTCAAGGAAGGCCATGCGGTCATGCTCGGCCGAAGGGTGGCCGTTGATCGACTGCAGGCATAGCCCCTGAACGGCCAGTTCCAGCGTCATCTGCACATTCGGGCGATGCTGCGCGCCCAAGACATCGGCAATGCCGTTCGGTTCTTCCGACCCCACGCCCCAGAAGCCACGCGGGCGGTGGTATTTGAAACTACGCCCGACGATGCGCTGGCCCGAGGCCAGAAGTGCCGAGGCCACTGTGTCGCCCTTCAGCGCCGGGATTGTCTTACCATCGAAGGTGAAGGTCAGACTCTGGCTGCGGTCCAGTGCCCAGCCGGTTTGGGTGCGCCAGCCGCTCATGCTTCACTCCCCAGCGCATGGGTGGCGGTGACGGCATGGGTCACGGTGTCACGCTCCATCAGGAAGGCTTCGCGGCAGGACAGGTGCATCCAGATCTCCCGCGCCACACCTTTGCGGTTGTGGCGAAAGAACAGGTAGTCGGTCCAGTCGGTGGCGCTGGCCTCCGCACCGGGGCGGGCGTTTCCGGCGTCGCCGCCAAAGTGGAACTCCGTCTCGGGGCGCGGGCCGCAGAAGGGACAGGTGAAAAGTTGCATCTTGGCCTCAATGCGCAATGCCCGCGCCAGCCGCCTCGTCAAGGAGGTGGCCGGTGCGGAAGCGGTTCAGATCGAAGGGGGCAGAGATCGGATGATGGCCGCCGGAGGCAAGGATATGAGCGAACAAGGTGCCGCCTGCCGGGATGGCCTTGAAGCCACCTGTCCCCCAGCCGCCGTTGATGTAAAGACCGGGCAAGGGGCTTTCGCCGAAGATGGGCGAGGAATCCGGCGTCACATCCACCGTGCCACCCCATTGGCGCAGAAGGCGCAACTGGCGAAAGATCGGGAACATCTCCAATACCCCTGACAGCACGGTTTCCAATTGCGGCAGGTTTCCGCGCTGGCCATAGGAGGGCACGCGGTCCAACCCCCCGCCAATCACCATCTCGCCCTTGTCGGACTGGCTGACATAAGCGCCCGTCATGGGCGAGACCAATACGGTGTCGAAGATCGGCTTCACGGGTTCCGAAACGCAGGCTTGCAGGGTGTAAGAGGTGATCGGCAGACGGAAGCCCGCCTTTTCCGCCATGACGCCCGAAGACCCTGCAACGGCCATTCCGACCCGATCTGCCCGGATCTCGCCCCTCGAAGTCTGGACACCGACACAGCGGCCGCCTTCGACCACGAAACCCTGTACCTCGCATTGTTGTATGATATCAACGCCCAAGGCATCGGCGGCACGGGCATAGCCCCAAGCCACCGCATCATGCCGCGCGATCCCAGCACGAGCCTGAAAGATCGCGCCGTACACCGGATAGCGCGCATCGGGGGCGTAGTTGTAGATCGGCACGCGGCGCTGTACCTCGGCGCGGTCCAGCAGTTCAGCCTGTACCCCGTTGAGCTGCATGGCATTGACCTGCCGCGCCGCCATCTCCATTTCACCCGGAGAGGAGACGATCTGCATCATGCCGCGCTGCGACAGCATGATGTTGTAATTCAGATCGCGGCCAAGGGTTTCGTAAAGCCGCAGCGAAAGGTCATAAAGCTCGGTGCTTTCGGGGTAGTAATAGTTCGACCGGATGGCGGTCGTGTTGCGCCCGGTATTGCCGCCGCCCAGCCAACCGCGTTCGATCACGACGATGCGCTTCACGCCATGGGTTTTCGCCAGATAATAGGCGGTGGCCAACCCCTGCCCGCCGCCGCCAATGATGACGACAGCATAGCGCTTGGCCGGTTGCGGACTGCGCCAGGCCTGCGCCCAGCCTTTCTGGCCGCGCATCCCCTCTTTCAGGACCGACAGGGCAGAGTAATGCCGGGTCATGCGCGCATCGCCCGGCCTTGCGGGTCGTAGGTCGACGCCGCGATCACCACGGCGCGGCATTCCTCGCCAATGATATGGGTCGAAAGCGCGGTGCCCTCGGCCGCATGGGCGCGGTCGACCATGGCAATCGCAAGGCTTTTGCCGACGCAAGGCCCATAGCCGCCCGAGGTGACATAGCCCACCAGCTTGTCCTCGGCCCAGATCGGTTCATAGCCGCTGCAATCGGCGTCCTTGGCGGAAACCTCCAGCGTTACCAGAACTTTATCTGAAGGCTGGCCCCGCGCCGCGCGGGCCGCGGCTTCGCCGATGAACCCCTGCTTTTCCCAGTCGATGAAGCGGTCCAGCCCGGTCTGCCCCGGCGTGTAACCTTGGGTGAACTCGCGGTTCCAGATGCCGAAGCTTTTCTCCAGCCGCAGGGCATTGCCCGAGGCGAAGCCGAATTCCACCAGCCCCAGATCGGCCCCGGCCTGCACCAAAAGCTGCCGTAGCGTGGCATGTTCCAGCGCCGAGCAGTTGATCTCATAGCCCAACTCGCCAGTGATCGACATGCGGGCAATGCGACACCGCAACAGGCCCACATCCATAACCGTGCAACCCAGCAGCGGCAGGGCAGAGACGTCCTGATGCGTCAGTTTTTGCAGGATTTCGCGCGATTTTGGACCGGCGATGGCAAAGCCCGTCACGTGATCCGAAAGGTCGCGCAAGCTAACGCCCTCGGCCATATGATCCTCAAACCAGCGCAGATGCCATTCGCGCAGGTAATATGACCCCATCAGCCAATAGCTGTCGCCCCAGTTCAGGACGGTCAGATCGCCCTTGAGCCGCCCGTCATGGCCCAGCATCGGTGCCAGCTTTGCCCGCCCCGGTTTCGGCAGACGGCAGGCCAGTAGCCGGTTCAACCAGGACTCGGCCCCCGGGCCCTTGACCTCGTAGCGCGAGAAGCCGGTGATATCGAGCATCCCGGCACGCTCGCGCACCGCGCGCGCCTCGGCGTTCACCAGATCGAAGGCGTTGGAGCGGCGGAGCGAGGGCTTTTCCTCGAACCCGTCGGGCGCGAAATAGAGGGGCAATTCCAGCCCCCATCCGCCCGCCCATTTCGCCCCGGCGGCGCTCATCGCGTCATAGGCGCCGGGGGTTTTCATTGGGCGGCCTGCGGGCAGATGCTCGTTCGGGTAGGTCATGATGAAGCGGCGCGAATAGAACTGGCCGGTCGTCTGGCGAATGAACTCGCGGTTGGCCGCAAACTCGCCATAGCGGGCGATGTCCATGCCGAACACGTCCGCTTCGGCCTGACCATGGACCATCCATTCGGCCAGCGATTTGCCAACGCCGCCGCCTTGCAGAAAGCCTGCCATCACGCCGCAAGCCAACCAATAGTTGCGCAGGCCCCGGATCGGACCGACGAGCGGGTTACCATCAGGCGAGAAGGTGAAGGCACCGTTGACCCAACGCTTGATCCCGGCGCGTTCCAGTACAGGATAACGATGGAAAGCCAGGGCCAGTTCATCGGAAATCCGGTCAGGGTCTTCCTGGATCAGGTCCATGCCGTAATCCCAGGGCGCGCCGTCCATCTGCCAATGCTTGTGGTTGATCTCATAGACCCCTAACAGCATCCCCTTCTGTTCCTGCCGCATGTAGGAAAAGCCATCAAGGTCGACGATTGTGGGCATTTCGGCCGGAAGGGCCGCCACTTCGGGAATGGCCTCGGTCACCAGATAATGGTGCTCCATCGGTGTGACGGGCAGTTCGACCCCTACCATGCGGCCAAGTTGCTTGGCCCAAAGGCCACCCGCGTTGACAACATGCTCGGCCAGGATCATGCCTTGTTCGGTTTCGACCTGCCATTCCAGCGAGGGGAGCTGTTTCAACGACAGCACCCGGTTGTGCTCGATGATCTCCGCGCCACGGTTCTTGGCGGCGCGGGCATAGGCATGCACCACGCCCGAGGGATCGACATAACCTTCGCGGGCCGAAGTCATACCGCCCAGAAGGTCGGACGTGTTCACCAGTGGGCAGAGTTCCTTGATTTGCTCTGGCGTCACCAGGTCGCTGTCGTCGATGCCCATCGACTGCATCACCCGGTAGCTGCCCTTCAACCAGTCCCAGCGGTCAGGGTCACGCGCCATCAGGATGCCGCCCGTCATGTGCAAGCCAATGTTGATGCCGGATTCCCGCTCAATCTCCGGCAGAAGGTCGATCGTATAGGCCTGAAGCGCCGAAATGTTGGGATCGGCGTTCAAAGTGTGGATGCCGCCCGCCGCGTGCCAGCTGGAGCCCGCCGTCAGCACAGACCGTTCAAGCAGCGCGATATCGGTCCAGCCCAGCTTGGTCAGGTGATAAGCGATGGAGGCGCCGACGACTCCGCCGCCGATGATGACTACACGATACCGGGATTTCATGGGGAACCTTTCCTGCATGGGGCGGATGCCTCACCGTAACACAGTGTACATTTATGTACATAAGAATCTGGTGAGTTAAAGCCGTGCTTCCAACCAGCCACGCGCCATCATTGGCGTCGCACCCAGAAGCGTGCGCGTATATGCCTGTTGCGGTGCGGCAAAGATTTGCGCGGCCGGGGCAAATTCCACGATCCGCCCCGCCTGCATGACCGCGACCTCATGCGCAAAGCGGCGGGTCAGGCCAAGGTTGTGGGTGATGAACAACAGCGTCAGCGGGCGGGTTTGCATCAAGCGCAACAAAAGCTGGATCACGCTCTCCTCGACCAAGGGATCGAGGGCAGAGGTCACCTCATCACAGATCAGCACTTCGGGATCAGCGGCCAGCGCCCGCGCGATGCAGATGCGCTGCTTTTGCCCACCGGAGAGCGAACCCGGAGCGCGATCAAGAAAATCCTCGGGCAATTCGACGTCGCGCATCAACTTGCGCAGGCGTTCTTCTGCCGCAGCCCCTGTCTCCCCACCGAAAAACGCCAAGGGCCGCCCGATCACCTCACGGACCTTCTGGCGCGGGTTCAGCGCCAGATCGGGAAGCTGGTGGATGTACTGCAACCGACGGCGCGCCTCGCGCGGGCGGCTCTCGATGCGCGGCGCCAGCGGCTTGCCCTGAAAGGTTGCCGTGCCGCCATGCACATCGACCAGACCGGCGATGGCGCGGGCCAAGGTGGTCTTACCGCTGCCGGATTCGCCGACCAGACAGGTGATATGCCCCGCCGACAGGTCCAGATTGATATCGCGCACCGTCGAGACCGCGCCATAGCCTGCCGCGAAATCGCGCAAGGCGATGATCGGCACGGACGTTTCGGCATGCATTGGCGGGCTGGTCGTCGTCTTGGCCGCGACAAGGGCACGGGTGTAGTCCTGCGCCGGGCTCTCCATCAGGTCGCGCGTCGCTCCGGTTTCAACCACCTTGCCATGGCGCAAGACCATCAGCCGATCGGCCGGTTGTGCCACCACGGCAAGGTCATGGCTGATATAGACCGCGCCGCAGCCCCGCGCCGTCACGATTTTACGGATCAGGCGCATCACCTCCAGTTGGGTCGTCACATCCAGCGCGGTGGTCGGCTCATCGAAGATGATCAGGTCGGGGTCATTGATCAGCGCCATGGCGATCATCGCACGCTGCAACTGCCCACCGGAAACCTGATGCGGATAGCGCATCCCGAAGGTTTCGGGGTTGGGAAGCTGCAACTCGCGGAAAAGACCCTCGGCCATCTTGCCGCGCTCGGCCAAAGGGGTGCCCAGTTCCAGCGCTGCCAGTTCCGTGACCTGATCGCCCAGCCGGTAAAACGGGTTGAATGCCGCCGCCGCACTTTGCGCAACATAAGACACCTTGCGGCGCCTGACCTGTTCCAGTTGCAGCTGCGACAGATCGAACAGGCTTTGCCCTGACAGCGTCACCTTGCCCGCCACGCGGTGGCAGCCTGCGCGCAACAGTCCGACCATGGCCATGGCAAGCGTGCTTTTGCCCGCCCCGCTTTCGCCGATCACGCCGAAGATTTCGCCGCGCCGGACGTGAAGCGAGATGTCTTGCAGGATTGGCGCGCGGGCGTTGACGCACAGGCCCTCAATGCTCAGGGCGGTGTTTTCCATCAGCCCAACTCCGCCCGGATCGAGTATTTGTGGATGAACCAATCGACGATACCGTTGACCGACAGGGTGATCAGCGCAATGCAGGCGGCGGGGGCGAGGGGCGACAATTGGCCCACGGAAATCGCCAGGGCGTTCTCGCGCACCAGCCCGCCCAGATCGGCGGCAGGCGGCTGCACACCGACGCCTAGAAAGGAAAGCCCGCTGATGAACAGCACCGCATAAGCGATGCGGATGCCGAATTCGGCGATCAGGGTGGGGGCAGCATTTGGCAGAATCTCACGGCGCAGATACCAGCCAAGGCCTTCACCGCGCAGGCGGGCGACCTCGACGTAATCCATCGCCACGATATCGGCGGCCACGGGACGGATAACGCGGTAGAATAGCGTCGCCTCGAGCACCGCCATGGTCATGATCAGCGTGACCAAAGAGACGCCCGCCACCGCCAGCACCACAAGCGCGAAGATGATCTGCGGCACCGACATGATGGCATCGACCAGACGGCCCAGAAGGATATCGGTCCAGCCGCGCCGGAAGGCGGCCAGAAAAGCCAGCGAAACGCCGGTGAATGCCGCCGGAACCGAAACCGTCAGCGAGATGCCCAAAGTATAACGCAGCCCGAAAAGAATGCGCGAAAACATGTCGCGGCCAAGCGAATCCGCCCCAAGAAGCCCACCCTCCCCCGGTGCAGCATAAGGCGCATGGACCGGCTCGTTGGGCAGAAAGGGTGCGATCACGGGAGCAAAGAGCGCCGCGAGAATCAGCGCGGCAAAGGCGGCCACAGATAGAAGAAATCCAAAACGCCGCATGGTCAGGCTCCTCTTGCGGGTTCGCGCTGGCGCGGGTTGACTAGGAGGGCCAGAAAATCGGCAAGAAAGTTCATGCCGATAAAGATAAGTGCGAAGAGAAGGCCACAGGCCTGCACCACCGTCAGGTCCCGGTAGGCAACCGAATCCACCATCAGCTTGCCAAGGCCCGGATAGCTGAAGACGATCTCAATCACGACGACATCGACGATTAGATAGGCCACCGTCAGGATAGAGATCGACAGGATGGCCGACAGCGCGTTGGGTAAGGCGTGGCGCAGGATGATCCGGCGGCGCGAGATACCCTTGACCTCGGCCATCAAGACATAATCGGTCGCCAGCACCGCCAGAATGGCTGTCCGCGTTAGCTTCATGGTATGGGCTTGCCCGATGATGACCAGCGAGATCACCGGCAGGGCAAGGATATTGATCCAAGCCACCGCACCTCCGAAGAAGGGCGCCACCGACATCGACGGAAACCAGCCCATCCGAACCGCAAAGACATAGATCAGGATATAGCCCACCAGAAAGGCGGGCATGGCCAGAAACAGCATCGAGGTGAAGCCAAGAAGTCGGTCGAACCAACTATCCTGCCAGATCGCAGCAGCGATCCCGCCGCCAACCGCGACAGGCAGAAGAAAGACCGCAGCAACCGAAGCCAGCAAAAGCGAATTTCCAAGCCGTGGCAGAAGCACTTCGCTGACCGCGCGTCCACTTGCCAAAGACGTTCCGAAATCCCCCCGCACCGCATGGACGAACCAGCCCAGATAGCGCAGCAGCAGGGGCTGATCGAGGCCAAGGTCGCGCCGCAAGGCCGCCAACGCTTCGGGGGTGGCGTTCTGACCCAGCAGAGCGCTTGCGGTGTCACCCGGAAGCAGGGCGGTCCCGACAAAGATCAACAACGTCACCAGCAAGAGCGACACTGCCCCGGAAACCCCGCGCGAGACGATGAAATCTCGCATGGGGCTCAGCTGTTTTCGGCTTGGTAGGTCCATTGGGTCCCTCATGGATGGCCTCGGCCGGCCGCTTTGCCTCGAAGTTACCGGTTTGGCCCCGTTCTCAGGTTTCTTCAAAAGGAAAGCTGTCCAATCGCTGCGGCCCCGTATCAGTGATCAGAACCTGGGTTTCGAGCTTGACAGATTCACTGCCTTCTTCGGCCATCAGACTTTCAACGCAAACCACCATGCCTGACTCGAAAATTCCCGACATCGAAGTGTTGGCCCAGTCGGGGTGAAGGGGCACCACCGGCCATTCGTCGGCCATGCCGACGCCGTGAACGGCGTTCGAATAGCGGTAGGGAATGTGGCGCTCGGGGATCCGCCAGCTCCGTTGGTTGAATTCCGCAAAACTCAGGCCGGGCTTCAGGAGAGCGAGGTTGTGGTGAATTTGCTCCAGCGCCGTGCCATAGATGCGCCTTTGCAAATCATTCATTGGAACCCCGCCACAGGTCCAGCTCCGCGAAAGGTCGGCACAATAGCTGTATGGGCCGATCATGTCAGTGTCGAAAGAGATCATCTCGCCTTCGCGGATCGGGCGATTGGAACATTCCTGATACCATGGGTTCGTGTTCGGCCCGGCAGTCAGCAGTTTCGTCTCGAGCCATTCACCGCCGGAACGGGCATTTTCAAAGTGCAGATGAGCCCATAGCTCCTGCTCTGTGACGCCGGGCCGGGAATGGTCCGCGATACGCGCCATGCCCGCCTCACAAACCCGTATGGTCCAGCGCATGAGCGCGATCTCGTCCACTGATTTGATCGAGCGCGCGATCTCGGTCAGTCGTGTCCCGTCCGTCACAGCAAGGCCCAGATTGTCAAGCGCATGGGCCGCGTGGGCTTCGAGGCGATCGGCTGCAATGCGGCGGTTGCTACCACCCCACTCATTGACAAGCGCGGCAATCTCGGCCGCCCAGACTGCCAAATGCATGTCTGCCTTATCGCCTTGCGCCATGAACATCCAAATCCGCGCCGGACGGATCTCGTCAATGTCGGGCAAAGCCCGCGCGGCCTTTTCCACTCCCGGAAGTTCGAACAGGATTGCCGGCCCGCCGTTCAGGATCAGCGCATAGCGCACGGGGTTGTGTGCCGTCCACACCATCATGTTCGAACTGTCGAACGCGTATCGGATATTGATCGGATCGTAGAGAAGAAGTGCGGCGACGTCCGCAAGCTCCATCTGTTCCCTCAGGCGGGACAGACGGTATTTGCGTGCAAGTGTCAAGGTTTCAGCTGAGATCGGAGAGATAAGCGGTCTCTCCTTGCCCTCGGCGTTCAGATATACGGCCTTTCGTTCGTCCAGGAACATGGGATCCTCCGCTTTTCAAGAAATCGCCCGGCCCCAATATGTGTTCAGGCGTCAGGCACAGTTTTTTCAAAGGCCAGGCGAACCAGACCTGCTCGGCGGCACGGTAGTTTCCGACGGGCTGAGTGCCGGGGACATAGCCCTGAACCATGGTCGCAACGCCTTCGACCACATCGCCGAAGACCGGAATGATCACTCCGCCATCCGACGACAAAAGGGCCTGCGCCTGTGCATAGATATCAAGCCGCTTGGCCTCGTCGGGCGCGCCCCGTGCCGCAGCAATCGCCGCGTCGAAATCAGCATTCGTCCAATGCGTGTCATTGCCCGGAGAGGCTGAGGAATAGGCCGTGGTCAAGATCATGTCGGCGGTCGGACGCGCGCCCCAGACAGTGGCATGGAACGGTGCCTGCGCCCAGACGTTCGACCAATAGCCATCGGCGGGGTCGCGGATGATTTCGATCTCGATTCCGGCCTTGGCCGCATGTTCCTTGAACAGCGCCGCCATGTCGACCGCAGGCACGGTGGCTGCATCGGAGGTGTGCAGTTGCAGCGGCCCTGTGAAGCCAGATTTCTTGAAAAGTTCGGCCGCCTTTTCCGGGTTATAGCTGTTCTGCGGGATGCCCGCAGCAAACAGCGGATCGTTCGGCGGAATCGGCGTGTCGTTGCCAATCCGGCCCATGCCGCCATAGACGCGCTTCAGCACATCCTCGCGGTCAATCGCCAGCTTCATCGCCATGCGCAGATCGGCATTGTCGAAGGGCGCCATGTCGGCGCGCATGTTGAAGCCCACGAACTGCGATGAGGACAGCGTCACAAGCGCTTTGCCGGGCAAGGTCTTGATGAGCTCAGCCGTGCGGGTGTCCAGCATGGAGGCGATGTGGATCTGCCCGCTTTGGAAGGCGCTGGCGCGTGCTGCTGGGTCATTGGCCGCAAGGATAACCACTTGATCAACCCAGGCCGCATCGGTCTTGAAATAGCCGTCGTGCCGGGTCAGTTCCAAAACCTCGCCGGGCGAGAAACGGGCGATCTTGTAGGGGCCAGACCCCACGCCATCGAAGGTCGTGGTGCCTTCCGGGATAATGCACAAGGGATAGTTTGACAGCATCGCCGGGAAGAAATAGTTGCCCTCAGTCAGCTCGACCGTCAGCTTGAACCCGTCCGCTGTCATGCTGGCGATACCCGCCGCGATGGCGCGTGAGTTTGAACGGCTGTCCTCGGCATTGTGGATTTGCAGCGAATAGATCACGTCGGCGGTGGTCACTGGCTTGCCGTTGTGGAAGGTCGCGTTGTCGACCAGATCGAAGAGCCAGGTCTTGTTGCCATTGCTCCCTTCCCACGACTTTGCGAGCCCCGGCTTCAGTTCGTTCGCCGGGCCCTGAACCTCAACCAGCGTGTTGAAGATCGTGCCAGCGGCAACCGACCAATAGGGCGAGTTGAACGTGCGCGGGTCCAACGTGTCGCCGGTCGAAGCGCCTTCGATGCCGATGGCAAGCGTGCCCCCCTTCTTGGGGGCGCTTTGCGCAAAGGCGGGGGCCGTCGCAGCGAATAGCCCCAACGCCGCCGTGCTTGCGATGAACTGCCGACGAGACACGCCGGTGCGGTGATCCATTGTGTTCTCCCTGATTGACCGGCGATCCCAGTTGCCGTGCATGTACAGTAATGCACATGTAGTCACTAATGTACAGGATTTCTTCAAGCTTGAGGCGTTAGAGGAGCTACCGGTCTATAGACCTGTTTTCGCGTCCCTTTTTCTTGGTCGGTTCGCCTGGCGGCTGCGCTTCAATCCTCGGGCTTGGCGCCACCTGATTCGGTGCCTGTGCGGACAAAGGCGTCCAGTCGGTCAACGACACCCGCGCAAGCCTCAGGTACTATGAAATCGGCAAGTTTCTGTTTCCAGATCGACGTCGCCCGTTGCGCGGCCGTCAGCGCCCCCGCCTCGGTCCATGCCCCGTGGTTTGAGAGATCAGCAACAAGGGGTCGATAGAAAGCGGTCTGATACCGCTCCATCGTATGCGCGGTCGAAAAGAAGTGGCCTCCAGGCTGAACATCGGCAATCGCATCAAAGCCAAGCGCTGCGGCATCGGCCAGGGCCGGAGTCGCCAGTTCAGCGATGGTCTGCAGGTTTTCGATATCGAGGATGAACTTCTCATAGCCCAGCGTCAGCCCGCCCTCCAGCCAGCCCGCCGAATGGACCGTGACCGTGGCCCCGCCCAACACCGCACCCCAGAGCGCATTGATCGTCTCAGACGCCGCCTGCGCATCCGCCGTGTTCGACGCCGCCCCCGTCGCCGACCGCCAAGGCAAGCCGATATGCCGCGCCAATTGGCCCGAGCCGATGCAGGCCCGGATATGTTCCGGCGTGCCAAAGGCGGGCGAGCCGGACTTCATGTCGACGTTCGACAGGAACCCGCCATAAGACACCGGTGCCCCGGCCCGCGTGATCTGCGCAAGCGTGATCCCGGCCAACGCCTCGGCATGTTGCAGCATCAGCGCGCCGGAAATGGTAATCGGCGCCATGGCCCCCGCGAGGCAGAACGGGGTGATGATCGACATCTGGCCCGCGCGGGCAAAGTCAATGATTCCGCGCGACATTGGCAAATCCAACTGGCGCGGTGAATTGGAGTTGATCACCGTCGTCGCCCAAACCCCGTCGCGGAACCCGGCATCATCCAGGCCCCGGGCCAGCCGGATCATCTCGAAGCTTTCCGCGACCTGCTGGCGGCCGCGGGAATAGACAAACAAGGGCTTGTCGCAATTCTCCAACTGCCCCTTCATCATGGCATAATGGCGAAGGTGGATCGGCACATCCTGCGGCTCGACCGAGGGGCCGTGCATGTGGATTACGTCGAAGGATTGTTGCAGGCGCAGGGTTTCCAGATATCCGGTCAGGTCGCCAGGGCGACGGCCGCGTTCGTTGTCATAGGCGTTCGGGCAGCCCGCCCCCGCCATGAACAGCATGGAGCCGAGTTCATAGACTTGCTCCCGCGCCGGATTCGCGGCACGCAAACGAATAGACTTCGGGGCCGTTGTATGGGCCGCAGTTGCGATTTCGCGCCCGATCCGTACCATCTGGCTTTCTTCGTCGACCAGCGCCCCGGCCTGCCGGAAAAGGGCGCGCGCTTCGTCGAGTAAAACCTTGATACCCAGCTCTTCCAACACGCGCAGGGCGCCGTCATGGATGGCCCCGATCTGATCGGTCGAGAAGGCCTGTTGCGGTGCGAACGGGTTGCGCATGCGGACATAGGCCGCGTTCATCGTCTTCTGCGGGGCACCGGCCCCCCTACGACCCCGCCCTCGCCCGCTCCGCGTCTCGTCCTGCTTTTCCATGTGCGCCTCCTGTGCCCCTACTCTTGCAATCCTGGCACTAATAGACAGTTATGTACATAAGAATTTGCCACTCAGCCGCTGCGATAGCGGCGCATGCTTGAACATGGCACCTTCATACAGCTAAGGTTGTCGCCAGAGCACTGAGGACCCAAGTGAATGGTAGCCACAACTGAACAGCCTGACACCGATGCCCCTGGCCGGTCCACGCGAGAGGATTGGCTGAAGCTTGCCCTCGACACGCTGATCCGCGACGGGATCGACCGGGTTAAGGTCCAGATCATGGCCAAACAACTGAACGTCTCGCGTTCGAGCTTTTACTGGTTCTTCAAGAGCCCGCAGGATCTGAATGATCAGATGCTGGACTACTGGCTTACCAAGAACACCGGTCCGATCATCCAGCGCGCCCTGCGCCCGGCCCAGACGATCACCGAGGCCATTCTCAACGTCTTCGAATGTTGGGCCAACGAAGACTTGTTCGACCCGCGCCTGGATATCGCCATCAGACTTTGGGCGCGGCGCGACCT
>CANNIA010000056.1 GCA_947504705.1 Paracoccaceae bacterium
TCTGGCCGAAAGGAGACGCATCAAACTGGAAACCATCCAAAACCGCCGCTTGAACCATCAGCGTCAAGCAGCATAACCTGAACCCGATGAGCCCGAACGATCCGCTCCAGAATTAGGCCGCCTGTTCCAAATCATTCGACGACGGACAGACTGAAGGAACTTCCGGGGGGCAGGTCACGGAAAACTCCAACCTCAAACGGTCCAGTTTCCGGGGATCAGATCAGTGCCGATGGCACTATCGCATACAAGGGTGCCGATGGCACTATCGCATACAAGGCAGAGAACGTGGTGCGCAAGGACGGAAAACGCCACAAGCTTTCGCAAACATTCGACCGAGAGGCCCGAGACGTTAGCTAATCGCTCTTTTCTGAAGCCGGGCAGATCCTACTCCCGCCGACAGTGCCCTTATGGATGCTGAGGCCCGAAATTAGGGGTCAGTCCCCTGGTCCGGGTAAGGGGTTGGCCAGAAACGCTGCCTCAGCCGTCGTCGATCAGCGTGCCAGCAGCGCGTCAATTTCAGCTCGGGCGGGCATCGACGGGGCGGTGCCGGGGCGGGTGACGGAAATTCCCGCCGTGGCGCAGCCAAAGCGGACGGCGTCAATCACGCCCTGGCCTTCGGACAAAGCCACCGCAAAGCCACCGTTGAACGCGTCGCCCGCGCCCGTGGTTTCAACCACCGGACCGGCCGAGATCACCGGCACATGCACCGACTGGTTTGCGTCGTGATAGAGAGCACCCTTGTCGCCCAGCGTGATCACCACGGCCCCGACGCCCTTGGCCAGTAGTGCGGCGGCGGCACGCTTCGCCTCGTCAACCGATGTGACGGGCAAACCGGTCAGCGCCTCGGCTTCGGATTCGTTCGGGGTGACATAATCGCACAGCGCCAGCATCTCGTCCGGCAGGCTGGCCGCCGGGGCGGGGTTCAGGATGGTGGTCACGCCTGCGGCGCGGGCAATCTGCAAGCCACGCATGGCGGCAGGAATGGGCTGTTCCAACTGCGTCACAAAGATCGCGGCGGACCGGATCAGGCCGGCCTTCGCCTCGACATCCTCGGGCGAAACCCGCCCCGCCGCGCCCGGAGCGACGATGATCGCGTTATTGCCGGTGGCATTTTCGATGAAGATGTACGCCGCCCCGGTATAACTTTCAGCGTCCACCTTCACCTCGGGAACCACACCCGCCTTGGCCCAGGTCGCCTGCGCGATATCGGCAAAGGCATCAGCACCCAGACGGGTGATAAAATGAACGCGCCCCCCCGCCATCGCCGCCGCGACGGATTGGTTCGACCCCTTGCCGCCCGGCCCAAGGACGAAAGAATTGCCAAGGATGGTCTCGCCCATCTTCGGCTGGCGTTCGGCGCGATAGGCGGTATCAGCTACGAAGATGCCAAGGATGACTATGGGTTTCATTGTCATGCCTCCGGTGGGATCACGCCCTTGCGGAACATGAAGCAGCCATAGAACCGGCGTTCCCCGGTCTGGATGACGGCATAGGCTTGGCGCGCCATATCGTAGAAGGCAAAGCGCTCGATCGAGGTCATGGGCCGCGACCGGCCTTCGGCGGCGTCGATTTCGGCCTGAACCTCGGCCTGAACCGGGGGAATTTCCGATGGCTTGCCCACCACTTCCATCCGACCGGCAAAATCATCGACGAAGGTGTCCAGCGGCAGCACCGACAGCACCGCATTCACCGCTTGGGCGCAGGTCAGATTTTCCATCCGCAAAAGCTTGCCCGTCACCGTGGCCCGCGCCACCTGATCGGCGGGAAAGTTGGTGTCCGAGATGATCAGCACATCGCCATGCCCCATGGCGCGCAGACAGCCAAGCACTTCGGCATTCAACCGGTTGTCGATTCCCTTGAGCATGGAACTCTCTCCCTCAGATCCGTTGGCCGGTAGCCTTGTCGAAAAGGTGCGACGCAGCGGCATCGGGCGCAAGGGTGATTGTGGCCCCGGGGGCAAAAGCCACCCGATTGCGGAAGACCGCAGTCACTTCGCGCCCTTCAAGCCGCACCACCACATGCGTTTCCGATCCTGTCGGTTCGATCACCGCGACTTTGCCAGTCAACCCCTCGGCAGCCTCGTGCAGATGCTCGGGGCGGATGCCATAGACCACTTCGCGCCCCTCGTCGGCGGCCACCCCGGCGGGAAGCGGCAGCCGGGTGCCACCGGCGTCGACCATACCGCCGGCGATCCGGCCTTCCAGAAGGTTCATCGACGGGCTGCCGATAAAGGCCGCAACGAAGGCGTTAGCAGGACGGTCGTAAAGCTCCAACGGTGCGCCAACCTGTTCGATCCGCCCGCCCTGCATGACCACGATCCGGTCGGCCATGGTCATGGCTTCGATCTGATCGTGGGTCACATAGACAGTCGTGGTCTTGAGCCGCTGGTGCAGTTCCTTGATCTCGGTCCGCATCTGCACGCGCAGCTTGGCGTCAAGGTTCGACAGCGGCTCGTCGAACAGGAACACCCGCGGATCGCGCACGATGGCCCGGCCCATGGCGACGCGCTGGCGCTGGCCGCCCGACAAGGCCCGGGGATAGCGGTCAAGATAGGGGGTCAGCCCCAGAATGCCCGCCGCATGTTCCACCTTGGCGCGGACGGCAGCCTTGTCCATGCCGCGCATCTTCAGCGCAAAGCCCATGTTCGCGGCGACCGTCTTGTGTGGGTAAAGCGCGTAGTTCTGAAATACCATTGCGATGTCGCGTTCGGACGGCGGCAGGTTGTTGACCCGGTTCTCGCCAATCATGACGTCGCCGCCGGTCACTTCCTCCAGCCCCGCAATCATCCGCAACAGCGTGGACTTGCCACAGCCAGACGGGCCGACCAGCACCACGAAGGCCCCGTCGGGAATGTCCAGGTCAAGCCCGTGGATGACCTGCATTCCACCATAATTCTTGCGCAACGCGCGGATCGTGACTTCGGCCAAACGCTTGCCCCCCTGGAACCCGTCCGAAATTTCTATCCCAGCAAGACCGGGTCTGTCTATGCGCTGAGCATACTAACATGTTAGAATCTTGACACGGCCTTGCGGCCTTGCGAAGCTGCCCACAGGCAAGCTGCCAAACCGGGGAGTGGGAGACCCCGAACAGATTCTGCTCAACCTGCGGACCTATATGATCAAGGCCGCTGGGTGGCGTTTCCAGTGACACAGAAACAGACACCTGACCCGTGGCGGGAAACCCGATCCGGGCATGTTCCAAAGGGAGGAACCATCTTGAAAGTCGAACTTTACGAAGCGATTACGCGCGCCAAATTCAGCCGCCGCAATATGCTGCGAGGCACGGCGGCCCTGGGTGCAATGGCGGTCATGCCAAGGGTCATGGGCTTTGGCCCGGCCATGGCGCAGGATTCGGTCCGCGCCCAGATTCTGAAGATTCCGGGCGTGGGCATGGGCAGCCCGACCGATGCCGACTGGCAAAAGGTTGGTGAGCTTTGCCTGGACGCCACCAAGGCCAATGTCGCCGAGGGTGAGTTTGCTGGCGTCGAGCTGACGTTCTTCGGCATCAACAACAACGGGTTGCACAACATCCTGTTCCGCGGCCTGCTGAAAGGCTGGGAGACCTACACAGGCGCCAAGATCAACTGGATCGACCTTGCCCAGGCCGATTACAACCCGCGCCTGCAGCAAAGCATTGCCACCGGCACCGTCGATTTCGACATCCTTGCCATGGGCGCGCCGCTGGAAGGCGACACGGCCAGCAAGGGCCTGCTGGACGAGATGCCCGATTGGGTCAAAGCCCAGATCGACATGGACGACTATGTGGGCTACCTCAAGGCCCCGGTCGGCACCTGGGACGGCAAGACCTACCGCATTTCCATCGACGGCGACTGCCACACCTTTGCCTACCGCAAGGATTACTTCGGTGAGGGCGCAATCGGCGGTGCAGAAGTGCCCAAGACCTGGCAACAGGTGAATGCCTACTCCAAGGCCGTTGTCGGGCAGACCGATCCGCTGACCGGACAAGCCGCGATTGGGTATCTTGATCCGCTGAAGGGCTGGGGTGGATTCGGCTTCTACTTCCTGGAAAACCGGGCGGCGGCCTATGCCAAGCACCCGTCCGATCCGGCGTGGCTGTTTGATGCCGACACGATGAAACCGCGCGTCAACAACCCGGCTTGGGTTCAGGCCATTCAAGACGTGCTGGACCTGATCGCCACCCCCGGTGCCTACCCGGCCGACCAGATCAACGCTGATCCGGGCACCACGGCCTTCTCGCAATTCCTTGCCGGCACAGGCTCCAGCCTGATGTGGTGGGGCGACGTCGGGTCCAACGCGCGCACTTCCGATACCTCGGTTGTGGGCGATGTGGTGGGCTTCGGCATCAACCCCGGTTCCGACCGCGTCTACAACTCTGCGGCTGGAGCATGGGAAGAAACCTACAACGAAGCGCCGAACATGGCCTACCTTGGTTGGGGCGTCTACGTCACCAACCGCGTGTCCGCGGACGAGGTAAAGCGCAAGGCGGCATGGTCTGCAGCAGCCCATCTGGGTGGCAAGGACCTGTCTCTCTGGATGTCGGCCTATCCGTCGGGCTTCCAGCCCTACCGCAACTCGCACTTCCAGTATGACGAGTGGGAAGCAGCGGGCTATGACCGCGCCTTTGTCGAAGACTATCTCGGCTCGAACGCGGACAGCTACAACCACCCCAATGCTGCGATCGAACCGCGGATCCCTGGCATCTTCCAGTACTACTCGGTCGCCGAGGATGAACTGGCCAAGGGCTATGCAGGCACCTACAAATCGGCACAGGAAACCGCCGATGCGATTGCCGCCGCCTGGGAGAAAATCACCGACCAGATCGGCCGCGACAGCCAGATTGCGCTGTACAAGGCATCTCTGGGGATGTGACGACAACGGGGGCACCGACCTGGCGCCCCCCAAGCAACGCCGTAAGGTGCGCAATCTTTGCGCACCTTACTTTTCCCAAATGGGGCGACTAGGTGAGCAGTTCAGGCGACCTTCTTCACGTTGTCACCAATGACAGCATCTCGGCCAGGAGAAAGACCTTTGGCCGCGCGATCATCTGGGGGTCTGCTGCCCTGTTGATCGGCATTGCCGCAAGCCAACTGGCGCAGGTGCTGGGCTGGCAGGCCTTCGGCTTCGAAAACTGGCGACCAACGCTTTATGCCTATATTCTTTGGGCCATCTGCCTGTGCTGGGGGCAAGTCCTGCAATACGGCGAACACGGCAAGCGTACGCTGTTCGTACTGCCTGCAGCGCTTTTCGTCATCTCGCTGACTGTGTTTCCGCTGCTGTTTGGCCTGATGATCGCCTTTTCCGACTGGAACCTGTCCAGCCCCGATGGCCGTCAGTTCAACGGCTGGGACAATGTGCGGCAGATGTGGGTCGACCCGTTCTACTGGAACGCCATGCTGAACATGGTCTGGTATGTGCTGGCGATCATTGTCGAATATGCGATTGCCTTTGGCCTTGCTCTGGCCCTTAACGCCGAAATCCGGGCCCGCAAGTTCTTTCGCGTCGCCTTCCTTCTGCCGCTCATGCTGTCGCCAGTTGCGGTCAGCTGGATGATCGGCAAGTCGATGCTCGAGGCCCGTTTTGGCCCCATTGCCCGCTTAAGCCGACTTCTGGGTTGGGATGAACCCTCGTTCTTCGGCAGCCCATGGATTGCCAAGGCGACCATCATGGTGATGGATGCCTGGACCTTCATTCCCTTCATGATGATCATGATCCTTGCCGGGCTGCAGGCCATTCCCAAAGAGCTGAACGAGGCCGCCAAGGTCGACGGAGCCAACGGCTGGCGTGCCTTCTGGGAGGTGACCTTCCCGATGATGCTGCCGGTGTCGATCACCGCGATCCTGATCCGCATCATCTTCAAACTGAAGCTGGCAGACATCGTCATCAACGTGACCGCGGGTGCCCCGGGGGGTGCTACGGATACCGTCACCTCATTCATTTTCCGCGAATACCGGGATCGGTCGAACGTCGGCTATGGCACGCTGTTGGCGATGGTCTATCTGGTAATCATCATCGTCGTGATGACCGGGCTAATGAAACTGGCGGACCGTTTTGCAAGGCCACGGACATGACTGGAACACCGATGCCCACCGCCGCCGCGCAGATTTTTCATGACGGCCCCAGCGACCGCGCCTATCGGGCCAAGTGGTGGACCGGGCGGATTTCGGTCTATGGCCTGTTGATCCTCTGGGCCTTCATCTGCCTCTTTCCGATCTACTGGACGCTGACCACCAGCTTCAAGATGGCCCCCGACGTGATGAAGGGGAATATGGTGCCCTGGGTCGATTTCTCTCCGGCTTGGCTCGGGTGGCGCTCCTTGGGCCTGTCGCCCGATACCTGGGGCGATGAAAGTACCGTCCGGGCCGAGTTTCTGAAGCGGTTCACGAACTCGGCTATCGTGTCGCTGGCCTCGTCCGTCCTGGCCGTGATGCTGGGGTCGCTGGCCGCCTATGGGCTTAGCCGGTTCAGCTACAAATTCGCCTGGATGCGGAACAGCGATATTTCGTTCTTCTTCCTCTCCCAACTGATCTTGCCGCCCGTCGTTCTGGCCCTGCCGATGCTGGTCCTTTACAAGGAGCTGGCCCTTCTGGACACGCGGATCGGGTTGATCCTCCTCTATACCCTCTCAGTGCTGCCCATCGTCATCTGGATCATGCGGGACCAGTTTTCCTCGATCCCGACCGAGCTGGAAGAGGCCGCTCTGGTCGACGGGCTGTCGATCTGGGGGGCTTTCCTGACGATTATCCTGCCCATCGCCCTACCCGGAATGGTGGCGGCCTTCATCCTGTCCTTGGTGCTGACCTGGAATGAATACTTCTTCGCAGCCCTCCTCACCTCGACCCACGCGAATACTCTGCCGGTGATGGTGGCCAGTCAGACCGGCAGTCAGGGGATCAGCTGGTGGTCGATGGCGGCGCTGGCTTGGGCGGCGATCTTGCCGTTGATCGTGATCGGGGTGGTGCTGGAGCGGTACATCATCAAGGGTATGGCAGCCGGGGCGGTGAAATAGTGTCCACGGTGGGCAAAATCGGGATTCCATTTTGATACAGGGGCTTGCTCGATGCCGTTAACGGTTTCGTTACCTGTGGGCAGGCCATGCTGAAAGGTATCGACCAGCGGCTGTCAGCCGAGATTGTGCATGTTCTGATGCTGATGGGGCATGGCGATGATCTGGTGATCTGCGACGTGAACCATCCGGCCGTCACGATTGCCAAGGAAACCACCTATGGCAAGCTGATCGACATGGCGGGCTGCGACATTCCCACGGCGGTGGCGGCGATCCTGTCGCTGATGCCACTGGACACGTTTGTCCCCGCCCCAGTCGCGCGGATGCAGGTCGTGGGAAACCCGGACGGCGTCGTGCCGATCTTTGCCCGGATGCAAAACGTGGTCGACAAGGCCGAGGGGCGCGCGGTGACCATCGAGCCGCTGGAGCGGTTCGCCTTCTACGCAGCGGCCAAGCGGGCCTTTGCCATCGTCCGGACAGCGGATTCCGGGCCCTATGGCTGTTTCATCGTGAAGAAGGGCGTGGTGGACTTGCCCGAGTTGTAAGCTCGGGGTTTCAAGCGATCCCCAGCACCTGCCGCAGATGCGCGAGCGCAATCTGGACCCCGGACTCTCCCAATTCTGGAGAAGCCTCGACCGCGTCTTCGGTATACCAATGATCGCCCTGCTGCGCCCGCGACATGTCCACGGTGTCGGGCGCAAGCGCCTGCATCAGCGCGGTCTCACCCTTCCCCGCGTGGTCGAACGGAAAGGCCGCGCCCTTTGGAAACAGGGGATGGATCCGGATCCAGTTGAACGGGTCAGCCCCGCGCGCCTGATCGGCGTAATAGTCCTGCATCCCCTTGTCACCCCACCAGCCGGGGCCGCGCGTGGCCTCAAGATGCCGCATGATGGCGTTCCTTCCGGCAAGGCGGAAGGCAAGGTCGGTTGGCATGCCCTGATCAAAGCCTTCGGTCTGATGATGGATCACCCCGCGAATGTTGCGAAAGCCAGATCTGAGGAGAGCGATAAACAAAGCCTCGGCCAGCGAAACGATGGCGGAGGTGTCGATGTGCAGCGTTCCGGTGCCTTCGGGTCCCGCGACGGCATGGGAAGCTGCCCCATAGGCAAAGGGCGGCAGGGTGATGATTTGGTCGCCCAGACGGTCGAGGGTTTCAGTCACGGCGAGAAGATCGACCCCGGCAGGCAGGTGCTGACCGTGGTATTCCATCACTCCGATAGGCAGGACGACCGGCGTGTTGGCCGCAATCGCGGCCTGCAACTGATGCGGGCGCAGGCGGGCGAATTGCATGGCTTACTCCATATTGGTGTGGCGGGCGCGCATCTGATCGGGCGTTTGGCCAAGGATCGCGGTCAGGCGCAGGACCATGATTTCACAGACCAGAAACATCGCGCCTTCGTAAATCGACCCCATCGGCAGGGTGGAGGTCCCGCCAAGGTCGCGGGCCATGGTCTGCGCCGGGATCACCAGAAGGTGGTTGGCGCGGCGCGGGCTGGGCTTGTCGGGTTCAGCGGTGATCATCAGGACCTGCGCGCCGTCGCGTTGGGCGACACCCATCAGCGCGCTGACGGTGGAGAGTTCGCCTGGGCCGGCGGAGCAGAGGAAAAGGTCTCCTTGGCCAAGGTGAGGTGCAGCGATGTCGCCCTGCATCGCCACCTGCAGGCCAAGGTGGTGCAGCCGCATGGTCAGCGCCTGCATCATCAGCCCCTCGCGCCCGCAGCCGTAGGCGACGATGCGGCGGGCGCGAGCGATGGTCTGGCAGGCGGCCTCGATCTGGGTGTCGTCCAGCGACAGGGCGACGGATTCCAGTTCCCGCAGGGCGGAGAGCATCGGGTTCATGGCAGCGCCTGCATGAGGTCGCGTGTCTGGGTGTAGAGGCGCTTCCAGAGCGGGTATTGCAGTGCATAGGCCGGGACGGGTTCCGGGGTGACGGTGCTGGCGTTGGGGTTCCAGCGGGTGATGTCTTCGGGGTTTGCGGCCCCGATGGCAAGGGCGGCGAGGAAGGCATTGCCGAAGCTGGCCCCAAGGGTCTTTTCGCAGACTTGCTGCGGGACACCGCCGAAGTCTGACGTGGCTTGCAGCCAAAGGGCGTTCTTGGTGCCGCCGCCAACGGCAAGGATGCGGTCAGGGCTCGCGCCCAGTTCGGCATAGGTCTCCAGCACATGGGCGGTGCCGGCGGCGATGCCTTCGACCACGGCGCGGAACATGTCGGCGCGGGTATGGGTCAGGTTCAGGCCGAAGAAGGCTCCGCGCGCATGGGGGTCGTGGATGGGCGTGCGTTCGCCCGAGAAATAGGGCAGGCAGATCAGGCCCTTGGCGCCTTTGGGGCTGTGGGTAGCCTCGGCCACAAGCGTTGGAAAATCGGTGTCGCGGGCCAATTCATCTCGGAACCAGTGGGTGAGTGTACCGCTGGTCGCCAGCCCCGCCATCGAGGCATAGGTGCCGGGGAACAGCCAGGGCGCATACCACAGACGCGGGTCACGCACGGGTTCGCCGGTGACCTGAATGATGAAGATGGTCGAGCCATACATCATCATCATTTGGCCGGGGTGTTGGACGCCGACGCTGACCGCCTCGGCCGCCGCATCGATGGTGCCGCAGGTGACGGGGGTGCCTTCCGCAAGGCCGGTTTCCTGCGCGGCATTGGCGGTTACATGCCCGGCGATTTCGGTGGACCACATCAGGCGGGGGAGTTTTTCCAAGGGCAGGATGTCGGGGGCGAGGTCGGCGGTCCAGTCCTGCGTTGCGACGTCATAAAGCGGCGAGAAATTCGCGGCCGTGTAATGGTCAATGACGTATTCGCCGGTCAGCTTCCACGTCAGGTAGCTGGTGGAGGTCAGGACCATCGCGGTCTTGGCGTAAAGGTCGGGGTGGGTTTCCTTGAGCCACAGGATCTTTGGCCCGACGGATTGCGAGGTCAGAGCATTGCCGCAGCGCTGGTGGATGGTATCTGCGCCGATGCGGGCGTTCAGGGCTGCGATCTGGTCGGTGGCGCGGGTATCGACGCCGTAGAGGACGCCGTTCATCAGGGGTTTTCCCGTGGCGTCCACGGGCAGCATGCAAGGTCCGATGGCGCTGGCGGCGACGGCCTTGATCTGCGCGGGGTCGATGCCAGACTGGGTCAGCAGCGCGCGGGTGATGTAGACGAAATCGCCCCACCAATCCTCATCCGCGCGGTGTTCGGCCCAACCGGCGCGGGGGACGAGCATTTTGTGGGGTCTGCTGGCGCTGGCGGTGATGTGGCCATGGGCATCGACCAGAACGCCCTTGGATTCAAAGGTGCCGATGTCGATTCCCAGAGTATGGGGGCCGAGTGTGCGGGTCATCTGGTGAGCTTGAGGTCAGGAGTGATGGCGGAGAGGGCCGTGTCGAGAAGGGTGACAAGGCCGTTGAGGTCCTTGGGGTCAACGACCTCCAGCGCCGAATGGGAATAGCGCATGGGGAAGCCGACATCGAGGCAGGCGACGCCTTCGGGGCCCATGAACTGGATGTAGCTCAGGTCGGTGAGGGCTCCGGTATGGGCCGACCGTTGCAGGGGCAGACCGGCGTTGGTCGCTGCGTTCTCGAACAACCGAACAAGGGCGGGGTGCGGGATGACGCCGTTCAGGGTGCCGCGCCCGTGGAAGGAATAGAGACTGATGCCGGGGCCGCCGCCGAGGGTGACATCGCCTCGGGCCGTCATGTCGGGGGTGTCGCAGGCGAGGAGGAGGTCGATCTGCAAGGCGATGGCGGGGGCAAGGGAGGTGGCGGCCGGGAGGACGCCGCGGAGGTTGTATTCCTCTTGCACCGACCAGACGAAATGCAGGGTGGGGCCGGGTTTGGCCTTTCGCGCCTCAGCCAGCTTCAGGAGGGCGGCGCATCCGGCGCGGTCGTCGACCGAGGTGCCGGCGATACGGCCATTGGCCAGCGTCAGCGCGCGGGGGAGGTAGGTGACGGGGGTGCCGATGCGGACGCCTGCGGCCTCGGCCTCGGCTTTGGAGGTGAAGCCCGCATCGACGTAAAGATCGGCATAGGGGAGGACTTTGTATTTCTCCTCGGGCGTAGTGGCGTGGTGGCTTTTGTTGGCGATCAGGGCGGGAATGTCTCCCTGATCGGTGCACAGCAGCACCGCCTGCGCGGGCAGGGCGCGTTCGGGGACACCGCCAAGCCGCTCCAGCCGGATCAACCCGTTGGCTTCCAGCTTGCGGACGATGAAGCCAAGCTGGTCCATGTGGGTGAAGATCATCACTGACGGCAGCGCAGGGTCGCCTGGAAGCGTGCAGGTCAAGTTACCCAGCCGGTCGGAATGGTGCTTGAGGCCGAGGCTGTCGAGATGCGCCGCAATGGCAGCGGAGACGCGAGTTTCATAGCCCGACAGGCCGGGGATCAGCATCAACTCGACCGTCAGGTCGGCGACAGATGGAAGGGTCATTTGCCCCCCCGTGCTGCGCGGACACGGGCCATGAAATCGGCAGCGCGGTCGGCGTCGACGGCGGCCCATGTATCGCCGCCGTGTTTCAGGGCTGAACCCACGATGCAGCCATCAGCCACGGCCAGCACATCGGCGACTGTGGCGTGCTTGACGCCGGTGTTGGCGAGGACGGGGGTGTTCGGCAAGGCGCGCTTGACGCCTTCAAGGTCAACCATCGCCGCAGCTTCTCCGGTTATCGCCCCCGATACCAGCACGGCATCGGGGATGGACGAAAACACTGCAGACCTAGCGCGATCCGGCAAGGGGCGGCGGTCGAGGCTGTCAGCGAATTCTGCGGAGACATTGTAAAGCCGCGCCACGCCCCCTGCCCCCAGCCGCTGGGCATACCGGACCGCAGCACCTGCATCGGGGGCCCAAATGCCCATGTCGGAGGCGTAGGTGCCGGTGAAAATCTCGCGCACGAAGCGGGCACCGGTCGCCGCGGCCACAGCAAAGCTGGACTGCGGGTCCCACAGCACGTTGACACCGAAGGGCACCGCAATCTCATCGCGCAACCGGCCAATCACATAGGCCATGGTGGCCGAGGTCGCGGTATCGACCTTCAGCTCATAGGGCCGGTCGTTTTCGTTGCCGAACATCACGGCGTCAAAACCTGCCGTTTGCAAGGCACGGAGATCGGCGCGGGCACCGGCAAGGATGCCTTCGACGCCCCGGTCGGGATCATAAAGCGGCGCGCCGGGAGAGGCCCCCAGATGCACCATGGCAATTACGGGTTTGTTGGCGCCGAAAACGGCCTGGAAACGCGACATCTGACCCTCCCTGATGCGCCACGCTAGCGCGAAAGATATTGGACGGAAAGCGGGAACACACTAGCATGTCAGTAGCAGGAGAGACGCAGATGCTGGCAACAAGACACTGGGATCGTTTGGGCAATGGCGGGTTGACGTTTACCGAGCTTGGCTTCGGTGCGGCCCCGATTGCCAATCTGTATCGGGCGATTTCTGAGGAGGACGCGCAGGCGGTGCTGGAGGCCGCCTGGGCAGGCGGGGTGCGCTATTTTGATACCGCGCCCCTGTATGGCTATGGGTTGTCAGAAACCCGGCTGAACCGGGCGTTGCGCGGCAAGCGGCGCGATGACTATGTGCTGTCGACCAAGATCGGACGGCTGTTGCGGGTGGTGGACCCGGCCCATGCGGAAGGGAAAGGCAAGTGGTTCGACGTGCCCGCGCGGGCCGAGGTTTATGACTACGGCTATGACGCCACGATGCGCAGCTTGGAATTTTCGCTGGAACGGCTTGGGGTTGACCGGATCGACATTCTTTATGCCCATGATCTGGACATCTTCAACCATGGCTCTGCCGCCGCATTGCAGGCGCGGCTGGATGAATTCATGGCGGGCGGCTATCGCGCGCTGCTGGCCTTGCGCGAGCAAGGGGTGATCCGGGCCTTCGGTGCGGGGATAAACGAATGGCAGCCCTGCCAGTGGATGTTGGAGCGGGGGGATTTCGACCTCTTTCTGTTGGCAGGGCGTTATACGCTGCTGGAGCAAGAGGCGCTGGAAACCTTTCTGCCACTGGCCACGGCACGCGGCGTAGGGATCGTTGTCGGCGGGCCCTACAATTCGGGCATTCTGGCCACCGGGCCAAAGCCGGGGGCGTTTTACAACTATGACCCGGCCCCGGATTGGGTGCTGAAGCGCGCAGGGCAGTTGCAGGAGGCATGTGCCGCGCATGGGGTCAGGCTGGTCGATGCGGCGTTCCAGTTTGCCTTGCGGCATCCGGCGGTAGTTTCGGTCATTCCCGGCGGGCAAGGCGTGGCGGAGATGGCGGCCAATCTGGTGGCGGCGACGGCGGTGATCCCGCCCGCGCTGTGGCAGGAACTGAAGGCGCAAGGGTTGTTGCAGGAGGATGCGCCGGTTTAGATGCCGTAAAGCGCGGACATCACGATCCGGGTTGCGGCGGCGGCATCTTGAGTCGCTTGCGCGCGGGCCAGATCGGCGTTGCCTGCAAGCGCAGTGGCAATCGCACGAAGGCGGTCGGTGACGGCGATATTCGCGCGCGCTTCGCTGACCGGGTCGGTGCCGCCATGGTCGGGGAAGGTGTCGAAATAGATCACCCCGTCATAGCCCGCGCGATCGAGGGCCACGAAAAGTTCAACCGTCTGCACCGGATGGACGGACCCCGCGATCAGCCCGTCATCGCGCTTGCCGTAGCCGTCGTTGAGGTGAACCCCAAGGATGCGGCTGTGGCGCGCGGCCAGCATCGCGGCCCGGGCGGGCATCTCGCCGGCGAACAGCATGTGGCA
>CANNIA010000057.1 GCA_947504705.1 Paracoccaceae bacterium
CGCGGCCGTGGCGGTCTTCGAGGATTTCCAGGAGGTCCCGGCGTTCCGGGGCGGTGAGGACGGCGAGGCCCCAATCGTCGATGATCAGCACATCCATGCGGGCGATGGTTTTGAGGATGCGTTCGTGGCGGCCGTCACCGCGGGCCAGAAATACACATAGCGCCGCGCCGAGAGATCCCGCTTGGACCAGCGCTCGTAATCGTCCCACCAATCCGCCTTCAGCCGGGTGATGGTGCTCGCCGACAGGCCCGGCGCGTCCGGACCCAGCAGGGCCGCCAGAGCTTCGGAGAAATCGCCGGTGGAAATGCCCTTGAGGTAAAGCCACGGCAGCAGGTCCTCGATCGACTTGGCCCGCCGCAGATAGGGCGGCAGGATCGTCGAGGTGAACTTCAGCCGACCACCCTCTGGCGCCCGATCCCGCACCCGGGGCACCTTCACAGGCACCGCGCCGATCCCGGTCTGAACCTCGCGCTCGGGCAGATGACCATGACGGACCAGACGGCGGTGGCCAGCCGCATCGGTTTGATCAGCATGGGCAATGAGAAAGGCATTCAACTCGGCTTCGACCGCTTGAGCAATCAGATCCCGGGCGCCTCGGCGCAACAAATCCGTCAGCGGGTCGGGCGAAAATCCTTCTGGTGCGCGAAACGCGACAACCGTATCCTTCGTCATGTGGCATATCCTTTTCTCTGCGAGAACTGCGGCGCGTGAACAACGCCTTGATATGCCACCCAATCCCCCCGTCACCAACTTTCAGCTATAGCTCCAACTTCACCAACTCATGGCGCAGATCGATCAGGTCGACCAGGCGCGGACGGAGCAGGTCATCCTGTTCAGGCGGGCGAGCGCGGTGCTTCATCGGCAGACCGAAATTGCAGGGTTCTGAATGAAATCATACAAAACCTTGTAGCAAACCGCGAGCAAAACCGAAGTGATCTCACGTAAAATCAATGGGATGCATGTTGTTCAGGGCGAACGAAAGAGGATCGTCGAACAGATTCAGCGGGCAATCATTTGCGACCAGGTCGATGAGATTACCCGAGAGAGCCGTGTCTGCTCGACGTGTGCCTCGGTTCGCGCCATCCATGACTATCGCACACGCGTTCTCGACACGCTCTTTGGGCGGCTTCGGGTGAAAGCCGCACGCTTGCGTCGTTGTCCCTGTGATACGAGGTCAATGGCGATGCCGGCCGGGCCTGTTTCTCCGCTGGCCTTTTTCTTTCCAGACCGGGCGACCCCAGAGCTGCAGCGGCTACATGCGGAACTCGGTTCCCGGCATTCCTTTCGCGAAGCCGCGCGGCTGATGAAGAGCTTTCTCCCCTGCCGCCCGCCCCATCACACTACAGTTCACGGCCAGCTGGGACGGATTGCCGAGCGGCTCGAGTGCAGCCGTCGGGCTTCAAGCGATGCAGCTGATGCGACACCCAAAGTCGGTTTGACGGTATTTCTGGACGGCGCGCACATCCCCTGTCTGCCAGAGTATCAGCAGCGACATCAGACCGCTTCTCCTCATCAGTCCAAAGCCGTCTCGTCCGCCGCACCACTCCCGCACCTTAGTGCCCACTATCGTTGGTGCACACTACCCCGCACCATCAGCACGTGGCAGAGCGGTCAGCCCGGACGGTTACGTTTCAACACCCACTGCCTTAGCACATTCAATGCTGCCGGGGGGGCGCCGACCCCATCGGATACGGCGAAGCGGGGGCAATTGCAGGACCTACATCAGTCCCGCCCGAGATAACGCCACACGCAAATCGGTTCTGGGACGTGCACCGATGTGGCTTATGACATCGGATGCAGCGAGACAACCCATCTGGCCCGCAGTTTGCATGTCTCGACCGGTGGCAACTCCATACAGGAACCCGGCAGCAAACTGATCGCCCGCGCCCGTTGCGTCAACAGGCGACATTGTCCTGACAGGTATTTCTATGCGCTTTCCCTTATGTATGATGCACACGGGGTCCCCCGAGCGAGTGCAAACTATGAGCTGACAGTCACTACTAGCCTGCGCTAGCGAGTCCTCGAGGGAGTTGGTTTGATAGAGAGAAACCCATTCCTTCTCGTTCCCAAGCACGAAATCCATTTCGCTCGCAACAAGAGCGCGGAAATCACTGCGATGTCGGTCAACACAGAAAGGGTCGGATAGCGTGATCCCGGTCATTCCACCGGCACTATGGCAAGTGCGCGCGGCCTTTAGGAACGCCTCCTTCCCTTTGTCTTTGTCGAAAAGATAGCCCTCAAGAAAGACAATATTGGAATCCGCAATAATACGCTCGTCCACATCGTCGGGGCCAAGTTCAGCGGAGATGCCGAGATAGGTGTTCATCGAGCGTTCCCCATCAGGGGTGACAAAGATCAAGCTGCGCGAAGTCGGCAATTCATCACTAGACACAGGCATATTGTCGAAGTGCATGCCTGCCGCGAGGCAATCTTGGCTATAAAATCGTCCGAGCGCGTCCTCACGCACCCGCCCAACAAATGCTGTCTTTAGTCCCAAATTGGCTGCGCCAACCAGAGAATTTGCGACGGAACCACCCGACGTCTGCGCAGGTGCCTCCATCGCGGCATAAAGTACTTCGGCGCGATCACGATCTATCAATTGCATGATCCCCTTGTGGATACCCATGCGGGCAAGAAAATCGTCCTCTACCGTTGCAATAACATCGACGATCGCATTACCGATACCGACAAGTTGGTATTTTTTCAAAGGATTGCCTCTCTTCTTGACATGCACGGCAAAGCCGTCTTTTGCCTTTAGCCTACTCCACCGAGAGTCCTCGATAGAGGACGCGCGGCGTTCATTGCTCGCTCCTATATCAGGAGTTTGAAAACGGACACTGTTTCTTTCTACTTTAGGCAGTGCAAACCAGATGTTCCGAAATTGCGCCCACTTAGAATTTGAGCCGCCGTATTCGGCCACGTCATGATAAGCGCTATAGATAGAGTTCTCAAATGGATTTCCTTAAAGCATCTGTGAGATCAGTCCGCTCCCAGCTGAAGCCTCCGTCAATCTCTGGCGCGCGTCCGAAATGCCCATACGCAGATGTTCTCTCATAAATCGGCCGGTTGAGATCGAGGTGTTCGCGAATGCCGCGTGGCGTCAGGTCCATGGCCCGTCCAATAGCACGCTCAATGGCGACATCCTCTACGCTACCCGTACCGTGCGTATCGACGTATATTGACAACGGCTTGGCAACCCCAATTGCATATGAGAGTTGCAGAGTGCAACGCTTTGCCATGCCTGCCGCAACAACGTTCTTTGCCAAGTATCGTGCTGCATAAGCCGCCGAGCGGTCGACTTTTGTAGGATCCTTTCCGGAGAACGCCCCGCCCCCATGCGGTGCCGCCCCACCATAAGTGTCAACTATGATCTTGCGCCCGGTTAGGCCTGCATCTCCGTCCGGCCCGCCGATTACAAATGTGCCAGTAGGATTGATCCACCACTCAGTCTTGTCGGTCAGCCAGTCAGAAGGCAGCACCTCCCGGATATAAGGTTCAACAATTGCACGTATATCATCCGAACTTTGATCTGGGCTTTGATGTTGAGTAGAAAGCACTATTGAGGTGATTTCGACCGGTTTCCCTTCCTCGTATCGCACCGACAACTGGCTCTTTGCATCCGGGCGGAGCGTGGGTTCTAGTCCAGCCCTGCGCGCTTCAGCCAAGCGACGAAGAATCGCGTGCGCATACTGGATCGGGGCAGGCATCAATTCGGGAGTTTCGTCCACCGCATAACCAAACATTATGCCTTGGTCACCAGCGCCATCGCGGTCCACGCCTTGCGCAATATGAGCTGATTGCTCGTGCAAAAAATTCAGCACATGGCAAGTGTTCCAATGGAACTTTTCCTGCTCGTAGCCAATGTCTTTGATGCATTCCCTCGCAATCTGGCCGATACGGCCCATGTAATCCTTGAGGCGTTCTTGGTTTGACAGCCCGACTTCGCCGCCTATCACCACCAGACCAGAGGTTGCGAAAGTCTCACATCCAACTCTCGCAGTCGGTTCTTCCGCAAGAAACGCGTCCAAGACTGCATCGGAAATCCGATCGCAGATCTTATCAGGGTGACCTTCTGATACGGACTCCGAAGTAAATATGAAATTATTGCGTGTCATACGCTCTCTCCTTCTTTCAGTAGCGATAGTGCTCTGGCTTGAACGGGCCTTCCGGTGAAACGCCGATATATGAGGCTTGCTCGGGCAGAAGCTGGGTCAGTTTCACTCCGATCCGGCCCAAATGCAGACGCGCGACTTTCTCATCCAAAGCTTTCGGCAGGACGTAGACGCCCGGCGCGTAGTCGCCCGGCTTGGTCCACAGTTCAATCTGCGCCAGCACCTGGTTGGTGAAGCTGGCCGACATCACAAAGCTAGGGTGACCGGTCGCGTTGCCGAGGTTCAGCAAGCGGCCCTGTGACAGCAGAATCATCCGGTTGCCGTTCGGCAGCTCGATCATGTCGACCTGCTCTTTGATGTTGGTCCACTTGTGGTTCTTAAGTGCCGCGACTTGAATTTCATTGTCGAAGTGGCCAATGTTGCCAACGATCGCCATGTCCTTCATTTCGCGCATGTGCTCGATGCGGATCACGTCCTTGTTGCCGGTCGTGGTGATGAAGATATCCGCCGAGGAAGCAACATCCTCCAGCGTCACTACCTCGAACCCATCCATTGCGGCTTGCAGAGCGCAGATAGGGTCGACTTCAGTGACCTTCACGCGAGCACCAGCGCCACGCAGCGATGCGGCCGAACCTTTGCCAACGTCGCCATAGCCACAGACTACAGCTACTTTGCCCGCCATCATCGTGTCGGTTGCGCGGCGGATACCGTCGACCAACGATTCCTTGCAGCCGTACTTGTTGTCGAACTTCGACTTGGTGACCGAGTCGTTTACGTTGATTGCCGGGAAGGGCAATTGCGACGACTTGTGCAGGTCATAGAGGCGGTGCACGCCGGTGGTTGTCTCTTCGGACACTCCTTTGATTGCATCGCGGGTTTTTGTGAACCAGCCAGGGGTCTCTTTCATCCGCTTTTTGATCTGCGCAAAGATCGCTTCTTCTTCTTCCGAGCTAGGCACTTCGATCAGATTGGTCTCGCCAGCTTCAACCCGTGCACCCAGCAGTACATAGAGAGTTGCGTCGCCACCATCATCGAGGATCATATTCGCGCCTTCGGGGAACATGAACGAGCGGTCTAGGTAATCCCAGTGTTCCACCAGCGATTGGCCTTTGACAGCGAAAACGGGCGTTCCGCCGGCAGCGATCGCCGCAGCAGCGTGATCCTGCGTGGAGAAAATGTTGCATGATGCCCAGCGAACGTCGGCACCCAACGCGACCAGCGTTTCAATCAGAACTGCTGTCTGGATGGTCATGTGCAAGGAGCCAACGATGCGCGCGCCTTTGAGCGGCTGATATACGCCGTATTCCTCTCGGCAAGCCATCAGACCTGGCATTTCCGTTTCGGCAATATCCAGTTCTTTGCGTCCAAATTCCGCAAGGTCAATGTCTTTGACTACGTAGTGGCGACTCATGATCCTATTGACTCCCTTTTGATCTCTATGCGTCAGTGATTACTTGGAGGGATGGGAATCCCAATTGTCCGAACTAACCTCGGGTCGCACGAATGTGGGTTGGTTGCACCGAGCGCGCCGCCAACCTTTCTACCGTCCCGACTTGGAGAGCGATCCAGTCCTCATACCCCTCAGCTCCAAGCATTTTCTGCGCTAGGTCGCGTAGCGGCCCCTTCATCTTCTCCAAGTCTCGCCTTGCACCATCAAGATAGCGATCGGTTTGATCCGTCATGACGATGCTCGTGAAACCTGCGTCCCGCATCGCCTTTTCCATTTCGTGCGGTGGAGTGGCTTCAAGAATAATTCCAGAAGCACCAAAGTTTTCTATCTTGATATCGCCTATGGATGCGCCCCCCCTTAACCAGTCACTCGCGATGAACAGACCACCCGGTTTTAGGATGCGTGCTGCGTCATAAAAGAGCAGCGCCTTGTCGGGAATATGCAGGATCGCTCCCTTGCTGAACACCACATCGAAGCTTCGATCTCCCAGCGGATATGGTGGTGACGCACAAAGCAGAAATGTAACTTGATCCGAAAGCCCCGCCGTTGCCGCCCGTTCACGACCTAGTTCCAAGAGATGTGGCTCTACGTCTAATCCAAGGACAGACGCCGCGCCGTGCTCACTTACAAGTAGGAAGTCAACCCCTCCTATGCCGCAGCCAATGTCGAGAACATTCAAGTTCTTCAGATTGACCCCATCTAGGATGGCGGAGACTTCCTCAGGCCCACCGACTGACATGAATCCCTTGCCCCAAAGCATTTCCAGTCGGGCGACCGTTTCCTCAGGATATTGTAAAGGTGCAGCTTCACACATTCGGCTTCTCATTCTGAAATGTTTTATCTCGAATCGAGCGGAGTTTTATTCCAAAAACTGGCATTCGATTCTTGACGGAAGATCGGCTTTAAGCCGACGAAAAACAAATTCAATTTCAACAATGGAGGTATTCACATTTACGATGGTGTGAGGCGGCCGTCAGGCATTGCCAAGTTGACTGATCGAGGCTCTGGACTCATTGATCATACCCAGAAGATCACGAAGGCTGCGATAGCGATAGCTGACATGAAGGTGCGGGCGTAGCGGTCGTAACGGGTGAACGCTCGCATTGATCTGATGAACAGGAGTTTACCAGATCCTCAGCTATACCGCGATGGTAATTTGAACGCCAAATTGGCCGAGTGGGAAAAGTTCTGCAACCTTGCGAGACTCCATGGTGTCGACAATGGAAAGACACATTACCCGATATTACCCAAGTAACCTGCCGTCTGACGTCATGATCGCCTGATTGCGCCGTTTGAACAAGCGTTTTTTTGCCCCACGCGGTGTCGGCGGTCGCTTGGGCGGGTGGATTTGGGCGGATCGTGCCGCGAAGGTGGATCATCCTGGTCGGACGGCGACGTTTTTGAGCGCGGCGGACAGACCTGTCCTGTCGCTTTTGTTAGTTTCGAACCTGGATCGCAGTCACGCGCAGAGGGGTGGCGTTCGTAATCGGCGGATGGCGGCAAGGATGGCGCGCACCATGGGGCCTGTAACAGCGACCTCGGCCAGCTGGAAGGTGATGGCGCGGGCGTGGCGCACCACGCGCGCCCCGATCTTGATCAGCTTGAGCTGGAGGTTGGTCAACGACCAGTCGGCCATGGCCTCGGGCAGTTCGATGCAGCGCAGGAAGGTGGCCAGGTTGTAGGCCAGGGCGTGCAACTGCAGCCGG
Source organism: Paracoccaceae bacterium (assembly GCA_947504705.1). Classification (GTDB taxonomy): domain Bacteria; phylum Pseudomonadota; class Alphaproteobacteria; order Rhodobacterales; family Rhodobacteraceae; genus Tabrizicola. The sequence goes on from CANNIA010000057.1 coordinate 7,269, forward strand.
ACCTCGTTGTCGCAAAACCTCCGGCACGACAGCCGCGTCCAGTGGAAGGCGTATTTGCCTTCCTTGATATGCTGCTCGGCCGTGCCGCGCTGGTTGTAGAACCGCACCACCCAGTCCGACTCCATTGGCAGGTTTGTGACGATGAAGCCGATCTTAGGAAACAGCTCGCCCGGGTGCCATTCGATCTTGGCGATAACACGGCGTTCCTTGCACCAGGACGCCGCCTGATAGTGGAAATCCTCGAAGAACCGTTTGACCTCGGTCAGCGAAGGTCGCCCCACGGGCCGCGTCAACCGATGCGCGATCTTCTCGCGCAAGACGTTGTTGGCGGGCAGCCGGATGGCGTAGAAATAGCCTGCCTCTTCCAGACGTTCGTAGATCGCGGGGATCGCATAGGCTGCGTCCGCCCGGAAGAACCGGCCCCCAAGATCGCGGTCGGCGTAGCGGGCGATGACAGGATCAAGGACGTCCCGCCAGCCGTCGGCGCTGTGGACGTTACCGTTGCGCAGGGCGCAGCGTTCCAGCATGCCGAACTGGTTGAACAGGAAGTTCGGGTGGTAGCAAGTACAGTCAAAGTGCCCGTTCCAAGCAGCACCTTCCTGATCGCCGTGCGTCGGGCTGACCGAGCTGTCCATGTCCAGCACGATATACTTCAACCCGTTGCGGTCATGAAACCGGTCGATCCACTGCCCATTCAGATCCACCAGCGCCTCCCGGTTCTCGGGCAGGGCCAGCGTCTCGGTCTCAAACCGCCCCATTTGGGAAGCCGAAGCTGCTTGCGCGTCGACAGCTCTGCCGCCCACGACCTGACGCATGACCGGATCGAGGGCCAGCCGATCGGCATCGTTGACATCCTCGTATCCAGCCAGCCGCCCGAACACCGATTGTCGGAACAGCCCATCAAGCCGGTGGACGGTGTTCTTGCCCATGCGGGTGTCAAACAGCGCAGCTGACGCAAGCCGGGACAACCCAAGCGCGTCATCAAGCTCGCGCATCACCAGAAGGCCGCCGTCCGAGCTGAGCTGCGTGCCGCAAAATTCCAGCCGCACGCGAGGGTCGAAATCCACCCGATCTGCCCGCTGATAGCCCGCACCCTCTGGGTGATCCATGAAACAAAACTCGCGTAGCACTCAACACCATGATTTATATAGAAAATACCATGGGCAGGACAGCAAAATCAGCGGATTACTTGGGAAATGTGGGATTACGAAGCGCTCAAGGAAGAGTTATAATCGAGCAACAATGAGTTTCGCCTGATTGCCTATATTAAAATAGCGGCCTGGCCTTCTTTGTTGATCCCGTGAAGCTGAAAAACTCTCTTGGCTATGTCAATTCCTATTGTGCTAACTTCCTTCATGGGCGACTCTCCTTTCTGCGGCGTCCAACAACCGCACTATGGCATCTCAGATTTCGGCGTTGGAGACAGTGTGCTTAATCAGAACCTTGGCCTGTGGCACATAGTTCAGGACAGGGCCAAGCCAGCGTTCAACCTCTGCCACCGGCATTTGCTTACGGGCGGCATAGTCCAGAACCTGATCCAGTTCGACCTTGGCAACCCCAAAGTAATAGGCGTCCGGGTGGCCGATATAAAGGCCGGACACCGATGATCCCGGCCACATCGCCATGCTTTCGGTCAGGCGCACGCCAGTTGCCGCCTCGGCGTCCAGAAGACGGAACAGGGTGGTCTTCTCAGTATGGTCGGGCTGCGCGGGATATCCTGGCGCGGGGCGGATGCCACGATAAGGCTCTCCGATCAGCTCGGCAGGGGCGAGGTTCTCGTCCGACGCATAGCCCCAAAGCTCGCGGCGCACCATTTCGTGCATCCGCTCGGCAAAGGCTTCGGCAAAACGATCGGCGAGGGCTTTCACCAGAATAGCGCTGAAATCGTCATTGGCGCGTTCAAAGCCCTGAGCAATCGCCACCTCCTCAATCCCGGCCGTCACCACGAAGCCACCGACATAGTCGGGCGTGCAGGTCGGGGCCACGAAGTCGGCCAATGCGACATTGGGACGGTCATCGCGTTTAGCGACCTGTTGGCGCAGGGTGTGGAGCGTCGCAAGCGGCGTCTGGCGACTGTCATCGGTGAACAAGCGAATATCGTCCCCCACGGCATTGGCGGGCCAAAAGCCGACCACAGCGCGGGGGCGGAACCACTTTTCCGCGATGATCTGCGCCAGCATAGCTTGCGCATCGGCAAACAGCGTGCGAGCGGCGGCGCCTTGCGCCTCATCCTCTAGGATGCGGGGATAGACGCCCTTCAGTTCCCAGGTCTGAAAGAAGGGTGTCCAGTCGATGTATCGCGCGAGTTCGGTCAGATCCCAGTCCTCGAACACTTTCGTCCCGAGGAAGGATGGCACAGGCACCAAATAGCCCCGCCAGTCAATCCTCAACGCATTCGCGCGCGCGGCGGCGAGCGGCAGACGTTTCTTGGCCAGTTCGGCGCGGGCGTGGTTTTCGGCAACCTTTTCGTATTCCGCGCGGATGGTTTCGACATAGCCCGCCGTCTGATCCGGCGAAAGCAGGGCCGAGACGACGCCCACAGCGCGGCTGGCGTCGTTCACATAGACAGTCTGTCCGCGCAGGTATTTCGGATGGATTTTCACGGCCGTATGCACTCGGCTGGTCGTGGCCCCGCCGATCAGCAGCGGAATGTCGAACCCCTCGCGCTCCATTTCGGCTGCGACATGCACCATTTCATCCAGGCTGGGCGTGATCAGGCCCGACAGGCCTATCATGTCCACCCTTTCCTCCCGCGCGACCTGCAGGATCTTCGCCGCAGGCACCATGACGCCGAGGTCGATGATCTCGTAATTGTTGCAGGCCAGGACGACACCGACGATGTTCTTACCAATGTCATGCACATCGCCCTTTACCGTCGCCATAAGCACCTTGCCGGCACTTTCGCGCCCGGTGCCGCCAGACAGGCGCTTTTCTTCTTCCATATGAGGTAGCAAGACCGCCACTGCCTGCTTCATCACCCGCGCAGACTTCACCACTTGCGGCAGGAACATTTTGCCCGCCCCGAACAGATCCCCCACCACGTTCATCCCCGCCATCAGCGGGCCTTCAATCACATGAAGCGGCCGGTCTGCATGCAACCGCGCCTCCTCGGTATCTGCGTCGATGAATTCGGTGATGCCGTTCACCAGCGCATGTTCCAGTCGCTTTTCTACCGTCCAGTCGCGCCAGGCGAGATCCCGTTGCTTGGCCTCGCGTGCGCCGGTGGATTTGAACCGCTCGGCAATCTCCAGCATCCGCTCGGTCGCCGCCGGTGTGCGGTTCTGCACCACATCCTCGCAGGCCTCGCGCAGATCGGCGTCGATGCTGTCATACACCGCCAGTTGCCCGGCGTTGACGATGCCCATGTCCATCCCGGCCTGAATAGCGTGATACAGGAACACCGCATGCATCGCCTCCCGCACGGGCTCATTTCCGCGAAAGCTGAACGACAGGTTCGACACGCCTCCGGAGATATGGACATGTGGCAGTGTCTGGATGAGCCGCCGCGTGGCATTGATGAAATCGACGCCGTAGTTGTTGTGCTCCTCGATCCCCGTCGCCACGGCGAACACGTTTGGGTCAAAGATGATGTCCTCGGGCGGGAAGCCGACTTCTTGGGTCAGGAGCTTGTAGGCCCGCGTGCAGATCTCGACCTTGCGATCCTCGGTGTCGGCCTGACCGGCCTCGTCAAAGGCCATGACCACCACAGCGGCACCGTAAGCCCGGCACAGGCGGGCGTGGTGCAGGAACGCAGCCTCGCCCTCTTTCATCGAGATCGAGTTGACGATGGGCTTGCCCTGCACGCATTTCAGGCCCGCTTCGATCACATCCCATTTGGAACTGTCAATCATCACCGGCACGCGAGCGATGTCGGGTTCGGCGGCGATTAGATTGAGGAACTCGATCATCGCCTGCTTCGAATCAATGAGCCCTTCATCCATGTTCACGTCAATGATCTGCGCGCCGTTCTCCACCTGATCCCGCGCCACGTCCACGGCAGCGGCATAGTCGCGGTTGGTGATCAGCTTGCGAAACTTGGCGGACCCGGTGACGTTCGTGCGCTCCCCCACGTTCACAAACGGGATGGATTTGGTCAGCGTGAACGGCTCAAGTCCCGACAGGCGCATCAGGGGGGTGTGTTCGGGGATGGCGCGCGGCGGGTATTTCTCCACGGCGGCGGCAATGGCGCGGATATGGTCCGGCGTCGATCCGCAGCAGCCGCCGACGATGTTGACCAGACCCTCGCGCGCGAAACTCTCGATCTGGCTCGCCATGAAGTCGGGCGATTCGTTGTATTGGCCAAACTCGTTCGGCAAGCCCGCATTGGGATAGGCGCAGGTCAACGTGTCGGCGGTGGCGGAAAGCTCGGCCAGATGGGCCCGCATCTCTGCGGCACCCAAGGCACAGTTGAGGCCAATCGTCAGCGGACTTGCATGGCGCACCGAATGCCAGAAGGCGGTCGGCGTCTGGCCCGACAGAGTGCGCCCGGAGCGATCGGTGATCGTGCCCGAGATCATCACCGGCAAACGCAGCCCACGCGCCGCAAACGCCTCTTCGCAGGCAAAAATCGCAGCCTTGGCGTTCAGCGTGTCGAAGATCGTCTCGATCAGGATCAGATCGGCCCCGCCGTCGATCAGCCCACGCAACTGTTCGGCGTAAGTCTCGCGCAACTGGTCGAAACTGACCGCGCGGTAGCCGGGGTTGTTCACATCGGGCGACATCGAGGCGGTGCGGTTGGTCGGTCCCAAAGCCCCGGCCACAAACCGCTCGCGCCCGTCCTCGGTGGTCGCGCGGTCCAGCGCCTGCCGGACCAGCCCCGCGCCGTGGAAGTTCAGATCATAGACCAGATGCTCCAGCCCGTAATCGGCCTGCGCGATGGAGGTGGAGGAAAACGTATTGGTCTCAACGATATCCGCCCCGGCCTTGGCATAGGCATAATGGATGTCCTCAATCGCCCGGGCCTGGGTCAGGATCAGCAGGTCATTGTTGCCTTGCTGCGGGCGAAGTTTTTCCCCGAACATCGGTGGATGGCAGGCGCAGCCCGCGCCATGAGCGGTAAACTCGGCCTCACCAAAGCCCAACCGCTGAATCTGCGTGCCCATGGCCCCGTCGAGGACTAGGATGCGCTTGGCAGCAGCAGCGGCGATGCGGTCGAAAACGGGCGATTTTTGCGGGACGACGGACATGCAGGTTCCTGTCAAGCGATTAAAGGCAATTCAGTGCGCCGCCAGACTTCTTAGTGCTCCCGGCTAGCGGAGGACAGCCCGTATGTGGGTTGGTTGCACCTGCCTTTCGGCAAGTCTTGCCACCGTTCCAGCCTGAGCGGAAATCCAAGACTCGAATCCTTCGTCACCAAGCAACTCAATCGCTTTCGTGCGGAGCCGACCCTTCATTCTGCTCAGATCTTGGCGTGCGATCTTGAGGTATTGCTCGGTCCTATCCCTCATCTCCACCGAAGTGAACCCAGCCTCATGCAGCGCCGCCGCCATTTCGCCTGCGGGTGCGATTTCAAACGTGATCTCGGCAGCGCCGAAACCGTTCAA
>CANNIA010000058.1 GCA_947504705.1 Paracoccaceae bacterium
CATCCAAAACCGCCGCTTGAACCATCAGCGTCAAGCAGCATAACCTGAACCCGATGAGCCCGAACGATCCGCTCCAGAATTAGGCCGCCTGTTCCAAATCATTCGACGACGGACAGCCGCCACCGTCGCAGGCATGCCTGATGGTCTTGGTGGCATCCGCATGGCAATCCAGGTGGCCGAACTGGCGCGCGCTGGCATGACCCCCGACTGGATGCCCGGCGCCATGCCGCGCTGCGTCCCGATGGAGACCAAGAACAACCAACATGGTGAGCGGGCGACGGCCATCGTCATCGGCACAGAGCGGGTGAAGACGCGCGGTAAGTGGCGAACGGTCGAGTTGCTGGCTTGCCCAGTCACCTGGCGGCCGCATCCGGAACAGATCGCATCCGCACGGCGCGGCTATGATGATTGGAGGCTGGCGCTTGATTGGGTACGCGTTGGGCTGCTGGCGGGCGGGATGCTGCGGGAGATGGAGGTGACCGGGGGAATGCCGAAGGTGCGGCCTTGGGGTAATCCTTGACCTAGGCGCGAGGATAGCGGAGGCGATTGATTGCTGACCGGTTCGGTTGCGTTGATCTGCCCCGAACTTGCAGCCGGTCCGGTCCGCTGGCGTCGATGTCATTAAATCTCGAGCGCCCTGAACAGCTTACCAATAAAGGACAAGCCAATAGGCAAAACCCTTTGCGTGCCCAGAGCCGCCGAGCGTGCCAAGCGGTACAGGCACCAGAAAGCGCTGCCCTCCCTTTCTACCAGCGGGCATCAAAAGCCACCGATCACTTAGCTGGACTGACCGGGCCACCTGACGCCTTGCCGCCTGGCAGACGCGGACGGGCGGCATCGCTGGCCCCCTCTTCCTCGGGCCCCAAACCGTAGGACATCCGCGTCATCTGGGCGATGACCCGCTCCATTTCGTCGTCCGGCAAGACCGGGGGCTCACCCAGCACCAGCGCCTGCTGATACATCCGGGCCAGCGTTTCCACTTCGATGGCCATCCAGAGGGCGGCATCCAGTGTCTTGCCAAGCGAAATCTGGCCGTGCTGGCCCAGAAGGCAGGCCTTGCGACCCTCAAGCGCCTCAAGTGCTGCATCGGACAGGGCCTGCGTCCCGTAGGTGGCATAGCGCGCGCAGCGCAGGGTCGTGCCGCCCATAACGCCCACCATGTAGTGAAACGCAGGGATCGTGCGGTGATGGCAGGCGATGCTGGTCGCATAAAGCGAATGGCAGTGCAGCACGACATTCACATCTGTCCGCGCCTTCAGGATGTCGCGGTGAAATCGCCACTCGGACGAGGGGCGCGGCCCGACGAAGGTGCCCTGCCAGTCCATCTCGACCAGATCTTCGGGCTGCATCGTGTCATAAGGCATCGAGGACGGCGTGATCAGGAAGCCGTTGCCAAAGCGCACCGACAGGTTGCCCGCCGTGCCCTGATTGATGCCGCTGGAATTCATCTTGCGGCAGGTTTCGACCATTTCGCTGCGCAGGGTCATTTCGTCGGTCGTCATCATGTCTGTCCTTGGGTGAGGTGCCGCCAGGTTGCAGCGTAACGGGAAAGGCCGGGCAGGCTGGAAAGCCGGGCAGGTGGCGCAAGATGCAAGGTGGACCCGGCCCGACCTTGCGCGCAAAGCAGCGCCGCACCGGCGGCAATGCCATAGCTTTCGGAATTCGTCAGGGTCTCGCGGCCGGGTCGCAAGGCCGCCACGAGGGAAGCAAAAACGGGATCGCGCAGAAAGCTGCCGTCCAGCACCAGACGGCGGTCAGGATCCAGCGTATCGGCGCAGGCAACCGTCAAAAGCGCTGTGTAAAGCACGGCCAGAGCATGGCGCTGGCGCGGGCCCTCTGGGGGCGGGCCGGCAATGCGTCCCTGTCCTGCAGACCTTGGAAACTGGCCATCATTCGCGCCGAAGGTCGGCACGGCCATGGTGCCCTGATCAATCAAACGCACAAGCAGATCGGTGTCGGTCAGCGCCCCTTCGGACTGATCGCCGGCCACTGCGGCATATTCGCGACCGCCCATGGTCAGCGCGCCACCAAGAGCAGCCCCGGTGATATCGGCATTGCAGGTCATGCCCCGGTTTTCAATCAGTCGGGGCAGGGTGATCTTGTCAGCCATGGCGACGATCCAGGTTCCGGTCGAGACAACGCAGAAATCGGTCAGGCCGGCAGCCTGATAACGATAGAAATTGGCTGAACTGTCATGCACTCCGGCGTGAATGCGCAGGTCTGCGGGCAGGCCGAAGTGCTGCGCAAGTGCGGGGCGGATCGGGCCAAGATCGGCACCGGCTGCGGCAAAGGGCGGCAGCAGCGCCTGCCAGCCCTGCGCGGTGACGATGGGGGCCCAGCGGCGGTGCGGCACGTTCCACAAATGCGACTGCGCCCCAAGGATGGAGACTTCGCTGACCGCCACCCCCGACAGCCGCCAGGCCCAGTATTGCGGCACGCCCAGCAGCCAGCGGGCGGTGGCAAACTGATCCGGCCGGTCGCGTTTCGCCCAGAACATTTGCCGCGCCGTATGGGTTGCGGCCATCATGACGGCGCTGCCGCGGTCGAAGAAACCTCCTGCCAGGGGAATGTAGGCCGCGTTCAGCCCCGGCGGGACGGGCTGTTCGTAATCGACCATGGGCAAGACGCAGCCATCCCCATGCGCATCGGGATCAGCCCCCACCAGCACGCCCCCCGACCCGTGACCCGAGGTGATGAAGCGGGCCAGGGGATGGCGACGGGAAAGTGCGGCAAGGCTTTGCATCACCCAGGGGTTCAGGCTGGCCAGATCGTGGTGCTGCCAGGGCGGGCCGGGCAGGACCGGGTTCTGCGTGGTCAGGGTTTCCAAGACCTCACCCAGGGCCGTGCAGGCCGACAGCTTGATGTTGGACTTGCCGATGTCCAGAACTGCAACTGTCCCCGGATCTGTCATCTGCGGCTAGCCGTTCTTCAGCCGGAAATCCTCATCCCGGCTTTCGGCCATGACGAAGCGGCCATTGGGCAGATCATTCAGCTCAAGCCTCTGCTGCGTTTCCTCGGGTGTCAGGTTGTAGTGCTTCCACCGCGCGATCAGCCGGTCGTTAAGCACTGCTTCCGGCACGTCCAGAAGCACGGCCACATCGAACAGGGGACGCAGCTCGGCCCAGGGCTCTTGACCCAGAAGCAGATAGTTGCCCTCGGCGATGATCACCGGCACATCGGCGGAAATCATCCGTGCGCCAGCGCGAGCGATCTCGATTGCGCGGTCAAAGACCGGTACGGCGACAAAGGCTTCGTCGCGGGCCCGAAGGCGGTTCAGCGTGTGCCGGAACCCCCCGACATCAAAGGTGCCGGCAGCGCCCTTGCGGGGGCGCAGACCGGCGGGCGCCAGATAGAGATCGTCATAGTGATAGCCGTCCATCGGCAGAACGGCGGCCAGACCGGGCTGGCGCGCGTTCAGAAGATCGGCCAGTTGGTCGGCGACGGTTGATTTGCCGGACCCCGGCGCCCCGGCGATGGCTGCAATCACCCGGCCCGTCTTGGCCCGCGCTGCCAGCGCATCTGCAAGGCCGGGCAGATTGATCCAATTCTGAGCCACCCGTTTTCCCCGTTCAAATCAACTTGTACTGCTTGGCCTTGTTGCGCAGGAAGGGCAGGCCCTTGTCCATCACGGCCTCGAAATTCTCGGCGACCGGACGCCAGACCGCAAGGCCGTATCCCACTTCGGGCGGCATGTTGATGAAACTTTCCATCGCCAGCCCGCCCTTGAAGCCTATGGCGGCCAAGGTGGCGTAGACCTCATCCCAGTCGCAGGTGCCTTCGCCCGGAGTGCCACGGTCAGATTCCGACAAGTGGATATACCGCAGATGGTCGCGCGCATCGAGAATGCCGTTGCCCGCACCCTTCTCCTCGATGTTCATGTGATAGGTATCAAGGTGGATGAAGATGTTGTCGGCGCCGACCTTTTCAATCATCCATTTCGCCTGCCAGCCGGTGTTGATCAGGTGGTTTTCATAGCGGTTCACCGGCTCGATGCCGAAGGCGATCCCCAGCTTTTTCGCGTGCTTGGCCGCTGCCGTCAACGCCTTGGCGATGTTGTCATATTCGGCCATCGTGGGCGGCAGTCCCGTGCGTTCACCGATGCCGCCATAGGTCACGCCCGACAACGCCTCGGCCCCCATTTCGGCAGCCTTGTCCAGGCTGCGGCAAAGCTGCTCGATGGCCCCGTCGGGGTTGACCGAAGCCCAGTTCTCCTGCGGCAGACCCAGCGAGCAGACCGCGCGTAAGTTGTGCTTTTCGAGCAGCGCACGGGTGTGCGGCGCATCGACGATGGCGGTGTTCAAAAGCGCAATCTCGATGAAATCCATCTTGTAGGCGGCCGCAGCGGGAATGGTCCTTTCCGCCCCCGCCCTGTCCCAATGCATGGTCCACATGCTTGTGTGAACGCCAAAACCTTCCATGCTCAACTCCTTTTCTTTCGTTCAGATAGCCGCTCTGCGCCCCAGCGCAGGATCATCACGCCGACAAGGAACAGGCCCCAGACGGCGGTGGAAAGATGCTGGTTGGCCCCCAGAAGGTTGAGCCCCGATGACAGCACTTGCAGCACGATCAGGGCGATCACGACCGGCAGTACGCGGCCAAAGCCGCCAAACGGATCGACGCCGCCCAGAAAACAGGCCAGAACCGTGACCAGCAAAAGCGCCTCGCCATGGCCGACGCGGACCGAGTTGAAGCGCGACAGCATCAGGATGCCCGCAACCGCGCACATCACGCCCGACAGCGTGTAGATCAGCACCAGCGTGCGCTTGGTATGGATGCCGGAATAGGCGGCGGCGCGGATGTTCGACCCCACCATCCGCACCGAAAACCCATGCCGGGTGCGGTTCAGGATGATGTGCCACACCACGGCGCAGGCCAGAAACAGGATCAGCGGCACCGGAATTCCCCAGACCGTGCCATGCCCCAGTACCGCCATCCACTGCGGAAAGCCGGAAATGTCGCCGCCCTTGGTCAGAAATTCGCCGAGGCCCCGCAGAAAGATCATCATCGCCAGGGACACAAGGATCGGATGCGCGCCGATATAGGCGATGACGGCCCCCATCACCGCCCCCGACAATGCCCCCACCCCCAGCGCCAGTACGGTGCCAACGATGAAGGGCCAGATGCCCGCATCAACGCCGCCATACTGGTTCAGCACATAGGCCAGCGTCAGCCCCGCCATGTTGGCCGTATAGATGATCGCCAGATTGAACCCGCCCGAGATGATCGGCATCAGCATGGCCAGCGTCAGCAGGCCAAGTTCCGGCAGTTGAAAGGCGACAGAGCCAAAGTTGGCTCCGGTCAGGAACCGCGGAGCAGCCACGCCGAAGACCAGAAGCACCAGCGCCAGAAAGCCCAGCAAGCCCGGCACCTCGGGGCCGAAGGCGGCAACGGCACGGCGGTAAAGCGCGGTCATTTGCGGTCCTCCTTGCGGGTTTCGAACCATTTGGCGGGGTCAAGATTCGAGGTGGAGATCGCCAGCAGAATGATGATGCCGACCACCATCTTGAAGGCATAGGGCGACACGCCCAGCAGGTTCAGCCCGTTCTGGGTGATCGCCACCAGCAAGACGCCAAGGAAACAGCCCAGCACCGACCCGCGCCCGCCGCCCAGCCGAGCGCCGCCCAGCACGACGGCGGCCAGCACCTCCAGCTCGCGCCCGATCAGGGCGTTGGGGATGACTTCCTTGGTGATATGTGCCTGCATCAGCCCGCCGATCCCGGCCATCATCCCACACCAGCCAAAGGCAATCGCCTGCATCAGCCCGATAGGAATTCCCGCCCGCCGCGCGCCTTCGGGGTTGTCGCCAAAGGCATAAAGCTGCCGTCCGGTCGTGGTGCGCCGGATCAGCACCCAGGTGGCCAGCATGGCGCTGGCCATCACGGCGACGGGCAAGATCAACTCGGCCCAGGTGCCGCTGGCGGTCTGGTATTCCCACAAGATGACGCGCTGTGACCACCAGGACGGCAGATTGTAAAGAAACCGGCCCGAGGAGAAGAACATCAACAACCCGAAAAACGCGTTGAAGGTCGAGATGGTGACGACGATCGAGATGATGCGGAACTGGTGGATCAGAAAGGCGTTGATCAGGCCCAGCATCAGCCCGAAGCCACCCGCGAACAGGAAACCGAGGGCCCAGTTGCCGCCGCCGATACCCGCAAAGGCATAGACGCAAAGATATTGCACCACGCTTGCCGCCACCGCGAAGGAAATATCGATCCCCCCCGCGATCAGCACCACCAAAAGCCCTACCGCCCAGATCACATTGACAGCGTTGTTGTTGAGAAGGCTGCTGAAATTCACCAGCGTCAGAAAGTCGGGCGAGGCCAATGACAGCGCGGCGCAGATCACCAAGAGCACCGCCAGCAGTTTGGATTCCGTGGGATAGGCGCGCAGGAAACTATGCATAGACGGCGGCCTCCATGTCGGTCAGGCCGGTCTGGCGCGGGTCCCATTCCGCGACGATGCGCCCCCCCGCCATGTGCAGCACACGGTCGGCGTTCATGTAGACCTCCGGCACCTCGTCGCTGACCAGAAGGATCGCAAGGCCCTTTTCGGCCAGCGCCCGCACGATGCGGAAGATGCCCGCCCGCGCGCCCACATCGACGCCCACCGTGGGGCAGTCCAGGATCAGCACCTTCGGTTCTGTCGCCAGCCATTTCGCCAGCACCACCCGCTGCTGATTGCCTCCCGACAGGGTTGAAACGGCATCCGATGGCTTGCCGATCTTGACCGCCAGCTCGCTGATCCAGTGGCTTACGGTGTCTTCCTTCTTTTGCGACGACAGCAAGCCCGCGGAACTGGTGATCTTTCTCAGCACCGCCAGCACGGCATTGTCGGCAATCGATTGCGGCTGGATCAGGCCCAACGCCAGCCGGTCTTCGGACACATATGCGATGCCCTCGGCCACCGCATCGCGGTTGGACGTCATCCGCAGGTCGCGCCCGTTCAGGGTGATCGTGCCACGGTCGGCGCGGGTCATGCCGAACAGCGTGTGACACAGTTCCGTCCGGCCCGCACCGATCAAGCCGGTCAGTCCCAGCACCTCGCCCGCGCGCAGGGTCAATGAGATATCGGAATAGTCGCCCGCACGGCCAAGGCCATCAATGCGCAGCACTTCGGGCTGTGAGGCGGTGTCGCGGGCCATCACGCCCTGCGCAAAGGAGGCGCCGGTCATCAGCTCGGTCAGCCGACTTTGGGTCATGCCTTCGGTCGGGTAAACCCCCACCAGCCGCCCGTCGCGCAAGACCGTGACGCGGGACGAGATGTCCAGCACCTCGGCCAGGCGGTGGCTGACAAACACGACCGCCACCCCGCGCGCCGACAGGGTGCGCACCACCGCCAACAGCGCGTCGGTTTCCGACTGGGTCAGGCTGGCCGTGGGTTCATCCATGAAGATCAGCCGGGCATCCGACACCAGCGCGCGGGCAATCGCCACGATCTGGCGCTGCGCGATGGGCAGGCTGCCCAGCCGCGCGTCAAGGTCAAGCCCCACGTCCAGCTGCGCCAGCGCCGCCTGCGCATCCGCCCGCAGACGGGCATAGGACACCGGGCGCGGGCGATTGCCCAGCAACGTCTCGAATGCGATGTTTTCGGCGACAGTCATTTCGGCAAACAGCGCCAGATCCTGCCAGATCACCGCGATTCCGGCCATGCGGGCCTGCGTCGGGGTGATCCGGGGATAATCCTGCCCAAAGATCTGCATCCCGGCACCCGGTTCGGGCTGATAGACCCCAGTGATGATCTTGATCAGGGTGCTTTTGCCCGAGCCGTTTTCACCGGCCAGACAATGCACCTCGCCCGCACCGACCGAGAAGGCCACGTCGTCCAATGCCGTCACCCCGCCGAAAATCTTGGTGACGTGCGTCAGCCGCAGGGCGTCGGATCGGGCCTCGGCGGTCATGGCCATTCCAGATTGGGTCATTCCAGATTGGTGTGGTTCGCGCGCATGTCATCGGAAGAGATGTTCAGACGCGCCTTCAGCTTCAGCACCATCACCTCGAACAGCACGAACAAGGCACCCTCGAACAGGCTGCCCATCGGCAGAACCGAAGATTTGGCCGGTCCCTGATCGTCGGCCATGGTCTGCGCGGGCAGATGCAGGATCAGATCGGCCAGCGGTGACAGCCGCCCCTGAAGCTGCGCGGTGATCAGGACCACCTCGGCCCCCGCGTCTTTCGCCACCCCCATCAGCGCCTGCGCGGTCGAGATATAGCCCGGCCCGCAAGTGACCAGAAACACGTCGCCGGGGCCCACGGACGGGGTGGTCATGTCGCCTTCCACAGCGGCTTCAAGCCCCATGTGGAACATTCGCATGGCAAAGCCCATAATTTGCAACCGTTCGCGCCCGCCGCCAAAAACGACGATCCGCCGCGCCTGCGCCAGCCGCTCGATCACCGCATTGACCTGCGTATCGTCCATCCGGGCAAACACGGTTCCCAGTTCGGCCAGGGCCGTTTGATAGTCGCTCATGGATGTCCTCCATCTCCTGTTGTGCCGGGGCGGAGACCGCCCCGGCATTGGGTCCGCTTAAAGACCCAGATCGGCCAGACCATCCACCGTTTCGGCGTTGATGGCGATCAGGTTGTTGGTGATGATGTCCTTCCCTGCAACATCAGGAGACACCACGCCAAGGCCCGGAATGTCAGTCCCGTCAACAATTTCGGTGCCGTCCAGCAGCAGCTTGCCCATGGTCACGAACACGCGGCCCGCTTCGGCCGGGTTCCACATGAAACCGCCGGCGATGGCACCCGATTTCACCAGATCACGACCTTGGCCAGGCGAGAACGGCCCCAGCACAAAGACGGTGCCGATGGCACGACGCTCTTCGATCGCACGGCCAATGCCGATCGGGCCCTGGCTGCCGAAAGCAAGGAAACCCGTCAGGTTTGGGTTGGCCGCCAACAGATCAAGCGCGGTCTTGCGGCTGTCATCCACCGATTCCGCCACGCCATAGCGTTCGCCGATCAGCTTCATGTCCGGGTATTTCGCGGCAATATAGGCATTGGCGAAATCGGCCCAGGCGTTGTGCAGCGGCACGGTCAGGCTGCCCACGAACATCGCGTATTCGCCCTTGCCGCCCATCTTTTGCGCCAGCAGTTCGGCATGGGTTTCGCCAAAGCCTTGTGCCGACGCAAGTTCGAAGTCCCAGTCGACGTTGTTCAGGCCGGGGCCTTCATGAGCCACAACCTTGATCCCGGCGGCGCGCGCCTTTTCCAGAACCGGCTCGAGCGCCGCTTCGTCGTTCGGCACCACGCCGATCACGTCAACGCCCTTGGCGATCAGATCCTCGATGGCGCGCACCTGAAGTGCCGGGTCGGCGCTGGTCGGGCCGATCATCGTGGCATCGATGCCAAGTTCGCCAGCTTTTTCGAGGATCCCCATTTCCATGGCGTTGAACCACGGAATGCCGCCGATCTTCACAACGATGCCCATGGTGGGCTTGTCCTGCGCCAAAGCGCCGGTCGCCAGGGTGGCGGCAAAAGCAACGCCGGCCATCAATGCGCCAAATGTTCTTCTTTTCATGGTCTTCCTCCCGTTGATGGCCCGCAGAAGGGCCGAATTCTACTTGCTGCATCGATTGTGCAGATGTTTTCTGAGGCAAAGAGCCATTGCCGCATGCTTTGGGTGCTGGTCTCTCCTCCCAGAATCGATCCATTGCACAATCGATGTTGCGCATTCAGCATTGCGCGGGCTAGAGTCGTCAAGAAGATTCTTCAGGCAAGAGAAAGTATGATCCGCGCGACCCGCAAATCCACGATCTACGACATTGCCCGCCTGTCTGGCGCTTCCCCGTCAACGGTGTCAGCTGCCTTGGGAGAAAACTGGCGCAAACGTCGTATTGCCGAGGCCACGGTGGAAACCATCCGCCGCATCGCCACCGAACAGGGCTACTCCACGAACATGCAGGCGCGCGGTTTGCGCAAGGCGCGGTCCGGGCTGGTTGGGATGGTGATCCCGCTGCATGACAACCGGTTTTTCTCTTCAATGTCCCAAAGCTTTGAGGCCCTCGCGCGCGACCGCGGACAGGTGCCGGTCATCGCATCATCCATGCGCGATCCCACAGAAGAACGCCGCATCGTCGAGACGCTGATTTCCTATGCGGTGGACTACCTTTTCATTGCCGGGGCTACCGACCCCGAAGCCGTCACCGCCATGTGCCGTGCCGCCGACCTGCGGCATGTTTTCGTCGACTTGCCGGGGCGCGGGGCGCCTTCGGTGGTGTCGGACAACTACAAGGGGGCCTACGACCTTACGCAGCGTCTTTTGGCGGACCGCACCATTTCGGGCCAGACGCCGCGCGACAGGATCTACTTCATCGGCGGGGATGATACCGACTATGCTTCTGCCTGCAGGATCGCGGCATTCCGTGACGTTCTGGCCAATGCCGGACAGCCGGTCTTGCCAGAGCAGATCATCGCCTGCGGCTATGCCCCACGCAGCGCCACGCGCGAGATTGCAGCGCTGTGCGATCGGTTGGGGTCTCTGCCTTCCGGCGTGTTCGTGAACTCACTGACAGCTTTCGAGGGGGTGCTGGGTCACCTGTCCAGCTTGCCCCTTGAATCCCTTCGCAACTCGGTCATTGGCTGCTATGACTATGACCCCTTTGCAGCCTACCTGCAGTTTCCCGTTCACATGGTGCGTCAGGACGCCCACGGGCTGATCCGGGAAGCCTACCGAATGATCGAAGAGGATCCCTACGATCTGGTTCTGACGATGGTCGAACCCGAACAGATTGCGCCACGCACCTACTACGACAGCCCGTTCTCTGACCGTGGTTGAGTGACTGCAGATTGCTTGTGTTCCTTACTCCGATTGCCGATTGCGGCTATCAAGTGAGCGTTCGTGCATATCTAAAGCCCCCCCCGGCATGGTTCCTCCCCGGCCCCGAACGTATGCGGGGGGGCGCAGCGCGTCATTTCGCTAGCGACTGGCTTTTTCACCGGGGAATCCAGGCGGAAGCCACTTGGAGCGCGCTATTGGAAAAAGTTAATCGTTATCAAAGGCTTGCGGAATCACGATCAACGCGTGCTGGATTCTTTTTCGGAATCCAGGGAATCCACTTTACGGAAGCCACCGAGCCGGAATCCACCGTGCGGAAGCCAGGTCAGTCGGGCGCGTGGCGTCCTTTGTCGAGACCGCACGTGGCTGCGGCAGCCGCCCGATAATCTGGGTCCAGAAGCCTGCCAGACGCGCGCCGAAGTGATCCGCCTTGACCACGCCGCCTCCACCGATGACATCTTCGTCTGCAAAATGGACGCACTATCGCCCCAGCAGCAGAGGAACCACAAAATGATAGCAGACCTTCACGTTGTGCCCGCTCGACGCGGCCGCGCGGTGCGGCTGGCGAAGGGCCAGGCGATCCAGATCATCAATACGTATGGTCAGCAGGTTGTCGACACCTGGTGCTTCAATGCCGATGACATGTCGGAGTTCATGTCGATGGAACACCTGCACGCCACGCTTCAAGGGATATTCCCCGCTACGGGTGACGGGCTGACGACAAACCGGCGTCGACCCATCCTGATCCTAGAAGAAGACACCTCACCAGGCCGCCATGATACGGTCATCGCGGCCTGCGACGTGCACCGCTATGCGGGGATCACGGGGCGGGCTGAAGCAATCCTGCGTCTCAGGTGTGACCTGCCGGATTTCGCGAGCGTTGATGAAGTCTTCCGGCTTCCAGCTGGCCAGCGCGGGCAGAATGTGGGCCGGACAGCCGCCAAAGTGGACAAAGACATTCGCCCATTCCTCGGGGCCGATCTGGGCGCGTGTGCTCATGATCGCGCCCTCAGATCAGCTGCAGTTCGAAGAGCACCGCGCTGGCAGCGGCCAGCGAAGGCCCCTGAACGGGCGCGCAATCTGCAAAGCACAGGATCGGTCGCACCTCCACCAGTCCCAGCCCCTGCGGCAACCACAACCCGCCCAGCAGAATGGCGAGAATGCCCAACAGCAAAAGCCACTTGTTGCGACGCCTGTGAATCCAAATCCGATTGCAGACTGCCAAGGCTGCGCCCTAGGCCACCTCACCGACCGAGATTGTAGAATTCGTCGTTGGGCCGCATGCTGGTGACATTGGCAAGTCGATTGGACATGCCAAAGAAGGCCGCGATGGCGGCGATGTCCCAGATATCCTCGTCGGAAAAGCCATGCCCTTTCAAAAGCGCGAAATCCGCATCGCCGACCTCTTGGGCGCGGGCCGAAACCTTCATCGCAAAGTCCAGCATGGCCATTTGGCGGGGGGTGAGATCGGCCTTGCGGTAGTTGATGGCGACCTGATCGGCGATGTCTGACGTCAGCGCCCATGGAACAGTTTTGCGTGATTGCGTAGCGGAGGGTTTGCGGCTCATCTTTACCCCAGTTGGAGTTGAAGATGATGAAGAAACCCGTGATGACGAAGGCGCCTGCCGAGCAGGTTGTGAAGGATATCCGG
>CANNIA010000059.1 GCA_947504705.1 Paracoccaceae bacterium
AAACTGGAAACCATCCAAAACCGCCGCTTGAACCATCAGCGTCAAGCAGCATAACCTGAACCCGATGAGCCCGAACGATCCGCTCCAGAATTAGGCCGCCTGTTCCAAATCATTCGACGACGGACACCCCGTAGGCGCCATGATCGCGGATATTAACCTTGGCAAGGTTTGGCTTCCCGACCTTCAGCGCCCGTTTGTTTGGCGAAACGTCATGTGTTACCCGTAGCGTTACCCGACTGAGGAGTACGCCCGCGTCAATCCACATTAAGCTCTTGATTTTATTGGCGGACCCGGAGCGATTCGAACGCCCGACCCTCAGATTCGTAGTCTGATGCTCTATCCAGCTGAGCTACGGGTCCGCAATGTCGGGCGATGTATCCTTGCCGGGCGGGCAATGCAAGGGCGAAATCATGCTTCGATAGCGTCAAGTTCCTTTGGCAGAAGCAGGATGAATTCCGTCCCCTCGGCATCGCTGCGCACAAGATCAAGCCGCCCGCCGTGTCCGCGTACCAGTTCGGCTGCGATGGCAAGGCCAAGGCCGATGCCGCCCTTGCGCGCCCCGCCCTGGAAGGCGGCAAACAGGTTTTCCCGCGCTTTGGGCGGCAGGCCCGGCCCGGTGTCGCCAACGCGGATCCACCACTCACGATCCTCTTCACCGGCCGAGATTTCGATGGTTCCCGGCTGACCGGTTGCTTCGATCGCTTGCCGCGCGTTGCGGATCAGGTTCGATAAGACCCGGTGCAACTGTTCGGCATCTGCTCGTACCATCAGGCCGGGGGAAATGTCGATCAGGCAGGTGATTTTGCTGTCGCCGCCAAGTCCATCGCCATCGATGACTTCGCCAACCAATTGCGCTAGGTTCAGGCGCCGAAGCTGAGGTGGGGGTTCTTCAGCCTTGCCGAAGGCCAGCGTTGCCTCGCACAGGCCAACCGCGCGACTGATCGAGTTCAGAAGCTTTGGCACTGTCCTTGCAACGGCGGGATCGGCGCTTGCCTCGATCCGGTCGGCAAAGAGCTGTGCAGACGTCAGAATGTTGCGCAGGTCGTGGCTGATCTTGGCCACTGCCCCGCCAAGCTGGGCCAGCCGCTCCTTCTGCCGAAGCGCGCCGGTAAGCTGGGTCTGCATCGACTTCAAGGCATCCTCGGCCTTGCGCAGTTCAACCACATTTGCCGTCGGTTCGATCACCCGCCGCGCGTCTTCGGGGGCTTTGGCATAGGTCTCCATGTGCTGGACAACCCGCCTGATCGGCAGGACCAGAATTCGCTGGACGGCCAGGAACAAAAGAAACGCCGTGACCGCCGAAATCAGCGCCGACAGGATCAAGATTCGGAAACCATAGTCGATCATCGCATCGTGCAGCGGCTTTGAGTCCATTGTCACTTCGATCAGCGTGCCCGCGTCTTGCACGGGGTAGCCAATCACCCGGATAATGTGGTTTTCGGGCTCGAGCAGGCAGGAAAACGCGTCCAGGATCAGCTCCCACGGACCCGCCATCCGAAGATCGTAGGTCTCGGCGATGCCCTCAGGCAGCGGTGACGACAGCACCAGTTGGCGCACGTCGTTCCGGCGCAAGACGACGTTGAAGACCTCGGCGTTCTTAAGAAGCTCGGCCTCCAACTCGGGCATGATAATGTCTTCGGTGGCAAGCTGGGTCAGGGCGGCGATCTGCGCCTGCTTCAGCCGGGTCAGCATGAAATCGGCGCGGAACCGGGCGATCGAGGGCACGAAGATCAAGATTTCCGCCAGCATCACGAAGACGACCGTCAGGATCAGGAACCGGCCCGACAGCGTGTTCAGAAACCCTTTGCCCTTCACGCAACGCACCCTTTCATGGTCTGGTCACGGGACAAACCGCTGCACCAGCCGGACAAACCGCTTCAGCACAGGATTAGCAAAAAGTTTCGGGGAAAAATAGGCACTGGCGGCGCGTTTCGAAATCTCGTTAAGCGTCGGATAGGGCAGGACCGTTCCGGCAATGGCGGAAAGCTTAAGCCTCGCGCTGATCGCGAGTGCCCAAAGCCCGATCAGTTCGCCCGCCTGCGGGCCAAAAATCGACACCCCGACTGGGCGACCCTTGACCACCATCAGCTTTATCATCCCAGCAGCCTTGCCTTCGGCGACGGCCCTGTCGCTATGCGCGAAGTCCACCCTATGGACGCTGACCGCAGCCCCCCAGCGCGCCACCGCCTCGGCCTCGGTAAAACCTACTTGCGCGCATTCAGGGTCGGTAAAGATCACCCGGGGAATGGCGTCGGACCGGGCCCGCCCGGGCAGCCCCAGCACGGCCTGCCGGATCACGACCCCGGCGTGCCAAGCCGCGACATGGGTGAATTGCAGCCCGCCGGCCGCATCCCCCACAGCATAGACCCGCCAGTTGGTGCTGCGCAGGCGGTTATCCACCGTCACACCGCGACTGGTGAAGGCGATCCCCGCCATCTCAAGCCCCATGCCCTGTAGCGCCGCCTGACGGCCCGCAGCAATCAACAGATGAGTCCCGGTGATCTGGGTGCCATCGGCCAGTGTCGCCTCAATAGCATTGGCAGCACCGGAAAGCCGCGCGACCGGTTGCCCTTCAAGGCAGCGGATGCCTTCTCCTTCAAGCGCCCGCTTCAACAGCGCGACCAACTCCGGATCTTCGCGCCCAAGAAGCCTACCGGCCTCGATCAGCGTCACCTGCGACCCAAGGCGGCGATGCGCCTGTGCTAATTCAATCCCGATTGCCCCGCCGCCAAGGATCACCAGATGCTCGGGCCGCTCACGCAGGGCAAAGATCGTTTCGTTGGTCAGATAGGGCAGGGTCTCCAGCCCTTCGATCGCCGGAATGACCGGACGCGAACCGGTGGCGATTACAAATCGCCGCGCGCGGATCACCTGGCCGCCCGCCTCGACCTCACGGGGCGAGATGAACCGGGCGAAGGACCGGATCACTGTGCAGCCAAAGCCCTCGAACCGCTGCTGGCTGTCGACCGGCGCAATCCGGGCTATGACGGCAGCGACATGATCCTTTACCCCGGCAAAGTCGACCTGCGGCTCATGCTGGGCGATGCCGGGAAAGCCACGTCGCTGCGTCTCGGCGGCCTTGGCGGCAGCGATCAGCGCCTTGGAGGGCACGCAGCCCGTGTTCAGGCAGTCTCCCCCCATCTCGTCCGCTTCGATCAGCACCACGCGTGCGCCCAACTGCGCGGCACCGGCAGCGACCGACAGCCCGCCGGAGCCGGCGCCAATCACGCAAATATCCGTCTTGATACGGCTCACCTTAGCGATCCTTCCGTTGGGAATTCAGCACAAGCGGCAAGAGAACCAGCGCCAGAAGGCCCAAGAGCGGGGCATAGATCACCGGCTCGTACAAAAGCGATAGATCGGGCGCTTCGCCCCGGGCGAAGGCTTCGCCAAGCCCGGATCCGACCGAGGTGAACAGAATGGCCCCCGGAATGATGCCAAGATAGGTTGACACCGCAAAGCGCCAGAAGCTGGTGCCCAGCATCGCGGGAACCAGATTGGCCAGAAAGAACGGCACGATCGGGACTAGCCGCATCACAAACAGCATAGACCATTCGTTCTTACGCAACCGGTCTGCCAGACGCGCGCCCGCCCCGCTGCTTACCGGCAGACGATCCATTACAGCCGTGCCAATCCCGGCCCGTGCGGCAAGGAAAACCACCATCGCCCCCGTTCCTGCCGCAAAGACGCAGAAAAGACTGCCGGGAAAGAGGCCAAAAAGCAGCCCGCCAGCAAGGCTTGCGACCAGAGCCCCCGGTAGGCTTAGGGCGGCAATGGCAAGGTAAGCAAAAGTGAAGCTGGCCGCTGCCAAGGCGTAATGCGCATCGCGAAAGGCCATAAGTGTGTGATGGTGGCGGGCAAGGCTTTCAAGGCCTAATTCACTGCGCAGCAGAATCGCGCCAAGGACGGCCGACGAGAGAATCACGATCAGCGGCAGCCTGCGAAGCCACACTTGCGGGCGGGTCGCTGGGACGGTGGAGGCAGGCGGCGGGCTGGTCGGATCTTGCATGACGGCAGATCATGACGCAGGAAACGTTGGTTTGACAGGGTTTAGCTGCCCCTGATCACGCCGCATTGATCCCGCTGGGGCCAATTCCAGCGGAACTGCAACAATCGCCGCACGAAGGGACGGAAATGTTGCAGGAAAAAAGCTCGGCCCGCGTTGACTTGGGGGGCAAGCACCCGTAAAGGACGGGCTTCAAGAATTACCTCTCGAATCCGCAATGGTTCGGGGCGCCTGATGGAGACCTGCGATGAAGCGCACTTTTCAACCGTCGAACTTGGTTCGCAAGCGCCGTCACGGCTTTCGTGCGCGCATGGCCACCAAGAACGGCCGCCTTGTTTTGGCTGCGCGCCGGGCCAAGGGACGTCACAAGCTGACGGCCTGATCCTTTCCCCTTTGGGGGAGATGAGGTGACGACATGACACCGCCGGAAAGCCAGGGCCAAGGCATCGCAGCCGAGCCGCCCGCGCCCCCGGCGGTTTCCTTTTGCGTGCTTGCCAAGCGTGCCGACTTCCTGAAGGCGGCTTCCGCCCGGCGGCAGGGGATTGGTGGTCTGCTGCTGCAGGCGCGTGACCGCGCCGACGGGTCGCCCCAGGTTCGCATTGGCTTTACTGCCTCGAAAAAGATCGGCAACGCTGTCCTGCGCAACCGTGCCAAGCGGCGTCTGCGTGCCCTTGCGCGTGAGGCGCTTTTTCCCGTCGCCCGCCTCGGCTGGGACTACGTGCTTGTTGCCCGCCCGGCCGAGACGGTCACCCGCGCCCATGCCGACCTCAAGGCCGACCTAGCAGAGGCACTGCGGTCGGTGCATCGGGTGCGACCATGACCCCCCTTGCCCGCGTGCTTGCGCTGCCGGTGCAGGCCTATCGGGCGGTGCTGTCGCCTTGGGTCGGTCATGGCTGCCGCTATCAGCCGACCTGTTCCGCCTATGCGCTTGAAGCGCTTAAGCGGCATGGCGGGATCAAGGGCGGCTATCTGACGGTCCACCGCATCTGCCGCTGCCATCCCTGGGGCGGCAGTGGCTATGATCCGGTGCCGGGGGCGGATCCTGAACATGATGCACAAGGCTAAGGCCGGGCGGACTTTTCGAAAAGTCCGGTCCGATTTCTTCGAAGATACCGGCTGCTATTGCAACGTTGCGATCAGGGCGCGCAGGGTCTCGATCCCTTCGCCCTTTTCCGAACTGGTGACGACAATCTCGGGGTAAGCCGCCGGATGCTTGGCCAAGGCACCTTTGACCTGTTCGATCACCGCCTCGCGTTCGACCCGGTTGATCTTGTCGACCTTGGTCAGCACCGTCTGAAACGTCACCGCCGAGCGGTCGAGAAGCATCAGGATCTCATCATCCACTGCCTTGATCCCGTGTCGTGCATCGACCAGCACAAAGGCGCGCCGCAGGGTCTGCCGCCCCGCCAGATACTGTTTCAGCAAGGCCTGCCACTTCGCAACGATGGCCACCGGAGCCTCGGCATAGCCATAACCCGGCAAGTCGACCAAATAGCGGCTGTCGCCCATCGTGAAGTAGTTGATCTCTTGCGTCCGACCCGGCGTATTCGAGGCCCGCGCCAGCGACTTTCGTCCGGTCAGCGCGTTGATCAGGCTGGATTTTCCAACATTTGACCGCCCCGCAAAGCAGACCTCGATCCGGTCAGCAGGCGGAAGGCCGGACATCGCGACGACACCCTTCACGAAGTCGACCGGACCTGCGAACAGCAGCCGACCGACCTCGCGGGCGTCCTCTTCCGGTTCCGGGGCAAGGGTGAATTCCAGCTTCATGTCAGCACCCACTCCTCGCCAACCGCGACACGCCCGCCCGTGACCACCGTCGCATAAACGCCAAAGTCCTGGTGGCCAAAGCCTGCCTCAAGCGCTTTCAGCGTATCCGCGTCACGCGCGCCTGTCTCGGGGTTCACCGTCGTCGCCAGGCAGCGCGTGATCCGTTCCTCGATCCGCAAGGTCGCGGTGCCGATCCGGATCTCGCGCCCGATCCAGCTGAATTCCGCAAATGGCTCTGCGCCCTTGATCCACAGGTTTCCCCGGAACCGGGCGGGCGACAGCGCCACGCCCATCTTGTCTGAAAGCGCCTGCAGCGAGGCCTCGGACAGGATCGACACCGAAGGGAAATCGCTGTCGGTCATGCCACGGCCCGCCGTCACGATCCTGCCGGGCTGCGCCCGGTCCGGAGGGTTCAGTGGCGCAACCCACTCCAGAAACCGGGAAAGATCCTCGGCTGCATCCGGCCGAAAGGCCAGCGTGCCCCTATCGGGATGCGTCAGCGTGACTTGCCCCGTCGCTTCATCCAGCTCTGAGGTCACGGCCATTAGTGCCGGGGCTTTGGCACCGCGGGCAAAGTTCACGCAAGCACTCCACCCCTCCTGCAACTTGGCTGCCGCATGCGCGACGGCCCAGTGCCGGTCCCAGGGCAGGCAGGCCCCCGGCGAAAGCGAAACGGACGCGAGATCCTCGCGTCCGTGTCCCTTGATCGGATGCCGGGTGATCCGGGTCAGCCGGTTCATTTCTTCCCGGCCTTGCCCGTCTTGGCTGGCGCAGTCTTGGCTGGCGCAGTCTTGGCTGGTGCAGTCTTGGTTGGCACCGCCTTTGCAGGGTCGGGCTTGCCCGGCAATTGCTGGGCTGCCTTTATGGCCTTTGCCGCCCGAATGTTGCCAAAGATGTCGGGCCGCTTTCCGTGGCTCCACATGATCAGGTACTGCTGCGAGAAGGTGATCGTGTTGTTGGTGATCCAGTAGACGACCAGGCCGCTGGCAAAACCGCCCATCATGAACATGAACACCCAAGGCATCCAGGCGAAGATCGAGGCCTGAACCGGGTCGGTGGGGGCCGGGTTCAGTTTCTGCTGCAGCCACATCGAGATGCCCAGGATCAGCGGCAGGATGCCAAGGAAGATCGTGGCCATCAGCGTGTGCGGTTCCGGTCCAGCCCAGGGCAGAAGCCCGAAGAGGTTCATGATCGAGCTGGGATCGGGCATCGACAGATCCCGGAAATAGCCGAAGAACGGCGCCTGGCGCAGTTCGATGGTGACGTAAATCACCTTGTAAAGGCTGAAGAAGATCGGAATCTGGAACAGGATCGGCAGGCAGCCCGCAGCCGGGTTCACCTTCTTGTCCTTGTAAAGCTGCATCATCTCGCGCTGCATCTTCTGCTTGTCGTCGCCTGCGCGCTCTTTCAAAGCCTCGATCTCGGGCTGAAGCTCTTTCATCCGGGCCATGGAAACGTAGGACTTGTAGGCCAGCGGCAGCACCAGAAGCTTCAGGAAGAAGGTCAGGGCAATGATCGCAAGACCCATATTGCCGATCAGGCCATGCAGAAAGTGCAGAAGTTTGAAGATCGGTTTGGTCAGGAAATAGAACCAGCCCCAGTCGATCGATTCGATGAAATTCGGGATTCCGGCTTCCTGATAGGCGCTGATGGTTTCCCATTCCTTGGCCCCGGCGAACAACTGGACGCTGTTCTGAATTTCGGCACCTGCGGCGACGGTTTGCACGGGCTGGCGGATTTCGGCCTGATACTTGTCGCGGTCGGCGATGTGCTTGGTCACCTGAGTGAAGGGCTTGCCCTGTTCGGGGACAAGAACGGTCATCCAGTAGTGGTCGGTAAAGCCGATCCAACCCTCGCCCTCGGCAGCGACGATCTCGGCGGCGGCATGTTCCGTCGGGTCCTGATCAAGATCGACGATATCATCATAGCGGATCTCTTCCAGCTTGCCGTCGGTCGAGCGGACCATGCCTTCATGCACAACGAAGATCGACTGCATCTTCGGCAGGCCGTGGCGGGCGATGATGCCATAGGGATACATGGCTGCCGGGGCGGTGCCGGTGTTCTTGACCTTGTCGGTGATGGTGAAAAGGTACTTTTCGTCCACTGCGATTTCGCGGGTAAAGACCAGTCCCTTGCCGTTGTTCCAGGTCAGCACAACCGGCTTTCCAGGGGCAAGCGGCCCCGCGCTGGTGGCAGTCCACAGTGTCTTGGCATCGGGCAGGTCGGCGGCAGCCGTGCCCGTGCCCGGGGCCCAGCCGACGATGGCGTAATAGGGGGTCACTTCACCGGTGGGCGACAACAGGCGCACTTCGGGCGAGGCGGGGTCAATCGTCTCGTGGTAGGTCTTGAGCGACAGGTCATCGATCCGCGCACCAATAAGCGAGATCGAGCCGGAAAGCTGTGGCGTATCGATTGCAAGCCGCGGCGCATCAGCACCGGCTTCGCTTTCCACCGGTTCGGTGCTTGCATCCGTCGCAGGAACGGCTGCCGGTTGCGCGACCTCAGCGGTAGGGTTGGTCGCTTCGGCAGGCTGCTCTGGCGGCGGAAAGAAGACCATCCAGATCAGCATCACCAGCGCGCTAAGAACCATCGCAAGGATCAGGTTCTTGTTGTTCTGCTCTTCCATGGGTCAGTCACCGTTCCGAACATCACGATCAGCGGTGCTTCAACGACAGGGCAGGGCAAAGGTCAAGCGGTTTCGCCTTTTTGCGCGTTTCCCGTCTGGGATCAGTTGTGCCGAAACTCCTTTCGCTCCCCTTGGTTAATCGTGCAAATCCCTGGCTACTGAAAGCGGGCCGGATGGTGCCCTAGCGGGCGCGCATTTCAAGGCGCAGCACTTTTTGCAGGCGCTGGCGGTGCTGGCGCAGCCAGGCGTCCGCATCTTCCGGTGCCAGGGGCTTGGCGATCACATAGCCCTGGACATGGGCACAGCCAAGTTGGGCCAGCATCGCATGCTCGGCCGGGGTTTCGACCCCTTCGGCCACGGCTTCAAGGCCCAGCTGCTCGGCCAGCGACAGGATCGCGGTCACCAGATTCTGTTGGTCGCGGATATGATCGACCCCGCGCACGAAGCTGCGGTCGATCTTCAAACGCCGCAGGGCAAAGTGCCGGATCGTCGTGATTGACGCATTGCCGGTGCCGAAATCGTCAAGATCAATGCCAAAGCCCATCCCAGCAAGCCGGTCGAGGTTGCGCCGCACCATGCCGTCGCCAGCCCCGGCAACCAGCTGTTCCAGCACTTCAACCGTCAGTCGGTCTGGCGTCAGGTTGTGGGCATCCACCGCCCAGGCCAGCCGATCTGGCAATTCGGGATCGCCAAGCTCTTGCGGTGAGAAATTGACCGCAACGGCAGGCACCGACAACCCCGCTTGCGTCCATGAAACCAGCGCCTTCAGCGACTGGCTCACCATTTCGCGGCCCAGAAGCTTCATCAGATCAGTGCCTTGCAGCGCAGGCAGAAAGTCACCAGGCGCAAGCAGGCCGCGTTCGGGATGCTGCCAGCGGGCAAGCGCTTCCATCCCCGAAACCTCGCCGCTATCGGTCGAGACCTGTGGCTGAAAATAGGCGCGGACCTGACCCGAGGCGACCGCTTCGGCAAAGTCCGACCGCAACGCATCCCGCGAGGCCCGGATCAGCGCCAATTCGGCAGTATAGGCACGAATCGCGCCCGGACGATGCTGCATCGCTTCGTCTGCAGCGATTTGGGCAGCCTCCAGCATCGCCCGACCGCTTTCGATGCTGATCTGACGGGCATGGCAGAACCCGATGCAGCAGGTCAGCTGGACCGAGCTTTCCCCAAGGATCATCGGCTGCTGGGCGACCAACTGCAACCGGCCCGCAATCTGGGTCATGCCCGCCAGATCCAGCCGTTGCGTGGGGGCAAGCACGACGACTAGGCTGCCATCCTCCAGCGGGAACAGCTGATCCCCTGGCCGCAACGCCCCCTTGATCCGGCCGATGCAGGCCGACAGGATTTCGGACTGCAACTTCCGGCCATGCCGGTCGCAAAGCCAAGCAGTATCATCGAACTGCAGGACGAGGCAGCCGGTCTGGCGCGGACCCGCGGTCCGATCCTGCAGCACGCCATCCAGCCGGTCGATTACCTGATCGGACACCGGTTTTTCGGCCCGGCCAGGCCAAAGGCGCTGGAAAAGGAAGACAAGAAGCGGCAGTCCTGCCGTCAGGCCCAGAAGGGCGACATCTCCGCCCAGCAAGTAGACCGCGACGGCCAGAAACGAGACCGAAATCGCCGCTTCGGGGCGTCGCAGCGCCGCAGCCAGTCGCATGGAAAGAGGTAGCATAAGGCACCCCGCGCATAAGGGGCCAATGGCCCTTGGACGGGGTCACCCTAGGTGGATGTTCCTGATTAGTTCGTTAACGCTCAGCCGACAGTTGCGAAGAACTTTCGCTATCTGCCAGAGCGGTCGTTGCATCGGTCATAAGGCCCGCAAAATCGAAAAGCGACGGATCCGCCAGATGCGAGGGCCGCACGTTCATCAGCGACCGGAACATCACCTGACGCCGCCCCGGGGTCCGAACCTCCCAATCATCCAGAAGCTTCTTCACCTGCGCGCGCTGCAGGCCTTCCCGACTGCCGCACAGGTTGCAAGGGATGATCGGATAGCCCATGGCCGCCGCGAATGTCTCGCAATCGGCCTCGGCCACAAAGGCCAGCGGGCGAGCGAGGAAAATATCCCCCTCCTCGTTCAACAGGCGCGGCGGCATCGATGCCAGTCGCCCTCCGTGAAAGAGGTTCATGAAGAAGGTCTCAAGAATATCATCGCGGTGATGGCCAAGGATGACGGTCGAACAGCCCTCCTCCCGCGCGATGCGGTACAGGTTCCCACGCCGCAGGCGGGAACACAGGGAACACATCGTCCCGCCGGGTTTGATCTTGTCGATGACCACCGAATAGGTGTCACGATATTCGATCCGGTGCGGAACGCCCATCTTGGTCAGGAACTCCGGCAACACGGTCGCAGGAAACCCCGGCTGGCCCTGATCAAGGTTGCAGGCCAAAAGGTCCACGGGCAGCAGACCGCGCCATTTCAACTCATGCAGGATCGCCAGCAGCGTATAGCTGTCCTTGCCGCCCGACAGGCAGACCAGCCAGCGGTCGCCCGCGCGGGTCATGCCATAGGTCTCGATCGCCTCGCGCACCTCTTGCACCAGACGTTTGCGCAACTTGCGGAACTCAAGCCCCTTGGGCGCGCCGTGAAACAGCGGGTGGATGTCGTCGTCGGTATCGTCAAGCATCGGCTGGCCCCTGAAGGATGCCCCCTTATGCCAAAAAGGCGCAAGAAGGGCAAAGGTCAGACGTGCTGCGCCCCGTTCACCTCGATCTCGGCGCCTGAGATGTAACTGGACTGGTCCGAACACAGGAACCAGATCACATCCGCCACCTCTTTCGGCTGGCCCAACCGCCTCATCGGCAGTTTTTCCACGATCTTGTCGGTGCCGGGCGAAAGGATCGCCGTCTCCACCTCACCCGGAGCAATCGCGTTCACCCGCACGCCCAAAGGCCCGAAATCATGCGCCATTTCGCGGGTCAGCGCAGCCAGTGCCGCCTTGGATGTCGCATAGGCCGCCCCCGCGAATGGATGCACTCGGACCCCGGCAATCGAGGTGACATTGACAATAGACCCCTTCGCGGCCGTCAATTCATCTTTCAGCCCGCGCGCCAGGATCACCGAAGAAAAGAAGTTCACATGGAAGACATGGCCCCAGGTCCGCAGGTCAGTCTCGATGGTATTCAACCGCGATCCCCCGGGCCCTTTCGGGCTGATTCCGGCATTGTTTACAAGAGCATGGATCTTGCCATTGACCTTGGCCTTGATCGTCTCGATCGCCGCAATCGTCTTGTTCGGATCGGCCAGGTCGATCACGATATGGTTCTCTTCGCCCCCAGGCCAGGGGCAGCGCGGATCGAAGGGCTGGCGTGAGCAGGTGAGGACCCGCCAGCCTTCGGCCGAAAAGCGTTTCACCGTAGCATGACCGATACCCCGGCTGGCTCCGGTCAGGACAAGGGTCTTTTGCTCGGGGGGGTTCTGCTCGGACATGGCTGTCTCCTTTGCCCCAGAAGCTAAGCCCGCTTCCGGGGAAAGCAAGGCTTGGCAGGGGGGCGGAAAAGTCTTATGCGGCGGATGACCCGGAGGCCCCCATGAAACAGCAGACCCTGACCATGTCCGACGCCATTACCACCGCGAAAATGTTGTCCGAAGCCCTGCCATACTTGCAGCGGTTCGAAGGGGCCGTGGTGGTGGTCAAGTTCGGCGGCAATGCGATGGGCGATGATGCCGCCATGGCCGAGTTTGCCCGCGACATCGTGCTGATGAAGCAAGTCGGCGTCCACCCCGTTGTGGTTCATGGCGGCGGGCCGATGATCAACGAGATGCTGGAAAAGCTTGGAATTAAATCGGAATTCGTTCGCGGCAAGCGGGTGACCGACAAGGCGACCGTGCAGGTGGTCGAGATGGTCCTCTCGGGTCTGGTGAACAAGCGGATCGTGCAGGCGATCATGGATGCGGGCGGTCGGGCCGTGGGCAT
>CANNIA010000060.1 GCA_947504705.1 Paracoccaceae bacterium
ACCAAAATGATGATCGAAACGGTCGCAAGGCCCAGGTGGAACAGCAGTTCATTGGCCTTCTCATTCGCCGTCTCACCATAGTCGCGGGTCACGGTGATCGTGACGCCATCGGGGATCAGCTTCGGCTTCAACGCCTCGACCCGGGCCAGAACCTCCTCAGCCACGACAACCGCATTCGCCCCGGCGCGCTTGGCAATGGCCAGCGTCACGGCGGGGCCTTCGGTCACAGCCCCATCGGCCTTGGCCAAATGCGAGACGATGGTCTGGCTGGTGTTCTCGACATACCTCACCGTGGCCACATCGGACACATAGACCGGCCGCCCGTCGCGGGTGGTCAGGAGAAGATTCGCCACCTCAGCCGGGGCCGTCAGGGTCTCGCCAGCCACCAGATCGATCATCTCTCCCTGATCGCGCAATTTGCCGGTGTTCAGCGTCCGGTTCGCCTGCGCGACCTTGCCTGCGAGTTGTTGCAAGGTGACGCCATAAAGTGCCAGCCGGTCGGGATCAGGTTCAATCCGTATCGCGTCCTGTGCGTCGCCCACCAGATAGGTCAGGCCCACATCTTCCGTCTTCGCAACCTCGGTCTGCAGCATCCGCGCAATCCGGGTCAGGTCGTTGGCACCAAGGTCCTGCGCCGACAAGGTCAGCGTCAGGATCGCCACATCATCAATACCGCGCCCGATGATCAAAGGTTCGGGAATGCCGACCGGGATCGCGCCGATATTCGCGCGCAGCTTGTCATGCACCCGCAGGATCGCA
Organism: Paracoccaceae bacterium; assembly: GCA_947504705.1. Lineage (GTDB taxonomy): Bacteria > Pseudomonadota > Alphaproteobacteria > Rhodobacterales > Rhodobacteraceae > Tabrizicola. The sequence continues at coordinate 760 of CANNIA010000060.1, forward strand.
TCCTCGGGCCTTGTCCCGACGTTGAACCGCGCCGTGACCATCGCAGCATCGTCGCGGGTCGAGGAATAGACATGCTCGACATCATTGATGCCCTTGACAATCACCTCCAAGGGCTCTGTCACCAGCTTTACGGCATCTTCGGCGCGCAAACCCTGTGCCTGCACATGGATGTCGACCAGGGGCACCGAAATCTGCGGCTCTTCCTCACGTGGAAGGGAAACCAGCGCCACCACCCCAGCGGCCAAGGCCGCAAGGATGAAGAGCGGGGTCAGTGCCGAAGCGATGAAGCGTTTGGTCAGCCCGCCCGCAATACCCAGCGATGGCAGTTTGCGGTCAGTCATGGCTGGCCTCGGCATCGACCGCAGGAACAGCCACGACAACGTCACCAACTTGCAAGCCGCTCAGCACCTCGACCATCGGCACCCCGTCGATCACTTGCGGCTGGCCTGAAACGATGCTGCGCAGCGCCACGGTCTCACCCATTTGGATGCCGACAAAGTCCAACCCGGCGCGGGTGACAACATCCGCCGCTGGAACCAATAGCGCCTCACGTTCGCCCACCGGCAGGCGGACCAGCATCCTTGTGCCGACAAAGCGGTCAGAAAGCCCCTCGATCTCGACGTCCGCCGTCACCCGACCCGCTTCGACCAGCGGATAGACCCGGGCCAGCGTGCCCTCATGGTCGCCATCAGGGCCAGAGATCACGATCAAATCGCCCTCGTCCAGCGCCACGGCATGACGTTCCGGCACCGCAATCCGCAGGAAAGTTCCCCCGCCACCTACGACTGCCACCACTTCGCCCGGCATCACCACCGCGCCCTTGGTCACCGGCACATCCAGCACCCGGCCCGCAACTGGGGCCAACACGGTGCCTTCCTTAGCTTGCTGCGAGATCACCTCACCTTGAGCATCCAGCGCGGCAATTTGCCCCGTCAGCACATCAACCGCAGTCTGCAACGCATCGACCCGCTGGGTCGTCGTCACGCCATCTTTCAGCAAATCCTGACCACGCTTCAGATCAGCCTTGGCATTGGCAAGCTGGGCCGTAAGCGCCTCACGCTGAGCCTCAAGCCCGGCCAGCTGAAAATCCAGCTTGTCATCGACGATCCGCGCCAGTTCCTGACCAGCCTCAACCTCATCGCCCTCAGCCACCGAAAGCGTGACCAGTGTGCCGCCAAGCCGCGCCCGCGCCGGAATCCGGTCCCGTGCCTCGACCGTGCCATAGACCGCTTTCCATTCGGTGATTGTGGTCGGGGCAAGGCCCTCCGCCAAAGCCGAGACCGAAAGGCAAACACCAAGAGCGGTGGTCAGCAACAGTATGCGAGTGACAAACATCGACTCGAGTCCTTCCTTTTGATTAACACCTATAAAGGTTTGAAGTTGTATTAGTCAAGAGACCGTATGCCGCAGCATAGGGCTTGATTGCGCGAACGACTTGACGCGGGCGACCCGGTCACGGCTGGCGAAACGGTCGCCGCCCAGATCTGCCCCCTGACCCCTGCGCTTCCGGGCACCCGCAGCCGCAAGATCGCCGAAGCTGCCCTGCAGGCAGCCGAGGCGGCGGTGGCCTTGCCGAAGCCGAAGTCAGCCGGGCAAAATCGCAACTCAGCTTCCGGCAGTCCGACGCCACCCTTGCCGCCGGCCTGCGCGAACGTGGGACCATATCCAATCGCGACTATGACATGGCGATGCTGGACTTGTCGGCCGCTGAGGCGACTCTGTGTTGATTTTCACCCAGAACTGAGCCGGTTAGGCGCATAATTTTCACTGAGAACTGAGCCATGTGAACCTACCCCCAAAGCGGAGAGCAGCGGGGGCAACGGAGTGATCCACATGGGACTATTGAACATCATTCGACGCATGCATTTGCGGCGGAAGCTGTCGATCCGCGAGATTGCACGTCTGACAGGCCTGTCGCGGAATACCGTGACCAAGCATCTGGCGGCGAACACGATCGAGCCAAGATTCGCGACGCCGGAGCGGCAAAGCAAGCTGGACCCGTTTGCCAAGAAGCTGGCGGGTTGGCTGAAGACCGAGGCTGGAAAGTCGCGCAAAGAGCGGCGGACTGTGAAGCAATTGCACGCCGATCTGGGGGCGCTTGGCTTCACCGGCTCGTATGCCCGGGTTGCAGCTTTTACGCGACGATGGAAAGCAGATCGCCAGCGCGAGCAACAGACCACGGGGCGCGGGACCTTTGTGCCACTGAATTTTTACCCCGGCGAAGCCTTCCAGTTTGACTGGAGCGAGGACTTTGCCGTTCTGGACGGCGAGCGCACCAAGCTGCAGATGGCGGACACGCGGACAAGGTCGGCGCTGGAGACCTCACGACTCCGAAGCTGCACCTCGAGATCGGCCAGCGGTTGGGCGCACAGCGTCATGCGAGTTCAACAGGTTGGCCGTGCGGCGTAGTCAGGTAAGCGGTGCGCCACGCCTCGGTCGTCTCGCGCAGGTCGGCGGCGAGGGCGGGGTCGGTGCGGTCGAGCAGGGTCAGCAGGCTATCCAGAACGGCGATGAAATAGCTGTCGGCAGTGTCTGGCGCGCCGTGGTCCTGCTGGTGCGCCCGTTCGGCACCCAGCGTCTGCGACCAATCTGCAGCCGAGAACGTCCCGGCTTCGGTCAGGGCATGCACGATGGCCGAAACCTGCGCGTGCCAGGGTTTCTGAAATGCAACGGCGTCGGTCATGGGTGCTCTCCGGCAGGCGTCAGATAGGGTTGCCACAAGTCCAGCAACACCTCGTGCCCTGGTGTGCCATCGGGGCCGAACAGATCACGCGCGTCGAAGGCGACGGTGTAGAGATGGTCATGAACGCGGCGGCGCAGCGCCATTTCGTCGGGGAACACATGAGTGCCATGGTGCGCCACGATTGTCCCGCGCTTGGCCCGTGCATAGGCGGGCAAGCGGGTGTGGCCGGGCTTGCCATGCTCAGCCGTGTTGATCCGGTCGCCGATGCCAAAGGCAGGCGTGTTGTTGGCAGGCGCGTCGAACCGTTCAGCACTGATCCGGTTGCGCTCCATCACCTCGGGCAGCGTGCGCCGTGCTGGCGTGGCGGGGTCGCCGCTGGCCTGCCCCGAGATGATCTCCTCCGCCGTCAGCCGCCCGGATTCGATCAGCAGCACCATGTAGGTCATCGCCCAGCCGGTGAAATACGGATCGGCCAGGTAGTTGATCGGCGGCAGAAGCTCCTTGACATGGCGCGCGCGGTCCAGCGGCCAGTCAAAGGTGCATTCCATCATGATGGCGAGACTCAGGCCATCGACGCGGTCGTGAAACGGCGTGTAATCCCGCCCGACCGGAACCTTGCCAAAGCCCTGCTTGCCGCCGAAATCGTGGATGCCGTCCATCGCCTAGCCCCTCATCGCTGGCGCCGCAACCCGCTCGGTGCCCACCATCGCGTTGCGGGTGACCAGCGCGGCCAGTGCGGCCTCTGACAGGCCTTCAGTGCCCGCCGGGCGTTCGGGCAGCACCAGATAACGCAGTTCTGCCGTCGCATCCCAGACGCGCAGCTGGATGTCTTCCTCCAGCACCAGCCCGAATTCGGCCAGCACAGCGCGCGGTTCGCGGACCACGCGCGACCGGTATGCGGCGGACTTGTACCAGTCCGGCGGGATGCCCAGCAGCGACCATGGATAGCATGAGCACAGGGTGCAAACGATGACATTGTGCACGGCGGGCGTATTCTCGACCACCCGGATATGGCCACCTTCGACGCCTTCATAGCCGACCTCTCGCACCACGGTATCTGCGTCCTGCATGAGCCGCGCCTTGAAGTCCGGGTCTACCCAGGCCCGCGCAACCAGTTCCGCCCCGCGCCGGGGGCCGATCTGGTTGGCATAGGCTTCGATCCAAGCGTCGATGGACTGCGCCGAGATCAGCCCCTTGCGCAAGAGCACGGTTTCCAGCGCCTTGACCCGCAGGGCGGGTTCCTCGGGCAGATGCGTGTGCAGGTGATCGTGCAGGTCGCGCGCGTGATCGTGGTCGTGGTCATCATGGGGCATGGGTCTGGCTCCCTGTTACTGCGCCGTTTCGGTCAGCGGCAGGTAATCATACTCCCCGACGCCCTGCAGCACGAGCACCGTCAGCGGCCCGTCGCCGCCGTTTTCCACCATGTGGGGCCGTTCGGCTTCGGACTGGCTGTCTGTCCCCAACGATGAACGCCACAACTCCAATGATCGGTACCAGTTCCGTGGGGACGCGACGAACGAACTGCCAGGCTTTCCCACGCCGACTCATGTACTTCGGAAGGGTCAATGTATCACATCCTGTGTCACAGTTTGTATCACACCTCGCAGGCGAGGGGTCAAAAAAGACCTTTGCAAAACAGCAACATACTGATTGAAAAATGAAAAGACTGACCGCGAAAGCGGTTTGGTAGGCCCGGAGGGACTCGAACCCCCAACCAAGGCGTTATGAGCGCCCTGCTCTAACCAATTGAGCTACAGGCCCCCGTAGCCCGCCTTGCCTAGCAGAACCGGCCGGAGGGTCAAGCGGGCGGGGTCAAGCGGGCCGCGTTGCAAGGGGCGGGGCAATGGTCTATGCGGACCGCGAACCGAGTCAGGCAGGGGGCAGGCAGATGACCAAGGGCCAAAACGGGTTGACCTATGCCGATGCGGGCGTGGACATCGATGCCGGAAACGCGCTGGTCGACCGGATCAAGCCTGCCGCTAAGGCCACCAGCCGACCGGGCGTGATGGGTGGGCTCGGCGGGTTCGGAGCACTCTTCGATCTGAAAGCTGCGGGCTACACCGATCCGGTTCTGGTCGCCGCGACCGACGGGGTTGGCACCAAGCTGCGGATCGCCATCGACACCGGCCATGTCGACACCATCGGCATCGACCTTGTAGCGATGTGCGTTAACGACCTCGTCTGCCAAGGCGCGGAACCGCTGTTCTTCCTCGACTACTTCGCCACCGGCAAGCTTCAGGTCGACGAAGCCACCCGCATCATCACCGGCATCGCCAAGGGCTGCGCTGACAGTGGCTGCGCCCTGATCGGGGGCGAGACGGCAGAGATGCCCGGCATGTATCACAAGGGCGATTTCGACCTTGCCGGTTTTGCCGTCGGTGCCATGGAACGCGGCGGTGAGCTTCCCCGAGACGTGGCCGAAGGCGACATCCTCCTCGGCCTCGCCTCGAACGGCGTTCATTCCAACGGCTACAGCTTCGTGCGCAAGGTCGTCGAACTGTCCGGCCTTGGCTGGGACGCGCCCTCGCCATTCTCCGACGGCACGCTTGGGCAGGCTTTGCTGACCCCCACGCGCCTTTACGTCAAACAGGCCCTCGCCGCCGTCCGCGCCGGGGGTGTCCACGGCCTTGCCCATATCACCGGCGGCGGGTTGACCGAAAACCCGCCGCGCGTGCTGCCTGATGGTTTGGCCTGCGAGATCGACCTTGGCGCATGGCAATTGCCACCCGTGTTCCGCTGGCTGGCCGAGACCGCCGGCATGTCCGAACCCGAACTCCTCAAGACATTCAACTGCGGCATCGGCATGATCGCCGTTGTCGCCGCTGATCGGGCTGACACTCTGACGGCATTGTTGCTGGCCGAGGGCGAGACTGTCATGCGCCTTGGCCGCATCGTGCCGAAACAGTCGGGGGGGGCGGGGGTCATCTACCGGGGCCGCCTCCTGTGAAGCGCGTCGCCATCCTGATTTCTGGGGGTGGCTCGAACATGCTGGCACTGGCCCGCTCGATGACCGGCGACCACCCCGCGCGGCCGGTTCTGGTGGCGTCCAACGACCCCGCAGCCACTGGCCTTGCCAAGGCCCAAGCCCTCGGCATCCCCACCGCCGCCGTCGATCACCGCCCCTTTGGCCGCGACCGTGAAACTTTCGAAGCCGCACTCCTTGCCCATATCAACGCCGCTCAGCCCGACATTCTCTGCCTCGCAGGATTCATGCGCATCCTGACCCCCGGCTTCATCAAGGCCTTCGAGGGGCGGATGCTGAACATCCACCCCTCGCTTTTGCCGAAATACCCGGGCCTCCACACCCACGCCCGCGCCGTGGCGGCAGGCGACAAAGTAGCCGGCTGCACTGTCCATGAAGTCACCGCCAAACTCGACGCTGGCCCCGTCCTCGGCCAGGCTCGCGTGCCCGTCCTGCCAGGTGACACCGAAGACAGCCTGTCAGCGCGCGTCTTGGGCATGGAACACCAGCTTTATCCGCAGGTCCTGCGCCGCTTTGCGAAGGGCGACCGGACCCCGGTCTTCTTAGGCTGACGGACCATCCGGCCGCGTCAAGATAAACGCTGCCCCAACAGCGATCAGCAGGCCTTGCGGCACCAGAAACTTCCACGACAGCCCCAGCACCAGCGAGACCACGAAGACCGCCGCCATCGTCCCAACCGCCAACCGTTTTGCCTTCCGGGAAATTTCACCGTTCTCGTGCCAGTTGCGTATTGGCGGGCCGAACACCGGATGGTTCACCAGCCAGCCATGCAGCCGGGGCGAGGACCGCGCGAAACAGGCCGTGGCCGCCAGCAGAAAGACGGTCGTCGGCATCACCGGCAAGAACGCCCCGATGATCCCAAGGGCGGCAAAGAACAACCCGGCCATCAGCCACAGGATCCGCATTCGGCCTTCTCCACTTCGCCCGATGCTATTCACGCCCAAACGCGAACCGCAAGCCCACCCTTTCCTTTCCCGAAATCTGCCCCTATAGCGGCCCGCAACTGGCGGGATGACCCCGCGACGAAAGGGCCAAGCATGCGCACGATCACCACGACCGAAGACCTGGCCGCCTATTGCGCCATGGCGAAAAGCCAGCCCTTCGTCACAATCGACACCGAATTCCTGCGCGAGCGGACTTATTGGTCCAAGCTCTGCCTGATCCAGATGGCGCTTCCCGGCGCGGGCGAAGCCGTCCTCATCGACCCGATCGAAGGGGCCGAGATGTCGATGGAGCCGCTTTACGACCTTTTCCGGCATGAACCCACGGTGAAGGTCTTCCACGCTGCCCGGCAGGATCTGGAAATCTTCTTCGTCGAAGGCAATGCCTTCCCTAACCCCCTTTTCGACACCCAGGTCGCCGCCATGGTCTGCGGCTTTGGCGAACAGGTTGGCTATGAAACGCTGGTCAAGCGGATCGCCAAGGCCAACCTCGACAAGACCTCACGCTTCACTGACTGGTCGCGCCGTCCCCTCAGCGACGCGCAAAAGGACTATGCGCTGGCCGATGTCACCCATCTGCGGGTGATCTACGAATTCCTTGCCGCCCAGCTGAAAAAAAACGGCCGCGCCGATTGGGTGGCCGAGGAACTGGCGATCCTGACCGATCCCGCCACCTATACCGTCGAACCCGATGAGGCATGGGCGCGCATCAAGACCCGCACCACCAGCGGGCGCTTTCTGGCCGTGGTCAAGGCACTGGCCCGCTATCGCGAGACCTATGCGCAAAGCCACAACGTGCCGCGCAGCCGGGTGATGAAGGACGACGCTCTCCTCGAACTCGCCTCGACCCGCCCGACCACGGCGGAAGAACTGGGCCGCTCGCGCCTGTTGCAACGTGAAGGCCGCAAGCCCGAAATCGTCGATGGCATTCTGGCTGCGGTGAAAGAGGGGCTGGAAATGCGCCCCGAAGACATTCCCAAGGTCGATGCCGCGCGTGAACAGCTGCAGGTGAACCCCGCACTTGCCGATCTTCTGCGCGTGCTGTTGAAGGCCAAGTCGGAAAACCTTGGCGTCGCCCCGCGCCTGATCGCCTCCTCAGCTGAACTTGACCAGATCGCTGCCGGCGACCGCGACCTCCCCTCGATGCTGGGCTGGCGGCATGAGATCTTTGGCGAAGACGCGGTGCGTCTGTGCAAGGGCGAGATCGCTCTGTCGGCCAAAGGCAGCGAGGTCAGGGTCGTCCGGCTCTGACCAAAGCTCCACCGCCGGTGGAAAGGCGGGATTCGCTGTCACGTTTAACGCTGCACCCGCTTGCCCTTGGGGAAGACGGATGGAAGACATGTGGAAGACGCATGCACGACAGCGGCAACTCCGGAAAGACCGGTGATTAAGCCAGCGGTCCCAAGCCCTTGCTCAGCGGTGGGCAGATCGTGCGTTGGTGGCACCCTGAACGATCACTTCGTTCACGAACTCCAGCTTGACGTCCGACACGTAGATCGCAACATCCAACTCGCGTGAGCGGGGCACGTTCACGTCATGGGCTTCGGGCGGCTGCATGATCCGGAATTCATAGACCAGCTGACCCGGATCTTCCGACGGCTTCAGCACCAGTTCGGCATCCCACCAGCCTTGTGTCGGAGGCAGCCCGCGGGCGCGTACGATGGCCCCGCCGGGGATCGGCTCGACCACAAGGTCCAGAACCGTCTCAACCAGCGGCCTTGGGTCGGCCGCATCCGCGGTCACGTCCACCATGCCGCGGGCTTCCGACCGCTTGAACCAGTTGAGCGGGTTCAGCTTGCTGTCTTTCATCGCCCCGCAGCTGGCAAGGGCGATGACCAGAGTGGCGACTATAAGCGGACGGAAGACGGAAGATGCAGCGGGCATGGAAACTTTCCTGTACGATCCTCCCTTGGGTAGCCGATGGGACAGCATTTGAAAAGCGCTTCCGAACGCAAGGTCCATTGGGGCTGGACGTTTTGCACCTGTCCTCTTACCTCAACCGGGGAACGGAGAGCGCCCATGGCAACCGCAGCCTTTGAAGAAATCGCCGAAACCTTCGACTTCCTTGAAGATTGGGAAGAGCGTTATCGCCATGTCATCGAACTGGGCAAGGCGATGCCGGCGCTTGACGACAGCTTCAAGGTCCCCGCGCTGAAAGTGCAGGGCTGTGCCAGCCAGGTCTGGCTGCGCCCGATGATCGAAGGCGGCAAGTTTGACTTCCAAGGCGACTCGGACGCGATGATCGTCCGCGGCCTGATCGCCGTCCTGCACGCGCTCTATTCCGGCCTGCCGGTGGCCGAGGTCGGCAAGGTCGACGCCACCGCTGAACTTGGCCGCCTTGGCCTGAACGAACACCTTTCCGGTCAACGCTCGAACGGCGTGCGCGCCATGGTTCAGCGCATCCACGAGGAAGCCGCTAACCGCTTGTGATCGTTACCCTATCCGGGTAAAAGGCCAGGTGCCCGGCGATCTGCGCCATGTCGGGCAGTGGGGTCTCATAGGACCAGACCGCATTGGCCAGAATGCCGAACTTGCCCTTGATCGAGTAATAGCTCGCTTGGCCCTTCCAGGGGCATTTTGTTGCCAGAGTGGTCTTGACCAGCCGCTGCATGTCGATGTCCTCGCGCGGAACATAGACGACCGGCGGATGGCCGCCCTCCCTCAGCTCCAGCGCCTTCCGGCTTTCGCCAAGCACGGTCGAGCCCGCTGAAACGGTAACTGGTCCGACTATCGGCGTGATCGTGATTTGACCGTCCATGGGTTTTCCTTAGATCGGGGTGCAGGCGTCCTTCAACCAGTCCAGCGTTGCGCCAGACACTCGAGGTCCAATCTTTTCCAGAACCTTGGCATGATAGGCGTTCAGCCAGTCCCTCTCTCCCGGCGACAACTCAGCCGCAAGGATCAACCGGCGATCAAAAGGCACGAAGGTGATGTTTTCAAACGAAAATTGTGGCCGCATGTCGCCTAATGGGGGCGCGGTTTCCACCACGATCAGGTTTTCAAGGCGGATGCCAAAGGCCCCCTCGCGATAGTATCCCGGCTCGTTTGACAGGATCATGCCCGGTTCCAGCACCACTTCCGACACCCGCGAAATCCTTTGCGGCCCCTCATGCACCGACAGGAACGCACCAACCCCATGCCCGGTGCCATGGTCGAAATCCTGCCCCGCAACCCAAAGGTTGAACCGCGCCAAAGCATCAATATCGCGGCCCGAGATCCCCTTCGGGAACCGCACCCGGCTGATCGCAATCACCCCTTGCAGCACGCGGGTATACTGCACCCGTGCTTCCTCACCCGGATCGCCGATGGCAATCGTGCGGGTGATGTCGGTCGTCCCGTCCAGATACTGCGCCCCGGAATCAACCAGCAGCAATTCATTCGCCCCAACCGCCCGATTGCTTTCCTCGGTCACCCGGTAATGCATGATCGCCCCGTTCGGACCCGAGCCGCAGATCGTGTCAAAGCTGATGTCATGCAGCGCATTGGTCGCCCGCCGGAACCCTTCCAGCGCCGTCACCACCGAAATCTCAGTCAACCCACCCTTGGGCGCGGCCTCGTCCAGCCAGCGCAGGAATTCGACCATCGCCGCCCCGTCGCGCAAATGAGCCTCACGCGTTGCCGCAATCTCCGCCGGGTTCTTGCAGGCCTTGGGCAGACGACACGGGTCATCGCCCCATGAAACCTCTATCCCTGCCGCCTTCAAGATATCCGCCACTGCGACCGGGGCCGTCGAGCGGTCCACCCGGACCGGTCCCGTAAGCGATTGCAGGCCTTGGACAAACTCCTCGACCGGGCGGATCGTCACCCCCGCCCCAAGATGCGCCCGCACAGCCTCATCCAGCTTGGCCGGGGCCACGAACAGCGTCACCGCCCCATCATCAGCCAAAACCGCAAAGCCATGCACAATCGGGTTCTTCGGCACATCCGCGCCCCGGATGTTCACCAGCCAGCAAAGCGAATCCGGCAGCGTGATCACCGTCGCCTTCTGCCCCGCCTTCACCAACCCTTCGGCCAGCTTGACGCGCTTGGCCGCACTGGTTTCCCCGGCCAACTCCTCGGGATGGGCAAACGCCTGCCCCAGCGGCGCGCCCGGCTGATCCGCCCAGATCGCATCGACCGGGTTTTCCGCAACCGACACCAGTGAAACGCCAGACCCGTCCAGCGCCACCTCGATCTTCGCAATCTCATCCGCTGTATGCAGCCATGGGTCAAAGCCCACTTTGCCCGCCGCCAGCTTCTCGCGAATCCAGTCTCCCGGCTTCACCTCGGGCCAGGCGACCGGAGTGTAAACGCCAAGGTCCACCTGACCCTTGACCTGCGTCCGGTAGCGCCCGTCGATGAACGCCCCTGCCACATCGGGCAGCACCACCGCAAACCCCGCCGAGCCCGTAAACCCGGTCAGCCACTGCAACCGCTCATCACGGGTCGCGACATATTCGCCCTGATGCACATCCGCGCGCGGCACGATAAAGCCCGCCAGCCCCATCCCCGCCAAGCGCTGCCGCAAAGCCTCAAGTCGCGGAGGCCCCTGATCGGGCGAAGCATGGCTGTCAAAGCTCTGAAACATGGGCTTCCTCTTGGCCTAAATACTCATCTTGCGTCGGCTCAGCACAGGCGGCGGAAGGTTACCCCGCCTTACGCATTCCCAAAGCCCGGGCGCGCTTCTTCGGGTCAACCTCGAACAGCCCCGCCAGCTGTTCGGTCATCGCCCCCGCCAGCTGTTCCACATCGGTGATCGTCACCGCGCGCTGGTAATAGCGGGTCACGTCATGGCCGATGCCGATGGCGATCAGCTCCACCGCCCGGCGGCGTTCGACCATCGCGATCACGTCGCGAAGGTGCTTTTCCAGATAGTTGGCCGGGTTGACCGACAGGGTCGAATCATCGACCGGGGCGCCATCGGAAATCACCATCAGGA
>CANNIA010000061.1 GCA_947504705.1 Paracoccaceae bacterium
CTGTTGGATGAACTGGGCAAGCTTGCGGACCCCGATCAGGACAACATCAGCTTTACCGTGATCAGGGTGAACGACGCCTCGGTCCGCCCAAAGGAAGCCAGACCCGAACGCAGCAATGCCACCGTCACAAGACCAAAGCGTCTGACGGCTTTGGTGCAAGAGCCGCTGCTCTTGTCGCTGGCGGCGCTGAAGCCGGGCGATGGGCAGAAGGCGGACGATGCCGCCAAGGCGACGGACGCACCGGACGGCGAAGACCCGGTAAAGGTTGCCGTCTCGGGCTAGAGAAGTTCAGCCACAAAAGACGCTCATGATCTCGGTCATGGGCTTCTTGCGTTTTGCCACTGCTGGTACGGTGGCATCTTCGGCTGGATAGCCGACCGGCAGGATCATCACCGGTTTTTCATGCTCGGGCCTGCCGCATAGCGCCCCCAGGAATTTCATCGGGTTGGGCGTGTGTTCCAGACAGACCAGCCCCGCATGATGGATGGCGGCAATCAGCATGCCCGTCGCGATCCCCACGCTTTCGGGGACGTAGTAGTTCTTGTAGCGGGTGCCATCCTCGGTCATCCCATAGCGCTGAGCGAAGACCACGATCAGCCAGGGAGCGTCGGTCAGGTGGGGCTTTGAAACCCCGGTCCCGATCGGCTCCAGCGCCGCTAGCCATTCATCGCCCGCGCCCCCGGCATAGAAGCTGCGCTCTTCCTCTTCCGCGCCCTCCCGGATGCGGGCTTTCATCTCCGGGTCCGAGATTGCCACGAAATGCCAAGGCTGGTGGTTCGCCCCTGACGGGGCCGTCCCAGCCGCCGCGATGCAGGCGGCGATCACCCCCTCCGGCACCGGTCGGATCGAATATTCCCGAACCGAATGGCGTTTCCGCATATAGGTCAGAAACGCGTCTGCCGCTGCCAGTGAGGCCTCAGGCTCTAGCTGCACCCGGTCGGGCAGCGGCAGTGGCTGATAGCTGACTTCACCCTTGCGATACATCACCCGCCTCCGATCAATACCCCCGCCGCAAAGACCAAAGCACCACCCAAGACAACCTGCAAGGCCGCGCGCAGGAAGGGGGTTTCCATGAACCGGTTCTGGATCCAGGCAATCGCCCAAAGCTCGATGAAGACGACGATCATGGCGATCACGGTCGCGGTCCAGAAATCCGGGATCAGATAGGGGAGTGCATGACCGAGGCCCCCCAGCATCGTCATCACACCAGAGGCCAGCCCGCGTTTGAAGGGCGACCCGCGCCCCGACAGCACCCCGTCATCATGCGCGGCTTCGGTAAAGCCCATGCTGATGCCCGCGCCGACAGATGCCGCCAGACCGACCAGAAAGGTCGTCCAGGTGTTCTGCGTGGCAAAGGCCGTGGCAAAGATCGGCGCGAGGGTGGAAACCGAGCCATCCATCAACCCGGCCAGACCCGGCTGAACCCAGGTTAGAATGAACTGCCGGCGTGCGCTCTGATCTTCTGCTTTGCGGGCGTCGGTCGACAGATGCTTTTCTTCCAGCCCCTGCGCATGGCGTTCATGCCCGGCCTCAGCCGCAGCCAGATCGCCCAACAGCTTACGCGTCGCCGCATCCGTGGTCCGGGCAGCCGCGCGTTGATAGAAGTCCTCTGCCCCATGCTCCATCGCTGCGGCTTCAGACCGAATCGTCTCCAGCGACAGCGATTGCGCCAGCCAGACCGGGCGGCGGGCATAGAAGCCCGCGACATGCTCGCGCCGGAGCAGCGGGATCACGTCGCCAAATCGGGCACGGTGCAGGTCGATCAACTGCTGACGGTGGCCGTCTTCCTCGATCGCCATGCCTTCGAAGACCGCTGCTGACGCAGGGTAGTCCGCCCGCAGCCGTTCGGCAAAGCTGCGATAGATGCGGGAGTCATCCTCTTCCGAGGAAATAGCCAGCGCCAGAACCTCTTGTTCAGAAAGGTCAGAAAACTTGCGGCGGAAGGTCAGGGCAGACAGCAAAGCGACACCTCTTTTGGAATGGTTCTAATTTACCGCCAATTTCGGCGACTGCAACAACTGAACCACGGCTTGGCCCTGACTTGCTCCCTGGGGCAGGGCTGCCCTAAGCTTCGGCAAGGGCAAGCAATGACCGGCATGGCGGATCAGCAAGCGCGGCGCGGGCGCAATTTCGATCAGGTGCTGGAAGGTGCCCGCCAAGTCTTTCTCCGCGACGGGTTCGAACGCGCCTCGGTCGACGACATCGCGCGCGCCGCTGGGGTCACGAAGGCGACAATCTATGCCTATCTCCCCGACAAAGAGCTGCTGTTTCTGGAAGTCATGCGCGAGGAATGCCTGCGCCAGACCGCCGCCGAAGCTTTGGTGCCCGCCGACCTTCCCGTCCGTCGCTTCCTGACCTTGGCGGCCGAGCGGATCCTGGCGTTTCAGTTGTCCGATTTCGGCCAGCGCATGTACCGCATCGTTGTTGGCGAAGGCGCACGTTTCCCGGGCCTTGGGCGGCAGTTCCATGACTTCGGGCCGGGACTTGTCTGCCAGCGCCTTGGCCAACACCTGCGCGGCTATGTCGGCAGCGGGCAATTGGCAATCGAGGATATCGAGCTTGCCGCCGACCAGTTCGCCCAGCTTTGCAAGGCGACGATCACCGACCGGCTGATGCTTGGCATTGCCGAACCCGTCACCGCAGAACGGGCCGCGCGGATTACACAAGGCGCGGTCGACATGTTTCTGGCGCGCTACGGGGCGGGGGGCTAGGTTTTCAGCCGAACGCGCGTTTCGCCGGCCGCACCCTCAAGGATAAATAGATCCAGTTTCTCCCTAAGGTAGGCCCGCCAAGTCGCCTTGCCCGTCTGCTCCTTCACGGTATCGCCCTTCATAAGATGCCCAAGGCGGACAAGCGTAACGCCTTGACTTGCGTTCGGCTCCGCCGCGATCACCTTGAACAGCCGCATGTCCAGCGCGGTCTTGGGTGTTGCGGCGGCCATCGTGGTCGTCTTGATAGCTGGGGGCTTTGCGGCAGTCGGCGTGACGGCCTGCACCTTAGCAACTTGCGGCTTGGGTTTGCCGACCCAATCTACCCTGAAGCCATGCTCACATAGGTGGCTGACAAGCGGACCGAAGTCCCGGTCATCGGAAACGATGACAAAGGATGTGGCCAAGCCCCTGCTAGCAAAATCCATCGCCGCAACAACCAGCATCATATCTGCGCGGTTCTTTCCGGCAGAGGTGGCGCAATGTGTTGCGGTGTAGCTGGTTTCGTTCGCCCAACCCTTATGAAGGGCCATATCCCCGAATACGCGCCGGATCGTGATCTCTCCCATTCGCGCGGCATCGACTTCCAGACGTGCCAGACCAGAATGAGGGAAATTGTCCCCGTCGACTAGAATGGCAACGCGGTGCCTGCTCACGGTTGAAATCGGCGATGAAAGGTCCAAGAGGAAAATCCCGCTCCACTACCGGGGGGAGAATTTCCGACGATTGCGGCAGCCGAATGGCGCTCACCCGTTCTCGCGCAGCACTGTCCCCGCCAGATACAGCGACCCGCAGATCAGCACCCGCGCTTCCGGGTCTTCCGCAGCAATCGTCGCCAGGGCCTCGGCCACCGATCCCGCCGTCACTGCCTCGATCCCCGCCGCACGCGCCGCATCGCGGGTGACTTCGGCAGGCAGGGTGTTCTTCTCACCCGGGATCGACACCGCGTGCAGCCGCGTTACCTGCGGCGCCAGTGGCACCATATAGCCGGTCACGTCCTTGGTGTTAAGCATGCCGCAGATCAGATGCGTCGCCCGCTTCGGCATCCGCGCCAGCGTCGCCGCCACCGCCTCGCCCCCCGCCGGGTTATGCCCGCCGTCCAGCCACAGCTCCACCTTTGGCGCAAGATCGACAAGCGGCCCCTGCCGCAGCCGCTGCATCCGCGCCGGCCAGAACGCCCGCGTCACCGCCGCCTCGCAAGCCGCTTCATCCCGACCCAAGAACCGCAAAGCCGCCAAGGCCGCGCCAGCGTTCTGCACCTGATGCGGCCCCGGCAGGTTCGGCAAGGGCAGGTCCAAAAGCCCGTTCTCATCCTGAAAGATCAGCCGCCCCCGGTCTTCGAACGCATTCCAATGCTGCCCGAAAGCCAGAACCGGGGCACCCATCCGCGCGGCCTTGGCCTCGATCACCGCCAGACCCGCTTCCATTTGCGGCCCAACGATCACCGGCACCCCGCGCTTGATGATCCCGGCCTTTTCACCGGCAATCTCGGCCAGCGTTTCGCCCAGATATTGCTGATGGTCGATGGAAACCGGCGTGATGATCGTCAGCGCGGGCGTTTCCACCACATTCGTTGCATCAAGGCGGCCCCCAAGTCCAACCTCCAGCAAGGTCCAATCCGCAGGGGTCCGCGCAAAGGCCAGAAAGGCCGCGCAGGTGGTGATCTCGAAAAATGTAATCTCATCCGGACCGTTCAGCCGCACGCACTCGTCCAGCAGCGCGGTCAGGGCAGGTTCGGAAATCAACTCCCCCGCCAGCCGGATCCGTTCATGGAACCGCGCAAGGTGGGGGGAAGTGTAAGCATGAACGCGGTCGCCCCCCGCCTCCAGCCCCTCCCGGATCATCGCCTGGGTCGACCCTTTGCCGTTCGTCCCGGCAATATGGATCACCCGTGGCAAAGACCGTTCCGGGTGGCCCAAGGCGGCCAACAGCCGTTCAACCCGCGCCAGGGTCAGGTCGATGACCTTGGGGTGCAAGGTCATCATCCGCTCAAGGATGAGGTCCGAAGTTACTCTCATCCCTTGGCTGTAGCAGAGTCCGACGCGACGAGTTCCACGGACGCGGTCAACTCGCCCTTGATCGCAGGCGGCATCGACATCAGCATGCGGGCCAGCGTGACCAGCTCATCCCGCATCGCCTTCCTGTGCACAACCCGGTCCAGCATCCCGTGATCCAGCAGATATTCCGCCCGCTGGAATCCCTCGGGCAGCTTTTCCCGGATCGTCTGTTCGATCACCCGCGCCCCCGCGAAACCGATCTGCGCATTCGGTTCGGCAATCTGCACATCGCCCAGCATCGCATAGCTGGCCGTGACCCCACCCGTGGTCGGATGGCAAAGAACGACGATATAGGGCAGCCCCGCCTCTTTCAGCATCTGCACCGCCACCGTGGTCCGGGGCATCTGCATCAGCGACAGCATGCCTTCCTGCATCCGTGCCCCGCCAGAAGCCGAAAACAGCACCAACGGCCGCTTCAGCTTTACCGCCCGCTCGGCCGCCGCGATGATCGCATTGCCGACATACATGCCCATCGATCCGGCCATAAAGCTGAAATCCTGCGCCGCCGCCACGAAAGGCGTGCGGTTGATCTCGCCTTCGGCCACCAGCATCGCATCCTTCTCGCCGCTGGCCTTTTGCGCCGCGCGGAGCCGGTCGGGATATTTCTTCTGGTCGCGGAAATGCAGCGGGTCAACCACCGCATCCGGCACCTTCACTTCGGTGTAGATCCCGCCGTCAAACAGCGCCTCGAACCGTTCACGCGGGCTGATCGCCATGTGATGGTCGCAGCCGGTGCAGACATTCTGGTTCGAAGCCAATTCGCGGTGAAACAGCATGGTCCCGCATTCCGGGCATTTCGTCCAAAGATTGTCCGGCACCTCGCGGCGCGAGAACAGCGAGTTGATCTTCGGTCGAACGTAGTTGGTGATCCAGTTCATGCAACGCCTGCCCTTTTGGTCAGCCCCCGAGATAAGCCGATAGGGGCCGAAATGCAATCAGCCCGAATGCGCGCCGGCGGTCCTTTGCGCCGGAGTTTTCGAAAACTCCGGACCGATTTCTTCGAAGAAATCGACGGCGCGACCCAGTCAAATCGGGCGCCGTGCCCGCAGGGCAGCCCCAATGGTGCCATCGTCCAGATAATCCAGCTCACCGCCAATCGGCACGCCCTGCGCCAGCGTGGTGATCTGCGCCCCGGTCCCGGCAATCGTGTCGGCGATGTAATGCGCCGTGGTCTGGCCATCGACGGTGGCATTCAGCGCCAGAATCACTTCGCTGATCCCCTCATCAGCAACGCGACCGACGAGCCGGGGAATGCCCAGTTCATCCGGCCCGATCGCATCCAGCGCCGACAAGGTGCCGCCTAGCACGTGATAGCGGCCCCGGAAGACCTGCCCCCGCTCCATCGCCCACAGATCGGCCACATCCTCGACCACGCAAATCTCGCCAATCGCCCGGGCCGGATCGTCACAAATCTTGCAGACCTCTGAGGTGGAAATATTGCCGCAGACCCGGCAATCCTTGGCGCTCAACGCAACTTCGGCCAGCGCCTGCGCCAAGGGTGCCATCAATTGCCCCCGCTTCTTCAGCAGCACCAGCACCGCGCGGCGCGCCGACCTTGGCCCCAGACCGGGAAGCCGGGCCATCAGCTCGATCAGCGATTCGATGCCAGTATCGTCTGCCATGGTCAGCCCGGAAGCTTCATGCCAGGCGGCAGGCCCAGACCTTCGGCCAGACGCGCCATTTCCTGATCGCTCCGCGCCTTGGCCTTACCTTGAGCATCATGGATCGCGGCAAGGATCAGGTCCTCGACCACTTCCTTCTCTGACGCCACAAGGATCGACGGATCGATATCCAGCCCCGTCACATCCCCCTTGGCCGTGGCCCGCGCCTTGACCAAACCCGCCCCGGCCTCGCCCACCACAACCATCCGGGCCAAATCCTCCTGCATCTCGGCCAGTTTGCCCTGCATTTCGGTGGCGGCCTTCATCATCTTGGCCATGTCGCCAAGCCCGCCCAGTGCCCCCAAACCCTTCAGCATCGCGTTCTCCTTGGTTTCCCCTGAAATACGGGGCCAGACCCCGCGTTGCAAGGTCAGGGCTTGCGGCGGAACAGCATCCGGACGGGTTCAAACCCCTCAGCCCGGAAAAACCCATGCGCCGCGTGGTTGGCTTCCCAGGTATCCAGCACGATCTCGTCGACCTGCATCTCACCCGCCAGATCCCGCGCCGCCTGCATCAGCGCCCGCCCCACACCTTTCCGCCGAGCCTCCGGGGCAACGGCAATCTGCTCCACCAGCAACCGCCGGATCGCCGGAGAAAACACCGAAGCGTCCCGTTCCTGGAGGCAGCACAGCGCATAGCCCTGCGCCGGGTCGCCAGTCAAAAAAGCCGTGCAGCCGGGTTCCGCCAGCCGACCCTCGTAATAGCCCACCAACCCCACCGGGTCGGGCACGGCAAAAAACGTCTCGGGATACTCTGCCGCATGCCAGCCCTGCACGTGGGCATTCAGCCGCGCCAATGTAGCCGCGTCCGCAGCCGTGGCGCGCCGCAGGATCATTCCTCGAACGGGTCCCAATCGGGGTCAAGCTCGGCCTCGGTCTCAGCCGACGACGGCGCGGATACAGCCTCAGGCAACCGCACCTCGGCGATCTTCGCCCCCGGAAACGCCGCCTTGATCGCCTGGATCATCGGCAGACTGTCCGCTTCGGCATGCGCTTCGGCCTCATGCACAGCCCGGCTTTCGGCAATCGTCGCCGCCCCGCCCGCCGACACCACCGACACGCCCCAGCGCGCTCCGGTCCAGCCTTGCAGCCGCTGACCCAGCCGCGACGCCAGATCGGGTTTCGCACCCGGAGCCGGTTCAAATTCGATCCGACCGGGCGAATAGCGCGCCAGCCGGACACCGCTTTCAACCTCGTTCAACAACAGCATGTCGCGCTTCAGCCGGATCAGCTCGACCACCGAATCAAAGCTCGCATAGACCTGCACCTGCCCCTCGGCCAACATGGGAGCCGCCGCAGTCATCACCGGCCCGCGCGTCGGCGCAGACTGCATCGGGGCCAGCCGGGGCGCATGCACCGTGCCACCACCCCCACCCGCAGGCGCACCCCCCGGCACCCCCCCGCTGGGCGGACGCGGGCCGTCCGACAGCCGTTTCACCAGCGTTTCCGGGTCCGGCAGATCGGCGACATGGGTCAGCCGGATCACCGCCATTTCCGCCGCCATCATCGCATTCGGGGCCAGCGCCACCTCTTCGATCGCCTTCAGCAGCATCTGCCACATCCGCGTCATCGCCCGCATCGGCAGGCGACCGGCCATATCCAACCCGCGAGACTGTTCATCTGGCGGCGTCGTCGGGTCTTCGGCCGAGGCCGGGTTGATCTTGATCACCGAAATCCAATGCGTAATTTCCGCCAGATCGCGCAGGACGGCCATCGGGTCGGCCCCATCGGCATACTGCGCCGAAAGCTCGGCCAGCGCCGCCGCCGCATCCCCGCGCATGATCAGATCGAACAGGTCCAGCACCCGCCCCCGATCCGCCAGCCCCAGCATGGCGCGCACCTGATCGCCTGAGGTTTCCCCCGCCCCATGCGCAATCGCCTGATCCATCAGGCTCATCGCATCGCGAACCGAGCCTTCCGCCGCCCGCGTGATCAGCGCAAAGGCGTCAGGCGAAAGCGTGACTCCTTCAGCAGAAGCAATCTTTGACAGATGCGCAATCATCACCTCGGGCTCGATCCGCTTAAGATCAAACCGTTGGCAGCGTGACAGAACTGTGACCGGAACCTTGCGGATATCAGTGGTGGCCATGATGAACTTGGTGTGCGCGCGCGGCTCCTCCAGCGTCTTCAGCAGTGCGTTGAAGGCGTTGATCGACAGCATGTGAACTTCGTCGATGATGAATATCTTGAACCGGCCTTCCGCAGGCCGAGTGTTCGCCATCGAGTTCAGTTCCCGGATGTTGTCGACCCCGGTGGACGAGGCCGCGTCAATCTCCAGCACATCGAAAAAGCGGCCTTCGGAAATGCCGATACAGGGTTTGCAGACCCCGCAGGGTTCCGTCGTCGGCCCACCCGTACCATCCGGCCCGATGCAGTTCAGCCCCTTGGCAATGATCCGCGCCGTGGTGGTCTTGCCCACCCCGCGCACCCCGGTCATCACGAAAGCATGCGCGATCCGGTCCGCCGCAAAGGCGTTCTTCAGCGTGCGCACCATCGCCTCTTGCCCGATCAGATCGGCAAAGGTCTGGGGCCGGTATTTGCGGGCAAGAACCTGATAGGCGATTTCGGACATGTTCACGCTACTGATGACTCGGGCCCCAGACTAGGCCGCGCCGGGGTTCAGGTCCATCGCGAAACGGGTCTCAGATTACCGACACAGCCCCGGCATAGGCCGCCGTGATGTGCACATCGGCATGCGCCGTCAGGGCCGCAATCTCGCGCGTCTGGTCTTCGGACAGAAACCCTTCTTCCGGCGCAGCCGCTATTGCCGCCAAAGCCGCCTCGCGCGCCACGTCAAAGGCTGTCCGGCGCTGCGACTTCTCGTAATCCCCCCGGCCCTGGCGCAGGAACACCTTCGGCTGCAGCTGATCGCGGCAGGTGGCAATCGTATGGGCGCTGTCCAGGAAATGCCCGCCCGCGCGGATCCTCATCATCTCCTCCCAGTTCAGCGCCTCCAGCTCCAGACTGGGCTTGCGGATCAACCGCCGCACCATGGCGCCGATTTCATTGTCCAGGACCGCCTGTACCGGGCTGAACACGGTGGCGCATTCCAACTGCCCGACCCCGCCCAGAATATCCGCGCCGGCCAGCGCCACGGCTTGCATCAGCAGCGCCCGCTCTGCCATCCCCTGCACATCCACGTCCGGCGTGTCTGAGCCTGAGCCATAGCTATGCGCCACCATCCCCCAACCGCGTTTCATCAGCTGGACCGATATGTTCGCTGCCTGCACGCTTTCGACACAGGCCTGCAAGGCCGACCCCGTCCGCATGTCCAGTGTGAACATCAACGGCGTCGCAATGACTGGCGTTCCCGGAGCAAGGATATGCGCCATCACCGTCATGCCGACAATTTCCGCCGACGCCATGACCGCCATCGCCGGTACCGACAACGGTGCCGTCCCGCCCGAAGACGGCAGCGAACAGGCATGCAAGGGCACGCCATACTTCCCGGCCTGCAGGATGACGTGCGTGTCCATGTACTTGAATTCCAGCGGCGTGAAGCTGCAGGTGATGCAGGACGTGATCGGATTGGCGCGCAACGCGTCCTCTCCCCCCGCTGCAATCGCCGCGATCTTCATCAGGTAATCGACGTTTTCCCACTGATAGGGCTGCATCCAGACATGTTTTTCGCTCCGACCGACCAAATGCCCGAAACTGTGGATGTCCGAGGTCACCGCCGGCACACCATGCACAAAGGAATGCGCAATGAAGCCGACCTGATCCAAGGTGTTCGCCACGGCGGCAATCTCGCCCACCGCTTTCAGGTCCATGTTGCGATAACTTGCATCCCTCGGGTCGACATAACCATGTGCCCCGGTGCCGGTGCGCATGACAAAACCCCGATCGGCACGCGGCAGGTCGATGTCATAACGCGCCACCTTGCCGCCCAGCCGCACCGATTTCGGGGTTGCCGCCATCGCCTCGCGGATCAACTCACGCGGCATGCGGATGCGGTTGGCATCCTTGCCGGGCTTGGCCCCTGCGGCCAGAAACCTTTGATAGGCCTCAGGATGCAGGATCGCCACGCCGTAATCGGCCAGAATATCCTCGACCCTGGCCTTCAGGAACGCCACGTCGGCATCGGTCAGAAACCCGAAATACCCCCGATCGAACCCGGCGGGCTCTTGCCGGAAGGCATCGGCAAACAACTTCTCGCGAACGACGCGAGGGCGTTTCCCAGATTTTTCGACGGTCTTGCTGTCCATGATGCCGGCTCCCGAGTGAGAGGGGTTACGGCACACACCGATTAAGCTGACTGCCTGCCGACTTCAGCATGCAGGAATGTTAGCGCACCAATGAAATCGGTCAATCAGCCGCGCCTGCGTCACGTGGGCGCAGCCAGCCGACCCTCGGATACGGGCACCGCGCCGCCTGCAATCCGCACTTCCTGCAGCGCACCGCCCGCAACCACCACGATCAGCTCAATCACGCTGGGTCGCCCCATCTCGACCCCTTGGTGCAGGGTGAACCGCGTTTCTCCGTCCTTGAGCGCGCCAGAGGCCAAAAGCTGCGCCGCCAGAATCGCGCTGGCCGACCCGGTCGCCGGGTCTTCTGGTGCGCCGTCGCCCGGTCCGAACATCCGCGAGCGAAAATCGCAATCCTGCCCCTTGGTATAAAGGAACATCATTGCGGTCCCGGCTTGCGCCGCCACCTCGGACCAGGTCGGCTCCATCGGTCGGGCTTTGGCCAGAGCAGCCAGCGACGCGACCGGAGCATAGTGAAACCGTGGCCCGCCCTGCCAAAGCCCGGGCGCGTGACCGTCAAAGCCGATATCTTCGGCCGCCAGACCCAAGGCTGCCGCGATCTGCACGGCGTTGGCCGGGTTTGCCCCGTTTACCTCATGCGGGATCACCGGAGCAACGAATTCGGCCTGCGTCACATCCCCCCGCCGCCAGACCCGCACGGGCACCAGCCCCGCCTCCTCTTCCAGCGTGATCTCACGGTCAAAGTCGCCGGGGCCAGCGTTGGCCGTGGCCAGATGGATCGCGCAACCGATGGTCGGATGCCCGGCAAATGGGATTTCGGCCATGGTCAGGAAGATCCGGACGCGGGCGGTATGCGCGGGATTCGCTGGCCGTTGGACGAAGATCGTCTCCGACAGATTGAACTCGCGCGCAAGGGTCTGCATCTGCGCCGTGGTCAACTCATCGGCCCCAAGAACAATGGCCAAAGGGTTGCCCGCAAAGTGCCGGTCGGTGAAAACATCGCAGGTGTGGAAGTCCAATTTCATTGCTGTGCAATCCTTGCCAAAAGGTAAACGCCCACATGTAAGCTTTTGATTTAAGTAACAAAAGCCAAAAGTGTCCACCGTGGACAGTTCAGACCAGCATGCCCCCGTCGCTGTCATCCCCCGCCTCTTCCAGCAGC
>CANNIA010000062.1 GCA_947504705.1 Paracoccaceae bacterium
ATCTTCCTGCTCCTCCTCGCCCCGGCCGGAGGAGACGAACTCCAAGGCGTCAAACGCGGCATCATGGAAATGGCCGACCTGATCCTGGTGAACAAGGCGGATGGCGAGCTTCTGCCCACCGCGCGGCGCACTTGCGCCGACTATTCCGGCGCGCTGCACCTTCTGCGCCGCCGCCCGCAGGACCCGGACGGCTTCCCCAAGGCCATGATGGTCTCCGCCGCCGAAGGCACCGGCATGGGCGAGGTTTGGGTCGAGATAACCACGCTTGCCGCTTGGCGGCGGGAAACGGGCAAATTCACAAGCCGTCGCGCGGAACAGGCGCGGCACTGGTTCGAAGATGAGGTGCGTCAGGGCCTTTTGGCCCGCCTCTCCGCAGATCCCGCCATCCGCCCCAGAATGCAAAGCCTGGGCGATGAGGTCGAGGCCGGGCTTTCACCCTCGACCGCCGCTGCGCGGCTTCTGGCCCTTTTGAACAAAGGATAGCCCCTACTCGGCAGACCGGTCGAATGCTTCCTTCAGCGACCCCGAGACAATCTTGTTCCATTCGCCAGACTGGCGCATCTCGGCCAGACCGGCGTTCACGATGCCGATGTATTCCCGCGCCTTCGGGTTTTCCTTCCACGCCATGACCGCCGCCGACTGGATCGAAGACAGCCGCGAATTCTCGACGATCTGATCGGCAAACCCCATGTCCCGGATCGTGATATTGGAAAGCTGCGATTCAATCGTTGCGATGTCATAGGTGCCGTCGACCAGGCCCTGAAAGCAATCTTCGGCCCAATCCGTCACCGCAAGGGTGATCGCCGGCTCTACAAGACCCACTGCTTCCAGATCATGCAACGAATAGCTTTCGGGCCGACAGATCCGCGCGCCCTTCAGGTCTTCAAAGGTCTTGGTCTTGGCAAAGGCATTGTCTTTCTGCGCAAAGAAGCCAAAGACGGAATCATACAGCGGGTCCGAGAAGATGAAGTTCAGGCAGGTATATCGGGTCAACTCGGATGCCTGATCCAATGCGCTGCAATCGGGGACATACCAAGCGACTGAAAGGTCGTAGGTCCCGTTCGGCAACAGCACGTTCAGATGCGATTCCCAGTCGTCGATCCAGCCAAGGGTATAGTCGTGGTCGCTGCTGCCCCGGCTCAGCGCGGTGGTTGCGACGCGAACCATCGCTCCACCACCGGTCAGGGTCTCATCGGTAAAGGGAAACCAGTCGCCACCGGTCAGAACGCGGATTTTCTGCCGATACGCGCCCGAACTTGTCTCGGCCACGGCAACCTCGGCGGCGACAGTTTCTGCGATCGGCTGGATCACCTCGGTCGCGGTCATGCGGCCATCCGCGCAAGGAACACGAATTTCGGTTCCCGGGACAAGTCCGGTCGGATCGTTGCGCAACAGCTCGGCATTGGCGTTGAACAGCGTCTGGAAATCCAGCTCGCCATAGGCCGCCAACGAGATCGTGCCAAGCGAGTCGCCTTCCTGCACGACATAGGACGTACAGGCCTCTTGCGCCCGGACCGGGGGGCCAAGGGCTAGGCCCCCACTCAGACCAAGGGCAAGGGCCAGAGCTTTTGACAATGCCGACATCGACCGACTTCCACTCGCCTACTTCTTGTTCACATCTGGCAGTCAGACACCCGGCCTGTCGCGCGCCCGTTCTGTATGGTTCAGTCCCGACCACCTATTGGGTTTTGCTGGCCAGCTTGTCATTCGCCTCTTGCAGCGAACTTGACACGATGTTGTTCCACTCGCCGCTGTCGCGCATATCGGCCAACCCACGGTTCAGATAGGTCAGATATTCCAGCGCCCGGGGATTGGCTTTCCAGGCCATCGCCGCAATCGCCTGAATCGAGGTGATGCGTGAGCTTTCCACCACCTGATCGCCGATCCCCAAAGACTGGATCACCACCGCAGCGGCCTGCGATTCGATGCTGGCAATGTCATAAGTGCCGTCGACCAACCCTTTGAAGCAGTCTTCCGACAAGGGCGGAACGGACAGGGTGATCACCGGCTCCATCAGGCCTTCGGCATCAAGGTCGTGGAAGGAATAACCCTCGGGCCGACAGATCCTTGCGCCCTTCAGATCGGCGAAAGTCTTGGCCTTGGCATAGGGATTGTCCTTCTGGGCAAAGAACCCGAAGACCGCGTCGTAAAGCGAATCCGAGAACAGGTAGTTGAGGCACAGATTGCGGGTGAATTCCGAAACCTTGTCCAACTCCGTGCAGTCTGGTTGATACCAGGCGACGGAAAGGTCGAAGGACCCCGTCGGCAAGAGGGTCGTCAGGTGGGAATCCCAGTCATCGACCCAATCGATCTTGACCGGATTTTCGGCCCCCGACCGGACATACGCGGTCGAGACAAGTCGGATCAGGAAGCCCCCACCCGAAAGCCCCTCATCCGCGAAGGGATACCAGTCGCCCCCCGTGGCGATCTTGACCGTCGGCAGATACTTCCCACTGCTGTTGCCCGAGTTGCCGGCCGCCGGGGCAGCCGGTTCGATTGGAGCAATCGCTGCCCCCTGGGTCAGCCGGCCATCACTGCACGGGATGATCAGATTGGTTCCCGAGACGAGGTCGGCGCCATCCTGACGCAAGGTATCTGCGTTGGCATTGAAGATCAGCTGATAGTCAAGCTTGCCATAGGCCGCCATCGAGATTGACCCAAGCGTGTCCCCATCCTGGGCCACATAGGTCGAACAGGCTTCCTGAGCCGACACGCTGCCAGTTGGGCAGATTGCAAGAGCCAACGACCAAAGAGCGGCGCCTGCTGAAGCGATTCGCGGCATTTTCAGTCTCCCTCACACTTTGCGGTTCGGGTTAAGGCCAAGCCCCAAGACAGCCTGACTGTCCCTAACGGATGCGGCAAAATTGCGGCAAAATCGATGATGGCGTCGTTAACATACTGAAAATAATAGAAAGTGCAACCTTGGGTTTATTCGCCTGTGAACGATGCTGCGACTTGGGCGAGTTGGAAATCAGTGTCAACCAGCCGTTTCATCTCGCAGCAGGGCACGGGGTGGACTGTCACAGCTGCCTTCAGCGCGTGAAGATCAGCGCAAGGCCAAGGACGGCCAACCCGGCCCCCGCCCAACTTTTGGCGCTGGGCCTCTGCCCGGTCCGCAGCCACAAAAGCGGCAGGATGATCACCGGCGAGGTCGCAGACAGTGTTGCGATGATCCCTGTTTGCGAGCCCTGCAGCGCGTAAAGAAACAGCGTCATCCCTAACAAAAGCCCGATCACTGCTGTCGCCGCTGTAAGGATCAGCACCTTGCCCGGCCAGGCCACCGGAGTCCTTGGCGCAAAGGGCAGCGTTGCCACCAATCCCATCGCCAGCCCCGATGCCCCGACCCGCAGAAGCGAGCCTAGATAGGGGTCCAGCCCCCCCGCCATATAGGGCCGCGCGATCAACGCGCCGGTCGCTTGACCCAGCGCCGCACAAAGCCCGAACAACAGCCCGGTGCGGAATTGCCCGCGCAACTCTTCAAACCGATGCGCACCTTCCCCCGGCCGCCCCAGGATTGCCAGCGCCACCCCGGCGATTGTCACTATGATCCCAAGCACCGCTTGGCCCCCCAGCCCCTCCCCCAGCACCAGCCACCCCAGCACGGCCGCCATCGGCGCGTTCAGCGCAAAGACCGCCCCGGCCCTGCGCGGCCCCAACCGCCCGACAGCAGCAAAGTTGAACGTATCGCCCAACAAGATCCCGACCAGCCCCGACAGTGCCAGCAGCGCCACCCCCTCCGGCCCCGGCAACACCAGACTGCCCGAGGCCAGAACGATCCCCGCCAGAATCAGCGTCACAAACCCCTGCCGAGCCAGGTTGAAATGAAACGCCCCCAGCACCCGGATCGCGTCCGAGGCGATGATGCCCGTGGTCGCCCAGCAGGTCGCGGTGCCAAGGGCAGCAAGTTCGTGAATTGGAATGGCCATGACTGCTCCCTTGCCCCGGCAGGTTGCATGCGGCACAGGAAGCTGCAAGCCTGTCTGCCCGCAGGGCATCGGTGAATGGGAATCCGCGCGGCAAGACCGAAACACCCAGCAGGGCCGCTTGACGTTCGCCGGGATTCCCCTTACACGCCCCAAATCGAATTCAAAGGCCGGGGATCCCCGCCTTTCCCCGCTTTGACGAACCGAAGGAACACCACATGTCGCGCGTCTGCGAACTTACCGGCAAGGGGCCGATGTCCGGCAACAAGGTCAGCCATGCCAACAACAAAAGCCGTCGCCGGTTCCTCCCGAACCTGAACGAGGTCACCATGATTTCGGACGTGCTGGGCCAGCCCTTCAAATTCCGCGTCGCGGCGGCTGCGCTGCGCTCGGTCGACCATCGCGGTGGGCTTGACGCCTATCTGGCGAAAGCCAAGGACGAAGAGCTTTCGGCCGCCGCGCTGAAGGTCAAGAAGGACATCGCCAAGGCACAAGCCTCGGCCTGATCCGGCTGACAGCCATAGAAAAGCCCCGCCTTCGTTATGAGGGCGGGGCTTTTTCTTCTCTGATCGTCGTGACGGCCGAGCGAGGTGGGCATTAATGCCCGCCTTGCGAGCGCACTGAAAGGATCACCCGGCGCAATAGGCCTCGGCCGTTTGGCCAAAGCTCTTGTACCGCTCCCAGAACGCATCATCCGAAGCCTTCTGCGACACCCAGGTCAGATGCGCCGCTTCGGGGTCCTTGAAGAATTTCGCTGCGCGGTGCTGGTCGGACCCGGAAAGGGTCATGTCCGCAGCCTGCTGGATGCAGCTGCAAAGCGCCCGGTCGCCGCCCCGGTCCGAGGCCATGCAGGCCTTCTGGATCGGTCCCGCAATCGCTGCGCCCGAAATTGCCGTAAGAAAAGCTGCAACCGCAGCCGCAAGTCTGAAGGATTTCATCATCTTCTGCCTCGTTGCCGGGCCGGGGAGCACGGATTGCACCCTCCCTCACCGGTCGTTTTCTGCCACGGATTATGTCGATTCCAAGAAAATTTTTCAATACTGGTCGCACCTTAGGCTGCTTTTTGCCGAATTGCGCAATCGCTCGCGGCGGGGTCGCCATCGACCTACCACATGCGGTAGGCTCGTCCCGACAGCTTAAGCCCGTCAGACACACCTCACCTGAATGTGAAACATGCCAGACACGCCGCCCAGCCCCCGGACCCGCCTTCGTCGGCTGAACTACAAAGCCGCCTATGACCGCCCAACCATCGATGCCATCCTCGATGCAATGCCCGTCGCCCATGTCGGCCATATCGTCGACGGCTTCCCCGTCGTTACCCCGACCCTGCAATGGCGCGAGGGCGACCGGATCTACTGGCACGGCTCCTCGGCCAGCCGGATGCAGAAGAAGGCCGCCGACGAACAGGTCTGCGTCACCGTCACATTGACCGACGGCATGCTTCTCGCCCGCTCCGGCCTTGAACACTCGGTCAATTACCGCTGCGTCATGGTCTTTGGCGTGGCCGAACTGGTCGAAGGTGCTGCCGCCAAAGAAGCGCATCTGAAGGAAATGATGGACCAGCTTTTCCCCGGCCGCTGGGACCATTTGCGCCCGATCACCGCGCAGGAACTGAAAGCCACCCGCATCCTGTCGCTGCCCCTGACCGAGGCCTCCGCCAAAATCTCTGCCGGCCCGCCGCTTGACCCGCCCGAAGACGTGTCCTGGCCCGTCTGGGCCGGTATTTTGCCGATCCGTCTGACCATGGGCACGCCCGAACCCTCCCCAGACCTTGCCCCCGGTCTGACCCTGCCGGACCATGCAGCCAACTACCGCTTCGGCGTGCCGCAAAAAAGCTGAAGCTACGCGACGGAACCGGGAAGGCCCGGCGTAAGACCTTTGATCGTTCAAATGAGGAACCGCGCCGTGACCAGACCAAACCATCCCCGCCGCATGACCCTTGCCCTGACGTTTTCCCTTGCGATGACTGGCTTGGCATCGGCCCATGACGGCGCGGTGCCACTTGGCGATGGCAAGGTCTCGGACCAGCCGAAGCGTGATCACGTCTTTTCCTGCCAGCAGGAATTTGAGGATCGCCCAGGCCCCGCGGCGCGCCTTTTGCCCTGGATCGAGGGGGAAATCTGGTATCCGGATGAAAAGCCCGCCCTTCTCGGCAACGAGATGTGGTCAGAAGGCGGCAGCGAGGTTCGATTGACCGGCGAAATCCGCCATCTTCGTTCGAGCGGGGTGCCCGATCACGGGACCGGAGACTTTCCGATCGCCAGGGACAGCCCGCTTTACCGCTATGACCGCAACCCCAACACGGTTGCGGCGCGGCTCTGGCGGCTGGACGTTCCCGCCAGGCCGGAAGGTGCCGCCCGGCCAAGCTGCCTGCCGATGGGACCGATCGGCATGGCTCTGACCGGTGCGGCAATCTTCAACGCTCTGGACGCTGTGGGCCTCGATGCCGCCGCCCATGAGATTCAGGACCAATGCGGCGGCCATCCGGCGCGTCGTGGCAATTACCACTATCACGCCGGCTCGGACTGCTTGACCGAGGCCGCAAAGACCTCCGACGGCCATTCCGGCCTTGTCGGCTATGCGTTGGACGGCTTCGGCATCTATGGACCCTTGGGCGAGGGCGGGGCGGAACTTTCCAACGCTGATCTTGACTCATGCCATGGTCATACCGGCAAGGTGATCTGGGATGGCAAGACCGTCACCATGTACCACTATCACCTGACTGCCGAATATCCCTACACTCTGGGCTGCTTTACCGGCACCCCGGCGGAACGCTAGGCCCCAGTCTTGCGCCCCAGTCTTGCGCCCCAGTCTTGCGCCCCGGTCTTGCGCCCCCGTCACGCACTCCGCCGCAGCCGCCGCGCCTTCATCGCTTCATGCGCTTGCGGGCTGCCGTCATGGAACGACCCGAACCAGCGGTCCAGGGGCACCATCCCGTCGGCATAGTTCACCTCGAAATACTTGTGGTGCAGGTAATGCGCGTAATAGCTGGCCTCGAAACTCGTTTCCTCGCCCAGCACCACTCGGTCGAACCCGGTATGCCCCTGTGCAGGCGATACGCCCAGCCGCGAGGCAAGGTTGATCATGTGAACCGGGTGACTTGGAATCACGAAGAACAGCAGGATCGTCGAGAAATAGACCAGATGCTCAATCGGATGCATCGACAGCCCCGACCACGGCCCCGGGTTGATGTTGCGGTGATGCAGCTTGTGCGCGATCTCATAAAGCGGGCTGAAATGCAGCAGCCGGTGGCAGAAGTAAAACCCCACCTCGTGGATCAGCGGCACCAGAAAGAACACCGCCACGAACCAGACCGGACTGCTGGCAAACGTGACCATCGGCGCCCAGCCATTGGCATAGGCCCATAGCAGCAATACTTCATACGCCGTCCAGATCGGCACCCCGCTGACCAGCGTGTGGAACATGTTGTCCCAAGTCTGGTTGCCGAACCGGAACCCCGTGGACTTGTCGCGCGGAAACTGCCGGTTGTACTTGAACGCGGTTCCTTGCCGCTTCCAGGAATACAGCCACAGATGCCAGGCCCCATAGACCAGCACCGCCAAGATCTCATTCCGGATCAGCAGATACCCGATCCAGCCCGGAGCCAGCTCTTTCGTCACCTCCAGCCCCGGTGAAAACCACGCCCACAAGACCAAGGCCATCGCAGCATAAAACACATTCCACGGCAGGAAATACCCCGGAAACCCGAACAGCCACTTCACCATCCGCTTCGGGTCCGGCGGCCAGTCGAACGCCGGCCCATAGGAAATCGGCCTCGCAGGTGCCCAATGCCCTCGCGCGTCCTCGACCCCGTAGTGCTTGTCCTGCATCGCTCGCCCCCCGCTTCTGGCCTTCAGACTGACCCACATCCGCATTCCGATCAAGAATCCCGCGACCCGTGTCAATCCTCCCGTTTCCCCCGCGCATCCCCCCCTTTCCGCCCCCCCGCCTTCACGCTATACGCACGCCCATGACCGAGCTTTCCCAGATCCGCAACTTCTCCATCGTGGCCCACATCGACCACGGTAAATCCACACTTGCCGACCGGTTGATCCAATCAACCGGCACTGTCGCCGACCGCGACATGAAGGCTCAGATGCTGGACTCGATGGATATCGAGCGCGAGCGTGGCATCACGATCAAGGCCAACACCGTCCGGATCGAATACCTGGCCCGCGACGGCAAGACCTATATCCTGAACCTGATCGACACCCCCGGCCACGTCGACTTTGCCTATGAAGTCTCCCGTTCCATGCGCGCCGTCGAAGGCTCGCTGCTGGTGGTGGATGCCTCCCAGGGTGTGGAAGCCCAGACCCTCGCCAACGTCTATCAGGCGCTGGACGCAGGCCATGAGATCGTGCCGGTCCTGAACAAGATCGACCTCCCCGCCGCCGAACCGGAACGCGTGAAGCAGAACATCGAAGACGTCATCGGCCTCGACGCCTCTGACGCCATTGCAATCAGCGCCAAGACCGGCCTCGGCATCCCCGACGTGCTGGAAGCCATCGTCCACCGCCTCCCCGCCCCCAAGGGCGACCGCGACGCGCCGCTCAAGGCCATGCTCGTCGACAGCTGGTATGACGCCTACCTTGGCGTCGTTGTCATGGTCCGCATCATGGACGGCACGATGAAAAAGGGCGACCGGGTCCGGATGATGCAGACCAACGCGGTCTACGGCATCGACAAGCTTTCCGTCCTGAAACCCCAGATGGTCGACATCGCCGAACTTGGGCCCGGTGAGATCGGCATTTTCACCGCCTCGATCAAGCAGGTCCGCGACACCAAGGTCGGCGACACCATCACCCACGAACGCCGCGGCTGCGACGCACCGCTTCCCGGCTTCAAACCCTCGGTCCCCGTGGTGTTCTGCGGCCTCTTCCCCGTCGATGCCAACGACTTCGAGGCCCTCCGCGACGCGATCGAGAAACTGTCGCTCAACGACGCCTCCTTCTCCACCGAAATGGAAACCAGCGCGGCTTTGGGTTTCGGCTTCCGCTGCGGCTTCCTTGGCCTTTTGCACCTTGAAGTCATCCGCGACCGCCTTGAACGCGAATACAACCTCGACCTGATCACCACCGCGCCTTCCGTGGTCTTCAAACTGTACATGAAGGACGGCGAGGTGCGCGATCTCCACAACCCCGCCGACATGCCCGACCTGACTTACGTCGACCATATCGAGGAACCCCGGATCAAGGCCACGATCATGGTCCCCGACGAATACCTTGGCGACATCCTGAAACTCTGCCAGGACCGCCGCGGCATCCAGCTGAACCTGACCTACGCAGGCTCCCGCGCCATGGTCGTCTATGACCTGCCCTTGGCCGAGGTTGTCTTCGACTTCTACGACCGCCTGAAATCGGTGACCCAAGGCTATGCCAGCTTTGACTATGTGATCTCGGAATACCGTGAGGATCACTTGGTCAAAATGTCGATCCTGGTGAACGACGAACCCGTCGACGCCCTGTCGATGATGGTCCACCGCGACCGCGCCGACATGCGCGGCAGGTCGATGGTCGAGAAACTGAAAGACCTGATCCCCCGCCACATGTTCAAGATCCCGATCCAGGCCGCCATCGGTGGCCGCGTGATCGCGCGTGAGACTTTGTCGGCGATGCGCAAGGACGTGACCGCCAAATGCTACGGCGGCGACGCGACCCGGAAGAAGAAGCTGCTGGAAAAGCAGAAAGCCGGCAAAAAGAAGATGCGCCAGTTCGGCAAGGTAGAAATCCCGCAAGAGGCGTTCATTGCGGCGTTGAAGATGGACTCCTGAAGCAGCCCTGCTAAACTTCCGCCATGCCGACACTCTTTCGTCTGAATGGCTACCGGTTCTTCTTCTACTCGAACGAGGGCGACCCCCGCGAACCGGTGCATGTTCATGTGATGCGGGACGGCGGCGAAGCGAAGTTCTGGTTGCACCCCGTGGCCGTCGCGCGATCCTCGGGCTTTGACGCCCGAACCTTGCGCGATCTGGCCAGGATCGTTCAGGACAACGCAGCGCGAATTACGGAGGGCTGGCATGACCATTTCGGCAACTAGCGTGCGCTTTGACGACGCGACAATGTGGGTCGCGCTGGAAGACGGTCGCACCGTTGGGGTGCCGCTGGTCTGGTTCCCACGCTTGTTCGCCGCCACCCCCGAAGCAAGGGCGCGCGTGGAAATCACCCCCTTCGGCCTGCACTGGGAGGCGCTGGACGAAGACATCTCCGTGCCCGCGCTTCTGGCCGAGAACCCGAGGGTGGCGGCGGAATAGGGGGATGCGCCAGTTCGGGAAGGTTGAAATCCCGCAGGAGGCGCGCATCGCGGCGTTGAAGATGGATGGGTGAGAATAGGGGGTTGAGTTAGCGTGGGAAACTCCTAGGCTCTGGACCCATTAAATTGCTTGCGGGCACGGCAACTCATTGATTCATTGGCGGCACCAAGGGGGTGCTGCTATGAGCGAAATGTTCTTGCTTTCCGAAGACCAAATGGCGCGAATATCGCCGTTCTTTCCGCTGTCGCAT
>CANNIA010000063.1 GCA_947504705.1 Paracoccaceae bacterium
GTGCCAGATACATGACGCTGGAAACCATGGCGCCTTTGAGTGATGATCCAACGATCAGCCTGCCCGTCGTGGCACGCTGATCAAGCAGGCCCGCGCCCGAAATGGCGGAGATCTTCATGGCCAGCTACACCACGCCGTGGGACACGATCTGCATTTTACGGGCGCTATGCCAGTTTGAGGGATTGATCACGACTCTCCACTTTGCCCCATGCTTTGGAGGGAACATGTTTCGACTTTTGCTTTTGCTGTGCCTTGCCGCGCCACCCGTCCTGGCGCAGACCGCCGATGACATCTTGAAGGCGCAGGAAGTACTGGAAGCACTTGGCTATGATCTGACCGTCGACGGGCAAGAAAGCCCAGCAATGACTGAGGCGATCAAGACCTATCAGCGCGATTGGGAATTGCCCGAGGACGGCATCCTGAGCGACGATCTTTTCGCTCGCCTGACCGCCAGCTACCCCTATACCTTGCCAACCGAGCAGCAAATCGAAGGCCGCGACTGCTCGGTGGAGATCGTCGGTTTGTCGCGAGCCCGCCTGACTGTGACCCATTATGGGCCCTGCGAGGCAAGCGTTCGAGAAGGCCCGGGAACGACCATTTCGCGCTATTTTCAGCACGGAGAATGGTGGGAAGTCATCAAGACCGGGACCTTTCGCGCTGGAAAGTTAAATGGAATGGGCGAGTACCGCTGGGCCAACGGGAATGTCTACGTCGGCGATTTCGTCGATGATGCACAGACCGGAAAGGGCGAACTCCGCTGGTCCAACGGGGATGTCTACATCGGCGATTTCGTCGATGACGTTCGGAACGGAAAGGGCGAGTATCGCTTTCCTGACGGGAGTGTCTACATCGGCGATTTCGTTGAAAACCTTTGGAACGGAAAGGGCGAGTACCGCTTCGCCGACGGTGCTGTCTACAAAGGCGATTTCGTCGATAACGAATTTACCGGACAGGGCGAGTTTCGCTATTCCAGCGGGAGTGTATACATCGGCGACTTTGTCAAAGGAGTAAGGAGCGGAACGGGTGAGCTTCGCTATCCTACCGGGGATGTTTACATCGGAGGCTTTTTGAATGGCCGTCCGCATGGTCATGGCGTTGTGATCTCTCCCAACTTTGGCACGATCGAGGGTCAATGGGATGACGGCTGTCTGCAGACCGCAACTGGCTGGGCAGCCCTGGAGCGGGACTCCAATACCTGCGGATAGGTTCCATTCCAATCCGTCCCAGGTGATTGTGCTGCTGCCATCACCCCCGTCATTTGACGCACGGCGCCAGGGTAGGGCCATCCGGGCGTTACAATCCGTCATTAAGCTGACATCGAAGCAAATCACGGTCCGGCCGCTGCCGGATGGCCCGTGCATGCTGACGCCCGCCATGTCTGACCGCGTCTACAACCTCCTGTTCCTGTGCACCGGCAATTCGGCCCGGTCGATCCTTGCCGAAGCGGTGATGAACCGCGAGGCCAAGGGGCGGTTCCGGGGCTTTTCTGCGGGGTCGCGGCCTACCGGTGCCCCCAACCCCTTTGCTTTGGCGCTGTTGCAGCGGGAACGAATCGACATTGGCTTTGCCCGGTCGAAAAGCTGGGATGAATTCGCGGGCGAAGCTGCGACGAAGGTGGATTTCGTCTTTACCGTCTGAGATTCTGCGGCGGTCGAGGAATGCCCCTATTGGCCCGGCGCGCCGATGACGGCGCATTGGGGGCTGCCCGATCCGGCGGCGGTTGAAGGGTCGGATGCCGAGAAGGCGCTGGCCTTTGCCGAGACCTACCGCGCGTTGACGCGGCGGATTCAGGCCATTACCGCGCTGCCTCTTGCAAGCATCGACAAACTTGCGCTTCAGTCGCGGTTGAAGGACATCGGAGAAGACCGCGCATGACCGTGTTGCAACGACTGGTGGCCGAGTTTCTGGGCATGGCCCTGTTGACGGCTGTCGTTTTCGGTTCGTCGGCGATGGGGGCAGAGCTGTCCAAAGATGCGGCGATGGGGCTGTTGGCGTCATCGCTGGTGACGGGGATGGCGCTGTTTGTGCTGATCACGATCTTCGGCCCGGTTTCGGGGGCGCATTTCAACCCGGCGGTGACCTTGGTGTTCCTGATGCGGCGTGAGATCGGAGCGGCGGATGCCGGGCTTTACCTTGCTTGCCAAGTCGCAGGCGCGGTGGCGGGGGCGATTGCAGCGCATCTGATGTTCGGGCTGACCTGGCTGGAGCCGTCGCAGATCATGCGGGACGCGCCGCGTTTGTGGCTGTCAGAGGGGATCGCGACCTTCGGGCTGGTGCTGGTGATCCTTGGCGGGATTGCCGCGCGCGGGCCGGTTCCGGCGCTGGTCGGGGCCTATATCGCGGCGGGGTATTGGTTCACCTCGTCCACATCCTTCGCTAACCCGGCGATGAGCTTTGCCCGGACGTTGACCGGCACTGGGGCGGGGATCAGGCTGGCAGATCTTGCGCCCTATCTGGGGGCGCAGTTCGCCGGGGCCTTGGTCGCAGCAGTGCTGGGGCGGTGGTTGTTCGTGGCGAAGACGGCCTAGCTTCGGTCAGTCAAGCGTCAGGCCTAGGGCAGCAAGGTCAGCGGTAGCACTGGCGAGGTCAGCGCGGCCCTTGTCGGTCAGGGCATAGACCCCGCGCTCGACCCTTTGGAACCAGCCGTAATGGTCGTCGTGCAGGATGGTTCTTGCACGGTGAACCTCGGTGGCTTTGGCGAGGATCGAGGCTTTCAGCGGCCCGGCCCAAAGCCCGGCCCCGCAGCGCAGGGCATCTTGGCGGTAGGCAGTCATCCGTTTGATGCCGGTGGTGCCGCCCTGGTTCGGATCGCCGACGCGGCGGTGGAATTCTTTCAGTAGGGCATTGGCTCGCGTCGTGTTCTTGCGCGGGGCATAGGGGGCGGGGTCGAGGTGGGGCTCGACGGCTTCGCGCGTCACAGCCAGCAGC
This sequence comes from Paracoccaceae bacterium, assembly GCA_947504705.1. Taxonomy (GTDB): domain Bacteria; phylum Pseudomonadota; class Alphaproteobacteria; order Rhodobacterales; family Rhodobacteraceae; genus Tabrizicola. Next base: position 2,929 of record CANNIA010000063.1, read on the forward strand.
CCAAGGCCAAGGCGGCGGCACAGCGCGATGATGTCGCGGTAGCGCAGTTTCCAACCTTTCTCGCCCGAGACCGGGACGGCGAGATAGACGTGATCGAACAGCGATTGCCGGGCGATACCTTGCATGATCAGCGCCAGCGAGAAGCTGAGCTTCATCTCAACGACAATCGGGGGGGCTTCGCCTCGGATGGCAAGGATATCGCAGGCCCCGATCTCGGCCTTGACGACATAGCCCTGGGCTTCAAGAAAGGCCTTAAGGGCGGGGTAGAGGTCTGATTCACGCATGTCTGATGGAACCATGTCGTGCGGTTGGGCGAAAGCCCGGCAATGGGGTCATACCTCGACCAAAGCGCCACGTGCCTGGATGACCTTGGTGGCGAGGGCCGTGCCACGGGCGATGGCGGTCGGCAGGTCTTGGCCGCTGAGATGCGCGGCAAGGAAGCCTGCGTTGAAGCTGTCGCCTGCGGCGGTGGTGTCGATGATGTGGGGGACTGTTGGGGGATGAAGCTGTCCCTCCTTATGCAGTGAACGCCAGAGGACCGGCCCGGCTCCGTCCTTGACGATAACCAGCCCGGCTCCCGTTTGCAGGTAGCGGTGGGCGGTGTCGGCGGGGGTTGTGTCGCCAAAAAGCCGGTGGTCGTCGTCAAAGCTGGGCAGGACGATATCAGCCGGCGCAGCCGCCTGGGTGATCCAGTGGCGCATGGTTTCTGGGTTTTCCCAGAGCCGGGGGCGGATGTTGGGGTCAAAGGCGACCCGGCTGCCTTGTTTGCGTGCTGTTGCGACGGCATCAAGCAGGGTCTGGCGGTCGGGATCGGGCAGGATCGCGAGGGTGATGCCAGAGAGGACCAGCAGCCCCACCCCTTCAAAAGCGCGCGACAGGGCGGTGGCGTCTTGGGCCAAGTGGCGGGCGGCGGATTGGCTGCGCCAGTAGGAGAAGCTGCGTTCTCCGTCTTGCAGCGAGATGACGTAAAGGCCGGGGGCAAGGCCGGGAAGGCAGGGGATGTGGCGGGTGCCGATTCCGGCGTCTGACATGAAAGCGGCCATGCGGTCGGACATGGGATCGTCGCCAAGAGCGGTGAAGTAGTCGACCGTCCAGTCGGCGGGAAGGCAGCGGCGCAGATACCAAGCCATGTTGAATGTGTCATCGGCAAAGCCTTGGGCATAGCTGCCGTCGGGCTGAGGAAAGAATTCGACCATGCACTCGCCGATGCATAGGACACTTTGAGTCATGGCGCGGCACCCCATTCCGCCCAGACAATCCCGGTGCGGCGCTGGAGTTCCGGCACGGCGCGAGGATGGGTCAGGAAGCGGGTGACGGGCATCATCACCCAGCCCTGGCCTTCGTCGCCAAAGCGGATGGCGGATACTTCGGACCGGGTCAGCTTGCCCGCGAAAAAGATCGCGGGGCGTTCGGGATCGGGTATCGACGGAAAGACCCGCTGCCAGAGCAGGCGGTCGGGGGAAAGGCGGAGGCCAAATTCCTCATCCAACTCGCGCAGAAGACAGGTTGCGGGATCTTCCATGCCTTCGCGCCCGCCACCGGGAAGGTCCCAATGATCCGCCCAGCCAAGGCCGGGCAGATCATCCCGCAGATAGGTCAGGACCGTGGCACCACAGAAAAAGGCGGCCTTGGCCCCGACGAAATCCACCGCTTTGCCCGCTTAAGGGCCGTCGTTGATGTCGCGGTCCCAGATCTTGACCTGGCCAAGCCGGACGCCAACCAAACGCCGGAGCGCGATCCAGGCGACAACCGAGGTGACGGCAAAGATCAGGAACAGGGCCGTCGGCCCACCAGGGATGCCAAGGCCGACGGTGATCCCGGTCAGGATCGCCCCGACTGCAAACCCAAGGAAGATGAAGCCGGGAACGGCAACTTCAAGGATCCCAAGCAGGAAGCCAAGGATCACCCACGCCCACCATGACCCAATCAGCTGGTCAAACATCTTAGCCACGCCCCTTCAGCATCTTGAACGCATCGCCAAAAGCCTCAAGCGCATGAGCCGGGATCAGGATGGTCTGTTTGCCATCACCCGAAGCGATGGCCTGCATCGCCTCGACCTGTTTCAGTGCGACCTGGAACTGGGCAGCCTCGAGACCATTTTCCTTGATCGCGACCGAAATGACGCTGGTGGCATAGGCCTCGGCATCTGCGGTGATGCGACGGCCCTTTGCGGCCTGCTCGGCAGCGTATAGATCGGCGTCCGAGGCAAGCTCGACCGAGCGTTTCTTGCCCTCGGCCTCCATCACCTGGGCGCGGCGGGCGCGTTCGGCGTTCAGCTGCTGCATCATTGCGGCACGGGTCGCCTCGTCCAGGTTCACGTCCAGAATCTCGGCGCGGGTCACTTCGACGCCCCAGTCATCGACCATGGCCGAGACCTGCTCGCGCACGCGGTCGATCAGCTGGGCCCGGTTCGACTGCACCTGGTCAAGTTCCAGCTTGCCGATTTCCGACCGGACGATACCGGCGACGGTGGTGGCAATGGCGCCGTCAACGTCACGGATCCGGTAGACGGTCTTTTCCGGTTCGGTCACGCGGTAGAAGACCGAGGTCTCGACTTTCACCAGCGCGTTGTCGGCGGTGATGGCGTCCTGCGAGGCGTTTGGCAACTGGCGTTCCAGCACCGACACCTTGTGCGCGATCCGGTCAAGGAACGGCACGAGGAAGTTCAGGCCCGGCCCAAGCACCGAGCGAAGCTGGCCAAAGCGTTCGACCACATGCTTTTCGGACTGCGGCACGATCCGAACGCCAAGGTAGAGGCTGATGATGATGAAAAGTGCAATTGCAAGATAGACACCCGACGAACCCAAAAGAGCATCAAGTCCCATGGTGAACCCCCTTAATATGAAACCCGCGCTCGAAGGCGCCGACGCAATGTTGCCTCTCTGGTACCATTTCGCAAGTGGCGGATATCCTGACCACCGAAAAATGGGCCCATCTTCCGTCGGCGGGCCGAAGCAGATAGGGTCACGCCGATCAATTGAAGGGGGGCCGCCATGGCGCAGCGTTTGCATCTTGTTTTCGGGGGAGAGCTTGTCGACCCGCAAAGCAATGTCTTTCGGGACGTGTCGCAGATTGATGTCGTCGGGATTTTCCCCGATTATGAGCAGGCCTTTGCCGCTTGGAAGGCCAGCGCGCAGCGCACGGTGGACAACGCCCACACGCGCTATTTCATCGCCCATCTTTACCGGCTGCGCGACGAGGCCAAGGCCGGGTCCGCGACCGAGGCGTTCAACGGCTGATCGATGGTCGCTTCGTTCGGGCTAAAGCTTTACAATCTGGGACACCGCCGCGAGGCGAGTGAAGAGACGCAACGTCCGCCCCGGCCCGCGGGGGCGCTGGTCTGGCTGCATGTCCCGAGCGAGGCGCTTGCCAGCCCGATGTTTGCTTTGGCCCGCCGGTTGACCGAGGATGATGGGGTGGCAGTGTTGATGACCACGACCGAGCCACTATCCCCACGTGAGGGGGTGATCTTGCAAGCCCCGCCGAAAGAGACACCCGCCGATGCCAAGGCCTTTCTGGATCATTGGCGGCCCGATGTCGGGATTTTCTCGGACGGTGAGTTGCGCCCGACGCTGTTGCATCAGGCGGCTGAACGGAAGATCCCCCTGGCCATGGTCAACGCCCGGGCCCCGCGCTTTTTGCGGGATCGGGATGGCTGGTATCCGGGGCTGATGCGGACGGCCCTGTCGGCATTCCAGCAGGTGTTGGCGATTGATGAGACCGGGGCGAAGGCGTTCCGAAAGGCCGGGGCAGCGCTGACATCGGTGACCGGGCGGATGGAAGAGGAAAGTGCGGCCCTGCCCTGCACCGAGGCCGAGCGGGCAACGTTGGCCGAGCTGTTGGCGACGCGGCCGGTCTGGTTTGCGGCGGGTCTGCCACTGGCCGAGGAAGCCATGGTTCTGCGCGCCCATCGGGCGGCGATGCAGCATTCGCACCGGCTGCTGCTGATATTGGCGCCGGATGATCCGGCCCAGGCAGGTGAACGGGCGCGGCGGCTGGAGGAGGGCGAAGGCTGGGTCGTGGCGCAGCGCGCGCTGGACGAAGAGCCCGATCCGGCGGTCGAGGTCTTTGTCGTCGACAACCCGGCGGAATACGGGCTGTGGTATCGGCTGGCCCCGGTGACCTTTCTGGGCGGCAGCCTGAACGGACAGGGGCCAACGCACAACCCGATGGAGGCGGCGGCACTGGGGTCGGCAATCATCCATGGACCGAAGATAGGGCGCTATGGCGCGGTCTTTGGGCGGCTTGGTGCTGCACGGGCGACGCGGGCGGTGGCCTCGCCTACCGATCTGACCGATGCGCTGGGCGATCTGATGGCCCCTGACCGGGCTGCGCGGCTGGCGCAGTCGGCCTGGGGTGTGGCCAGCGACGGGGCCGAGGTGACAGGGCTGGTGCTGGAGGGCATTCGCGACCTGATGGACGGGGAAGTCTGATGCGCGCTCCGGGATATTGGTTCACTTCGCCGGAACGGCCCGGCCTTGTGGCGCAGCTGCTGACGCCGTTGGGCTGGCTTTACGGGCTGGCGACGGCGCGGCGGCTACGGCGTCCGGGCTATCGGGCCGGGGTGCCGGTGATCTGTATTGGCAACCTTGGGGCGGGCGGGGCGGGGAAGACCCCCACCGTGATTGCGCTGGGGCAAAGGCTGATGGCGCGGGGGCAGGCCGTGCATGTGGTCAGCCGGGGCTATGGCGGGTCCCTGACTGGGCCGGTGCTGGTCGAGGAGCGTCGTCATACGGCGGCTGAGGTTGGGGATGAACCGCTGCTTCTGTCCTCGATGCTGCCGGTCTGGGTGTCCCGCGACCGCGCCGCAGGGGTGCGTGCGGCCGAGGCGGCGGGGGCGGGCGTGATCCTGATGGATGACGGGTTCCAGAATCCCTCGGTCAAGCCCGCGCTGTCGGTGGTCGTCGTTGATGCTGCGCGGGGCTTTGGCAACGGCCGGATGATCCCTGCGGGACCCTTGCGGGAACCGGTCTCGGTCGGGCTGGCGCGGGCCGATATGGTTCTGGCGATTGGCGATCCGGCGGCGCAGGCGAAGTTTTGGGCAGAGTGGGGCGAGAAGATCACCTTGCCGGTCCTGACCGGGGCCTTGCAGCCGCTGGCGACGGGCATGGATTGGCAGGGGACGCGCGCGCTGGCCTTTGCCGGAATTGCCGACCCGGCCCGTTTCTTTGCAACTCTGCGCGGTCTTGGGGCCGATGTGCTGCGGGCCGAGGCATTGGCCGACCACGAGCCTTTGTCCGAAGCGCTGCTCCGCCGGCTTGAGGGCGAAGCGCAGGCCGTTGGGGCCGAGATGGTCACCACCGAAAAGGATGCGGCGCGTTTGCCGCGGGCATGGCTAGCTAAGGTGCTGGTTCTGGTCGTGCGGCTGGAGGTCGAGGACTGGACGCCGCTGGATCAGGCGCTGCTGCGGTTGGGGCTTCCGGCGGCAAACCCCGCCTAAAGGCTGCCAACAAAGGCCAACAGTGCTTCCCGATCTTCGGCGGTCATCGCCGCGACGGTATCGCGCTGCGCCCCAGCCTCGCCGCCATGCCAAAGGATCGCCTCAAGCAGGCTGCGCGCCCGGCCATCGTGAAGGAATTGCGTGTGGCCCGAGACGATCTCGGTCAGGCCAATCCCCCACAAGGGCGCGGTGCGCCATTCGGTGCCGGAGGCGCGGCCCTCGGGGCGGTTGTCGGCAAGGCCCGGCCCCATGTCGTGCAGCAAGACGTCAGTATAGGGCCAGATCGCTTGCGCGCTTTGTTCGGGCTGCTCCTGCAGCGTCAGGGTGACGAAGCTTGGCTGATGGCAGGCGGCGCAGCCGGTGGCTTCGAAGATGTCTTTGCCCTTCAGAACCGTCGTGTCATCGGCCTCGCGACGGGCCGGGACGCCAAGGTTGCGGGCGTAGAAGGTCAGAAGGTCGAGCCGTTCGCGGTCAACCTCCAACCCATCGCGGAGGCCAGGTTCCTGCCCATGCGGGGCGGTGCGGCAGGAAGCCTCGGCTTCGGTGCAATCGCCCCAGGGGTCAGGGTAAAGCGGGTTCGAGAGGCCCATATCCATTGCCAGTGCTGCCGCCGTCTGTTCGCGGATTGTCGGCGCCCCGGCCTTCAGGCCAAAGCGACCCAGCATCGGCACGCCGAATTCGACCGAGGGTACGATCTGGGGGCGTCCGGAAACGCCGTCGTGGTTCAGGTCATCCGGGTCGGCGAGGGCCAGGATGTCGGCGGCAGGGATCGCCTCCAGCAGACCAAGGCCGATCATCTGCGGGGCGACGCGAGGCGACAGGAGGATGCCATCGGACTCGGCGGGGGTGAGGGAATAGTCCGGGGCGCGGAGGTTGACGATTGTGCCATCGGCAAGGGTTACGGGGGTTTCGGTGTAGGTGACGTAAAACTGCCCCTCGGCCGCAAGGCCCGGCGCGGCGAAGTCCTGCAGCTGGCCACCCAGAGCCGGGTCGGGCGAGGTGGCAATCCAGTCGGCGATCCCTTCTGGGCTGGTCCCGCCCAAGTGGGAGAGGCGGAGGAGCATCGAGATCCGGTCATCCTCTGGCCCCTCAGGCGGATGGCCGCGACCGTCCTTCAGGTGGCAGGCTTGGCAGGAGCGGGCGTTGTAAAGCGGGCCAAGGCCGTCAGAGGTTTTGATCTCGGACGGGGCCGCGATCCAGAGCTTGCGGAAAAGGCCGTTGCCCCGGTTGAAGCTGTGCAGTCGGTCTTCGGTGAAGCCAGCGGAGGGTTGGGAAAAGGCGTCATCCTTTTCGGTAAAGGGAATTGTCGCGGTTCCGCCAGGCATGGCTTCGGCAGCGGACAGCTTTGCCGGATCGGTAGGGGAAAGCAGGCTAGCCACCAGCGTAGCGCGGTCCTGTGCCGTCATGGGAACGACGGGAAGGTGGCGGTCATCAAGGGTCTGGGCAAGCGCGGGAGCGGCCATCAGGAGGGCGAGAAGGCCAAGGATGCGCAGGGCAGGAGGCATGGGCAGCTTTCCGGGGCGGGCGGCGTTTGTGCCGGTTGGGGGAAGCTTTCCTGCAACCGGCTGAAAAGGCAATGCGGCAGGGCCGTCGCCA
>CANNIA010000064.1 GCA_947504705.1 Paracoccaceae bacterium
CACCTCCAGCTCCATCAACCGTTCAGCGGCAAAACCGATCATCTCGCGCAACAGATCGGCATCGGGCGTCTTCTCAACAAGCGCCCGCAGGTTCATCATCTCGTCGGTCATTGGTGCAATCTCCGGTCAAGGTTGGCGTTAGCAACCAGACCCTAGCCGGAAAACGCCGGTGACCACCTCAGCCACAACCTACACCACGCCCAGGGACACGATCGCGTCTTCCGAAATCCTCCGATTGGAAATGGCCGAAATCGAGGGCCGACCGAAGGCCGCAGACACCGTGTGTCTGAATAGGATATTCTGCTTGATCTGAATCAAGGCTGACGTGATTGCGATCCGGCAAGAGGCAAGGATGAGGCGCAGCGTGGAATACCTTCTGATCCGCATTTCAGTGATTTTGGCGCTGACCGTTTCAGGCGTGCAAGTTGCAGCGGCACAGCTGTCGATGGCCATTGAGACCGCAACGATCTCCGAACTTGTCATTTGCGCCGATGGCCAGGTCAAAACCGTCGTGGTGAATTCAGACGGTCAGCCCGTCGAGCCCAAATCCCGGCATTATTGTTCAAGCTGCCCCGAATGCCAGCTGACAGCTGCGCTCGGCTTGCCCGCTTACGTCGTGGCTGCCCCAATCCTGCAACGGCGGTCGATCGAAGCCCCGGTTCTGTCCATCGGCTTCACCCTGCTCCATGCCAAAGGGCCTGCGCAGGCACGCGCGCCCCCGAAAGGTTTGTAATTGATGTTGCTGTCTTTTCTGCGCCACCGCCTGACAATGATTGCCCAGCTTTTGGGGATCTTATGTGCGCTTGCAGCGCCGGCCCAGGCCGAGACAGTGCTGGCCAAGTATCTGCCCGAGGTGGCGGCCGCCGATCTTGTCGCGGGTGCCGACGGGTTTGGTCCGATCCGTGACGATCTGGCCGTGGCCCCGGTGCTCAAAGGTGGGCAGCAGATTGGCTGGGCCTTTGTAACCTCGGATTTCGTCGGCACCACGGGTTATTCCGGCAAGCCGATCCACACCATGGTCGCCGTCGATCAGGCGGGCGTGATCACTGGCGTGAAGCTGGTAAAACATTCCGAACCCATCGTCCTGATCGGCATACCGGACGCCAAGGTCAAGGCGCTGGCCGCAGGCTATATCGGTATGGACCTTGTGGCCCAGGCGAAATCGGGTGGCAAACATGATCTGAACATCATCTCGGGCGCGACTGTCACGGTGATGGTGCTGGACGATTCCATTCTGCGCTCTGGCCTGAAGGTCGCCCGCACCTTGGGCTTGGGTGGTCTTGCCAGTGACGAGATTGCCGCCGCCACGGTCGAGATTGATCCCACTGCCACCGCACCCGCCGACTGGATGGCGATGGAAGGTGACGGCACCTTACGTCGATTGTCGCTGGACGTGGGGCAGGTAAACGCGGCGTTTGATGGGCTTAACGATCCGCGCGCCAATGCGAAACCGGAAACCGCCCCTGCCGACAGCATTTTTGCCGAAATGCAGGTGGCACTGGTTTCGATCCCCGCTATCGCTCAGGCGCTCCTGAGTTTGGACGAGCAGACGAACCTGAAGACTTGGCTGAAACTCGGCGATCACGCTCTGATGATCGCGGGCAAAGGCATCTATTCGTTCAAGGGGTCGGGCTATGTGCGCGGCGGCATCTTTGATCGCATCGTGCTGGTGCAAGATGACGTGTCCGTCCGTTTTCACGACCGCGACCATAAAAGGCTGGTGGGGATCACGGCCAAAGGCGTGCCGGACTTCACCGAAACCGATCTCTTCCGCATCCCGGCCGACAGTGGCTTTGACCCGACCAGACCCTTCCGTATCCAACTTCTGGTGCAGCGGCAGGTTGCGGCATTGGAGAAGGTCTTCATCACCTTTGACCTCGCATACCAATTGCCGGCGCACTACTTGCGCAACATCCCGGTCCCGGTAGAAACTGTGGCCCCGGCGCAGGACGAAACCGCAGCCCAAACGGCGCTTTGGCAGAAGATCTGGCACGGCAAGAAAGTTGAAATCGCTGTGCTTGCCGCCATGCTGTCGGTGCTGACACTGGTGTTCTTCTTCCAAGGCCTTGCCACCCGCAATGCCCGTGGCTTCTATTGGTTCCGCATCGGCTTTTTGACGGTAACGCTGGTGTTCCTCGGGTGGTATGCCAACGCGCAACTGTCGGTCGTCAACCTGATGGCGCTGTTCGGCGCATTGGTGGACGGTTTCAGCTGGCAGGCCTTCTTGCTCGATCCGCTGACCTTTATCCTGTGGTTCTCGGTGGCGGCTTCCCTTCTGTTCTGGGGGCGCGGTGCCTATTGCGGCTGGCTCTGCCCGTTTGGTGCGCTGCAAGAGTTGACCAACAAGATCGCGCGTGCATTGCACATTCCGCAATGGACCTTGCCTTGGGGCCTGCACGAACGCTTGTGGCCCTTGAAATACATGATCTTTCTGGGGTTGTTCGGCGTGTCGCTGATGTCGATCGAGCAGGCCGAGCACTGGGCCGAGGTCGAGCCTTTCAAGACCGCCATTGTGCTGAAGTTCGTCCGTGCCTGGCCCTTCGTGGCCTATGTGGTGGCGTTGCTGGTTGCGGGTCTTTTTGTCGAACGCTTTTTCTGCCGCTATCTGTGCCCGTTGGGCGCAGCCCTTGCCATCCCGGCGCGCCTGCGGATGTTCGACTGGCTCAAGCGTTACGCCGACTGTGGCACGCCCTGTCGGACCTGCGCCAACAACTGCATGGTCCAGGCGATTCACCCGACGGGCGAGATCAACCCGAACGAATGCGTCAACTGCCTGAATTGTCAGGTGCTTTACCAAAGCAAAACCCTTTGCCCTGTTGTCATCCGCCAAGTGAAACGGCGGGCGGCGGTGGGAAGTGCCGAAGGGCCAATCCGGCCTCGCGGCGATCTGATCAACCACCCCAATGTAAAAGGACCGAAACATGTCTGAGAACGAAAAAAACGGCATCAGCCGCCGTGGGCTTTTGGGCGCAAGCGCGACCGGAGCCGCCGTGCTGGGCAGCACGGGCATGCCGCGTCTGGCACTGATGACCGGCGCCGCCGGGCTGGTAGCCGCTACCGCCACTTCGGCCTTGGCAGAAGGCACCAGCGCCAGCGTGGCCCCGGGCCAGCTTGATGAATACTACGGCTTCTGGTCTTCGGGCCAGTCGGGCGAGATGCGTATTCTTGGCATCCCCTCGATGCGCGAGCTGATGCGGATTCCGGTGTTCAACCGCTGCTCGGCTACCGGCTGGGGACGGACCAACGAATCCCGCCGCATCCTGAACGAGACGATGACGGAAGAAACCAAGGCCTATCTTGCCGCCAACAATCAGGTTGTGCATGATAACGGCGACCTGCACCACGTCCACATGTCCTTTACCGAGGGCAGATATGACGGCAAATATCTGTTCGGCAACGACAAGGCCAACACCCGCGTTGCCCGCGTCCGCTGCGATGTGATGAAGACCGACAAGGTTCTGGAAATCCCGAACGCCCGTGGCATCCACGGCATGCGGCCGCAAAAATGGCCGGCGTCGAACTACCTGTTCTGCAACGGCGAGGATGAAACGCCGCTGAACAACGACGGATCGACGATGAACGATCCGACCACCTACACCAATATCTTCACCGCCGTCGACACCGAGGCGTTCCGCGTGGCTTGGCAAGTGCAGGTTTCCGGCAACCTTGACAATACCGATGCCGATTACGAAGGCAAATGGGCCTTCTCGACCTCGTACAACTCGGAAATGGGCATGACGCTGGCCGACATGACCTCGTCCGAGATGGACCATGTCGTGGTCTTCAACATTGCCGAGATCGAAAAGGGCATTGCAGCAGGGGATTTCATCGAGCTGAACGGCTGCAAGATCATCGACGGGCGGAAAGGGTCGAACAAGAACTACACCCGTTACATCCCGATCGCCAACAACCCGCATGGCTGCAACATGGCGCCCGACAAGATCCACCTGTGCATTGGCGGCAAACTATCGCCAACCGTGACGGTGATCGACGTGACCAAGCTGGATGCGCTTTTCGAGTCGGACATCGATCTGCGTTCGGTCGTGGTCGCCGAGCCCGAATTGGGGCTTGGTCCGCTGCACACCGCTTTCGACGGCAAGGGTAACGCGTTCACGACGCTGTTCCTCGATAGCCAGGTGGTGAAGTGGAACATCGAAACCGCGATCAAGGCCTACAACGGCGAAGCGGTTGATCCGATTCTTGACAAGATCGATGTGCAATATCAGCCGGGTCACCTGAAATCCTCGATGGGCGAAACGCTGGACGCCGATGGCAAGTGGTTGGTTTGCCTGTGCAAATTCTCCAAAGATCGTTTCATCAACGTCGGGCCCTTGAAGCCAGAGAACGATCAGCTGATCGACATTTCCGGCGACAAGATGGTGGTTGTGCATGACGGCCCACAATTCGCCGAGCCCCATGACGCGATTGCGGTCCATGTGTCCAAGGTGAACCCGCTGTCGGTGTGGAATCGCCAAGACCCGATGTGGGCCGAGACCCGCAAACAGGCCGAGGCTGATGGCGTGAACCTGGACGACTATCAGGATCAGATCATCCGCGATGGCAACAAGGTGCGGGTCTATATGTCCAGCCAGGCGCCGGCCTTCAGCTTGGAAAGCTTCACCGTCAAGCAGGGCGATGAGGTGACGGTCATCGTGACCAACCTCGATGACATCGACGACCTGACCCACGGCTTCACGCTTGGCAACCACGGCATCGCAATGGAAATCGGGCCGCTGGCCACGTCTTCGGTTACTTTCGTGGCAACCCAAGTCGGGGTGCACTGGTATTACTGCCAGTGGTTCTGTCATGCGCTGCACATGGAAATGCGCGGACGTATGTTTGTCGAACCGTCGGCATAAGTGATGCGTCTGCTCCCGCGCCTTGTCCTGTGTCTGCTGGCGCTTCCTGCGTTAGCCGAAGAGGTACATGTCGGGCCGGGGGCAGGCAGCCTGCAAGCCGCCATCGCCGGGTCACACCCCGGCGATGTGCTTCTGCTTTCGCCGGGCATCTATCCTGGGCCATTTGTGATTGACCATGCGCTTGCCTTGCAAGGCGAAACAGGCGCGGTGCTGGATGGTCAGAGCGAGGGGACAGTCGTCACCCTGACCGGTAGCGATATTTCGTTGAAAGGATTGGAAATATCCCACTCCGGCGGGCGCGGCGACACCATGGATTCGGGAATAAAAACCGTCAAAGGCGTTGCCCGAATTCTGATTGAAGGCAACCATCTGACCGACAACTTCCACGGCATCGACATGCATGGGTGCACTGATTGCATTGTGCGGGGCAACGTAATCGAGGGCCGTCAGACCGCCCGAATGAACCAACGCGGCAATGGTGTCTATGTCTGGAAAAGTCCCAACCTGATCGTCGAGCATAACGACATCCGCTGGGGCCGCGATGGCATCTTCTCGAATACATCCAGCAAGGATATCTTTCGCAACAATCTGTTCCGCGACCTGCGCTTTGCGGTGCATTACATGTACACTCAGGACTCCGAGGTTTCCGGCAACATCTCGATCGGCAATCACCTTGGATTTGCAATCATGTTTTCGAACGATGTCAAGGTCGTGGACAACATGTCGCTGACCGACCGCGACCATGGATTGATGATAAACGGATCGAACCGGTCTGATTTCTCGGGAAATCTGGTACAGGGTGCCGCAAAGTGCACCTTCATCTATGACGCCAACAAAAACCTGTTTGTCGGCAACCGTTTCGAAGGCTGCAATATCGGCATCCATTTTACCGCAGGCTCTGAGGGCATTGCGATGACCGGCAACGCATTCATCGGCAACCGCACCCAGGTGAAATATGTGGGCTCGCGCAAAATCGAGTGGAGCTATGAGGGGCGCGGCAATTTCTGGTCGGATCACGCGGTTTTCGATCTGAACGGTGACGGAATTGCCGACAGCCCGTTTCGCCCCAATGACCTGATGGACAGCATTCTGTGGTCGCAACCCGCAGCCGCACTGCTGATGGGCTCGCCCGCCGTGCAACTGATCCACTGGAGCCAGTCTTCCTTTCCCGCGATGCTGCCTGGCGGCGTCGTTGACAACCATCCGCTGATTGTCGCCACTGCAATCGAAATCCCTGTTGATATTGCCGCGATGCAGGCCCTTGTGGGCGACCGCTGGCTGAAAGATCCATCCCATGACACCGACTCTGACACTTCAATGTCTGACTAAGACCTACGGGTCGCAGCGCGCGCTGTCCGAGGTGTCGCTGACCGTCGCCCCCGGCGAACGGGTGGCTTTGCTTGGGCACAACGGTGCCGGAAAATCGACAATGATGAAGATCATACTTGGTCTGATCCCCTATGATTCAGGGGAGTTGCTGGTGACAGGTGCCGCGCCGGGTTCGCCTGCGGCACGCCGTCAGGTGGCTTATCTGCCGGAAAACGCCGCCTTCCACCCGGCCTTGACCGGGCTGGAACAAATCCGACACTACCTCGCACTGCGCGGTGAAAATTCCGCGCTCGGCATCGGCCTTTTGGAACGTGTCGGCCTCGGCCCGGCCGCCAAACGCCGGATTGGCACCTATTCGAAAGGCATGCGTCAGCGCGTCGGTCTGGCACAGGCCCTTATTGGCAAACCTCAGCTTTTGGTGCTGGATGAACCGACAGGCGGCCTGGACCCGGTGTCGCGCCGCGATTTCTATGAATTGCTGGACGGACTTGCCGCAGAAGGTGCCTCGATCCTGCTGTCATCACACGCGCTGACCGAAGTCGAGGCGCGCACCGACCGGATATTGATCCTGTCGGGCGGCGTTCTGGTGGCAGAGGGCAGTCTTGGCGATCTGCGCCGCAGCGCTGCACTTCCCGTCAGCTTCCAGGTCACCCCGCAGCGGGAGGCCTTGGCCGAAGTTGCCCTTGCCTTGCCAGAAGCCACCGCGACTGGCGAAACCCTGACGCTAAGCTGCGATCAAAACGACAAGCTGCGGCTGCTGGCACGGATCACCGAGCTTGGCAGCAAAGTCGCCGACATCGACGTGCACCCCCCCTCGCTTGAGGACATCTATAGCCATTTCAGCAAAAGGGCCGGGCAATGAACCGCATCACCGCCACTGCCGGGGCCGAGTTCCGCATCGCAGTGCGCAACCGCTGGGTCGCAATATCAATCGCCATGATGGCGCTGTTTTCGCTTGTGCTTTCGGCGGCGGGGTCCTCTGCCACCGGAACCATCGGCGCGGATCGGCTGTCGGTTGTGGTCGCCAGCCTGACCAGCCTTGCGGTTTATCTGGTGCCGCTGGTGGCGCTTTTGATGTCATTTGACGCGATTGCAGGCGAGGTTGAACGCGGCACACTGTCACTGCTGCTGACCTACCCGGTGTCGCGGCCCGAGATTTTGCTGGGCAAACTATTGGCGCATCTGGCGATTTTGACGCTGGCGGTTGCGGTGGGTTACGGCATCGCCGCCGTTGCTGCGCTGGCGGTGGACGGCGAGGCCATCGCAGGGCTTCCGGCGCTGTGGCGTCTGCTGTGGTCCTCGGTGCTGTTGGGGGCTACCTTTCTTGGAGTTGGCTACGCGGCATCGGCGCTGGCGCGCCGACCATCAGGCGCGGCCGGGCTGGCAATCGGTGTCTGGCTGGGGCTGATCGTGCTGTATGATCTAGGCCTGCTTGCTGCCATCGTCGCCGACAACGGCGGTATCTTCACAACGAAGGTTTTCCCGCTGGCCTTGTTGGCAAACCCGGCGGATGCGTTCCGGCTTTACAACCTTGCCGCTTCGCAGGCCACCTCTGCGGCGGCTGGGGTGGCGGGTGCTGCCAACACGATCCCGATCTGGGCATCGCTCACCTCGATCCTGCTGTGGCCGCTGGCTGCCATAGCGTTAGCCACCGCTGCTTTTCGCAAGGTGACACCATGAAGCACCTGATGCTTTGCTTGCTGCTGGTGAGCGCCTGCAAGGAAGACGCGGCAATGCCCTTGCCGGTGGCGATGACGGCCGATTCCACCGGCTATTTCTGCCAGATGGAACTATTGGAACACCCCGGCCCCAAAGCGCAGATCCACCTTGCCACCTATCCGGGCGCCCCCTTGTTCTTCAGCCAAGTCCGCGACGCCGTGGCCTATCTGCGGATGCCCGAACAGGCCGACACCGTCATCGCCACCTATGTCAGTGACATGGGGGCCGCAATCAGTTGGGCCGACCCCGGTGCCACCAACTGGATCGCGGCGGACAAGGCTGTGTATGTGGTGGGTTCCTCGGCCAAGGGCGGCATGGATGCGCCCGAATTCGTGCCTTTCAGTGACCCGATCAAAGCACAAGCCTTCGCCGCGCAAAACGGCGGACAGGTGATGCCCTTGGCAGAAATATCCGACGCCGCCGTCGCCATCAGCGCCGCCCCTGACACATCCGACACATCCGATACCGACTATTCCGCCCGCCTGCGCGCGCTTTCGGCCCCTACCGGAGACTGACATGCCCAACTTGACCCGCCGCCGCTTCTTGACCCTCACCGCAGCGACGCTGCTGCCGCTGCCCGCCCATGCCGCGACAATCACGCAATGGCACGGCACAGCCCTGGGGGCAGAGGCCGCGATCTATCTCAGCCATCCGGATGCCGATGCCATCATTGCCCGTGCTGTTGCCGAAATCGACCGGCTTGAAGGCATTTTCAGTCTGTATCGTGCGACCTCTTCCCTGTCGCAGTTGAACGCCACCGGCCGGCTGGATGCGCCGCCGTTCGAGTTGCTGGAATGTCTGGCGCTATGCGGTCGGGTCCACACAGCCACGCAAGGGCTTTTCGACCCGACGATCCAGCCGCTTTGGCAGCTTTACGCCACAAGCTACGCCGCAGGAAATGCGCCAGCCCCGGAACAGATCGCGCGCACTCTGCACTTGGTCGGATGGCCGCGGGTCATCTATGACAGCAATGCTGTCAAGCTGCCTGCCGGAGCGGCACTGACCCTGAACGGAATTGCGCAAGGCTTCATCGCCGACAAGGTAGCGGAGTTGCTGGCCAACGAGGGGCTGATTGATATTCTGATCAACACTGGTGAGTTCCGTGCCTTGGGTCAGATGCCGGGCGCGCGGGGATGGCCCATCAAATTGGCCAGCGGCGGCAATGTCAAGCTTTCCATGCGTGCGCTGGCGACATCTTCGCCTTTGGGGACCGTGTTCGATACCAAGGGAACTGTCGGGCATATCATCAACCCCATCACTGGCCTGACGGCGCCCGCACTATGGCAGTCCGTTTCTGTCAGCGCCCCGTCCTGCGCCCTTGCGGACGCCATTTCCACGGCCGCCTGCCTGATGCCGGATCGAGAATCACTGGTATCGGTGTTGACTTCCTTCCCTGATGCCCAGATTGAAGGGCTCTCTTGATTAGGCATCAATAGCCAAGCCGTGACATCACCCAATGGAGAACCCGATGCGAACCGTAAGCCTTTATGCTGCTCTTTGCCTGCTCGCCTTTCCCGCCTTCGCGGGTGGTGACGCAATCAAAGGTGCCAATGATTTCAAGAAA
>CANNIA010000065.1 GCA_947504705.1 Paracoccaceae bacterium
ATTGACGAGCAAACGCTGGAAATCCGGGCGGCCGAGTTCACGACCAGCGACGTGGGCGACGCGCCCATGCTGCCAGAACTGCTCGACCAGATCCCGCCCGATCAAGAGATCGCCAGCGTCACCGCCGATGGTGCCTTCGACACCCGCAAGTGCCACGAGGCCATTGCGGCTCGCAGCGCAGCCGCCATCATACCGCCCCGTAAAAACGCAAAGCCGTGGAAGCCTGACTCGACGGGGGCGATCGCGCGAAACGAAGCCCTGCGCGCATCAAGACGTTTCGGTCGGACCATCTGGCGACGATGGAGCGGTTACCACCGCCGAAGGCGCGTCGAGACGAAGATGCATTGTGTGAAATTGCTGGGTCAGCGCCTCATGGCGCGGGACTTCGACCGTCAGGTGGCAGAGTTCCAGATCCGTGTGGCCGTCCTGAACGGCTTCACCGCACTCGGCATACCCGTCACAGAAGTCGTGGGATAGGTCTGTCCGGGGAAAGGGGACATCCAGCCTTCAGTTGATTTGTGCAACAGAGCCGTGCACCGACGACGTCTGCCCGTGTCCGAAACCGACGATGCCACATTGGTTACCCCAAGACATAACAGGACGCATTCACCTATTAGCTTAAGACGACCGGTTCAGATGCTGCACGCGCCAACCTTTGATCCTCCCGGCGAGCAACCGCCGCACGGCGTGGCGGATCGGGCCCAGGGTGCAAACATGAAAGGCCAACCCTGCCAATCCGGCACGCAGGACATGCGGCGAAGGGCAAAGTGGCAGGTCGCGCAGGATGGATTCGGCCAATTCAGGACAGGCTCCGGGACCTGAAAGTCGGTACTGACTTGACTGCATCGCGCCGTATTGCACGCGCATCCAAAGCTTAGGGCGCGTTAGTAGCAGCCCCCAGAGGCGCGGCTTGCATCCAATCAGCTGTGCGAGATCGTCCAGATAGTGGCCATAGTCCACGAGACCGCGCACGCGCTGCCCGCTCTTGCCGAACTGACAAAGCAGACGGTCCGCATCGGCGCGCGCGGCTGACCGCAGACGCTCCGCGCTGGGAAGCCTATGCCTCCCAGTTACAATGCGTGCCGCCAGACGTGCCTGCATCTCCATAATAGGGAACTGGCTTCCAAATGGTGGACGAGCAAACCCAATGCGGATCAGGCTAGCACCTACATCCGGGTCTATCATGTGTTTATAGAGAAGGCGCGGATCGGTGTCGCGCAGTTCTTTGGGCAGGATCGGCGCACCGCTGCGATAGCCGGTGGCAAATAGAATAATATCGACATCCTTGATCCGCGTGCCGTCTTCGGTCAGCAGCTCGCGCCCGCTCTGTTTGGCGCTGACGATGCCACCCACGCGACGGGCGCCATGCCAGACAACCGCTTGCGCCAGACCAAGGCTCTTGGTTCCAAAGGTTCCCCGTACCCCTAGCGGCGAGGCCACGCTTTCGTTCAGGCGCACCACCTCGGCGAGTACGGGGTCAGACTTTGCTCTGCGACGGTCGGCGCGAAGTAGTACAGCGCTTGTGATCGGGCCAGTCGACGCGGGCAGTTTCCAGAAGGCGCGATGGGTCGACAGATCGGCAGCTGTCTCGCCACGATGGCGCGGCACGATCCAGCCCGGACCGCCGCGAAGGCTGACTGTGCAGCTCTGCGCGACGTGGGCGATTTCCAGCGTGATGTCAGCCGCAGACTCGCCGCCCCCCACGATCACTACATTCTTGCCTTCAAAAATCTTTGGATTGCGATAAGCCCCAGAATGAAGACTGGGAACTGCCGTCAACTGACCATGCCAATCGGGAAGATTGGGCGCGACATTGTTGCCCGTAGCCAGGATCACCTTGTCTGCGTGCAGCGGGGCGCGTCCGATCAGTCCGACATGCCAGCCGTCCGCCTCGCGCCGGATGCCAGTTACCGCGTGATTGAGGCGAAGAAAGGGGGTTATGCCAAAGTGATCAGCATAGGCCGTCCAATAGGACACCACTTCGTCCTTGGTCCAGAAATGGTTGTCTTTTCCCGGCGGTATCGGGAAATCTGAAAACATGCTGAGCAGGGCAGAGGACGTCAGCTGCAATCCATCATAGCCACGGGAAAAAAGCCCGCCGATGCACGGCTCGCACTCCAGCAACGCGATGCGGGTGACACCTGCTGCCAGCATCTCTTTCAGCGCGACGATACCGCCCGGCCCGCCGCCGATGATAGCAACCTCCAGCCGCTCCAAGCCATCTGTCGCCGGGCTAACGGAATATTTGTTCAGTGCTTCCTCCGGTTGGGTCATTCGTTTTCTTCCGATTTGTGCAGCACGAAGACCGGCGACAGATCGGCCAATGGGTAACCTTGCGGACGCAGGACGGTTAACTTGGCCCCGGTATCCGCAAAGACGGCACGCAAGCGGTCTTCTGGCAGGAAGCGCAAGGCCGAGGCCGAGCCACGATAGAGATCGACGAAGTCGAAATCCGAGGTCTGCCACCCCGTCTGCTCCAGAAATCCGGTACGATCAGGGAAAAGACGCTTGAAGAGTTCCAGTACAGCCGAAACGGGAACGCGAAACACAGGGTCATTGCCTGCAAGATGCATGAAAAGCCGCCATTTCAGAACGTTCATGTCGGGCACCTGGCCCGCCATCGCATCCGCTACGATGGCCTCAAGCGGTTCGGGGCGATCCGGCGCGCAGAAACAGCGGATGGCGATGACGCCGCCAGGTTCCAATACACGCAGGAATTCCCGCAACAAGGCGGTCGGGTCGGCATCGACTGCCGAAAGCACGCCATCGCCAACAATGGCGCTACGGCTTTGGTCGGGGCAAGGAAGGGCACGCCAGTCGCCCACGATGGCGTGGCGGTCCGGACTATCACCGGGCCACAGTGCGGCAATCACGTCGGGGATCGCTTCGACCGCAAGAAGATCATCCCCTAAACCCGCCAGAGCGGGCGTCACTCCGAGCAGAAGCACGCGTGCCTCATGGCCGTGCACGGCCTTGCGAAAAAGCGCCACATCCTCCGTGCCTGGTCGCAACGGAGACGAGACCCGAGCGTATTGGCGCGCCATCCTTGTCCAGTTCGCAGCTTCTTCGGGCGCGGGATGGGTGTTCATTTGATTTCTCCGGGCTGAAGGATGCCGCGTAGCACGGTCGCCAAAGACCCCACGTTTTGCGGCTGAAAAAAGGCGCCATGTTCGCCATCGATAAAGTGACGTGCAAAGCCCTGCGTATAAGCGGCGGCAAAGGCCGCAGGAGCTTCATCACCTTTGCGGAAGGGGTTCAGCACGCTTTGTCGTCCATAGACCAGATCGACAGGGGCGTCATAGGCCCATGGCTTTGCCATCTCCATCAGCACGAGGCGCGCGACTTCCCGCCCCCTGCGGCGCAGAGCAAAGGCCACCGCGCGGGCAATGACGGCGCCCTGGCAGTTGCCGCCAAGATGGATCTGCCCTTCGGGATGCAGTTTGGTGATCTCGGAGGCATAGGTTTCGGCCAGTCGCTCGATCGTGTCAGGTGTATAATCCATGATCTGATGCCCCGACCGCATCCCGTGCAGCGCCACACCAGCACCAAGCGCGCCGGATAGGGCGGTAAATTCCGCGTCGCCCTGACAGACCCAGAACAGGGCCCGCGCTGCATCGGGGTTCAGCGTTCGCAAAAGCGCATCAGGCCGCGCTGCCCGCCCCGACCAGCCCGCCACATACATCCGCTGCCGGTGTAAGAGATCGCCCTCCTGCACGGCAGGAGCAACTTGATGTGACAGGGCGCGCAGCATGGCGGCGGGCGTGGTAAGCGCATCCATCGCATCCGGCGGCAGACGCGTGTCGAACTGTGCCTCGACCGCCATGATGATTTCCATCGCTGCAAGCGAATCCCCGCCCGCCGCGCGGAAATCGTCTTCGGGTTCCAGATTGTGACGACCAAGGATGTTGCGCCAGATCGCCAGAACCTCATCTCCGGTGCCTTCGGGCATACGAGGGTCGGATTGCATAACCGCGTCGGACTTTGCCAAGGCAACTAGAGCCTGCCTGTCGATCTTGCCGTTCACCTGGACCGGAAATGCATCGATGGCAAGGATGCGATGCGGCGCAAGGATGGGCGCATGACGCTGGCGCAGCCATTCGCGCAGGAAAGCAACATCAGTCATCGCATCTAAAACAACAAAGGCCACCAACTGCGTACGCCCCCCGGCGCGGTCCACGGCAAGAACGGCGGCATCCGCGATGCCGGGGCAGCCCATCAGTGCCGCGCGCACTTCGCCCAGCTCGATCCGCGCGCCGTTGATCTTGATCTGGTCATCACTGCGCCCAAGAAAGTGGAACGATCCGTTAGAAAGTTGTCGTACGACATCGCCGCTACGATACCAGCGCAGGTTTCTGTCGTGAGGATCCGTGAAGAAGCGTTCCTTCGTCTGCTCTGGAACCCCAAGATAGCCGCGCCCGACGGTTGGACCGCCAATCAGCAATTCACCCGCCTCACCTTGCGGCACAGTCTGCCCTGCTGCATCCACGATGCGGGCGCGCACCATAGGAAACGGATACCCGATCCAGCGCCCTGCCTGAACAGATGCCTCGGCTTCGTCAAAACGCCCCGCAAAGGCGACCATCGTTGTTTCTGCAGGGCCGTAGATGTTCCAAACACGTCGTAGCGCTGGAAAGTCACGCAGCCTGTCCAGCAATTCCGGCGGTGTTGGTTCTCCTCCAAGGTTCACTGTGCCGACTGAGGGGGGGAGATCATGCTGATCAAGGAAGGCGCGCAACATCGAAGGCGTGCCGCCCAGCAGCGTGACCTTTGACAAATGCGGCGACTGTGCAAGCGAAGCGATGTCATCGACCAGCAGGATGGTCCCGCCCAACGACAACGTACAGAACACCTGATGCACAATAGCATCGAAGCTGATCGATGCGCTTGCCGGCACAACGCGATAGTCTTCGGCACGGAAGATTTTGCCAAGGCACTGGTCGAAATAGGACACCACGTTGCGGTGTTCGATCCCCACCAGACGCGGCACACCGGTCGAGCCCGAGGTGAAGATACCGTAGGCAAGGTCCTCGGGCGAGGCGTCTTGCGGCTCTGGCGGGGTGGAAGGGGCTGCGTCAAGCAGTGCCGCAATAGTGATCGGCAAATCGAAACTGGCATGAAGTGCATGCCAAGTGTCATCCGTCAGGGTCAGCCGTGCCCCTGCCCGTCGCAAGATGCGGCCCATCCCGGCGCGTGTCATGCGTGGGTCGACAGGAACGAAGGCCGCACCAGCCATCACGATGCCAAGAAGTGCGGCGACAAAGTCCGGCGTCTTGCGCATCGTCACCGCGACCAGATCACCTCGCCCGATGCCCCGCGTTGTCAGCGCACCAGTGATGAGGCCCGCTCTTTTAGCCATGCGTGCATAGGACCAGCTTTCATCCCCAGACAGGACGCAGGCAGCGTTCGGCTGGCTGGCCACCTGCGCAGCGAAACCGTGCTGCAGCAGTCGCGACCGGTCGCCGGTCGCCACCGCTGCCACGGGCGCCGGTGCGGGGGGGGGGATTGCGGGCTGCTCGGCCAGTCGCGCGGCGATCTCGCAGGCGGTGCGCCTTGCACCTTCGGGGCCCATGCAGACCACGATGTCGCCCGGCCTTGCTGCTGAACAGACCGCGAGTGCGGCAACCTCAGGTGTTTCGGCGTCGCGGAAGGATGGCCGCATCTGCCCAAGCGCTGTGCGCAATTTGGCTTCGGCCGCAGCGGTATCGCCCGTCTCGCCCGCAGCGGAGAGCGGCAGCAGCCAGACAACATCAGCAAGCGCCAACGCGGTGGCATAGTCCTCAGCCAGCCGCGTGACGCGGCTGATCAACTGAGGTTCGAGAACGGCGAGGACTCGCCCCGACCCCGCGTTTTGGCGCGCAAGGGCCAAGGTTGCTTCGATCGCGGTCGGGTGATGGGCGAAATCGTCAAAGACCCTCACGCCCCGCGCCGCCGCCAGCGACTGCCAGCGGCGCTGGACTGGGCGGAACCGCGTCAGCGCCAGACAGGCGGTTTCTGGATCGACCCCAAGGGCCAACGCCATCGCCAGCGCGCCAAGGGCGTTTCGCAGATTATGCACCCCTGGAACCGGCAGGAGGACCCGGCCCAACTTAACTTCGTCGGCCACCAGATCGAAGCTGCACCCCGTGTCATCCAACACCACATCCGCCGGATGGATCCTGTTGTCCGAAGCTATTCCGAAGGTCAGCACCCGTTCGCCCATACGGGCCGCAAGGGCAGCAAGGGATGGATCATCTCCAGACAGGACGAGGGCGCCATCTTCCGGCACACGGCCAACCAGATCGGCAAAGGCGGCGTGCAGAGCTGCTGGTGTGGCGTAATGTTCTGAATGTTCATCATCGACATTCGTCACCAGACAATGAGCGGGGGCCCAATGGTCCAGTCCGCGAAAGGCTTCGCAAGTTTCGGCCACCAGCAAAGGATCGTCGCCCAGCCGTGCACTGCCTCCTTCAAGCCCGTCGGACAGACCGCCCAGCATATGGCCCACAGGAATGCCGGCAGTAGTCAGGACCTGCGCCAACATCGCGGTCGTCGTCGATTTACCGTGACTGCCTGCCACGCAGATGACATCGCGCAGGGCAAGAAGCTCGGTCAGGGCCTTGCTGCGCGACTGCACGGGTAGGCCCCATTGGCGCCCTGCGATCAGCGCCGGATGGTTGCGCGGGATCGCGGGGCTATAGACCAGCAGGGTCGTCCCTTCCGGCGCCGTTGATTGATCCGGATGGATCACCACGCCTTTTGCCGCGAGCGTGGCTATTTCGTCCTTTGCGGCATGGTCGCTGCCCGTCACCGCCCAGCCAGAGGCAAGGTAAAGTCGGGCAAGCGCACTCATGCCGGCGCCGCCAATTCCTAAGAGATGGACCTGCCGTCCCGGTCGCGCGGGCACAATTCGCAGATCGCCCTTCTGAGCGTATTCCCCAATTCGGCGCAATTCTCCCATAACGCGTGTCAGGCCCTGCTGGCTTTGCCACCAGGTGTCTGGCTGAATGTCCATCGGATCGGTCGGGCAATGCACGGAAAGGGACATACCGGGCGGCAGATGGGTTTGCGCGGTCAATAGGGCGCGACGTGCATGCAGCGGTTTACAGGACAGCCCGATCCGCCGGATGCCCGACCAGCCAAGCTGCTCCGCGATCAGACGTGCGGAAAGCTTGATGTTTTCCAGTGTATTAACCGCATCCGGCTCGACAAGGATGCGCTCTTCCGGAACTCCGCCCGCAAGCAAGGCATCTTTGAGGATCTGCCATTCTGGCAGCGCGCCATCCCGCCCGTTCCCCGTCACCACAATCCATCGCACAAGACCCGCCCGAAACATCTCGATCGCGGGATAACAGGCAGTCGGGGTAGGGCTGCCAAGAACAATTATAAGATCCAAGGCGCGCGGCTGCGAACAGGTGAAGATTAGGTCGGTGATGCGCTGGATCGTATCATCCGCTCTGATCAGGCTTTCTTTGTCAGATGGCATCACATCATCTTCTTTGTTTGCAACGTTTTTCTAACGCAAATGTTGGTCGCGTCATCAAAGTCGGCATAAGCCGACATTCCCCAAGTGGACTGCCGTGTGTCGTCAAGATCGCCTGATTTTGCCTCATAGCTGTCGCGTCCCGGAAGGTTGCGCGGTGATTTGACAAAGAGATGCGGGTTGGACTTGTGCCAGTCCTTCATGGCCTGCATCGGCGTTCGGCTCCCCAAGACGGACTGCGGCAATTGCGTGTTGTAGAGTGCGACGTATCGCATGAGGGTCTGCTCCAAGTCGAGGGCGCTGTCGAACCGGTTGGTTTTCAGCACGTCGGCGATGCGCCCGTTGAAGCGTTCGACCATGCCATTGGTCTGGGGCGATTTCGGTGGGGTCAGGCGGTTCTCGATCCCCAGTTCGGCGCAGAGCTGGTCGAACTCGTGGCTCCCGGACGCTGCCCGTGCCCGTGAAGCGAAGAGCCGATCGGTGAACTCTTTTCCATTGTCAGTCAGTATCTTGGTGATCCTGATTGGGCAAGCCCGGTGCAGATCGCGCAAGAACCTGCGGGCATTCGCGGCGGTCTTGGCGGGCATGATGCGCACAAACACCCACCTTGTCGCCCTATCTATGGCCACGAACAGATAGCGCCGTGACGTCTCGTCCGCCATCTGGGGCAGGTATTTCAAGTCGACATGCAGGAAGCCGGGTTCGTATGCCTTGAAGGCCTTGTGCGGCTCGGCGGGGGTCTTGGGAAGCAACGCCTTGAGATTGCTGACGCCATGCCGCCGTAAGCAGCGATCCAGGCCCGACCGCGACACATCCGGGTTCAGAAACTCACGGCAAACCGCCAGAAGGTCGTCGAGCGGCAGCAAAAGAAGACGCCGCAACTGAACGACCACTGCCTCTTGGGCCGCCGTCAGCGTCGTCTGCAAAGTGTGCGGGGTGGCCGACAGGTCCTGAACGCTGTCACGCCGCTTCCACTTGCGCGCCGTCTCCTCGCTCACCCCATAGCGCAGCGCAAGAACCGATGCAGGCTCGCTGCTCCCCGACATCCGCTGGCGGATGCTGGGCGTCGTCGTCGCATTCTTGTGCAATGAGATCATCATGCCGCCTGCACCCCCTTGGCATCAGCATGCAACCCGGCGATCAGATCACGAAGCGCAGACCTTGCGATGAACAATGGCAGGCGCCGGACGTCGATGCAATGTGCCGGGATGGAACAGTTAAACAAGCATTTTTCGCCCTGAGCGGTGTCTGTCGTCGCCCAAACGCTTGGAGCTCGGCGGATCATGCGGTGAACCCGCAGCATCCTGGCCCGGCAGCGTCGCTTTTCAGCGCGGTGGGCAGACCTGTCGAGCCTCTTTCGTTGAGTTTTGGCCCAGATCGCGGTCACGCGCATAGCGGTGGCGCTCGCAATCGGCGGATGGCGGCGAGGATGGCGCGCACCATCGGGCCGGTGACGGCCACCTCGGCCA
>CANNIA010000066.1 GCA_947504705.1 Paracoccaceae bacterium
CCAGATACATGACGCTGGAAACCATGGCGCCTTTGAGTGATGATCCAACGATCAGCCTGCCCGTCGTGGCACGCTGATCAAGCAGGCCCGCGCCCGAAATGGCGGAGATCTTCATGGCCAGCTACACCACGCCGTGGGACACGATCAATCCTTCCGAGCCGTGGGCTGCGACAATAGCGCGCAACATATTGAAGCAAGCGATATTGAATGCCCACGAACTTGGTGTGGAGCTGACTTTTGAAGGTCAAGACTCGTAGCTAGTCCGCTGAAATATGGGCCGAGGGGAAACCTTCGGCCCTTACCATTTGCAATAGTAAAGGTCAGCCTTATTGACTCTCTTTAGGACAGCTAGTATGATCTATCTCATTCTGGAGACCCGCCATGCCCGACCGCGCCGAACACCTGTCCGACCGCCCCCGCCATTCGGCCATTGACGATGCGCAGGGCATCGCCTTTGGCGTCGCCATGGCCGCTTTGGGTATGCATATCCTGACCCATATGGGCTTTGTCACTGGCCAGACCACCGGCCTTGCCGTGCTGATCGCCCATGTCACCGGCCTGCCCTTTCCGGCGGTCTATTTCACCGTCACCCTGCCCTTCCTCGGCCTCGCCTGGCGGCGGATGGGCGCGCGGTTTGCGCTGAAGACGCTGGTCACCACCGCCGCCCTGTCAGGGCTTGTGGCAATCCTGCCGCATTGGATTGAACTTGGCCGTATCGAACCGGCAGTCGCAGCCGTTCTTTTCGGCCTGCTCTTCGGTATCGCGGCCCTCGCAGCCATCCGTCACGGCGGCAGTTTCGGGGGCCTTTCCGTCCTCTGGATCGAGTTGCAGGACCGAACGGGCTTTCCTGCGGGCCACGCCCAACTTCTGTCGGATGTGGTGATCTTTGGCCTTGCTGCGCTGGCCCTGCCCATCGACACGCTGGCGCAAAGCTTTCTTGGAGCGGCGGTTTTCTCGCTGTTCCTGGCAGCGAACCACCGCCGCGACCGATATGTCGCAGCCTGACCCACTTTCGCCCGACCGCTGGCCGGGATAACCCCACGGCCATGACAGAAACCGACCACCACAGCCTGATCGAGGACGCTCAGGGCATCGCCTATGGCGCCACCATGGCCGCGTTCGGGATCATCATTCTGACCCATCTTGGCCTGATCACCGGGCAAACCGCCGGTCTTGCCGTCCTGATCTCCTATGTCACCGGCTGGGGTTTCGGGCCGGTGTTCTTTACCCTCAACCTGCCGTTCTACGTGCTCGGCTATCTGCGGATGGGCCCGGTCTTCGTGGCCAAGACCTTTGCCGCCGTGGCACTTCTCTCTGCGCTTAGCCTCTGGATGCCGGGGCAGATCAGCTTTGCCACGCTGAACCCCTGGCTTGGCGCGGTGCTGTTCGGCTTTCTGTCCGGTTCGGCGCTGATCGCGCTGTTCCGCCACGGCGCAAGCCTGGGGGGTATCGGCATCGTGGCTCTGATGCTGCAAGATCGCTTCGGCTGGCGCGCGGGCTGGGTGCAACTGGGATTTGACGTCGTGCTTTTCGCCGTGGCGCTCCTGCTGATCGAGGCGCGGCTGGTCATGATCAGTTTTGCCGGAGCCTTGGTGGTGAACCTCGTCATCGCGATCAACCACCGCCGCGACCGCTACATCGCCACCTGAGTCAGGTTCCTCTGGCCTTTCCGCCCCGCCTGCGGTATCGCCCCGGCCAAACCACACAAAGAAAGTGATTTCTCCGATGGAGCTTCGCAACATCGCCATCATCGCGCATGTCGACCATGGCAAGACGACCCTGGTGGACGAGCTGCTGAAACAGTCGGGCGCTTTCCGCGACAATCAGGCCGTGTCCGAACGGGCGATGGACAGCAACGACATCGAACGCGAACGCGGGATCACCATCCTTGCCAAGTGTACCTCGGTCGAATGGCACAAAGACCGGATCAACATCGTCGACACCCCCGGCCACGCGGACTTTGGTGGCGAGGTGGAGCGGATCCTGTCGATGGTCGATGGCGTCTGCCTGCTGGTCGATGCCGCCGAAGGCCCGATGCCGCAGACGAAATTCGTGCTGGCAAAGGCGCTTGCCCTCGGCCTGCGCCCTATCGTGGTGCTGAACAAGGTCGACAAGCCCGACGCCGAACCCGACCGCGCGTTGAACGAGGTGTTCGACCTTTTCGCCAACCTTGGTGCCACCGATGAACAGCTTGATTTCCCGCATGTCTATGCCTCGGGCCGTTCTGGCTGGGCGGATCTGGAGCTGGACGGGCCGCGCAAGGACCTCTCGGCACTCTTCGACCTGATCGTGCGCCATGTGCCCGCGCCCAAGGTCCTGACGCGGGTCGATGAGCCGTTCTCGATGCTGGCAACCACGCTGTCCGCCGACCCCTACCTTGGACGCATCCTGACCGGCCGGGTTGAATCGGGCCGCATCGGCACTGGTACTACGCTCAAGGCCCTGTCGCGCGATGGCGACCGGCTGGAGCAGTTCCGGGTCACCAAGATCCTCGCCTTCCGGGGCCTGAACCAGACCCAGATCGATGAGGCTGTCGCGGGCGATATCGTCACCCTTGCGGGCATGACCAAGGCCACTGTCGCCGACACGCTCTGCGCGCTTGAAGTGGATGTGGCCCTACCCGCCCAGCCCATCGACCCGCCAACGATCACCGTGACCTTCGGCATCAACGACTCGCCGCTGGCGGGCCGTGATGGCAGCAAGGTGCAGTCCCGTGTCATCCGTGAACGGCTGATGAAGGAATCCGAGGTCAACGTCGCGATCAAGGTCGCCGACACCCCCGGTGGCGATGCCTTCGAGGTGTCGGGGCGCGGCGAACTTCAGATGGGCGTGCTGATCGAAAACATGCGGCGTGAGGGGTTTGAACTCTCAATCTCCCGTCCCCGCGTGATTTTCCAGGACATCGACGGCGTGCGGAATGAGCCCATCGAAGAGGTCACGATTGACGTTGACGACGAATACTCCGGCGCGGTCATCGACAAACTGACCGGCGAGCGCAAGGGCGATCTGGTCGAGATGAAGCCCGCAGGCGTCGGCAAGACCCGGATCATCGCCCATGTGCCCTCGCGGGGCTTGATCGGCTATCAGGGGCAGTTCCTGACCGATACCCGTGGCACTGGCGTGTTGAACCGCATCTTCCACGGCTGGACCCCGCACAAGGGCCCGATCCAGGGCCGTCGTCAGGGTGTTCTGATCTCGACCGAAAGCGGCGTCTCGGTGGCCTATGCGCTGTGGAACCTGGAAGAGCGCGGCCGCATGTTCATTGGCCCGCAAGAACAGGTCTATGTCGGCATGCTGATCGGCGAACATGCCCGCGAGAATGACCTTGAGGTCAACCCCTTGAAGGGCAAGAAGCTGACCAACGTCCGCGCCTCGGGCACCGATGAAGCCGTCCGCCTGACCCCGCATATCAAGATGTCGCTGGAAGAAGCGATTGCCTATATCGACGACGATGAACTGGTCGAAGTGACGCCGAAGATCATCCGGCTGCGCAAGCGCGTGCTGGACCCGAACGACCGCAAGCGCGCCTCGCGGAAAGAGTGACAGCAGGGCCGGGGGCCAAGAATTTTAAGGAAAATTCTTGGCCCCCGCCTCAGGCCGCTGCGGCAAGTCGGCAAGGCATGAAATCCTCAACCATCGCGGTTTCGCCGTCGAAGGTGCAGAAACTGTAGGGCGGGACCTCTTCCCACCCGTGCTGTTCGACTTCCAGAGGCTCGGACACCACCGCCCGACCCTGACGGGTATCCGACCAGCGGTGCCAGAGCGACGGGGCGGCTTGGTCCGTTGAATAGCGTACGGCATAGAGCCGCATCCCATCTGAGAGCGCCGCCGTCATCCGCAGATGTGGCCCCTGCCCCTTTTGCCGTGACAGCGTGATAAAGCGCGCCGCAGCGCGTTCCAGCGCCCCGCACGGGTCATCGTCCAGCCCCTCGGCAATCGCCACCAGAAACAGCGCCTCACTATCTGTCGCACCCTTGCGATGGGCATAAAGCGCCTCGGGGATCATCATGTCGGCATCGCGGCGGAAGGCGTCATAGCCGCCGACCTGACCGTTGTGCATGAAACTCCACCGGCCATGAGTGAAAGGATGGCAGTTGTTGCGGCTGGTCGCGGTCCCGGTCGAGGCGCGGACATGGGCAAGGAACAGGCCGGACTGCACCTGTGCCGTCAGGCTTTTCAGGTTCGGGTCTGACCAGGCGGGCAGGACGTCCCGGTAGAGCCCCGGCTCTGGCCTTGCGCCATACCAGGCGACGCCGAAACCATCGGCATTGATCGCCGAATGGCATTGCGTGGCGCAATGACTTTGGTGGATCAGGCTGTGTCCGGGGCGGCTGATGATTTCCTCAAGGAAGATCGGTGCGCCGGTATAGGCGGCCCAGCGGCACATCAGCCTGCCCTATCGATGGTTGTCATGCTCTGCCTCATTTTTTCTTTGAGACTAGCACGAAAACAGCGGGTTGGAGCAGAAAAATACAGCAAATTCGCGCTATTCCGCCGCTTCGACCACCATCAAGTCCCGCTCGCAGGCGTCCTTGGCATGGGCACGCGCAGCGGAATAGGCGGGCGAGTTGTAGCATTCGACGGCTTTTTCAAGGCTTGGAAACACCGCCACCACATTGCGCTCGCGCGGCGTGCCTTCCAGCTGGACATAGCGCCCGCCACGGGCGAGGAACTGCCCGCCATGGGCTGCAATCGCCGGGCCCGCAAGGGCGGCATATTTGCCATAGGCCTCGGCGTCTGTCACATGGACATGGGCGATCCAATAGGCTTGCGGCATCCTCAGCCCCCCATCGCGGCTTCGGCCGCCTTAATCGCAGCTTCGGCCTGACCGATATCCGCGCCGCCAGCTTGCGCCATGTCAGGGCGGCCACCGCCCCCCTTGCCGCCCATCGCCTCGGCTGCGGCCTTGACCAGCGTCACGGCGGAAAGCCGGTCGGTCAGGTCAGCGGTCACGCCTGCGGCCACGGCAGGTTTCGCACCGGTGTCAGCGATCAGAAGCACCGCACCCGAGCCAAGCCGGGCCTTCATCTCATCGATCAGGGCCGGAAGGTCCTTGCCGGACACGCCGGTCAGCACCTGCGCAATGAACTTTATCCCGTTGATTTCCTTGGCCTCCGGGCCGGTGGCGTTGCCGCCCATGGCGACCTCGCGGCGAAGTTGGGCGACCTCGTTTTGCAAGGCACGCAGTTCCGTCTTCATCTTGCGCGTGCGTGCGACCATATCGTCGGGAACCGCCCCGAGTTCGAGGCTGAGTTCGTTTAGGATACGATAGTGTGTGGAGACGTCTTGCTCGGCCCCGAAGCCAGTAATTGCTTCAATCCGCCGAACCCCTGCCGAAGATCCATTCTCCGACAGGAGCTTAAAGAATCCAATGTCACCAGTGCGGGCGACATGAGTGCCGCCGCAGAGTTCAAGCGAGTAGGTCTTGCCATCCGCGCCCTTGCCGGAGCCTTCCAGCTGGCCCATTGAAACAACGCGGACTTCTTCGCCGTATTTCTCGCCGAATAGCGCCTGAGCGCCGATGGCGCGGGCATCGTCGGGGGTCATGATCCGGGTTTCCACCGGCGAGTTCTTCCGGATGAAGGTGTTCACTTCCGCCTCGATCGTGGCCAGATCGGCGGCAGACATCGCGGCAGAATGACTGAAGTCAAAGCGCAACCTGTCGGCGGCATTCAGCGAGCCTCGCTGGGCGACGTGATCACCCAGTGTCCGGCGCAGCGCTTCGTGCAGCAGGTGGGTCGCCGAATGGTTGGCGCGGATCTGGGCGCGGCGGTGATGCGCGACCTCCAGCTTTGCGGGTTGTCCTTTGGAAACAGTGCCTTCGGTGACAGTGGCGACATGGATGAAGACGCCAGCGGCCTTCTTCACATCCGTCACTTCCGCAGTGCCGGTGGTCGTGCGGATAAAGCCCGCATCGCCGACCTGACCACCACTTTCGGCATAGAACGGAGTCTGGTTGACCACGATCTGAACCGTGTCGCCCGCGTCTGCCATTTCGGCCACGGCCCCGTCCTGAACCAACGCGGTGATCACGCCCTCGGCAGTCTCGGTATCATAGCCCAGGAATTCGCTGACACCCTGTTCGTCGGCAATCTCATACCAGACCTTGGCATCTGCCGCAGCCCCGATCCCCGACCATGCCGCACGGGCCTTGGCCTTCTGTTCGGCCATAGCGGCATCGAAGCCCGCTACGTCCACCTCACGCCCCTTTTCTCGCAGGGCATCCTGGGTCAGGTCCAAGGGGAAGCCGTAGGTGTCGTAAAGCTTGAAGGCGGCAGCACCCGGCAGGGCGGCACCGTCGCCAAGATGGGCAAGCTCGTCGTCCAGCAGCTTCAGGCCCCGGTCAAGGGTTTGAATGAACCGGGTTTCTTCCAGCCGCTGGGTTTCCTCGATCAAGGCCTGTGCCCGGGCAAGCTCCGGATAGGCCCCGCCCATCTGACGGACCAAGGCGGGCACCAGACGGTGCATCACCGGGTCCTGCGCGCCCAGCATGTGGGCATGGCGCATGGCGCGGCGCATGATCCGGCGCAGGACATAGCCCCGGCCTTCGTTCGAGGGCAGCACACCATCGGCAATCAGGAACGAGGTGGAACGCAGGTGGTCAGCGATCACCCGGTGGTGAATTTTTCCAGGTCCATCAGGGTCTTGGTTGGTGGCATGGGCTGATGCTTCGATCAAACTGCGCATCAGGTCGGTGTCATAGTTGTCGTGCTTGCCCTGCAAAAGCGCGCCAATCCGCTCCAACCCCATGCCGGTGTCGATCGACTGCATCTCCAATGGAACCAGCCGCCCGTCGGCGAACTGTTCGTTCTGCATGAAGACGTTGTTCCAGATCTCGATGAACCGGTCGCCATCTTCGTCCTTCGACCCCGGAGGACCGCCCCAGATATGGTCGCCGTGGTCATAGAAGATCTCGGTGCAGGGGCCGCAGGGGCCGGTCGGGCCCATCCGCCAGAAGTTATCGTCCGTGGGAATGCGGATGATCCGGTCATCCGAGAGGCCGGAAACCTTCTTCCAGATCGAGGCCGCCTCGTCATCGGTGTGGTAGACGGTGACCAGCAGCTTGGACTTGTTCAGACCGAAATCCTTGGTCAGAAGCTCCCATGCAAAGGTGATTGCCTGTTCCTTGAAATAGTCGCCAAAGCTGAAATTTCCCAGCATTTCAAAGAAGGTATGGTGCCGCGCGGTGTAGCCCACGTTATCAAGGTCATTGTGCTTGCCGCCCGCACGCACGCATTTCTGCGCCGTGGTGGCCCGCACATAATTGCGCCGCTCGACCCCGGTGAAGAGGTTCTTGAACTGCACCATGCCCGAGTTCGTGAACATCAGCGTCGGGTCGTTCCGGGGAACGAGGGGGGAGCTGTCCACGACCTCATGTCCATTGCGACGGAAGAAGTCGAGGAAGGTCGAGCGGATGTCGTTCAAGCTAGCCATGGCGGGCCCTTCCGAAAGGCGAAAACGGGATTTTGAAACCCATGTAACGGCCCACGGGGGGGCTGTCTACTGCGATGCGGCGAAGGGCTGCGCCCGAGTATGCGGCACTGCGGCGACTGGAGGTTAAGGAAGGGTGAACCTGTACAGTTCAACGCCGGGCCTTTGGCCCTCATCCAGCAGACAAGTCATTGAGGACGCAGACTTAATCCAACGATGCTCCGGCAGATTTCCGGTCTTCCAGATGTCTTCCATGCGTCTTGCATGGCGTAAGGCAAGTGCGTGATTAACCATGCACGACGAATCGGGTCGGGCGGCAGCGCTGCGCTGTAGCGCACCCTACGACAATGGGATCAGCGCAGGACCTGAACCGTGTCGCCCAGATGGATCACGCCATCCTGTTCGATACTGCACAAAAACCCGCGCAGGCGAAGCGTGCGGTGTTCGGGGGCGCGGACCCAGTCATAGGCGGGGATGCCGTAGCGCACCTTCCATTTGGCGCAGCCGTCGTTCCAGACACCCGAGACCTTCAGGACCGCCGAACCGACCGCCAGAAGTTGGCCTTTGGGCAGGTTTGCCTCACTGGAATCCAGATCGCAGACAAAGGTATCGCCGGGATGGACCACGTTTTCCCGGTCGCGCCAGATCAGATCCAGCACCCGGCGCGGCAGGATGGAGACCTGGATGTCGGGATCGCCAGT
This sequence comes from Paracoccaceae bacterium, assembly GCA_947504705.1. Taxonomy (GTDB): domain Bacteria; phylum Pseudomonadota; class Alphaproteobacteria; order Rhodobacterales; family Rhodobacteraceae; genus Tabrizicola. Next base: position 8,133 of record CANNIA010000066.1, read on the forward strand.
GCCGTCTTCCAGCTTGAGCCAAGGCGTCTGGCCCCAACGTTCGCCGGGGATACCTTGGTCGCGGGTCAGGGAAAGTTCCGGGCGGAAATCACGTTGGCCGAGGCCGGGGCGAAAGCACAAAAGCTCGACCGCGCTGCCGGTCTTGGGGGCGGAAAGCACCCCGGGCAGCGCGGCCATAAGCTCTTCATGGGTCGCGTGTGGGATCACTCGTCCAGTACCTCGGTCTCTTCGCCGGCGGTCAGGGCGAAGTCGAGTCCGTTGGCGGCGCGGATCTTGTCTTCGATCGCGGCAGCCACAGCCGGGTTTTGCTTGAGGAACAGCTTGGCATTCTCGCGGCCCTGACCGATGCGTTCATCGCCGTACGAATACCAGGCGCCCGACTTTTCAACGACCCCGGCCTTGACGCCGATGTCGACCAATTCTCCGTTCTTCGAGATGCCTTCACCATACATGATGTCGAATTCGACCTGCTTGAAGGGGGGTGCCACCTTGTTCTTGACGACCTTGACGCGGGTGGTGTTGCCGACCACTTCCTCGCGGTCCTTGATCGAGCCGATGCGGCGGATATCAAGGCGGACGGAAG
>CANNIA010000067.1 GCA_947504705.1 Paracoccaceae bacterium
CGACGTGACCGGCCATGTGGTCATCGTCGAGCCGGGCCATGCCCTCTGGCCCAAGGCTTCGAAAAGACCGGACATCGCGCCCTTCGCGCCCGACCCGATCCCGGAGCTGAAGCCCGAAGATCTCCAGGTCGCGATCCCGCCGCTGACCCGTCGCCAGGTCTTCATTGCACTGCACCGACTGGGCTTGTTCAGCGCAAAGGAAGCCATTGCCGCTGCGGCAACCGGGGTCGTTCCTGCAGCCCTTGAGCCCACATTCGCCGCCCTGCCGGAACCCGACCAGACCGATGCCCGCGTCACCTTCGCGGCCTTCCAGATGGCCTACCGGCTCGACCCGATGACCGCGATGATCGCGCGCGCAGCCGGTCTGTCGGAAGATGACATCGATGCGATCTGGACCGGCTTCGCCTCGGCCTGACATCCCCTCCAGCAAGAAAGCCCCGCAAATGACTGACAAACCCAGCCTCATCAGTGGCGTGGCGCAGGCCTTCCGCGACCACGGCCTGACCGCGGCCCTCACCGCCCTGATCGGTGGCTCCCTGACACTCGCCGCCGCCGTCACCCGAAAGGCCTTCACAAACGAGGCGCTTCTCGAGCGGCTCGACCGTGAGCTTGGCCTCGAGCGGGACCGCGTCGAGCACCAGCGCGCCGAAGACCGCAAAGCCGACGCCGACCGGCTCGACCGCATCGAGACCGACATCCGCGCCATGCGTGATTTGATGTTCGAAGCCTTCCAGCGCGGTCGCACGGACTGATCGACGAACCGAACCAACCAACCCGAACGACACCCCCACCCGCCCCAGAGGCGGGTTTTGCATTTGAAGGATCCATCATGCCGACCACCACCTATGCCCACTTCCGCGACGTGCCCAAGAGCAGCTGGCGCTGGCAGAACTTCTCACCCGCCGAGATCGCCTGCCGCGGCACCGGTGCGATCAAGATCAACACCGAAGCCATGGACAAGCTGCAGGCCCTGCGCGACCGTCTGGGCAAGCCGCTGATCATCCGCTCGGCTTATCGCAGCCCCGAACATAACCGCGCCGTCGGCGGGGCCCCGGCCTCCAAGCACATGCAGGCCACAGCCTTCGACATTGCCATGTCGAACCACGATCCTGTGGCATTCGAAGCGGCGGCGAGGGCGGTGGGCTTTCTTGGCTTCGGGTATTACCCCCGCTCTGGCTTCATGCACATCGACCTCGGTCCCGCGCGGTCTTGGGGTGAACGCTTTCCGGTTCGCGCCACACCCTTCGTGTCGGAAATCCCGCCCGCCCGCGAAGTTCTGGCCGAGAGTCGCACCCTGAAAGGCGGTGGAGCTGCAGGCATCGCCACGGTCGGCGCGGCGGGAGTTGAGGTGGCGCAGGAGGTTCTGGCGGAAACCCAATCCGCGATCCTGCCCCTCGTGCCCTATCTCGACACCCTGCGCTGGGTGTTTATCGTCGTGGCGCTGATCGGCATCGCCGTCGCTATCCATGCCCGGATCGATGACTGGAAGCGGGGCCAGCGGTGATGGGTTGGATCACCGCCATCCTCGCCAGCGGCCCGGCGCGCAAAGCGCTGGGCCTGCTGCTGGCCGCAGCGGCAGTCCTGCTGTTCCTGTTCAACCTGCGCCGGGCTGGCGAACGCGCCGGACGCGCCGCAGAGCGGCTCAATGCCAGAGAGAGAAACGATGCCATCCAGCGTCAGATGCTTGATGCGGCTGCCCGCCGCCCCCCTGATCGCAATGCTCTGGCTCAGCGCCTGCGCGATGGCCGGTTCTGACACTTGGGCACCTTGCCCACCCGTGGTCGACTATACCGCCGCTGACCAAGACAGGGCCGCCGAAGAGGTCGAGGCTTTGCCGGAGGGCGCAGTCGTGGTCGCAATGCTGAGCGATTACGCAGTTCTGCGCGATCAAGCGCGGGCGTGTCGGTAAGGGCGGAAAGCAGCCTGACGGTAACGCCGCTTGCCCGTTTCCGAAGCAGACGTTCGTGAGGATCGGCCGTGAATGGGGCGAAGAGTCGCGGCAATTTCCGGGGACGAGCGTTGACACTTGGCGGGTCGCCGCAGCATTTCGAAACCTGTTGCTACGCGAGTAGATTTATGCCACATCTAGGACAGTATGCGCAACCCGATGCAATCCCTTCACCGGCTGATGCTGCTTGCCGCCATCACGTTTGCCCTCGTGGCGACCGGGTTTTCGCATCGGATTCCTTCGCCGGACGATCTCGCGTTGCAGGTTTTCGCAATGTCAGGCGGCGATCTGTCAGATATTTGCGCCGACACCGATGGCGACGGAAATCCGGATCACGGCGACTGCCCGGCCTGCCATATCGCGGGGTCAGCCGATCTGCCGACGGCCGTTTCTGGCGTCCACGATGCCAACCTCGCGTTCGAAACCGCCATCGTGGCGCCGCGTGAAAGCCGCGCGGTACGCGCTGTACTTAACCCTGCGCATGGCATGCGCGCGCCTCCTCTGGCCTGATCGCGTTCCGTCTTGAACCCGATCAATCTGGGCACCTTTGCGTGCCTGTGCCAGAGGATTTTCGATGGCTCAATTTGTAGAAGCCGCACCTGCAGAATCGTCTGCCAGATGTTCATTTGTCGGCCAAAGCCAATCTTGCCTGGTGACGATCCGGCAGGCTGAATTCGGCCGCGCCTTTCTCTCGACCGTTTCCGTAGGTCGTCTTTTGGCAGGGGCAAAATGACTCCGGCTTTCGAGCTTCATGTTTGCCTGGGTTGCGCCGATCCCGACATAGCGCGCCGACGTGCGGGTGAAGGCGGCGGGGCGCACCTATTGGCTGCGATTCGTGCTGCGGTTGCTACGCGCCCATGGGCCAATGCCTGCACATTGATTGGCTTCGAATGCCTGGGCGCCTGTCAGCGCCGCGGGCGCGTCTCGATCTCGTGCCCCGGCAAATGGGGCGTGGTCTTTGGCGGGCTTGATGACCGTAGCGATGCCGCCCCCTTGTGCAACTACATCGGTGCCTGGCTGGCCCGGCCCTGGGGCGAAATCGTCAAGGCCGAACGCCCGCGCGAAATCAGCAACAAGATCATCGGGCGGGTGCCGCCCCTTGGCCACCACCTCAACTGCCTGAACCCGCCTGCGGACCGGCGACCCAACCAGGTCATCGAAGCCGTGCCGCTTTTTCCATCCAGAGAGGAGTAACCAAATGACCGCCCTTCCCCTGTCTCGTCGTGGCTTTATCGGCCTGACGGCCATGTCCACTTTCCTGCCGCGCTTTGCCTATGCCCATGAAGGACACGACACCATCGTCTTTGTGTCGGACTATCTCCTGAAGGCCGCACCTCCTCCCGGCAGCTATGACATCCAGATTGAACCTCTATATGGAAATGCCGAGTTCCTGCTGCGCCCGACTTGGGAGGGTCCGCAGCCCTGGCTGGCCGAAAAGGTCGAAGAAGTCGACCCGCTGCGCTGGCGCATCACGCTGAAGCCCGGCCTGTCCTTCCAGAACGGCAGTCCGCTGAACGCCGAAGCACTGAAGGCCTGCCTCGAATACTACCGCACCAGCCCGGAAAATCAGGGCGATGCCGGGGCAGTTCTTCTGGGTTCGCCCAAGGCGCTGGAAGTTTCGGGCGACCTAGCGCTGGACGTGGTGCTGGACAAGCCCTATCCGATGCTGCCCTTCGGCTGCGCGCATTACGCTTATCTAATCTTCGACGCTGCAACCGTGGCAGCGGCAAACGGCGACTTTGCCAGCCTTGTCGACAAGGGCATCTTCACCGGCCCCTTCATGTGGTCCACGATCGAGGCAGGCAAGATCACCTACAAAGCGAACGAGACCTATTGGGGCGGCAAGCCCAAGCTGGCGGGCGTGGAAATCCGTCAAGTGCCGGACGAGCAATCCGGCCTGCAGGCCATCGCTGCGGGCGAGGCGGATGTGCTGGCCTATCCAGCGCTGGCACTGGCGCTTGCGGCAAACGGAATGCCGAACGTGCATTATCAGGTGACTGACGGTGTGGGCTTCGTCGGCCTGCTGCCCAACAACACCAAAGCACCCTTCGATGATGTTCGCGTTCGCAAGGCGTTGTCCCTGGCGATCAACAACGATGCGCTGGCGGTCGGGGTTGGCATGGGCATCGGCACGGCGATGAAGGGCTGGTTCCCGTCAAGCCACGAACTGGCGCTGGATTTCATGCAGCATGACCCGGCGCAGGCCGAGGCCCTGCTGGATGAGGCGGGCTGGGCCAAGGGGGCGGACGGGCTGCGCAGCAAGGACGGCGCCGCGCTTGAGGCGCGGTTCTACTGCTACACCGCCATCGGCGAAGGCATTGCCACGGCATCAGCTGACATGCTCAAGCAGGTGGGTTTTGTTGCCACGGTTCGCCGGTTTGAACATTATTCGGAAATCCCGCCGGTCCACGAGGCGGATGGTGGGATTTACACCGTCTATACCGAAAGCCTTGGGCTAAACGCCAACCCGCTGGGCACGATGTATTCGGTCTTCGGCACCAGCTATGCCGGGCGCAAATATGCCGACATCAAGGCAATCCTCGAACCCGTGCAGTCTTCTTCCGATCCGGTGGCGATCGAGGCGGCGATGATGGCGGCCTTGCAACTCAATGCCGACAACTACTACTGGCTTCCCACGATCGATGACAAATCGCGCTTCGTCCTGTCGGACCGGTTCAAGGACATGCCCTTGAACCCGTTCTACATTCTGGTCGATGCGACGACTGCGGCCGCAGGCTGACCCTTGGCCCTTCTGCGCCCTTTGATGCGGATGCTGGCCACGCTTGTCGTGGCCAGTTTCCTGATCTTTTCCATTCTGGCGTTGCTGCCCGGGGACCTGGCGGCCTTTCTGGCCAGCCGGTCCAATACAAAACCTTCGGAAGAGAGCCTTGCCGCAATCCGCGAGCAGTTCGGCCTGAACCAACCGCTGCTTCACCGCTATGGCGACTGGCTGACAGGGGCTTTGCACGGGGATTTCGGGGAAAGCTGGCTGACGGGCGCACCCGTGGCCGATCTTTTTGCGCAACGCATGGGGCCGACCCTTCTGCTGGGGGTATCGATCTTTGGGCTTGGGTCTGCGATCACCTTTCTTTGGGGCGGCTTCGCCGCCTTGCGGCCGGGGCGGCTGGTAGATCACACGCTGACCATTCTGGCCATTCTGGGCGCCACGTTGCCGGGCTTCGTCCTGGGCCTGCTGGCGATCCGCGTCTTTGCCTCGGGGCTGGGCTGGGCTTCGGTCATCGGGGATGGCACGATGCGCACCGTCACCTTGCCCGCCCTTGTTGGCGCCATCGGCCTGTCCAGCTATTGGGCGCGCCCCTTTCGTGCGCTGGTGGTCGACGCGCTGGCTTCGGACTGGGCGCTGGCCGCAAGGGCGCGCGGTCTGACCGAGACGCGCCTTTTGTTTCGCCACGCCCTTCCAAATGCACTCTTGGGCTTTCTGCCCTTCCTTGGCGTCGGTCTGGCCGGCGCACTTACCGGAGCCATTCTGATCGAGACCGTGTTTTCCTGGCCCGGTCTTGGGGCCTTTGTGATCGACGCGATCAAGCGGCGTGATCTGCCCATTGTGCAGGCCTTTGCTGTTCTGGCCGTGGCCTTCTATGTCGTCACCACGGCGCTGGCCGATCTGGCCGCACGCGCCCTTTCGCCGCGGATGCAGAGGAGCGGGCGATGATCGCCTCACACTCTTCGGCCCGAATCACCGGTGCTGCATTGCTGACACTGGTTCTAACGTTGATCCTGATCGGGCCACTCGTCTGGTCGGTCAGCCCGACTGATCAGAACCTGATGGCCGTCGTCCAGCCCCCCAGTGTCAGCCATCCGATCGGAACCGATCAATACGGGCGTGACCTGTTGGCTCGTCTGATCGACGGGGGCCGCGTTTCGCTGATTTCTGCTGTCCTGATCGTGGGCGGCTCGCTTGTGATCGGCACCCTTGTCGGACTGGCGGCAACTCTTGACGGGATCGTGGCCCGCCTGATCACCCAGGCTATCGACATGGCGCTGGCGCTGCCATCGCTGATCCTCGCACTGGTCATTGTCGGCGCGCTTGGGATCGGCATGGGCAACCTGATCTTCGCCTTCGTCGCCGTGGGTTGGCCCTGGTATGCAAGGCTCGTGCGCGGGATCGCCCGCGAAAGGCTTTCGGCCCCCGACATTCTGGCGGCTCGGCTGGCTGGCGTGGGCAGGCTGGCGGTGATGACCGGGCATGTCGTGCCGCATCTGGCCGCAAGGCTGGCTGCCGCTGCGGCACTTGATCTGGGCTATACACTGGGTGCCTTGGCGGGGTTTTCCTATCTTGGGCTTGGCGCACAGGCTCCTGCCGCCGAATGGGGCCTGATGCTGCGCGACGCGCAGATGTTTTTCACCGCCGCCCCCTGGCTGTTGATCGGCCCATGCGCCTGCATCGGCGCGGTCGTCGCCGCCGCGCTCTTGCTGGCCGAGGACCTGGCCCAGACCGGAGGCCGAGGATGACCGGACTTGCGATCACCCAATTGCATGTCCGTTTCGCAAATGGTGCCCATGTTCTTCGAGGCATCGATCTGACCGTGGCAAAGGGTGAGCGCCTGGCCCTGGTGGGCGAAAGCGGCTGCGGCAAGACAACGCTGATCCGCGCCCTCTTGGGCCTGCTTGAGCCAGGGGCCCGGGTCCTGGGCCAGATGCTGCTGGACGGACAAGAGGTGCCCGGCCCCGATCCGCGTGCCTTGCGCGGAACGCGGATCGGCTATGTGCCGCAGAACCCGCTCTCGGCGCTGAACCCGCTCTTGCCCGTGGGCCGCCAGATCGCCGAGGCTTGGGAAGCGCATGGCCGCCGCATCGCCGACGCCACCCTCTCCGCCGAGCTGGCGGCGGTCGGGATCGCCGACGCCACCCGGATGATGACCTACCGCCCGGCGCGCTGGTCGGGCGGAATGCTGCAACGCGCGCTGATCCTGGCTGCCACGGCCCACCGCCCGGCGCTTGTCATGGCCGACGAGCCGACCTCGGCGGTGGACCGCCCCCTGGCGCGGCAGATGTTGGAGCTTTTGGCGGAACGCTCCGGGACGCTGATCGCCGTGACCCATGACCTTGACCTGATCGACGGTCTGGTCGACCGCGTGGTGGTGCTTTACGGCGGGCGGATCGTCGAGGACGCCCCGGCCGCCCGCTTTCTCGTGGGCCCGCGCCACCCCTATGCCCGCGCCCTGCTGGAAGCCCTGCCAAGACCCGGGCGCCTGCCGCGGGGCCTTGACGGGGATCCGCCTTCACCGCTGGCCCCGGATGCCGGGTGCGCATTTGCCCCGCGTTGCCCGTCGCCCTGCGCCCTTGCGGCGGAACTGCCGATGCTGGCAGAGGGCGTCGCCTGCCATTTGGGGACAGGCCGATGATCGAGCTTCGCTCCGTTTCGGCGGGTTACCGGGGCCGGCAGGTTCTGACGAGTATTTCTCTTGCGGTTGCACCCGGTGAATGTGTGGGTCTGATCGGCCCCTCTGGCAGCGGCAAAACCACGCTTCTACGCTGCCTGACCGGCGAAGTCAGGCCGACCTCTGGGGATATCCGCATCGGCGGCTGGGTGCCGGGCAGGGCCTCGCCACCGCCAGGCACATTGGGGGTTGTCTGGCAGGACCCGGTCGCGGCCCTTGACCAACGATGGACCATTGAAGCCTGCGTTGCAGAACCCTTGCAGGCGGCCCGCCACCCGGACTCAAGAGGGGCCGCGCGGAAAGCGCTTGCCGAAGTGCGGCTTGGCCATCTTGATCCGTCTCAACGTGTCTGCCGGCTTTCAGTAGGACAAGCGCAGCGCGTCGCGCTTGCCCGGGCTTTGGCCGGAAGACCCAAAGCAATCATTGCCGATGAGCCGACCTCGGCGCTTGACCCGACAAATGCGGCGGCCATCGTTTCCATGCTGCACAAGGCCGCGGGCGACGGCGCTGCAACGCTTGTCGTTTCGCACAACGAGGCCCTTCTTTCCGCGTTTTGCACCCGAATCGTAGCCATTGACGGGCTTGCATCGCTCTAGTGCAGCCAGAGTTGTTTCACCCATCGAAACGTAGGTCCGCTTTCGCGCGACAAGCTCGCCTGCCTCGCTGATGGGTTGAACGTCTGCTCTGGGCCGAAAGCGTAGGCAAACTACTGAACCACGATTGGCTGTAGCATTCCATCAGTGTCCAGCTTCATTGCGCTGCGCCAGAGCGGGGTCTTGAAGACGTGGTGGATGTGCTTTCCCTCACGCTCTTCTCGGGTCTGAACCAGCAACCCGGCCCATTCCAGTGGACGCAGGACGCAAGAGGAGAACGCGGCCATTTCGCGCCACCCGGCGTTGTCCCAGTCGTGTTCCTGGCCGTAGAACGCCGCGAACAACGTCCGCTCGGTGGTGCCATGGTCGGCCTCGACGTTGATGACGTTCATCCAGACATCCCATTTGCCGAAAGGCCGTTCTTCGAACCGGGCGTAAGACGCGTGGTCGATCTTGAGAACGAAGAAGGAGATAAGTTCTGCAAACAGACGTGCCGGGGCCTGCGCAAGTTCGGCGCCGCGTTTGGTCAGCCCGAATTCGCCCTTGAAGTGCCTCCCGAGGCGCAGCGTAATCAGAAGGTAGTGCAGGACCTCGAGCGGCGGGAATTCGA
>CANNIA010000068.1 GCA_947504705.1 Paracoccaceae bacterium
TCTGGCCGAAAGGAGACGCATCAAACTGGAAACCATCCAAAACCGCCGCTTGAACCATCAGCGTCAAGCAGCATAACCTGAACCCGATGAGCCCGAACGATCCGCTCCAGAATTAGGCCGCCTGTTCCAAATCATTCGACGACGGACAATCTCGTAACCTGCTGAAATCAAAGGATAGCCGTTCTTCCGGGAGATGGGGCTCATAACCTGAAGGTCACAGGTTCAAATCCTGTCCCCGCAACCAAAAAATTACGCAAGATCAAAGACTTCAAAGCCGAGCATAACGCTCTGCTTTTGTCATTCCAAGTTCTTGTCAACACCTGGTCAACGTTTTACGAGGCCCCCCTACGCGGGGGCCTTCTGCGTTCCGGAACCAGAGTCAGCCGCCGAGATCATCCCGGAACCGATCCATCTGGTGCATCCGCTCGTGCAGGATCGTCACGATGCCGATGTCGCCGTTCGACAGCCGCCGCCAGTACACGAAATGATGCTCGTGCCGGAAGTAGAATCCGTCGATGGCGAACTCTGCCGGGATCGGCCGCGACGCGACGCCGTGCACCTTGATCTTGTCGAATGCTGCAAACAGATCGGTGATGTAGCGATCTGCTTGTTCATCACCCCATCGGTCCCGCGTGTAGCGGTAGATCTCGTCAAGCCGCAGGGATGCGGCTTCCTGGACGCGGACGGCCATGTCGTCAGCCCCGGTTCCGGGCGATCACTTCGGCGGCCGTCAGCGGGTGGTAACTGTCCTCCGGTGCCGCAAATGCGCGTGTCAGTTCAGCCTTCAGCCTGTTGAACGCTTCCTGCTCGGCCCGCTCCTTATCACGCCGGATCAGGTCGCGGACGTATTCGCTGATGTTCTCGTAGGACCCGTTCTCGCCAACGTTCGAGGCCACGAACTCGCTCAGCGCGCCGCTGATGCGGACAGTCATCGTTGTGGTCTGGGACATGGCGGCCTCCGGTATGTGTCTTCAAGATAAGCAAAAATGAAGACGCGCACAAGCGAGAGATCGCCTGGTTTTGATGTCGATGACGGCACCGCCGATCAATGTTGCAGTCCCGCCCGGCTACAGCACGAGATGGTAGCAAGAGCAACTGGGGCAAGCTTTGATCAACTTTTCAAGCAGGGTGGTTTGACCTGCGCATGCGGCTTCCTGCGGTCGGGAATGTTATGTCCTCACAGAAAGCGTATTGTCGACGACAAGCGTTTCCCCATTCACGAAACTTGCGGCGTCGCTGGCAAGGAACAGCACGGCCTCGGCGACTTCTTCGGCATTGCACATCCGGCCCTGCATCGCGCGGATGTCCTGTTCCGTCACATTCACATTAAGGGCGCGCAGCAGGTCCAGTTCCCGCAGGCCGTGACCGGTGGCGATAAAGCCCGGAGCGACCGCGTTGCAGCGCAAGCCTGCGTCCCGGTACTCGGTGGCGATGGCCTTTGTCAGCATCTGGCAGGCGGCTTTTGTCGTGCAGTAGGCAACCTCCATCGGAGTTGCCAGATTGGCGGAAACGGAAGAGGTGTTGACAATTGCGCCGCCTCCCGCCGCCAGCATCAAGGGAAGAACGGCCTGTGTGGCGACGAACATGGAATGGACGTTTATGTCGAACAGGCTGCGCCATTCCTCAAGCGTGGTATCATGGAACGCCTTCACGATCAGTGTACCGGCATGGTTAAAAAGAACATCCGGGGTACCAAAGGCGGCGGCACTGGCCTCCACCGCCCCACGCAAGTCTTCAGGTTGGGCCACATCGGCAAGAAAGAACTGCGCGTTGTCGGGGCGTGATCCGTTCAGACCGGCCGCAAGGGTGCCGCCCTCGGCCGCTGCCCGGTCGATGATCGACACTCGCGCGCCTTCGGCGTGAAACATTCGGACAGCGGCCGCGCCGACGCCCATCGCCCCACCCGACACGATCACGTGCCGGCCCACAAAACGTGGCTGTCTGGTCATGGTCTGTCTCCGTTCCGGCCGGGCCTGCGGGCAAGCCACATGCGCAAAAGGTCATCGAATTCGCGTGTGCCCATCACGCCAGAGGGGCGCAGGACCATGCACAACACAATCACGACCCCCAGAACCAGGCCCGACAGACCGAACATCTGTGGCAGTTGCAGGCCAAGCATCACGGGGCCGTTTTCCAGCATCCGGATCAGCTCGATCCCGATCTGGATGATTGCGGTGCCCACAACCACGCCCGACACGGTGCGCATGCCCCCCAGGATCAACATGGCAATGGTCAGAAACACGTAGCTGAAGTAAAAGGATTTCGCGCTGATCGTGCCAATGAAGAAGACGTACATCATGCCTGCCGTGGCCGAGATCAGCGCCCCCAGAACCCATGCCGCCAACCGTCGCCGCGCGACATTCACCCCCATGGACCGCGCGGCCAGCAGGTTTTCCGAACTGGCGCGCAACTGCACACCCCAGGGGCTGTCCCGGAACAACCGCGCAAGCACCAGAACAACGGTGACGATCAGCAGGGCCCAGGGCAGCGTCATGAATTGCGGCACACCAAAGAAGGCGGTGTTGCCCTTGAAGAGATCCGTCCAGTGGATCAGCACGGAATGGACGATGATCTGCAGGCACAGTGTCAGGATATCCGCACCAATGCCCGACACCCGCGAGATCACGAGGCCGGTCAGGGTTGCCAGTGCCAGAACTGCAAACAAGGCTATCACCACGGCGGGCAGCGGGTGCAGTTGAAGCGTGGCCAGACCCCAGGGCGCATCCGGAATGATCAGCGCCTTCATCGCAGGCGGTGTTGTCAGGATTGCAACGAAATACGCGCCAAGGGCGACCCAGACGGTATGGCCGAAGTTCACGATCAGCGCGTTGCCGGTAAAGACCTGCAAACCCGCCACGACGACAATCGCGACCAGCCCGGCATAGGCCAGGCGTTCGACATAGGCCGGGGCGAACAGCAGGACGAGCACGCAGACGCCCACAACAGGCAGTGCCGCGATCAACCCGCCGATGACCGACCGCCGCCAGCCGTCAAGTGCCAGAAGACGCGTCATCTTTCCTTGTCTCCCAGTTCGACCCTGCTGCCGAGGATCCCTTGCGGGCGTGCGACCAGAAGCAGAGCGATCAACGAAAAGACGACCGCATCTTTCAGGCCCCCCATGGATTGCGGCAGCACCAGCAGGATTCCGACCTCGACAAAGCCAAGCACAAAGCCGCCCAGCACCGCTCCGCCGAGCGAGCCGAAGCCACCGATGACGCAGGCTACAAAGGCCTTAAGTACGGGCATGAAGCCCATGTCCGGCTCGATTGACCCGCGCCGGGCGACGATAAAGACGGCGGCAATGCCGGCCAGCAGGCCCGATATCGCAAAGGCCGTGGCAATCACCCGGTTGGCGCGCAGGCCCATCAGCCGCACAGTGTTGAAATCACGCGCGGCAGCCCGCATTGCCAGACCCAATGTGCTGCGGCGCAAAAAGACCAAAAGCGCCGAGATTGCCGCGAGCGTCACCCCGATTTCCAGCAGCTGCAGCAGTTGCACCTTCAGCCCGCCCAGTTCGACCGTGCGATTCAGCCCGCCAAAAACCGGCAAGGGGCGCGGGCGGGGCGAAACGAACAGCAAAAAGGCGTTCTGCACCACGATCGACACGCCAAAGGCGGTCAGAAGCCCCGTGGCTACCGGCGCATGGCGGACCGGGCGGAATGCCACCCGTTCGAACAGGATCGCCCCCAGCACCGACGCCGCAATGGCGACCAGCGCCACGACAGCCGGATTGTCGATGCCGACGAGGATCAGAAAGAAGGCGGCATAGCTTGCAATCGCGATGATCTCGCCATGCGCAAAGTTCACCAGCCCCATCAGCGAAAACACAATGGCAAGACCAAGGGCGATCAGCGCGTATTCGGCCCCGAAACTTGCGGCATTCAGGAATTGCTGCAGCGCGTAATCCATCGTCAGGCCCCCAGATAGGCGGCAGCAAGATTGCCGGTGGCCAGAAGGTCGGCTGCGTTGCCCGCAAGCGCGATCTGGCCATTGGCCAGCACAAAGGCGCGGTCGGCCACGCGCAGCGCTTGGGTCGCGTTCTGTTCCACGATCAGCAGCGTCAGGCCGCTGGCTTTGAGCGCGGCGATCCGGTCAAAGATCTGCGCCACGATCAGCGGGGCAAGCCCAAGCGACGGCTCGTCCAGGATCAGAAGCCTTGGCCCCGCCATCAGAGCGCGCCCGATTGCCAGCATCTGCTGTTCGCCCCCCGACAGGGTGCCCGCCACCTGCGCGCGCCGTTCGGCAAGTTTCGGGAACAGCACAAAGACCTGATCGGTCGCTGCATCTCGGGCAGCGCGGCCAGACAATAGCGCGCCGCCAAGCGTCAGGTTTTCGGCCACCGTCAGGTTTGCGAAGACCCGCCGCCCCTCGGGCACCAATGCGATACCAAGGCGCACCCGGTCTTCGGTTGACAGGCCCGTCAGGTTGCGCCCGTCAAAGGCGATGCGCCCCATGCCCGCAGCCAGCCCCATGATGGCAAGCAGGGTCGAGCTTTTCCCGGCCCCGTTCGGCCCGAGCAGGGCCACCGCCTCACCCGACTTGACGCCAAGCGACAGGTCGCGTACGGCGGTGATCGGTCCATAGCGGACAGTAAGACAGTCGATTTCCAGCATTCAAAACGGGCTTTCCAGACAGGACTGGCTGCCCGGATCGGTCCGGGCAGCCAAAGAGTTCACTTTGTATGCGGCAGGAAGCTTGGCGTATCGTAGGACACAAGAACCCGCTTTCCGTCCTCAAAGCCGATGATCGGCACCGCTCGGATCGGCCATGTGCCTTTTTCGGTGAACGACAGTGAACCGCCCGTCATCAGATCAAAGCTGGCGCGCGCACGAAGCGCGGTCTGTATCGCCATGCCGTCGGTCGTGGTGCCGGCGTCGCTGGCCGCCTCGACCAGAATGCGGACCATATCGCCGCCAAGCGCGTCAAAAATTCCGTTCACGCTGTAGCCGCGATCCTTGCAGGTCTGAACGAACTTGGCAGCCTCGCTATCCGGCAGGACCGGAACATGGGTTGCGAACATGATATGCGACAGCACCTCTGGGCTGCCGGCCGTTGCCTCAAGCGAGGGGTCGTCAAAACCGTCGCACCCGACCACCAGCCCAGCATAACCCGCCGAGACAAGCTGGCGGGCCAGAATGCCCACATCCGGCACGATCGAGCAGATATGCACGACATCCGGCACCGGCGACATCGCCATGATCTCTGTCACCTGGGGCGACCAGTCGGATGTGCCGATCGAATGGTTCAGTTTGGCCATGACCTTGCCGCCCAGTGCCTCGAACGCCTCGCCGAACCAGACGGGGGTTCCTGCCGTCCAGGACCCTGCATCCTCCGAGGTCATCAGAACCGCGTTGCGCGCGCCTTTGGCATAAACCGTGCTGGCCATGGCTGATGCGCCGACATCATCCGGCGCGACCCCGGCCGTAAAGTTCGTCAGTCCGGCCTCGTGCATCTCGACCTGGGTGATCTGTGGCGAATAGACGATGGCGCCGTACCCTTGCGCCATCGCAGCCATCGGGATCAGGCTGTCAGGAAAGGGGGTGCCGTGTACGATGACCGCACCGGCATCAAGGTATTTCTGCGCCAGCGACAGCGTCAGCTGCGGATCAGAGCGGGAATCCTCCATCATGATCTCGACCGTCACGTCGCCCGCGGCAGCGGTTTCGTTGATGATCTCGGCCATGCAGGCGGCGCCGTTGCCTTCGCCGTAGGGCGCGTAATCGCCGGTCATCGGGTTCGCCAGGCCGATCTTCAGCACCTCGGCCGAGGCAGCGCCCGAAAGAACAAGGGTCGCAGTGGTAGCAAGCAGGGTTTTCAACATGTCAGGTGTCCTCTGTGTTGGGTGAATGCCCGGTTTGGCGGGTCGTTTCCTTGGGTCGATATCAGGGTCAGGCGGGGGCACCGAGGTACACCTCGATCACCTTGGGGTCATGGCGCACCTCTTGGGCGGTGCCTTCGGCAATCTTGCGGCCCATGTCGAGAACGGCGATCCGCTCGCACAGGCCCATGATGAAATGCAGGTCGTGGTCGATGACGATCAGGCCGACGCCGTGCCGGTCGCGGATGCTGCGGATGGCGGTGGCTAGCATGGCCGATTCCGCTTCATTCATCCCGGCGGCGGGTTCGTCCAGCAGCAGGAAATCCGGGCAAAGCGCCAGCGCGCGCAAGATCTCGACCCGGCGCTGGTCACCATAGGACAACGTGCCTGCGTCAAGCTGTTCAGCGCCCGCAAGGCCCAGAGCCGCAATCTCGGCTTGCAGGTCCATCGCCACGGCACGGTCGGGGCGGCATTCGCGGGCGGTCTGGGCCGCCACTTCGATATTTTGCAGCACCGTCAAGGCCGGGAACAGCCGCAGGTTCTGGAAGGTGCGGCCAATTCCGGCGCGGGCCACCCGTTCCGGACCTTGGCCCGACACGACGCGCCCCTCAAGCCGGACATCGCCCCCATCCGGCGCCAGAAGGCCCGAAATGACGTTCACAAGGCTCGACTTGCCCGCGCCATTCGGCCCGATCAGCCCGCTGATCTCGGCAGGGCCCACGGCAAGGTCAACGCAGTCCAGCGCCTTCAACCCGCCAAAGCTTTTGCTCACGCCCCGAATCTCCAGCATTGCGGCCCCTTCGCTTTGATCGCAAACTGCAGGATAAACATGAGCCG
This sequence comes from Paracoccaceae bacterium, assembly GCA_947504705.1. Taxonomy (GTDB): domain Bacteria; phylum Pseudomonadota; class Alphaproteobacteria; order Rhodobacterales; family Rhodobacteraceae; genus Tabrizicola. The sequence continues at coordinate 6,656 of CANNIA010000068.1, forward strand.
CAAAATGACGCGCATGGCATGTCCCTTTCGGGACATTGACAGAAAGGGCAAAGGGTGCAGAACCCGGTAATGACCGATACTACCGGACCCGAACTGGCACCGCGCCTTGCCGATCTTTTTGACTGCGCGCGTATGCCGGGTTTCGGAGCAGCCCTTGATCGCCTGACTGCGGCACTTGCGCCGTTTGATCTGACAGCAGTGTTCTACTATCCCCGGACCGGGCTGCCGGTTCTGCTGCATGACGGGTTCGGCACTTACGGAAATTCCCGCGCGCTCGAGAACTACGTCAAGGGCTCCTACCTGCTGGATGCGGTGTTTCAGGCCTGCGCGTCCGATGTTGCCGACGGGCTTTACCGGATGGAGGACCTGGCCCCCGATGCCTTTTTCGAAAGCGACTATTTCCATGCCTGGGAAGTACATCCCTGCATTTCGATGAATTCCGGATCGCTGGCCGAAGAAATCGTGTTTCTGGCCACCATCGGATCGGGCCGGATCGCCTATTCGCTGATGCGCGCAAACCGCTCGCCGCGGTTCGATGCGACGGAATTCGCCCGGCTGGGTGGCACGGCCCCGGTGGTCATGTCGGCGATGCGGATGAACTGGGACGACCCTCTGCGCGACGCCGGGCCTGCAAGCAGCTTTGGCACGGCAGAGCAGGCCTTCACCACGTTCGAGCCGGGTCGCCTGACTGACCGCGAGCGCGAGATTGTCCGTCTGATGTTGCAGGGCCATTCCGCGCTGTCTTCGTCCGGCGTGCTGGGCATTGCCGAGGGGACCGTGAAGAACCACCGTAAAAGCATCTATTCCAAGCTGCGGATTTCGAGTCAGGCCGAGCTCTTCAACAGCTTTCTGCGCCATGTGCTTGGGCCGAGCGGACCCTGACTGCGACTGTCGTCCAATCCCCCGCAAGCTTTGTTGCGGGCCCAAGGTCATACGGTCAGCCTTGCCTGACCCGTTGTGCTGCAGGATCGTACCAAGGTGCCAACTGCACTTTTGCTTTGTAGCGGATGCAGGCCACCTCGACCTCCCACTGGCCTGCCAATAGCCACTCCGCACTCACCCCGCCTTGGCTGTCCGTCGTCGAATGATTTGGAACAGGCGGCCTAATTCTGGAGCGGATCGTTCGGGCTCATCGGGTTCAGGTTATGCTGCTTGACGCTGATGGTTCAAGCGGCGGTTTTGGATGGTTTCCAGTTTGATGCGTCTCCTTTCGGCCAGA
>CANNIA010000069.1 GCA_947504705.1 Paracoccaceae bacterium
CGTCTTCTCAACAAGCGCCCGCAGGTTCATCATCTCGTCGGTCATTGGTGCAATCTCCGGTCACGGTTGGCGTTAGCAACCAGACCCTAGCCGGAAAACGCCGGTGACCACCTCAGCCACAACCTACACCACGCCCAGGGACACGATCACCGACATTCTTCAACAATGCTGCGCGAATGGCCACAGATACATACAGGATTTTGGCCAAATCCTTATTCTTGGGCGGCTTTCCGAACCGGATTCCTTTCCCGCTGCCGCGTCTCCCATTTTGGGTCAAGCCAATAGGGCGCGTTGGACGCGGGAAGCGGGGGAAGACCTCGGATGATATCGGCTGCCTTTTCGGCAAGCATGATGGTCGGACCGTTGGTGTTTCCGTTGGGAACCGTGGGGAAGATTGAGGAATCCACCACCCGCAACCCTTCAAGGCCGCGCACGCGGCAGTCGGTGTCCACGACAGCCATGGGGTCGTCGTCGGCACCCATCTTGCAGCTACAGGTTGGATGGTAGGCCACCTCGACATGCTGGCGCACCCAGGCGTCGATCTCGTCGTCGGTCTGCACCCCGTCGCCCGGATCGACCTCACGCTTGCGATAGGGGTCGAAGGCCGGTTGCATCCCAATCTCGCGGGTGAGTTTGAAGGCTGTCCGATACTCCTCCACGTCGCGGGGATCGCTCATGTAGTTGACCTGCAACTCGGGATAATCCTGCGGGTTCGGGGTCTTGGCCCGCACCCAGCCCCGGCTGTAGGGATTATTGACTCCAAAATGGATCTGATAGCCGGGAATCTCTGCTCCGCCCGTGGCATCATAGCGGATCGTCATAGGCAGGAAGTGGAACTGCACATTCGGATATTTCCGCCCGGCATGGGTGCGGATGAAGCCAGTGGATTCGAAGTGGTTCGTGGCACCAAGGCCAGATTTGAACAACACCCAACGTGCACCGATAAAGAACTTGCTGATCAGCCCAAGCTTGCGGTTGTAAGAGATCGCAGGATCCTTGATCTCATACTGGATGACGGATTCGAGATGGTCCTGGAAATTTTCGCCAACGCCTGGAAGTTCGTGCCGGAGCTCGATCCCAGCTTTCTTCAGAACCCCGACCGGGCCGATGCCCGACAGTTGCAGGATATGCGGCGAGCCGATGGACCCTGCGCTGAGGATGACCTCGCGTCCGGCGAGAACCTTTTCGGTCTTGCCATTGCGGATGTATTCCACGCCCACCGCCCGTTTGCCTTCAAGCAACACGCGTTTGACCAGCGCATGAGTGAGCACGGTCAAGTTCGGGCGCTTCATCGCCGGTTTGAGATAGGCCAGCGCCGTGCTGCAACGAACCCCGTTCTTGACGGTCATGTCCATCCGGCACATGCCTTCCTGACGGTAGCCGTTATAATCCTCGGATATGCCATAGCCCGCCTCGGCCCCCGCCCGGATGAAGGCGGTGTAAAGCGGATTGATCATGCCGTTGCCGTTGCTTGTATGGATCGGGCCGTTGCCGCCGCGATACATGTCCTCGCCATAGGCGCAGGTTTCGGACTTTTTGAAATAGGGCAAGCAGTCGCGATAGCCCCAGCCCTTTGCCCCCAGTTCCTCCCACTTTTCATAGTCGCCCGCATTGCCGCGCACATAGATCATACCGTTGATCGAGGATGACCCGCCAATGGCCTTGCCGCGCGACAGGTCCATGCGGCGGTTGTTGAGCCGGGGCTCCGGCTCGGTCAGGTAGCCCCAGTTGAACCGCTTGGTTTTCATCGGATATTGGAGCGCGGTAGGCATCCGCACCATGATGCTGTTGTCGTTGCCGCCATTCTCCAGCACCAGCACGGTGGTCGCCGGATTTTCGGTGAGGCGGTTGGCAAGAACAGACCCTGCCGAACCGGCACCGATAATGATGTAGTCGTATTTCCCTTCGGTCATCATCTTTTCTTTCATTCCATTATGCCCGGTTTGCGGGCCGTTTTCTTGATTTTTCTATTCAGCCGCCCGCCGTCAGCCACTTGGCAGCCACCGCGGCAAAGCGGTCGGTGACGATGGCGATGAACGCGACCGACAGACCCGCGATCAGCCCAAGGCCCGGATCGGCCTGACTGAGGGCCGTGTAGACCTGCTGGCCCAGATCTCTGGTTCCCACCAGCGCGGTGATCACCAGCATCGAAAGCGCGAACATGATGGTCTGGCTGAGGCCCAGCATCATATGTGGCGCTGCCAGCGGCAGCTTGATCTTGGTCAGAATCTGCCATTTCGAGCAGCCGATCATTTTGCCCGCTTCGATCAGGTTGGGACTGACCTGATCGAGACCATGCGCGGTGTAGCGTATCACCGGCACGACAGCGTAAAGCGTCACCGCGATCAGCGCCGAGAAGTCGCCCGAATTGAACAGCATCACCACTGGGATCAGGTAAACGAAGGTCGGCAGCGTCTGGAGCGTATCGACGGCGACGCGCATCACCCGGCTAAACCCTTTGACCTCTGCGGCCAGAATGCCAAGAGGCGCACCGATCAGGATGGCCAACAGCACCGAAACGCCGCAGAGATAAAGCGAGATCATCGCATAATCCCATTGGCCGGTGAGCAGGATGAAGCCGAACAGCATGGTGCCAAGAAGTGCGAGCCGCCAGCCACCAAGCTTATACCCGCCCAGTGCAATCAGCCCGATCACCCAAGCCCAGGGCAGGCCAAGCATGAATCCCTTGACCGGAAGCAGCAGGGTGGCCAAGAAGAACAGCTTCACTGCTTCAAGTTGGTCGTAAAAGTTCAGGTTGATGGCCTTGACCAACTCTCCCCAATACTGACGGGTGCTGATCTGCCAGCCTTCGGGGAAGGTTTGCAGGGCCTCGATCCAATTTCCGCCGATCCACGTTGCAGCGATCACCGCGACACAGAGGAAGCTGCGGGGGTAGTTCAACGGAAAGGCGCGCGAGGTCGTCTTGCGCGCGGGCGGGTGGCGCGTGGCGAGGGCCTGGCTCAGCCTGTCCAGTGCGATGGCCAGCACCACAATGGCAAGGCCTGCCTCCATCCCGGCCCCGATGTCCAGCCTGCGCAGCGAGAACAGGACATCATATCCAAGCCCCCCCGCCCCGATCATCGAGGCGATAATGACCATATTCAGCGATGACATGATGACCTGGTTGACCCCGACCATGAGGCCGGAGAGCGCACTTGGCAGCAGAATCTTGCGCATCATCTGGGAGGGCGTGCAGCCGACCATCGTGCCGAATTCCCGCAACTCATCCGGCACTGCCTTTAGTGCAAGCGTGGTGTTATGGATCATTGGCGGCAGGGCATAGATGATAGTGGCGATCATGGCAGAGACCGGACCGAAGCCGAACATGAACAGGATCGGCACCAGATAGGCAAAGACAGGAACAGTCTGCATCAGATCCAGCACCGGACGCATGAAGCGGTCGAAGCCGGACCACGTGTGGCATGCGATCCCAAGGGCCAGCCCGACAGCGACACCGAAGGGCAGCGTGACCGCGATGGACGCCAATGTCAGCATCGCACTGTGCCATTGCCCGAACAGGGCGAGATACAGAAAGCAGGCCAGTTGAACGAAAGCCAGCGCCCAACCTTTGGCATAATGTCCTGTAGCTGCGAAGATCACGGTGACGGCAATCCAGCTCAGCGGCGGAAAGATCTCGACCGCGCGGCTGCCAGTGCCGGACAGAAGCCCGGTGGCAAGCCCCTCGATCGCCAGATTCATCGGCACTTCCATTAACCCGGACAGGAAACGCAGCGCCTCGCGCAGGGTGAAGAGGCCAAAACTCGCCTCGTCGATCAGCCAGTGCATTGCGGCGCTGATCTGCGACTGAATCGGAACAATCCAGAGTTTGGGATAATCTACCAGCCACTCGAGGCTCAAAGCCTCGCCAAGCGGTTTCGCATAGAAGGCCAGCGAAAGGGACAGCGCGGCGAGGGCCAGCCAGAAGGCGGCAGGAAGGGGCTTTGAAAGCGCGGCCCGCTGCATCAGGACTGCTCCCGCCCGATCAGCACATCCACGATGTTCCGGCGTCCCACCGCGCCGATGATACGGCCGTTCTCGTCCTGAACGGCAAAGGGCAGAGCGGCCTTTTCGACTGCGTCGGCAATATCCTCGATATGGTCTGTCGCCTTCACGCTGCCCGCATAGGCGGCATCGGGTCCGGGCGCCGTCATGATCGCCCGGACGGAGACGACTTTCGCGCGGACCACATGTTTCGTGAATTGCCGAACATAGTCATCGGCGGGCGCAAGGACCAATTCTTCGGGCGTGCCGATCTGAACGATCCGCCCGTCTTTCATTATCGCAACCCTGTCTGCCAGGCGGATCGCTTCTTCGAAATCATGGGTGATGAAAACGATGGTCTTCTGAAACTCGCTTTGCAGGCGGAGAAATTCGTCCTGCATCTCGCGCCGGATGATCGGGTCCAGCGCGCTGAACGGCTCATCCAGAAACCATATATGCGGGTCTGATATCAGGCTGCGGGCAATGCCCACGCGCTGCTGCTGTCCACCGGACAGTTCGCGCGGGTAACAATTTTCACGGCCCGCAAGGCCGACCAGCCGGATGATCTCCTGCGCCTTTTCCTCGTGGACTGCCTTTCCGACGCCCTGAACTTCAAGTGGGAAGGCCACATTTCCCAGCACCGTCCGGTGGGGTAGCAGCGCGAAGCTTTGAAAAACCATGCCCATCTTGTGGCGGCGAATTTCGATCAGTTCTTTTTCGCTCGCCTTGCGAAGATCCTTGCCCTCGAAGATCAACTCGCCCGATGACGGTTCGATTAGCCGCGACATCAGCCGCACCAGTGTCGACTTGCCGGACCCCGACAGACCCATGATCACCAGAATCTGCCCGGCAATCACATCAAGGCTAATGTCTTCGGCCGCAACGATCAGCCCAGCACGCGTAAAGGCATCACGGCTGGGTGCTTTGGCCGCCCCACGGAGGAAGCGCTCCCCGCCCGGCCCGAAAACCTTCCAGATGTTGCGGCATGCAAGTTTCGTGACGGCAGGCTTCATGGGGCCGGACTTTCCGCTATTGGGCGAGATCGGAGGATGTGAAACAGAACAGCCAGTCCCGGGCTTTTCGAGGGCATCTTCTTCTGGAGGGGCCGAAGCAGGCGCACCGCCCCTTCACACTCAGCGCACCGATTTTACCACTTTTGCCAGACGGCGCTATTGGCGGCGATCCAGCCGTCCACGACCGTGTTGAGGTCTTCGCCCTTCAGATCGACCCGACTGACCATTTCGGACATCTCGGCATTGGATATCTGGAAGTTCTTGATCGCGTCATAAGCGGTAGGCCATTGCTCCTTTACGCCCGACCAGGCGACCTTGCGGATCATGCCGGTCGGCTTGCCGCAGTCATATGTGGCATCCGGGTTGATGCCCCAGGCGGGATCGGTATAGCATTCAGGCGCATAGGGCGGGAATTCGACGAATTCGCCCTTGTATTTGGCGTTCAGCCAATGCGGTTCGTAACCCCAGATCATGATCGGCGCCTTGCGCTGATAGGCGGATTCCAGTTCGGCGAAAATGATGCTGTCGGTGCCGGGATGCACAACTTCGAAGTCGAGGCCAAGCGCCGCAATGCGTTCTTCATCATTGCCGCCCCACGCCACTGGCCCGCCGACATAGCGGCCTTTCGGGGCAGTTTCGGGCGTAGAGAACGCCTCGGCGCAGCTTTTCAAAGCCGTCCAGTCGGGCAGTCCAGGGCAGCGTTCCTTCATGTAGGACGGATACCACCATTCCTCCCGCGCCTTCATTCCGGTCCCGCCAAGATCTTCGATCTTCCCGGTAGCGACTCCGTCAGCGACGAGTTGCTTGGCTGTTGTGTCCCAAATCTCCATCGCAACGTCGAGATCACCCGAGGCGAGGCCCGCGAACTGGGCGATGTAGTCGGCCTGAACGTATTCCACGCTGAGGCCCTTGCTCTCCAGTACCTTGCCCATGATCGTGGCGCTGATGTGCTGGCCGGTCCAGTCGTTGAGCGTGAGCTTGATCGGATCGGTCGATTCGGCCGATGACGGGCTGGCAAGGCCGAGCATTGCGGCAAGCAGGGCGGTCGATCCGCCTACGACGGACCAATGCGCCGGGCGGCGGTTGTGACTGGAATTCATATCGCGTAGTCCTCCACTGATGCGTTTTCGGATCAAGTCCGGACTTTCTTTCGAAGCCTTCCGAACTCTTGCACCTTTGGACGTTGTGTCATATCCTCTCACCTGACTAGTCCTTGGGGCTTAGTCCCCAATGTCGTATTCGGGGCTGTGCTGCGGTCCGGAGTGGGGTATTCCGCTCATGCGTTCTTGGCTCAGTAGTAGTTTGTGTATAGAATCGTCTGAGCAATGGCACCGACGGTGATGACTCCAACAGGAATACAAACGTGGTGGGAATGTTGCGGAAGGCAGATCGGGACGCTTGGAATGCTGGTATCGCTAATACAATTGAGTTTCTTAACACTCCGGCATTTGAAAGCAGCCTAATCCACGCATTGAAGGCTTTGGCCGATATCGATGGTGCGGTGTTTTTCATCTACCGCTTGGGACACAGACCCGAAGCGGTCTTTGACACGCTCCACCCGGATCAACGTGTGCTTCTTGTGGACCGCTATATAGACGGGCCTTTCATTTTGGACCCGTTTTATCAGGCCTGCTACAATGGCACCGCTCCGGGCCTTTATTCTTTGCGGGATTTGTCGCCAAACAGGTTCCGGCAAAGTGAATATTGCAGAACATTTTACGGTTTGGTCGGGATTTCTGACGAGGTTTGTTTCATCCTGCCACCCTGTGGAAACCTGCGAGGTGTCATCTCTCTGACCCGATTGCTGCCCAAGGCGGCCTTTCGAAGCATGGAACTGAGCGGGCTGTCCGAAGCGGTACCACTGGTGAATGCTTTGGTGCACAGCGCATGGAAAGGTCGCCCCGAAAACCAAATCGATCACGCACCGCCGGAACCAGCTTCTGTGAGCATCGAAACTCTTTTTTGTTCGTTCAGGCATAGTGTCCTATCCCCGCGCGAAGTGCAGGTCACGGTGATGATCCTGCGTGGTTATTCATCCGCTGCAATCGGCGTCGAACTGGGCATTGCGGAAGCCACTGTCAAAGCAAATCGCAGAAATATTTATATAAAGCTAAGAATTTCTTCTCAAGCCGAGCTTTTTGCCTTTTTCTTGCGACAATTGTCTGACGCAAAGGACTTATACGCCAGATAGGACGGCTAGCCAGATGAGCCCTAAGCATCTATCGCGGCGAGTTTTTCGGGAAGCCCCCGCATTTAAAATTCTCAGCCAGCGCCTGAACGTTCTTTCGCCCGAGGTTTCCGAAAAGACCGCTGAGGGCTGGAAGGCCTACTTGGATTCAAATTTCAAGTGCAACGGTGGGTCTTCTGGGCTCTGTTGCACAAATTGATTGAGAGGAGGACTTCGCCTTTCCCCGGACAGACTCATCCTACGACTTCAGTGACGGGAATGCCGAGCGCGGTGAAGCCGTTCAGGACGGCGACACGGATCTGGAACTCGGCAACCTGACGGTCGAAGTC
>CANNIA010000070.1 GCA_947504705.1 Paracoccaceae bacterium
CAAGCGTCTTCTCGACATCGTAGACCCGACCCCGCAGACCGTGGACGCGCTGATGAAGCTCGACCTTGCTGCCGGCGTCGACGTCGAAATCAAAGTGTAAGGAGCGAAAACCATGCGCTCTGGCGTTATTGCAAAGAAGCTGGGCATGACCCGGCTGTTCATGGCCGATGGAAAGCAGGTTCCGGTGACGGTTCTGCAGCTTGACAGCCTTCAGGTCGTCGCCCAACGCACCAATGACAAGGATGGCTACACCGCCGTCCAGCTTGGTGCCGGTGTGGCCAAGGCCAAACGGACCACTGCCGCGCAGCGCGGGCACTTCGCCAAGGCGAACGTGGCCCCGAAGCGCAAGATCGCGGAATTCCGCGTGACCCCGGATTGCCTGATCGAAGTGGGCGCGGAAATCACCGCTGACCATTACCTCGCGGGCCAGTTTGTGGACGTCGCGGGCACCTCGATCGGCAAGGGCTTTCAGGGTGCGATGAAGCGGCACAACTTCGGCGGCCTTCGGGCGTCGCATGGTGTGTCGGTTTCGCACCGTTCGCACGGGTCCACGGGCCAGTGCCAGGACCCCGGCAAGGTGTTCAAAGGCAAGAAGATGGCTGGCCATATGGGTGCTGTGCGCACGACCACGCAGAACCTGCAGGTCATCCGCACCGACGCCGACCGTGGCCTGATCATGATCAAGGGCGCTGTCCCCGGATCGAAGGGTGGCTGGGTTACGGTCAAGGACGCAGTGAAGAAGCCCGAGGCCAAGGATGCTCCGCGTCCGGCCGCGATCCGGGCTGCTGTTGCTGCTGCTCCGGTTGCCGAAGTGGCTGCCGAAGGGGGTGAAGCATGAAACTCGATGTGATCAAACTTGACGGCGGCAAAGCCGGTTCCGTGACCTTGGACGAAGCGCTGTTCGGCCTTGAGCCGCGCGCCGACATCCTGCACCGCGTGGTGCGCTGGCAGCGGGCCCGCATGCAGGCCGGCACCCACTCGACCCTGACCCGGGCCGAGGTTTCCTACTCGACCAAGAAGATCTATCGCCAGAAGGGCACCGGCGGCGCACGCCACGGTTCCAAAAAAGCGCCGATCTTCCGGCACGGCGGTGTTGTTAAAGGTCCGCAGCCGCGCAGCCATGCCCATGACCTGCCGAAAAAGTTCCGCGCCCTTGGGCTGCGGCACGCCTTGTCGGCCAAGTTCAAGGCTGGTGAGCTGGTGATCCTGGACGCGGCCACGCTGGCCGATGCCAAGACCGGCGCACTTGCCAAGATGAAGTCGGAGTTGGGTTGGAAGCGCGTTCTGGTCATCGACGGCGCGTCGGTTGACGCGAACTTCGCCTTGGCCGCTCGCAACCTTGAAGGCATGGATATCCTGCCGACCATGGGCGCGAACGTCTACGACATCCTGAAGCGTGATACGCTGGTCATCACCAAGGCCGGTATCGAAGCCCTGGAGGCTCGCCTGAAATGAGCAAAGCACCCAAAAGCGCCGTGGCTGTGAAGCCCGAGCATTACGACGTGATCCGCCGTCCGATCATCACCGAAAAGGCCACCATGGCCTCCGAGGCGGGTGCGGTGGTGTTTCAGGTCGCGATGTCGTCCACCAAGCCCGAGATCAAGGAAGCCGTCGAGGCGATCTTTGGTGTCAAGGTGAAGGCCGTGAACACGACCATCACCAAAGGCAAGGCCAAAAAGTTCCGCGGCCGCGCAGGCGAGCGTTCGGACAAGAAGAAGGCCTATGTGATGCTGGAAGCCGGTCAGACGATCGACGTGTCGACCGGTCTTTGAGCTTCGGCCTGAGTGAAATGAGAGAGCCCCTGCCGGAAGGCGGGGGCTTTTCACGTTTGGTACAACTTCTTTGAACTGAACAGACGCAGCCCCTGCATTGGGCCGTTAGGACCTCAAAAGTCGTCGTACTTCAGCCCATTGCTCCAATCTCCCACGTAACTGCCGATCCATTCTGGAAATGAGGCCCCCACCAATTCGACCGTATCGAAATCATGATCCCAGAAATAGACGGGTGCCGAGATAACTCTGTCGCCATGGAGATCGGCTACATCGAAACAGAATTTGCTTCCCATACTGTCATTGCCGATGACGACTAGGTTTTCAGGCAGGCCAATCTCGCGCCAGCCTAGAGTTTCCTCAACGATTTCGCTTGGGGTCGCTAGGTCTGAAAGATCGTGAAGATCGATCGGTCGTTCGGCGATTGCACTCAAGAGCGCCAGGGTCGGGCGAGGCAGTCCTACGGAAAGTACCCCTGCCTTGTAGTCCTCCGGAAACCGGACACCCAGAGTTACTTCTGCGGCTTCCAACTCCGATTGGTCAACGGTAGCTGGAGGGCGACTTGGGTTGCTCCACTGAGCCGCGAAGGCCAAGAGGATGGCTGCACTGTCCATTCCTGCTCCTCAGATCAAAGTGACGCTGTTACTGTTGCAGGCGCAGGTGGGGGCGGCAAGCTCCTCTTTAGGCTCATATCCGGCCTGTCGGTATGCACTCCAAAGAATCCCACCTTCCCCCCATTGCCACCCCCACCCCCGTCTGCTAATCCCGCGCCACGCCAGCAGCCCCGGATTCGTCCGGGGCTCTTGGTTTGTTCGTTCCCGATGCAGCCGCAGGAGGAAAGGACACTCAATCGGGGATCTTCGGAGCCCTTCACCGCAGGAAGCGCGACCCCGGTCGAAAGCCCTGCATGCAAACGGAAGACAGAGAAACATGGCACTTAAGTCGTATAAGCCGACGACGCCTGGCCAGCGAGGGCTGGTTCTGATCGACCGTTCGGAGCTGTGGAAAGGCCGTCCGGTCAAAGCCCTTACCGAGGGTTTGAACCGTACCGGTGGCCGCAACAACACCGGACGTATCACGATGTGGCACCAGGGCGGGGGCGCAAAGCGTCTTTACCGGGTGGTCGATTTCAAGCGTCGCAAGTTCGACATCGCAGCGGTCGTCGAGCGGATCGAATATGACCCGAACCGCACCGCTTTCATCGCTTTGGTCAAGTACGCCGATGGCGAGCTGGCCTATATCCTGGCCCCGCAGCGCCTTGGCGTTGGTGACAGCGTCATCGCTGGTGCCAAGACCGACGTGAAGCCCGGCAACGCCATGCCCTTCAGCGGCATGCCGATCGGTACGATCGTCCACAACGTCGAGCTGAAGCCCGGCAAGGGCGGCCAGCTGGCCCGTGCGGCTGGGACCTACGCCCAGTTCGTCGGCCGTGACGGTTCCTACGCGCAGATCCGCCTGTCCTCGGGCGAATTGCGGATGGTCCGTCAGGAATGCATGGCCACCATCGGTGCCGTGTCGAACCCCGACAACTCGAACCAGAACTTCGGTAAAGCCGGACGTATGCGCCACAAGGGCATCCGCCCGACGGTCCGCGGCGTCGCGATGAACCCGATTGACCACCCGCATGGCGGCGGCGAAGGCCGCACCTCCGGTGGCCGTCACCCGGTTACCCCGTGGGGCAAGGGCACCAAGGGCAACAAGACGCGCAAGCCGAAGGCTTCGGATGCACTGATCGTGCGCTCGCGTCACGCCAAGAAGAAAGGGCGCTAATCCATGGCACGTTCCATTTGGAAGGGCCCGTTCGTCGACGGCTACGTCCTGAAGAAGGCCGAAAAGGCCAAGGCCGGTGGCAAAGCCGAAGTGATCAAGATCTGGTCGCGCCGGTCCACCATCCTGCCGCAGTTCGTTGGTCTGACCTTCGCGGTCTACAACGGCAAAAAGCACATCCCGGTCAACGTGACCGAGGACATGATCGGCCAGAAGTTCGGTGAATATTCGCCGACGCGGACCTACTACGGTCACGCCGCCGACAAGAAAGCGAAGAGGAAATAAGCCATGGGTAAGGACAACAATCCGCGCCGCGCGGCTGACAACGAAGCCATGGCGATCCTGCGCATGCTTCGCACCTCTCCGCAGAAACTGAACCTCGTCGCCGGTCTGATCCGGGGCAAGAAGGTGGACAAGGCCTTGGCCGACCTCACCTTCTCCAAGCGCCGCATCGCGGGTGACGTGAAGAAATGCCTGCAGTCGGCGATTGCCAATGCGGAAAACAACCACAACCTTGACGTGGACAGCCTGATCGTGGCGGAAGCCTGGGTCGGAAAGAACCTGGTGATGAAGCGTGGCCGCCCGCGTGCGCGTGGCCGGTTCGGCAAGATCATGAAGCCGTTCTCTGAAATCACCATCAAGGTCCGTCAAACCGGGGAGTCCGCATAATGGGTCAGAAGGTCAATCCGATCGGTATGCGCCTCCAGGTCAACCGCACCTGGGACAGCCGCTGGTTCGCTGAATCGAAAGACTACGGCAACCTGCTGCTGGAAGACCTCCGCATGCGTGAGTTCATCCACAAGGACCTCAAGCAGGCCGGCATCAGCCGCGTGATCATCGAACGTCCGCACAAAAAGTGCCGTGTGACCATTCACACCGCACGTCCGGGCGTGATCATCGGCAAGAAAGGCGCGGACATCGAAACGCTTCGCAAGAAGCTGACCGTGTTCACCAAGTCCGAGCTGCACCTCAACATCGTTGAAGTGCGCAAGCCGGAACTTGACGCCCAGCTGGTCGCCGAATCCATCGCCCAGCAGATGGAACGCCGCGTGTCCTTCCGGCGCGCGATGAAGCGTGGCGTGCAGAACGCGATGCGGATCGGTGCGCTTGGCATCCGTGTGAACGTCGCCGGCCGTCTTGGCGGTGCCGAAATCGCCCGGACCGAATGGTACCGCGAAGGCCGTGTGCCGTTGCACACCCTGCGCGCCGACATCGACTATGCGCTGTCGGAAGCCACGACCGCCTACGGGATCATCGGGGTGAAGGTCTGGATCTTCAAAGGCGAAATCCTTGAGCATGATCCGCAAGCCCATGATCGTCGTCTTGCCGAAGCGGCTGACGGCCCGGCCCCCCGTGGTCCGCGCCGCGACCGCGAACGCGCGTAAGGAGTGAATTAGATGCTGCAACCAAAGCGCACAAAATTCCGCAAGATGCACAAGGGTCGCATCCATGGTGAAGCCAAGGGTGGGTTCCTGATCAACTTCGGTTCCTTCGCACTGAAAGCGACCGAGCCTGAGCGTGTCACCGCGCGGCAGATCGAAGCGGCCCGCCGCGCGATCACCCGCCACATGAAGCGTCAGGGCCGGGTCTGGATCCGGATTTTCCCGGACGTTCCGGTGTCCGCCAAGCCCGTCGAAGTTCGTATGGGGAAAGGCAAAGGCTCGACCGACTATTGGGCGGCCAAGGTCAAACCCGGCCGGATAATGTTCGAGATCGACGGCGTGTCCGACGAAATCGCGCGTGAGGCCCTGCGTCTGGGCGCGATGAAACTCCCGGTCACCACCCGCGTCGTGGCCAAGGAAGACTGGTAAGGCTTTGCCCTTGGGCAAAGCCGGTGCGGTGTAGCGAATTTCTTCGAAATTCGCGGGCCGTCACCCGGTTCAGAAAAAAGCCCCCGCTGGAAACGGCGGGGGCTTTCTTGCTAACATATGCCACCCCACGCCTCCCCTCCCCCTCGTGGGGAGGGGATGGGGGATGGGGGCACCCGAAGGATATAGCCCATGCCCGACATCACCTCCCTTTTCGTCACCCGCCTCTACCGCGCCAAGCTGAACGAGCTTGCGAAGAAAAAGGTCGACTACGCCGAACTGCACAAGACCTGCGACATGGTGGCCGAGGATGACGAGGCCGGGCAGGAGTGGTGCGAGGCGAACGGCTATCCCGGCTATACCTCCTATGCCTCCTTGGACGATCTGCCCTGGCGGATGCCGATCTTCGGCGATCTGGAGAAAGCGCTGGACAAGCACGTCGCGGCCTTCTGCAAGGAGCTCGGCTTCGACCTCGGCGACAAGAAGCTGAAGTGCAATTCGCTCTGGATCAACATCCTGCCCGAAGGCGGCACCCACGCCAGCCACATCCACCCGCATTCGGTGATCTCGGGCACGGCCTATGTCGCGATGCCGGAGGGGACCAGCGCGCTAAAGCTGGAGGACCCCCGCCTGCCGATGATGATGCTGGCCCCCGTCCCCCTGAAAACCGCGCCGCAAGAGCTGCAGCGCTTCGTCTACGTCAAGCCCGCAGTGGGTGAGGTTCTCCTCTGGGAAAGCTGGCTGCGCCACGAAGTCCCGATGAACATGTCCGAGGAAGAGCGGATCTCGGTCAGCTTCAACTATGGGTGGGCCTAAGAAGGATTGAAAAGGTATAGTTTCTATCCTATATTGACGCATGAACTTTGAGTTCGACCCGGCCAAAAGCGCCGCCAACAAGGACAAGCACGGCATCGACTTTGTCGAGGCGCAGGCACTTTGGTTGGATGGCGGGATTGTGGATGCCCCAGTCGTATCAAGGGGTGAGCCGCGCTATCTTGTGATCGGTCGGATCGACGGCAAGCACTGGACGGCGGTTTGTACGCGTCGTGGGGAAGCGGTGCGGATCATCTCGGTCAGGCGGGCGCGAAAGATGGAGGTGATGTTCTATGAAGGCTCGTGAGGCAATTACGACTGAAGAGTTCGACGAAATGTTCGACAATGGCGAAGACATCAGCGCCTATGTCGACTGGTCCAAAGCCCGCCGCCCCAATCAGGAAGCGCGGCGGGTGAACGTGGACTTCCCGGCCTGGATGGTACGCGACCTCGACAAGGAAGCCGGTCGCCTTGGCGTCACGCGGCAGTCGCTGATCAAGATGTGGATTGCGGAGAAGCTGGGGTAACTGGTGCCGCGAAGTTCTGATTAAAACGTCCGAGGACGAGCGCTCGCTAGCGTTTTCAGGAGGTGGGCATGAGCAAGAGATTGGATCACGAGGCCGTAAACCGGGAAGAAAAGGCCAACAAACAAGGACGGGAATTTGTCGAGCTTGAGATTCTATCCGAGAAACAACGAGATCAAATTCTTGAGGGACGGGCAAAGCAGAAGAAGGCTGAAGCGAGGCGGATAGCGGATCACAAACGATCACTAGCAGCTAACCTTGGTCCGAGTTCTTTGGAGGATGCAGCATCTAAACTGCGCGGCCTGAAGGGCATTATCTCTGAGACGCCCGACTCAGATCGATCCAGACTCTTATCGCTGGAAAAGCAAGCTCGGGAACTGGAGGCATTCATTAGGGATGGCGGTCGCAAGAAACGACCCTAGGTAAGATCACCTCGGGCCTAGCCCCCAACTTCCCCCTTGCCCCCCACGCCCTTCCCCCCTATACGACGCCATCCAGCGATTCCGGACCTCCGGATTCGTCGGTTTGTCATTGATCCGCCAGATCAACGGTAACCTCAAAAGGGGCCGTCTGGCGATTGTGGAAAAGGAAACGGCA
>CANNIA010000071.1 GCA_947504705.1 Paracoccaceae bacterium
AACGGCTTCTGGCTGGCGATCCCCACACCAGCGGCGGGGAAGTCCACGCGCGGCGGCCGGATCACTCCCGGCGAATGGGAACGCCGCACGGGGTTGCGCCTTCGGTTCATCTATCGCCGAAGGGGGCCAAGCCTGCTGGTGGCCGAGGGGCGGTTGAACACGAAGGGCCGAGCGGTGGCATCACGGTCGAAAACCGGCCGGGGCGTCGTGACCGCGCCAATCTTCCTGCTGGTGCCGCAGGTGAAGCTGCCGAAACGACTGGACCTGGCGCGGGATGCCGAGCGCGCGGCGGACGGTGTGCCGGGGCTGATCGTCGCGAAGTGGGTGGAGGGGAAACTATGACTTGGTCTCGCGTCACTTCTGTTCCATCAACTCGACAAGCTGGTCACTGGTCTTCTGCACGCTGGCCAACAAGACTTTCCAGTCGTCAGGCGGGTTACCATCCTCCAGCATGGCCTTGAACACCCGATAGGCGTCTGTGCGGCTGTCATAGGCACGCAGTGTGGTGTCGTCATTCACCCAGGCAAAAATGATAACGCGGCTTTCGGCGTGAAAGCGGAAGAACAGTCGGTACTGCTGAAAGAACTTTGCCCGAAACCAATGCCGATGCGCGTCGCCCAGCGTGTTGCCCTGCCGGAACTTCGGGTCGGCGGGGTCAGACGGGATCTCTTCAAAAATCAGCTTGTTTATCGCAGCAAGGCGCTTCGTGACGTTCTTGCTGCGATAACCGGCCGGGTTGGCAGCCTTGAGGGCTACAACCTTTTCGACCAACTCCGCCACCTGACCCAGAAAAAGGGGATGCGCGAACAGGGTCCATCCGTTCACGACCACTGGCACGATGGAGCCGTCGGTCATTCTTCTTCGGGCGACAGTGCCGCCTCAAGATCGAGATCCACACCATCGACCAGCTCGGAAAGCTTGGCACGCAGCGGGGCGTCAAGCCCCCGGATATGGCCAGGATTCTGGCTGATGTCCTGAGCCAGGAACGTCAAAAAGGCACCAAGGGCAGGGTCATCAGCGGTATCCGAGACGCGGCTGAGCAGAACATCGCCTTCCGGCAGGATCGTGTAGGAGATGCGGTCACGCTTCTTCAAGCCGAGCGCCTTGCGCACGACACCGGGCATTGTCGTCTGGTATTTGTCCGTCAGCGTGGACTCGACCTTGAGTTCGGCAAGCATGTGATTCTCCTTCGTGTCGCTTCACCAAGGTAAGGCAAACGCATTACCTATTCAAGAACGCAGCGGCAGAAACTGCCGGAGTACGATTCAAGCCGCCCGAAGCTTTGGTGCCCTATGCCCACCACCCGTGAAACCATCCTCGCCGCGCTGAATGCGCAGCTGCAGCCACTTGCCGCCCTCACTCTGCGCGATGATGTCTTGCCAGAGCGGATCCCGGCGTCCGGGCTGATCATCCTGCGCGATGGCCAGCCGGGCGAACCGGAGGTCACACTGTCGCCCCTGCGTTACCACTACCAGCACCGCGCCGAGTTGGAGATCATCGTCCAGGCGGGCACCGGCCGGGCCAGTGCCTTCGACACCCTGATCGCCGCCATCGGGACCACGCTAGAAGCCGACCGGACGCTTGGCGGCCTTTGTGACTGGGTCGAACCCGAAGCCCCAGCCTCGGTCGATCTGCCAATCGAAGGCGCGGCGACGCTGAAAGCGGCGGTGATCACCGTTGTCCTGCACTACACCACGACAGGCCCCTTGGCCTGACCCCATCATAGCAGCCTGACAAAATCAGACCTCGGTCAGTCGATGTTCCTTTCGTGCTCCCGGTCAGGATGGTCCCCAAGCCACCACAGAAGAAAGATTGCGAAAAAGGGCGAGCAGAAGAGGCTGACCATGACCCAGTTGAAGGCACTGCGCCCTCTTGCTTCTGCCATTTCGGCGGGCAACAGGATAAGGAGCCACAGGCTGAGATAAAGGGCGGCCAGCCCGAGGATCAGGAAGAAGAAACCTTCGATCATGGCCCAAGACTCCCTTTCGATGGCGGGTCCTTTGCTCGCCTGCGCTCAACAGGTGCCGTAGTACCCGCTCGAATACCGGCAATACTCGGTGGCAGCCCCTGAGCGGATCATCTCGGCCGCGATGTCGCGCCCGTCTGGCAGAAAGCACTGCCCGACCAGACGCCCGTACCGGTCAATGTCCAGAACGTTGCATATGAGGGTCTCACCGGAGATCAGGCTGCTCAGCGTGGCGGTGGCGGTGGAGCCCCCGCTCTGATCCCACTCCGGGGCATCGAGCCCCCAGACCCGGATCCGGCGGGACTCGCCACTCAAGGTGAAGGTGTCGCCGTCGAGAACCTTGCTGACCCGCGCCTCAAGCGCGCTGGCCTGCTGCGCTTGCGCATCGGGCTGGCCGATGAGGGCCGTCGTAATCGCGAGTGCCACCAACAAAAATGCCACACGACGCAACGAACGCGTGAAGCGGCGAATAAGAAATCTTCCAATCATCTTGGCAGATGACCCGAGAAACAGCCCCGCCGCAAGGCACCCCCTGACAGTTCACAGTAGAAAGGAACCTCTTTCATGGCACGTGCGCAAGGCGCGCGGGCGCAGATGGCGCTTGCGTTTGAGACCACATACGGCACCCCGCCTGCGGGTGGCTTCACGAAGATGCCCTTCGCCAGCACCTCGCTCGGATCGGAACAGCCGCTTTTGAACAGCGAACTTCTGGGCTACGGCCGCGATCCCCTGGCGCCGATCAAGGACGCGGTGACGGCGGACGGCGATGTCATGGTGCCGATCGATGCCGAGGCCTTCGGCTTCTGGCTGAAGGCGGGTTTTGGCAATCCGGTCACCACGGGCGTTGGCCCCTACACGCACGAGTTTCGCTCGGGCAGTTGGAGCCTGCCCTCGATGTCGATCGAGACCGCGATGCCCGAAGTGCCGCGCTTTGCGATGTATTCCGGCTGCATGCTGGACCAGCTCAGCTGGCAGGTGCAGCGCGCAGGGTTGCTCACTGCGACCGCCCGTCTGGTGGCGCAGGGCGAGACGATTGCTGGCACCACCCTGGCTGGAACGCCTGCCGAACTCGAGTTGCAGCGCTTCGGCCACTTCAATGGTGCGATCAGCCGCGACGGCACGCCGCTTGGCAACGTTGTCTCGGCCGAGATCACCTATGCCAACAACCTCGACCGGATCGAGACCATCCGCAGCGACGGCAAGATCGACGGGGCGGATCCTGGACTGGCCGCGCTGACCGGTCGGATCGAGGTGCGCTTTGCCGACAGCACGCTGGTGAGCCAGGCGATCAACGGCGATCCCTGCGAAATCACCTTTGCCTATGTCCTGCCCTCGGGCGAGGGCTTCACCTTCAACGCCCATGCCGTCTACCTGCCGCGCCCCCGGATCGAGATTTCCGGGCCGCAGGGCGTGCAGGCCAGTTTTGACTGGCAGGCTGCCCGGGCCGAGACGTCCGGCCGGATGTGCACCGCCACCCTCATCAACAACATCGCGAGTTACTGACCATGATCCGTCTGAACCTG
This sequence comes from Paracoccaceae bacterium, assembly GCA_947504705.1. Classification (GTDB taxonomy): domain Bacteria; phylum Pseudomonadota; class Alphaproteobacteria; order Rhodobacterales; family Rhodobacteraceae; genus Tabrizicola. Next base: position 3,490 of record CANNIA010000071.1, read on the forward strand.
ACCGCCGCGCCCCAATGGCTGGACCTCGCCCCCGGCCTTCGCCTGCATGTCGCCCCGCTGACCACTGCCCTGATGGTCTCGGCCCGCGCCGACCTCGCTATCGAAGTGTTGCCGGACACCGCGACCCAAGAAGAACTGGCCCTTGCGATGGCCAAGGCCGTCGCCCGGCGCGCGGTGCTGGATTGGGAGGGGGTCGGCGATGATGTAGGCAACATCGTGCCCGTCACACCCGAAGGCATCGACGCCCTCCTGGAAATCTGGCCGGTCTTCGAGGCGTTCCAGACCAAATATGTCGCACGCGGCTTGATCCTGGACGCGGAAAAAAACGTCTCCGCGCCCTTGCCGACTGGTCCTTCGGCGGGGGCGACCGGTATTGCGCGGCCTGCACACCCTGCGAGGGCCGCGGGGGCATCTGCCCCGACTGCCCCGCAAGACTGAACCGCCCGCAAACGCTGGACGGCTGGCAGGTCTGGGATCTGGTCGGCCGCCTTGGTGGGCAACTGCGGGTGATCCCCGGCGCGGTGCTGGGCTGGGACATGGGTGCTGCCTTGGCGATGGCCCATGCCCTCGGGATCGACGCCCTGATCGCCGCCGAACTGCTGCCCGAGATCGAGGCGGTCATGGTGCGCAAGTTGAACGAACAGATCGCCTCAGACGACGGGGGCGGGTTCAGGTCTTGATCTTTTCGACCAAGGTAACCCCCGGCAGGTCTTTGAAATGCGTGTCGCAGGTCAGCAGTTTCGCGCCTCTCGCACGGGCGGTGGCAAAAACGATGGCGTCTGCCGTGGCCAACTTGTGGGCCCGGCAGGCCTCGGCTGCTGCGAGAGCGATTTCGGTGTCGAGGGGCACTACCTGACAGACCTGCGTGAAGGCGATCACCTGATCGGCCTTCTCCTCGCCAACCTCACGCGCCAGCCACTTCGCCAGTTCCAGTTGCACCATGGTTGGCACCAGCCAGTCGGCTTGATCCGGCAATAGCTCGGCCAGTTTCTCCCCGGTTAGCGAGCCGGTCAGCCATTCGATCCAGGCCGAGGTATCGACCAAGATCATCAGACCCGGTCCGCGCGGTCACGGTAATCCGTGGCGGATGCGCCGTGTGCAAGACCTTTCAGCGCCTCCCGCTTGGGGACCGGCACCAGAAGGACTCCGGTGCCCTTGGGGATGAAGGCAAAGGTCAGGCCAGCTTCCCAGTGTTGCGCCGCCCGGATCGCCTTGGGGATCGATATCTGAAACTTCGAGGACAGGGTCGCGGTTTCGGACATGATCATACGCCTCCTTGATCGATGCGACTTACGTAAGACAAACACCCCCAAATATCAAGGATCCTGACCCATGGCTGAAAAACGCGTCTCTGTCCGGCTGGTCGCGGAAGGCGGCCGCCAGGTGCGCGCCGAGTTGGAAGGCATCGGAGCGGCTGGCACGCGCGGGTTTGGCCGCCTGTCCTCAGAGATGGAGTTGGCCAACGCCCGGCTCGGCAGCTTTGCGCGCAAGGCCGGGATCGCACTGGCGGCGGTGACGGTTGCGGCCGCAGCGGCTGGCGTGGCGATGGTCCGCTCGGGGCTCAACGTCATCGGCGCACAGGCGGACATGGCCGCTTCCCTCAAGACAACAGTCGAAAGCCTGCAGGTGCTGACATGGGCTGGCGAGTTGGCCGGGGTCTCGATGGGTGAGATCGAACAGGCGACGAAGAAGCTGACCACGCGGCTCTCGGAAGCCGCCGGTGGATCAGGGTCCGCCGTGAAGGCGCTGGAACGGCTCAACCTGACGGCGGCGGAACTGCAAGCCCTGCCACTCGACCAGCGCATCGTCGCCATTCAGGACGCCCTGAACCGGTTTGTGCCGGAAGCCGAACGCGCGGCTGTCGCCTCTGACCTCTTTGGCGACAAGGCAGCGCTGGCGTTCCTGCGCATTGATCCCGCAACCCTGCGCGAAGCGGCGCAGGACGTGCGCGACTTCGGAGTGGCGGTAAGTGCCAGTGATGCCGCCCAGATCGAACGCACCGGCGATGCCATCGCCAAGCTGAGCCTGATCTGGCTGGGCCTGACCAACCGGCTGACCGCCGCCGTTGCCCCGGCGCTGGAAGCCGTGGCGAACGCGCTGGCCGACATGGCGCGTGGCACCGGACCCATCGGCGGCGCGATCACTGCCGTCTTCGACAACCTCGCGCGGCTCGGCACTTATGCCGCGACCTTCGCTGCCTTCCTGGCCGGACGCTGGGTGGCAGGGCTGGCCGTTGCCGCCCTGTCGGTGCGGGGCCTCGCAACAGCGCTGGTCATCATGCGCGGTGCGCTGATCCGGACCGGCATTGGTGCCTTGATCGTCGGTGCTGGCGAACTGGTCTATCAGGTCTCGCAGCTGGTGGCCCGGGTCGGTGGGGTCGGCGAAGCGTTCCGGCTGCTGGGCGATCTGGCATCGGAAGTGTGGTCGCGCATCGGCCTCGCGCTCGACGCCGCCTTTGCCACCATGACCGCTGGCTGGGAGGACCTGAAGGCTGCCGGGCTGTCGGCGCTCGAAGGCACCATCGCGGGCGTCGTCAGCTTCGGCGACCGGACCGCCGCCATCTTCCAGGGGGCCTATGATGCGGCGGTGGCAATCTGGGGCAGTCTGCCCGGTGCCATCGGCGACTTTGCCTTCCAGGCCGCGAACGGTTTGATCTCCGGCGTCGAGGCGATGCTGAACGGCGTCGTCACGCGCATCAACAACTTCATCAACGGCTTGAACGCGGCGTTGGCGCTCCTGCCCGAGTGGGCGACAGGCGAAGGTGGGGTGCGGATCGGCACGCTCGATCCTGTTGAGCTGGCGCGGATCGGCAACCCGTTCGAGGGGGCGGCAACGGCTGCAGGCACGGCTGCCGCCGAGGCCTTCTCGAACGCCCTCGCAGGCACCTACCTCACCGCGCCAGATCTCGGCCTCGGTGTCATGGCGGACGACGCCCGGGCCACGGCTGCGGGCTACCGCGAGGCGGCAGGCATGCTGGCCGAAGCCGCCGGTCGACCGCTTGCCAGTTGGCAGGCGCTGAAGGATGCCGTGACCGCTGCGGGGGACGAGGGCGAAGCTGCACTGGACCGTGCCACGGATACGGCCGACGCCCTTGGCGAGAGCTTTGACGACGCTGGCCGCGCGGCGGGAGGTGCCGGGGCTGCGGCGAAGGCAGCGGCCGAAAAGGCGGCGGCGGGCTGGGCGCAGGTCACCCAGTCCCTGGCGGACTACGCCAGGGGCGCGATGGATTGGGGCAAGGGGCTGGGCGAGACGCTGGTCTCGGCCTTCACCTCGGCCGAGAGCGCCTTCCGGAAGTTTGTCACCACCGGCAAGTTCGACTTCAAGTCGCTGATCTCCTCGATCCTGGCCGATCT
>CANNIA010000072.1 GCA_947504705.1 Paracoccaceae bacterium
CCCGCCGCTCACCGCTTCGGGGATAGGTTCACATGGCTCAGTTCTCAGTGAAAATTATGCGCCTAACCGGCTCAGTTCTGGGTGAAAATCAACAGTTTACGGGCTCACATCACCCTTTCCACATCAGACAAGAAAAACTTAGCTCGCCGCGCGACCGGTATGAGGCGATTTGTGCGACGGCTTCAGTGATTGCAACACATGTTTGCTAGGGCGTTTCCCGGCCGCGGCGGAACGTCGTCTGCGCCCCAGATCACCCGCAAGACGGCCCGTTTTGGGTGCCTCCGCTCGATACCATGCAGTTTGCAAGTCTCAACAGTGAGACGGTGGCATTGTGCTTCTTGCTGATCTACGCTCTGCAGGACGTTTGGGAATATCTGGGAATTTTGCATGGCATCCGCAGACAACGCAGCCGACCTTTGCATTGAGGCCAGCCTCTTCAAGACCGCCGACAAGCTGCGCGGGAACATGGAGCCGTCGGATTACACGCACGTCGCCCTTGGCCTGATCTTCCTCAAGCACATTTCGGACGGGTTCGAACTGAAGCGTCAGGCGCTGCTGGCCGAATAGCCCGAAGGGGCAGAAGACCCCGACGAATACCTCGCCGACAACATCTTCTGGGTGCCAGCCGATGCCCGCTGGTCCCATCTGCAGGCCAATGCCAAGCAGCCAATCATAGGCCGACTGATTGACGAGGCGATAATCGCCATCGAGAAGGTCAACCCGTCCCTCAAGGGCGTCTTGCCCAAGGACTATGGCCGCCCAGCCCTGAACGCGGTCATGTTGGGAGAACTGATCGACCTGATCTCGGGCATCGCGTTGGGTGAGGGCAAGGACAAGGACAAGGACAAGGCGCGTGACTGAGGTGCCCCTAGATTTGTAGACGCTTTGCTTGGTAATTTTGGAACCAAGGAGAGACATAGATGGGCAAGCAAGATCGGTTTACAGACGAGTTCAAGCGGGACGCGGTGGCACAGGTTGTTGAGCGCGGGCATGCGGTGAGCGAGGTGGCCGAGCGGCTGGGGATCAGCACCAAGTCGCTGTACACTTGGAAGGCGCTGTTTTCGAAGCCCGTGACGGTTCGCAACACCGAGACCGATCTGGCGGCAGAGCTGCGGCGGGTGAAGAAGGAACTGGTCCGCGTCACCGAGGAGCGTGGCATCCTAAAAAGGGCCGCCACGTACTTCGCGCGCGAGTCCCGGTGAAGTACGGGTTTATCAAGGATCATCGGACCGTATTTTCCGTGCGCTCGATGTGCCACGTGCTGATGGTGCATGTCAGCGGATTTTACGCATGGCTTAAGGAACCGTTAAGTCACCGTGCGCTGGAAGATGCGAGTGTGACCGTGTCAAATGCGGGATAGACGGCTGCAGGGCATAGAGGCAGTCGTCCGGCGGAAGGAGCGTTTGGCGCCGGAACGCGACGATTGCCGCTTCTTCGGCTTCCGTCAGAACCGTCGAGCGCGGCTCCGTCGGCCCGCTTCCGCCACCTTGCCACCGTCATGGGGTTGATGCCAAGCTCCCGGCTCAGCTGCGAGAGCGAAGCTTGCGATCGCTGTATTGCTGCTCTGACGGCGTGTGCCCCTCTCGGTGAATGCAAGCATTCACCTGTCGGGCAACGGGATCGTGGCGCTGCCGTGACGAACTTGTCCCATAGTGCTTCCTTCCATTCCCTCGAAAGGATCGCACCATCAAACCGTGGGATCAAACAGCTACATACCACAACGAGGAACGGCTACACTGCGCGGTCGGAAACAACGTGCCGATCATGCTGACGAAACCTGGGGACGTCACCAGCCCGTCACCCTGAGCAAGGTCGGGAAACTCTGCCTTCGGGCGGTCCAACGTTGGGGTCGGATCACCTCACTCAGACGTCAAAGACCCCCAAGTAATTATCATTCAAGCCCCTCCTTACCTTGCGCAAGGACGGCCTTCACGAAGGCTTTGAAGGCTTTGGTCTCGCCTGAGTAGCTGCCATGTTTCAGAGCGTTCCGATTGCCAGGGGGAGCGCCGCTTCCTTTTGCTCCGCCATGCATCCGGCAGCGATCCTTACCGGATACCGCAGGCGACTGGCAGGCGTTACCAGATCGCGTCTTTGCACCACAACGCTTGCTTTGACGCATTTGAAAAGTGTTTCGGGGGTGAGATGATGTCATGGGCGCGGCACCTTCACCTTGCGGCGTTTGACGGGACGTGCATCAGAGATGTCGATCGCAGTGCCCTCAAACTCACCATTCCCTGCGCTATGAATCTGTCTGCTTGTGTTTGGGCGCGATCGGCCCGTTTCCACAGTGCCGACGATCGCTTGAGCGCCTGGTTCAACGTTGACATATTCGACGGTGACCTTCTGTTGGCCCTTGCCGCGATGCCGGTTGATGGCCTCCATCTGCCGGGTGAACAACGCCATGAGTTTCTGTGCTGAACGCAAGTTGCTGTCCGTCGCAGGCAGCAATTGTCCGGGGATCATGGCTCGCCGGAGGCATTCCATCGCGGCAGAGTGCGTGCCAACCATTTGCAGGGCGAGCATGGCCTCTGCGCCATCGCTCGGTGCAAGGCTTTCGAAAAGCTCGGTCGCCTTGACGATCCGTGCGTGTTTCTCGGTATCCGAGTAGGCGTCAGGCAACCAAAGAAGCCCAATGATGTCGTTCATCTTTTGATTGAGAACATCCTTGTCTGTAACGCCAAAGACGTCCTTCAGTTTCGCGGCTGGTGCCAGATCAAACACCTCTGTCGCGAAGGCGGTGGGGTCGGTCTTCTCAGAAACCTGTTGCCGCTTTGCCATGCTTGCTAGATCCTCCATGGTGGCAAGTTATACCAAAATGACAGCCTCGCAATGATCGCTATGTAGCGTCGATGTCACCTATTTCTACTGTGCATGGGGTTGATCTTGAAATAACAAAATGCTGCCCCCCCTCATGGATTATCTTTGCTATAGCGTCCAGTTTTGACTAGTGTTGAGGGGCCCAAAGGTCTGTGCCGGAGAGCTTTGACATCGTGAATAGCTACCAAACGCCGGGGCCCCTGCCTGTGATGGTGGAGCTTTGTAAGGTTTCGGTCTGACCGCTGTCCGTTCCAGCGCCACGGAAGGAGGTCGTCGACCTTGGTTATCGTTTAGTCTGGGATGCGGGCGAGGGTAGCCGCCGCAATCGGCGCAGATATCGGCGCCGGGCGTCAGTTCCACCTCCATCCGAGGAAAGTGGTCCGGGACCGAACGGCGCTTCGGTTTGTCCTTCGCCTCGATGTCCGGCAGCTCATTCGTGCGGTCATCGCGGCGGCCGCGATCTCACTGGTCTCAAAGGCCAGTTGCAGGTGCTCGGCCGTCTCGGATGACGCGCCAAACTGGTGCGCTCGGTGCCCGGCCAGCTGATGCCGCAGCTTCTCGATCAGGATCGCCTGGGCCTTCACCTCCGCCAGAAGCCGCGCGGTAAAGCTGCGCAGCTCCCCGGGGTCTTCCGGCAAGGTCAGGGTTTGATCCAGCATGTGAAAAGTTTACCCCACTGTATTCGTTGTGGGAATTATTGATTGCAAGATGAGCAGATTATCTCGCGGCCAAGGGCTGCCACGTCCGCTGCGGCGCCCGCCAGTCGATACCTTCCAGCAGCATCGCCAGTTGCGCAGGCGTCAGCGCCAGCTTGCCCTCCTTCGCCGAGGGCCAGACGAAACGGCCTTTCTCGAGGCGCTTCATGAACATGCAAGCCCCCTGACCGTCCCACCAGATGACCTTTATCAGGTCACCCCGGCGGCCATGGAAGACGAACAGATGCCCGCCAAACGGGAACGGCAGCGTGAAACAGGATCACCGGAACAACGGCAATGGCACGCAGGCCGTCGATTTCAGGGCGGTATTTCACTTCCCGTAATACTCCCGAAACCACGCGACGAACCGTGCTATGCCGTCGCGGAAATCGGTTTGGGGGCGGTAGCCGGTCAGGTGCTGCAGCAATTCGGCATTGGCCCAGGTGGCGGGCACGTCGCCCATCTGCATGCCCATGTAGTTGCGGATCGCCTTGCGTCCCAGACACTCCTCGATCGCATCGACGAAATCCAGCAGGCGCACCTTGTCGGAATTGCCGATGTTGACCACGCGGTAGGGGGCAACCGGCGACAGGCTGTCACCGTCGCGTACGACGCCGTCGGCCGGGCGCACCGGCACCGCGTCGATCAACAGGCGGATCGCGCGCACCAGATCATCGACATAGGTAAAGTCGCGGTACATGTCGCCGTGGTTGTAGATGTCGATCGGGCGGTCTTCAAGGATCGCATCCACGAATTTATAAAGCGCAAGGTCCGGTCGTCCCCAAGGGCCATAAACCGTAAAGAACCGAAACATCGTGGTGGGCAGATTCCACAGATGGGCATAGGCGTGCCCCATGCTTTCAGTGGCTTTCTTGGTGGCCGCATAGATGGTCAGTTGGGTGTCAGCCTTCTCGGTCTCGATAAAAGGCATCTCGGTATTGGCACCATAAACCGACGAGGTCGAGGCCATCAGCAGGTGCGCCACCTTCAGCCGGCGCGCGGCCTCCATCACGTTAAAGGTTCCGATCACATTGGCATCCAGATAGGCACGCGGGTTTTCCAGCGAATAGCGAACACCCGCTTGTGCCGCGAGGTGGACAATAACCTCGGGCTGGAATTCATCGGCCACGCGATCAAACGATGCCTGATCCTCCAGCATGGCTTCGGTGGCCGAGAACCCAGGCTTTTGCAAAAGCATGGCGTGGCGGCGCTGCTTCAGACGAACATCATAGTAATCCGTCATGCCATCGTAGCCGTGGACGACAAAGCCTTCGTCCAGAAGGAGAGAGGCCAGATGGAAACCGATAAATCCGGCGGTTCCTGTGATGAGTATTCTTCTTTGTGACATGTAAGCTTTCGGAACAGTTCAGGCGCGCGAAGGGTCTTCCGGCACCGCTTTTTCAACCAGTTCACCCTTCATGGCCTTTATCTCGGCCATCAGGGCGATCATCGGGGCAAATCGGGGCCGGTCGGCCATTGGATACGGAAACGACGGATCAAGCCAGGAATTGCCGCATAGCTTGAGAAAAACAGCACGCCAAAGCCCAGGACTGCCAGGAAAGCATTCAAGTTCTGGTTCCATAACAGCACCCCAGCAATCGGTGGCGCAAGCACGAACGGTGCCAGAACCAGCGTTGTCAGCGGGTTTGAAATCTGGCGGCGGTTCCGGCCAAGGACGCAGATTTCAAGGGCTCGCATGACCATTTGGTGCACATGCAGTCGATCAGGTTGCGAAACATCCCTATTCCCGCGATACCGGCGATACATCGCGAGCAGTGTATCGACAACCGGCCAGTACATTGTAAGCAAGATAGCCCAAGGCGACACATCCGGCGTATTGAGCAGTATAGAGATGCCAAACCAGCTCAGCACAAACCCAATCGTGTAAGCGCCGGCATCACCCAGAAAAATCAATCCGAACGGATAATTCAGCAGGAAGAAACCAACTACCCCTGCCGCAAGCGTCACAGCAAGATCAACCATGGCGGTATCGCCCGCTAACTTAGCAATCTGGCTCAGCGCCACGGCCGCCGCGATTGCCACCAGAGATGCCAGCCCGTTCACGCCATCGATCAGATTGAAGCCATTGGAAACCCCTGCGGTTGCAAGAAGCGTTAGCGGAATGCCGACGGCCCAATATTGGAGCAAGCCATCAATCGCGGGCACTCCAACAGCTCTTGGTATCCAAATACCCAGGAACCAAATCACCAATAGGCTTGAGCCTATCATTGCCAAAAGCCTCCCGCGAGGCGAAATGAGAAACCCAAGATCTTCAAATAGTCCCACGACAAAGATCAAAGAGGATGCAAGAATGATTTTGGCAAAGGCCGATACAATCAGCAGGGGCGCAAACATGACGCCAAGACCGAGAGCACAGAAAACCGCAATTCCTCCAACGCGTGGCGTCCGGCGTGTATGCATGGATTGTCCAGCGCTCAGGTCATTGGCCCGCCCTCTGAACCATCGCAAACGTGAATCCAGCACAATAAGCGCTGCGCAGGTCACGAATGAGACCACCGTCGAAGCGTAGTCATGCCAGGAAATATTCAAAAACTCTTTATGATCCAAGTGTTGGCCAATCAGCGATATCGGACAGATTTAGGAAAAATCTTAGAATGAGCCTATGTATAATCCAAATCTCCCTTGGTTCGACATTCCCCAATTGGCCTGCCGTCTGACGTCAAGATCGCCTGATTGCGCCAGTTCAACAAGCGTTTTTCCCTGAGCGGCGTCTGCGGTCGCGCAAACGCCTGGAACTGGGCGAATCGGGCCAACAAATGACGCAGCCTCCGGCCAGAACCTACGTGCCTATGTGTTTCATCCCGTACGCTCGCACGAACCTTTGCGGCACTGAGCCTGTTCATAAGGCGATTCTTCTGATCCCCCTCTAGATGTAGGATGATCTGATCCAAGATGATAGATGGAATGTGCTCTGCCCCCTTGAAACTGGATCGTTTGAAACTGGAGTTTTCGGCTAATATTTCCTGGCTGGGAGAGGAGCTGAGCCGACATTCCCCAAGTGGGGCTCTGTTGCACAAATCCTGTGAGGGATTCATCTTGTGAATCCAGTGTGGTAGCTGGACGGCATGAGCAAACCTACACCCCCTGCTTACAAGACCAGGAACTGGCCCGCCTACAATGAAGCGCTGAAGCGCCGTGGCTCGCTGACG
>CANNIA010000073.1 GCA_947504705.1 Paracoccaceae bacterium
TCTGGCCCGCGGTGACGGCCGCCACGAACGCATCCTCAAAACCATCGCCCGCATGGATGTGCTGATCATCGACGATTGGGGCCTCGCCGTCCTCACCGCCCCGGAACGCCGGGACCTCCTGGAAATCCTCGAAGACCGCCACGGCCGCGCATCCACAATCGTCACCAGCCAACTGCCCGTCGAGCACTGGCACGAAGCGATCGGCGACCCAACCTTGGCCGACGCCATCCTCGATCGTCTCGTCCACAACGCCCACAGGCTCAAACTTATCGGAGAAAGCATGCGAAAAGCCGCCGCCCGCAACACAAGCCTTGACCTGTCAGCACAAGCCTGACTCCATGAAACCGTCGGTCAGATCAGCTGCCCGCGATGCCGTGGAATGAGTGCCCGCGATCCCGTGGAATCGATGCCCATCTTCCGTGGAATGCGCACAGGTGGCTTCCGGCGTGGTGGCTTCCGCAAAGTGGATTCCCTGGATTCCGCAAAAGAATCCAGCACGCCAAGATCGTGATTCCGCAAGCCTTTGATAACGAGTCGCTTTTTCCCAGATCGCGCGCCAAGTGGCTTCCGCCTGGATTCCCCGGTGAAACTGCCTGTCGCTAGCGAAACGCCGCGCTGCGCCCCCCCGCATACAAACGTGGCCGGGGAGGAACCATGCCAGGGGGATGGGGCAAGCCCATGCGGCGCGATTAACTTCCTTCGGACTATCCTCGGCAATGAATGTGGGATGCCAGAACACAGGCGGAGGTTCCAGCTTCGGGAAAGCAACCCTGTTGGTCACCATTGGGCGCGGTGCTTGTCGGTCACTATTGTGCGGACCCGCAACGTCAGGCTATCATTTGATAATGGGCATTTCTTCGATCGAACAGTTTGCGAAATTCTTCAGTGATGCTGGTGTTGAACGAGTCTTTGTGAAGACACTCGCGCCAAAGCAAGACAATGACAAAAATCAGATTGTTCTAGCTAGTCAGGTCGATGGCCTCGTGAACGCTTTCCCCGCGCGTGAAGTGCGCATGCGGGCGCCCAGTAGCAGCACGAAGAAAAGGAAGTCTGCCGAAGGGCGCCCAATTACTGAGGCACATCTCAACTTCTTCTGGCTGGATTCGGATGGCAACCGGCATCTTGCACCAGATACCAAGTTGATCGACTACTTTCAGTATCCTGAAGCGCGGCTTTCCGGTTTTCTGAAAGGTTGCGCTTGGGCTCCGGAAGCTATCCGTAGGACCAAGCAAGCGTCATTTGGCAAGCGTATCCTCGGACTCGGCGCGAACCGGGCCGGTGAGGTCTTCGGCCTTTTGATTACCGAACGGGACGATCCGCTCGTAGCAAGCTTTCCGCTGCTCGCACCATCTGGCATTTCCGGTGTCCTTGGTGTGCTCAATCTTCTCGGCGGGTTGTCAGGCACACCGCAAGAACAACTGACTGCCGAACTTAGAAAGATTGTTGCTGGGGGTTGGTACGCTTCAATTCGCAACAAGGGCGGCGTGATTGTGCCATTCAAAGGCAACCAGGGCGCCGGTTATACTCTGGAGGCGCTGCTCGGCGTCAAGACTAACGCCCTCAAAGAGCCAGACGCCTATGGTCACGAAATCAAATCCTATCGGGGTGACAAGCTCAGTCTCATGACACCTACGGCGGATCTGGGGGCCGAGGGTGATCTGAATTTTCGGGATTTCATGAGCTCATATGGATGGGAAGGCAAGAAGGGCGACGGCTCCAGACGCTTTACAGGGGTACATCGTGCAGGGAAAAAGGGCAGCTCAACCGGCTATGTATTGCAGGTTTCAGGTTATGATCCGGCAACGGGTGAGTTCAGTGAGAATCCGGCAGATATTTCTGTTCGGATCAGCGATCCGATTACAAATGTCTTGATCGCCGGTTGGTCCCTGGAAAAACTGGCGAACTCTTGGAACACCAAGCATGCTCTGGCCGCTTATGTCCCGGCCCGCATGCAAAAAGAACCGGCTGGAAGCAATGACCAGTACCGGTTCACCTCACCCTGGTTCATGTGCGAAGGAACAGATGTCTGGCGTTTGTTGCGAGCAATCGCTTCCGGGCTCGTGTATTATGATCCAGCCCATACGATCTACGCCGATGGAGAGGCAAAGGTGCGGCCCCAATGGCGGATAGGGACATCAAAGCTTGAGCGAGCGTTGCGGGAGCTTTATGCACGGGTGCTTGCAGTTTCCTGATCCGACCCTTTGATCGTGCAGAAGTATTCGCCTTGCACGAGCCACTGGCTTAGCTGATCGAGGAGTTCATGCGGCGCAAGCCGATCGCGCCCCGTAATGGCACAGCCCCACACTATCGCAGTACGCCACCCCCCGGATCGGAGAGCGTCAAGGTTCTTGCGATCGCGTTCAATATTTCCCCTGATTTTTGCGCGCCAAAAATCCTCCCGGCTCTTGGGCCAGCGGAACATCGGGCAATCATGCCCGTGCCAGAAGCAGCCGTTGACGAAAATGACCGCACGATGCTTCTGCAGAACAATATCGGGTCGACCAGGAAGCTTCTGGTCATGAAGCCTGAAGCGAAACCCCCGAGCGTGAAGCCCGCGCCGGACCATCATTTCCGGCTTCGTGTCACCGCCCTTGATGGCAGCCATGTTTCGGCTGCGGGTTTCGCTGTTGTGGACGTCAGCCAACCCGGAGAGCCACTTGCCGATTGTCCCGCTCTACTACCGCTTGAATGTGAGGCTTCATAATTCGGGCGACTTCGGCAAAGACCGGCACGGCGACGGAGTTGCCGAACTGCCTGTACGCCTGCGTGTCGGAAACCGGAATTCGGAATTCATCTCCATAACCCATCAGCCGTGCGCATTCCCGCGGAGTAAGTCGACGGGGGTTCTTTCCGGGCCCTCGGCTAACGAGGATCTCGGAACCATCCTTGAAGTAGCGCGCTGACAGTGTGCGTGCGATGCTGTCACCGTTGACGAGGCCAAATCCAAAGCCGTTGCCTTTTGCGCGGTGCTTGGCCGCGTAGTCCTGCAAGTATTGCCAAAGCTTGTCCGTCAGAGTGAATTTTTCGTTCACCTGGGCGTCAGGCCCAAGCGTATAGTGCCCCTCGGGCTTCTCGGAGCCATCGGCTGGGTGCAAAATATGATGCATTCTCCGGTGGCCATAAGCTGGAAGTTGCAGATCATCCCAAGAAAAGCCCGTCTCTTCTCTGAAGCCAACCATTACAATCCGTTCCCGGTGTTGCGGGACAAAATGCGCTGCGTCGATGATCATCGTGTGCAGACTGTAGCCAAGTTCCTCGGATAGTTTGCGCCGGATAACCTCGAAAGTGCGGCCACGGTCGTGGCTCTTCAGGTTCTTGACGTTTTCCAAAAGAAACGCGGCAGGGCGGTGAGCCTTCAAGATACGCAAAACATCGAAGAACAGCGTTCCTTGGGTTTCGTCCTGAAAGCCGTGTAGTCTGCCCAGCGCGTTCTTCTTGGAAACCCCCGCAATCGAGAATGGTTGGCAAGGAAACCCAGCAACAAGAACATCATGCTCGGGAATCTCTTCTGCCTTAATCTCGGTGATGTCACCGGCGATGGGCCGGTTGTCCGGGTAGTTAGCAAGATAGGTCTGCTGGGCATACTTGTCCCATTCAGAGGTGAACACGCACCTGCCATCGGCGCTCTCCATGGCCCGTCGCAGCCCACCAATACCGGCGAAGAGGTCGACAAATGTGAAAGTTCCAGATCCGGCCTCACCGGAGCGGCGGGCGGCAACCTTCATGCGCAAGAGTTCCATCACGGAATCCCTGGGTGCCTCTTCTCCCCGCTTGAAGCGGTATATATGACCTTCCGAGTATCCCAACGCCTTCGCGGCTTCTTGCACAGTGTATCCCGCTTTGATCAGCAGTTCGGAAAACTCGGTCATGGATGCCCTCTCCTGGGAATTTTTCTGACACAGTGTGGTAAAAAGTCCCTAAACGCAAGAACGGAATAAAAACGAGCGGTGGCGGCCTATCTCCTTTTGGTCCATGGCTGCACATTTGGCATCGCTGCCATCACCTCAAGCTCCCGCAACATCCGGCCTGCGACCAACCCATCGCGCACCCAATCCAGCGCCCACCACCACTCATCATAGCTGCGACGGGCAGAGTTGATCTGTTCTGGGTGCGGTCGCCAGGTGACAGGGCAAGCCAGAACCTCGATCGTGCGCCACTTGCCTCGAGAAAACACGCGTTCGTTGCCCACGATGATGGTGGATGCCCGCTCGCCATGCTGATTGGTCTTGGTTTCCGCGGGCACACACCGCGGCACCGCCCCAGGCAGCCAGTCTGGCGTCATGCCCGCTCTCGCCAGTTCTGCGACATAGATTGCCATGCGTTTGCCGCCTAGGCTGTCCGGCATCCCAGCAAGAGTGGCTGCAATCACCTCTGCATCCGCGCTGGTGTAACTGCCCTTCTTGTGCTGCCCGCCGTCGACCTTGCAGCCCAGCGCCCCTCGCTGAAGCAGGACGTACTCCATGCCAAAGCCGAAGCCTTCCTCAGACACGTCTTTCGGCAAAGGCAATTCCAGCTGAGCCTTCTCGATCCGGAAGGCCCATTCCAGGATGGCCTGCACGCCCAGCGCGCGTTTCACCTTTGTGCCGCCTGCGCGCCCGATCCGTCCCTGCATGCTCATGGCAGCATTCCTTCAAAGAGGTTCATCTGTGCCGGGCGCTGGAACTGGTCCGTCGGCCGCCAGATCCACGGGCCCGAGGCCATGGGCAGCCGCGAGAGTGCGCCACGCATGCGCTGCTGCCAGAGGGTGAACTCCGTTGCCGAGCAGGCGCAGAGCGCGTGCCCGATGGGCCAGCCCATCAGCCATCCGACGAAGAGCGGGTTCAGCCGCCGCCGCGACCGGCCCTTCAGGATCCGCCGCGAGACGACGCGCCCATGAGAGGCAATCATAAAAGCCCAGAGCGGGCGCGAGATCGGGGCGTGCGGCGAGGACCGCTGCCCATCCAGCGTGATCGCCGGGGCCGGGCGGGTGAAGCCCTGTTCCGCCCGGTAGTGCAGGATATCCATCCGGCTCTTGCCGTCTGCCCGGGTGATGCTGGCCTCGCTGCTGCCTTTCCAGTTCTGAGCCGCTGGGGTCGGCCATTGCGCCGCCTGCGCTGGCAGGGGTGGCTTCCCGCCCGAGCCATAGCTCTGGCCCGGCCCGCCCTTCGCGCCATCGGTCGCTTTCGGCCTTGACCAATTGGTGATGCCCAGCGCCAGCGCTTCGGCCTTCCGGGTGAAGTCGCTGTTCCCCGCCGGGTTGTAACTGGCGGTGCCCGGATGCAGGCTCATCGGTGTGGGCCAGGATGAAGATCCGGAGCCGTTGGTGCGGCGCACCGACTTCTGCCGCGCTGAACAGGCCCGCCGCAGGCGTGTAGCCCATGCGCCAAAGCTCTCGCAGGACGGCTTCAAGGCCGAGGGTGACATGCCCGGGGACGTTTTCAAGGAATACCCATTCAGGCGAACATTCCCTGATGACACGGGCGACCTCGGGCCAGAGGTGGCGCGGATCGTCGGCACCGCCGCGCTTTCCGGCCGCGCTGAAAGGCTGGCAAGGATATCCGGCGAGGAGGATGTCGAATGCACCGCAGAAGCGGCGGGCATCGAAGGATCGCAGGTCATCCCAGATTGGGGCTTGGGAGAAATACCCGGCGCGCTGGGCGGCGATGAGGACGGTGCGCGGCCAATCCTCCCACTCGACGAACGCGCGGGTGTGATAGCCGGGTTCGGCGAGCATGGCGCCCGGATCAAGGCCTCCGCCGCCTGCGCAGAGGGAAAGTCCGTGCCGGGGACGTGACACCATGCCATTCACCGCACCCCTCGCAACCGGAGGCGTTCTGGGGTGACGAGACCACGGTTCAGCATGGTGTCGCGCATGGTGTTGCTGATCGCGCTGACCGGCAGGAAGCCGTCGGCGTTCACAAGGTTCGCGTAGAACGCGGGCAGGTCGGTGATCGGCTTTGCGGCAGGCGCAGCCGCCGCCTTTGGCTTTCGCCGTTTCCGCCCCGCATTCTCCACCTTGCGCTGGACAGCGCGCTGCATCGCCCGGTCCAGCGCCTTCGGCCCATCGGGCGGTTCGGGGTGTTCCTGGCGGGATGCCTCAGCGGCGACGACGATTTCCGCCCCGGTCAGCCCCAGCTCGTCGCGCCAGCGCTGGACGTGCAACCGGGGCGGCCAGCCTTGCCACCAGCCGGGCAGGGCGGTGGCATCGAGGCCCAGCGCTGCGAGCAGTTCCCCGAAAAATTCATTCGAGATCGCCTCGCGCGCTTGCGCA
>CANNIA010000074.1 GCA_947504705.1 Paracoccaceae bacterium
AATGCATCCGTCGGATGATGTTCAATAGTCCCATGTGGATCACTCCGTTGCCCCCGCCGCTCACCGCTTCGGGGATAGGTTCACATGGCTCAGTTCTCAGTGAAAATTATGCGCCTAACCGGCTCAGTTCTGGGTGAAAATCAACAATGATCTTCTGCAAGATGTTGATGCACCCGACGCAGCGCTATGGTCGAACGAGGAAGCTTGGGCAGTCGCTTTGGCTCGCGCACATCGTCGTGACCGACGTCTTCGCCTGTTTTTTGGCCGACTGGACGAGATTGTGGAGAGACTGAGCGTAGCCGACAGGGTGGTTGCAGAGCACACACGCCTCGATCCGCGGAGCAGAAGAAAAGGCGCTCCTCGCGATGACGCGAGAGACTGGCTCTTGATCAGGTTGATGTGGATCTGGCGGGATGCCATGGGGCAGGAGGTGGTTATCTACCAGCCTCGCAAGGGGGGGCAGGTTGACCCCGTTGACGCCGCCCCACCGGTGAAAAGCGTACTCGCATTCGTGTGCGGTATCTTGAATAGGCTCGAACCAGTCCGTTCATATGAACTCTCCGCGCTGGAAAAGAAACTGATCGAGCTGCGGCCACGGATTCCAACGGCTTCTCTTTTCTCGACTTAATTCAAAAAGTTTCCTCAATTAGCGGAATATCGTTTGGGCCCTGCATGACTGAATGGTCGTTGCATGGACACGAGCGGCTCTCACTACCCTCCTGCGGCCCTTCCGCCTGACGACACAGCAGTCGCCGGCCTGAGGGCCCTTGCGCGCATCCTGGCGCGGCAGGCGGCGAGAGAGGCGCTCGGCAGCCGTCCATTGCAAAGTGGAGCCGATCATGAAGCAGATCCCAAATCACAGGCCAATCCAGCACCCGCCCGCGGGCAAACCTAAACCTCGCCTGACGATGCAGGACGTCGCCACGCGCGACCAGTGCAGCGTGAAGTCGGTGCGCCGCGCGATCAAGGCGGGCCTTCTTGAGGCGACGCGCATCGGCCCCTCGGGCCGGTCAATCCGCATCTCGGAGGACGCCTATGCCCGTTATCACGCCCTGTGCGCGACGCGGACCTGATGTCCACTAAAGTATATTTAAGTCAATAGCTTGCAGAGGTTTCGGGAAGAGGTCCGGAAGCGATCCCACCAGTTTCGATAGTGTAAGGTTTCCCGAATCGGAGCTCCCGTCATCTGCCGTCCTCGCAAGTCCACACCCGTCCAAAAGGAACGTAGACAATGACCAAGAATTTCAGCGAGCAAACCCCGTGGGGCGCCGGAGCAGGCATCAGCCCATTGCCTTCCGGCACCCTCTCCTTTGGCGATTGCATCGCCCTCATCACGGCTGACACCACACTTTCGGCAGACCGCCGCCGCGATATGGTCTCGGGCCTGGCCCGCGTGGCCGAGGTCTTGAACCGCCACCCGGATGCCGTGCCGGTGCATGCGCCATGGCTGCAGCCGCGCCTGGAAGACGTAAGCCCGAAGGCCCTGCGGATCACCACCAAGACCTGGGCTAACATCCTTAGCAACTTGAAGGCGGCACTGGCCCATCTTGGTTGCATCGAGAGCGGCACGAAGCCCGTCGCTACCCTGTCGCCCGCCTGGGCAACGCATTGGCATGCCTTGCGCGTGAGTGCGGAGAGCGGCCTCGTGCCGGGGCTTTGGGGGTTCGTGTCTTACCTTGACGATCAGGCAGTCGCTCCCGAGATCGTTGGCGCTGAACACCTGACCGACTATCTCGCATTTGTGGCGACGCGGTCGCTGCGCAAGCATCCGGTCGATGTTGCCCGACGTGCGCGACGTGCCTGGAACCGCGCGGCAAAGCGGGTGCCCGGCTGGCCCAGCAACCAGCTGGAACCGATTGCCTCGGACCGGGTCTACTGTCTCCCTGAATCCCGGTTCTCCGAGCGGTTCATCGCAGAAGTCGAGGCTCTGATGCACAGCCTCGCAAAGCCCGACCCGCTGGCGCCAGGCGCGTTGCGGCGCGCGATGCGTCCAGACACGGTGAAGGCGCGCCGGGGCCAGTTCACCCGTTTTGCGGCAGTGCTGGTCCATGCGGGCTTGCCGATCGAGCGCATCGAGGCGATCCGCGATCTGGTGGTTCCTGCCAATCTGGAACGCGGGTTGCGCTGGCTCTTGGCGCGCAGCAGCGACGCCACGACACCGGGTATCTCGAACATGGCGGTGGCCCTTCGGATGTTGGTGCGCCACCACGCGACGCTGACCGATGAGGAGCGGGCCCGCGCCGAGGATCTCTGCGGCAAGGTGATCCTGCCGCGCACGTCCGGCATGACGGAGAAGAATCGCCAGCGGTTGATGCCCTTCAACGACGCGGCACTAACCGACGAGTTCCTGTCGCTGGCGCAGGAGCTCTGGAGTACGGCAAAGGCCTGCCGCAACCCGGTTGCGCGCTCGCTGCAACAGGAGACGGCGATTGCGCTTGAGATGCTGACCTTCTGTCCGATCCGGCGCAAGAATCTCGCCGAGCTCCATGTCAAGCGTGACCTGCAGCGCCACGGGCCGGGCAATGTGGTCCTCAACCTGCAGTCCCATCAGACGAAGACTGGTCGCGCGATCAGTTTCGTGCTGCCAGATCACCTGGTCGGCTGGATCGATGCGCACCTGCGCGATCGGGTGGGCATCCTGTGCCCGCCCGGCGTAGCCTGGCTGTTTCCACGGCGCGACGGAGCCGCGAACATGGTGCCGTCGAGCCTCGGTTCCCGCATCAGCAAGGTGATCCGGACGCACACGGGCCTGAAGGTGCATCCGCACTTGTTCCGCCATTTGTCAGCAAAACTGATGCTGAAGGCTCACCCCGGTCATTACGAGTTGGTGCGCCGCATTCTGGGGCATGCCGAGACATCCACGACGTGGGAGACTTATGTCGGGCTGGAAGGCGAGGATGCAACACGGCTGCTGTCGGAGATCGTCTCGCAGAACCGCACTCCGACCAAGCCAGGTGGAAAGTCGTCCCAAAAGCCCAAATCGTGGGACCGACGCATGCCGCGGATTGGATCGTGACGCGCCTCGCCCTCAAACCGGCCGCTTGGCCGCAGCCGGACCAGATCCTCTGGTCCGGCCTGTTCCGCAAAGGCCACCCACTCGACGTTGCAGGCCCCCTCAGCCATCTGAGCCTGATCTCCATCACCGGCATGGAGGTGACTTGGGGACACTGGCTGGGATGGGTGACTCGGGAACGCCCTGATTTGCTGAGACTCGATCCCCTCACACGGGCTGCGCCGGAGGTGCTACATGCCTGGCTGGGCAGCATGGCGCACCTTGTCCCCGCCACAGCCAGCTTCCGGATCAACGCCGTGCTGCGCGTGCTGAAGACCTTGGCGCCACCCGAGGCACTTATTGCCCATCGCAAGCTCGCCCTGTTCCATCAGCGAATTTCCGATGCGACGCCATCGCGCCGCAAGCTAGGCCGGATCGTCGCGACCGCGGTGCTGGTCGACGCGGGTGTCGCACATTACCTGCAGCATCAGGATGCGGCCAGCAGTTCAATCGAAAGCGTTTACGGCTGCCGCGACGCCATGATGGTCACCCTGCTCGCACTCATGCCAATGCGTCGACACCCCTTCGCAAACCTCGAACTCGGGCGCAGCTTGCAGCGCGCCCAAGACGGCTGGCGCGTGATACTGGACGGGGTCGACCTGAAGAGCGGTCAGTACTGGGAAGCCAGCGTGCCGGAACCCGCGGCAAGCCTTCTCACCCAGTATGTTGATGTCATACGACCCCGTCTCAAACTCCCGGGAGCGCAAGATGCTTGTCGCCTCTGGCTCACAAAGCACGGGACACCCTACGGAGAGGGGTACATGGGCGTCTGGATCAGGCAGCTGACTTCTCGGCTCATTGGCGTGGCAATCTGCCCGCATCTTTTCCGGGATTGCGCGGCAACGACGATGGCGCTCTCATCAGCAAGGAACGCACGTGGGATTCGCGCCCTCTTGGGTCACGCGTCGGATCGCACAGCTGAGCGCCACTACAACCAGGCCAGCGCGGTAGAGGCCGGGCTGGAGTTGCAGGACATCGTCCTGGCCCGCCGGAAAGCGGCCAAGACCACGAGGAAGAGAGCCTGACCATGCGCGCCGCAATCTACGCCAGATATTCTTCCGACCAACAGTCTACTGCATCGATTCCCGATCAGGTCCGCCTTTGCCGGCGGTTCTGCGATGAGCAGGGATGGTCCGTGGTTGAGGTCTTTGCCGACGAGGCGGTCAGCGGGGCGACGCATCTGCGATCGGGCTTTCAAGAGATGCAGCAGCGGGCCATGGCCGGCAGCTTCGACATCCTGGTTTCCGAAGCGCTCGACCGGCTGTCCCGGGATCAGGAGCACATCGCGGGGCTCTACAAGCGGCTGACCTATCTCGGTGTCCGGATGGTCACCAAGTCCGAAGGCGAGATCAACGAGCTGCACATCGGCCTTGGTGGGACGATGTCAGCGCTCTTCCTGCGCCAGTTGTCACAGAAGACCCACCGCGGCCTCGAAGGCCGGGTCAGGGCCGGTAAATCGGCAGGCGGCATCAGCTATGGCTACCGGCTCGACCGCCAGCTTCTCCCTGATGGCACGCTGACCACCGGCGATCGGGTGATCGACGAGGGGCAGGCTGCCATCATCCGCCGGATCTTTGATGCTTACGCGCGAGGCAAGAGTGCGCGAACCATTGCCATCGAACTGAACCGGGATTGCATCGCCCCGCCGCGTCTGAGCCAAGGCGATCGAACTGCCTCCTGGTCGTTCTCGACCATCTCGGGGAACTGGAAGCGCGGCACCGGCATCCTCAACAACGAGCTCTACCTCGGCAAGCTGGTCTGGAACCGGCAGCGGTTTATCAAGGACCCCGAGACCGGCAAGCGGCAGGCCCGGCCCAACCCGCCGGAGGCCTGGATCACGGAAGCTGTTCCGGACTTGCGCATCATCGATGATCCGCTGTGGCAGCGCGTCAAGGAACGTCAGGGGGCCGTGCGGCAGGACATCCTGACCGAACGCACCGCCAGTCCGCATGCACCCAAGGCAGAGCTTGGGCGACGCGCCCGGTATCTGCTGTCGGGCCTGTTGCACTGCGGCTGCTGCGGGTCGAGCTATATCATGATCAGTGCCGACCGCTATGGCTGTGCCGCTACCCGCAACGCAGGTACCTGCATCAATCGCAAGACCATCGGGCGCACGGATGTGGAGACGCGCGTTCTTGGGGGATTGCGCGACAGGCTGATGCATCCGGACCTGATCAAGGAGTTCATTGCCGAGTTCCAACGGGAGATGCAGCAGGACAGATTGTCTGCCCTGTCGGCGCGGGGGGAGAACGAGCGTCGCCTGACCAAAGTCCGCAAGGACATCGATGGTCTGCTGACGGCGATCACTGATGGGATGTATCATCCGTCGATGAAGGCGAAGATGGACACGCTGGAGGCGGAACGCGCAAGGCTTGAGGGCGCTCTGGATACAGCCCCAAAGCCCGAGCCCGTGGCACTCCATCCTGGCCTGGCCGGGATCTATGCCGGGAAGGTTTCCGGTCTGGCGGAGGCGCTGAATGAGGAAGGCACCCGGGCCGAAGCTGCAGATCTCCTGCGCGGCCTGATCGAGAAGGTGATCCTGCGCCCCGACCCGGGGGCGCCCCACGGGCACAGGATCGAGCTTTTCGGGGAACTCGCGGCGATATTGTCGTTGTGTGACGGGGGGTTGGCCACAAATGCCAAAGCCCGCACGGTTGGTGCGGGCTTTCGGCAAGTGACGATGGTTGCGGGGACAGGATTTGAACCTGTGACCTTCAGGTTATGAG
>CANNIA010000075.1 GCA_947504705.1 Paracoccaceae bacterium
AAAGAGAACAGGCTAGCTGACCAGTCAAAGTGCAGAACTTTGGCAAAGTCGAAATAAATGCTGCCAGTACTGTCCACCTGACATAAGGCTCTCTGTCGGCCTATGGCGCGCCCTCGGTTGCTGGGACGAGACTTCAAGGGGCAGCTATGCGGGACCTTGCTGCCGTTGACTTGGTTTGCTCGATCGCCGCTTGCAGGCGGAGCATGACCGACAAGATGGGCGGAAAGCGGTCACATAGCTGCTATCTGCTTTCTGCCGGGCACGGGGTGGTCAGGAGGGTTAGCGGTCTGTGGGGCCTAGCCATGGAGATTTGACATGCAGATTTGACATTTTGTGAATGTCATTCTGAAATCTTGCCGTCGCCATGTCTACAGGCACTCCCCGCCGTCAATCACTAGCGCATGGCCGGTCATGAAGCCAGATTGATCGGAGGCAAGGTAGACGATGCTGGCCGCGATTTCATCAACCGATGCCCATCGCCCCATGGGAATGGAGCCTGCGACATACGTTTCCAAGGCTGCGCGCCCGCCCATCTGCTGCTGGAAGCCGTTGTTGAAAGGGGTGTCAACAAATCCCGGACACAGCGCATTGCAGCGGATGTTCTCAGCGGCATAATCAACCGCGATCTGGCGCGTCATTGCAACAACCGCGTGTTTGGTGGTGCAATAGGCGATCATGCCACGATCATATTGCACGCCCGAGTTCGAGGCTGTGATGATGATGGACCCTTTGCGCTGGCGTTGCATATGGGGCACCGCGGCACGGGCGGCCACAAAATGCGCCCGCACGTTCAGCCGCCAAGAGGCATCCATGCCCTCAGGGCCGATGTCGGTCAGCCGCCCGGCCACCTGAATGCCCGCGTGGGAATGCAGGATGTCCAGCCGGCCCCGGCTTGCCACGAGGTCGATCGCAGCCGTTACGCCGGCATCGTCGCCCGCATCAAGCGCCATGGCCTCGGCCTGCCCACCCGCGCCGTGGATCTCGGCTGCCACTGCGGCGGCCCGCGCGCCGTCCAGATCGGTGACCGTCACATGCGCGCCCTCGCGCGCTAGCGCCAGCGCCCCGGCCCGTCCTATGCCCGACCCGGCCCCGGTCAGGAATGCCACCCGCCCGTCAAGCAGCATCGGCGCCCTCCTTTTTCGGCCCGCGCCGCAGGATCACCTGCGCGGCCACGAGAAGCAGCAGTGAGACCACCAGCACCATTGTGCCGATGGCGTTGATCTCGGGTGTGACACCGCGGCGGATCGAGGAGAAAACGTAAATCGGCAGGGTCGTTTCGGACCCGGCGACGAAGAAAGCAATGATGAAATCATCAAAGCTGAAGGTGAAGCTCAGGAGGAACCCCGCAAGGATACCGGGGAAGATCAGGGGCAGTGTAACTTGGCGAAAGGTGGCGAAGGGTGAGGCGTAAAGGTCGGCGGACGCCTCCATCAGGCTGCGATCCATACCGGCAAGACGGGCGCGCAGGATGATGATGACGAGCGACATCGAAAACAGTGCGTGGGCAGCGATGAGGGAGCCATAACCCATCGACAGTTGCGGGGCCTGACCTTCCGGCGCCAGTAGCGCCAATAACGGGTTGATCCAGCCGAAGAGCGTGACGAGCGCAATCAGCGTGGCGATGCCAATGACGATGCCCGGAACCATGACGGCGACATAAATCAGCGCATCGGCCACCACGCGAACGCGGCCCTTCATGCCTTGGAGGGCAAGTGCGGCCATGGTGCCAAACACAGAAGCAATCAAGGCTGAGGTCAGCGCGACGATGAAGCTGGTCCACAGCGCTTCGGTCACGAAGGGGTTGGACAGCGCCTTGCCATACCATTGCACCGAAAAGCCGGTGAACTGGCTGGCATGGCGGCCCGCATTGAAGCTGAAGATCGCGATGACCGCGATCGGCAGGTACAAAAACAGATAGACGGCAAAGGCATAAAGGCGCATCTGGGGTTCCTTTACATCAAAGCCACGTCGTCCCGCACGCCACCCATGCGGCGCATCAGCCACATGTAGAGCGACACGGTGACCAGCATGATAACCACCAGCGTGACGGCCACCGCCGCCCCGAAGGCCCAGTTGCGCGACTGCAGGAAAAGATCGACCAGCGCGTTGCCGATGAAGAACACCTTGCCACCACCCAGCATGGCGGGGATCAGAAACTCGCCCATCAGCAGGATGAACACCAGCATGCAGCCGGTGGCGACCCCGGGCAGCGACAACGGCAGCGTGACTTGCAGGAAACTGCGCAAGGGAGGGGCGCCAAGGTCGGCGGATGCCTCCAGCAGGCGTTTGTCCAGCCGTTCCAGGCTGACATAGACCGGCAGCACCATCAGCGGCAGATAGCCGTAAACGATGCCGGTCAAGACCGCAAAGGGGGTATTGATAAGCCGCACCTGACCAAAGCCCAGCCAGTCGATCACCGCAGGCAGGCCCTGGCCGCCCAGAATGAAGATCCACGCATAGCTGCGGATCAGGATCGAGGTCCAGAATGGCACGATGACCAAGATCAACAGCAGCGTGCGCCATTTCGGATCGGCTTGCATGGCAAGGAAATAGGCCAGCGGATAGGCGATGAGGAGCGACAGAATCGTGCCCAGGGGCGCCAGCATCAACGTGTTCTTGAACGCGGCCGCCCGGGCGGGAAGGTTCGCATATTGAGCGAAGGTGAAGGCGGGAACGTAACCGCCCGCCGCCGCCCGCTCGCCAAAGCTGAACACCACGACGAAACACAGCGGCAGCACCAGCATGACTGCAAACCACAGCCCCGCCGGGGCCAGTAGAAGCCATGTGGATAGCCGCCGCTGCATCTGCTTATGCCGACTTGAACCGAGCCATCAGCTCAGCCCGGTTCGGATCGGTCAAGGTGGCCGCCGCGCCGAACTCCAGCGCGTTCAGGAGGTCGGCCGCCGGATAGAGGATCGGGTCGTTCAAAACCTCGGGCGGCAACAGAGCGTTCAGCCGGGCATCTGCCACCGGATAACCGTGGAACAGGGCTTCCTTGGCGTTGACCTCGGGCTTCAGCAAGAAGTTGATCAGCGCATATGCCGCGTCACGGTGCGGTGCGCCCTTTGGAATGGCGTAGAAGTCGGACCACAGCTCGCCGCCCTCTTTGCCCAATACATAGACAATTTCCGGCATGTCGCGGTTCAACTGCTTGCCGTCGCCGGTCCAGCAAATGGTCATCCATGCATCGCCCGACCGCATCGAGGGCTGGTAGTCCGAGCTGATGGCGAAAAGATGCGGTTTAGTGGCCAGAAGAAGTTCCTCGGCCATGGCCAGTTCCGCCGGATCGATCGAGTTGAAGGAATAGCCAAAGGCCTTCAGCGCAGCGCCGATGGTGGTCAGCTGATAGTCATGCACCATGGTGCGGCCCGAGAAGGTGGTCTGCGTCAGATCAAAGAACTCTTTCCAAGTGCTGGGTGTGGTGCCGCCAGTGTGGTTGGTGTTCACCGCAAAGCCGGTGGTGCCCCAGTTCTTTGGCACGGCATAGATCTTGCCATCCACTGTGCCCGGCCCGGCAAAGCGCTGGTCAAAGGCGGCGGTGTCATAATTTGGCAAAAGTACCAGATCGAGAGGCTCGATCAGGTCCTGCTCGACATAGGTGGAGATGGTATAGTTGGTGGGCACGAATACATCCCAGCCCGAACCGCCCGCCTGCAGTTTTGCCAGCATCTCTTCGTTGGAGCCAAAGACGTTGACCTGTATCGCCGCGCCGGATTCTGCGGTGAAGGCGTCGAAGTTGGCGACGTCATGGTAGTTGGGCCAGGTGGCCAAGACCACACGGTCGCCGATGGTCTGGGCGTGGGCCGCGCGTGGTATGAGGCCCGGCATCGCAGCCCCCAGCACCACGGTGGCCGCGCCAAGGCCGGTCACCCCAAGAAAATGCCGACGCGTCACCGAGCCCTTTTGATAACGCCGCAACTCTTCCATGAACTGCTGACGCGAGATGTGGTCAATCTTGTCGGTCATTGCCTAACTCCCTGTTGGTTGGTTCTGTCAGTCTTGTGGCAAGATAAGGCCCGTTTCCGGCGCCCATGAAATGAAACCTGCGTCACCCGGGGCAAAGCTGCCCGCGCTCGCTTCGGCCTGCCGGGCGACGAGCACCAGAAGGTCGCCAAGGCTGGCATGGCGAACAAGATACTCGGTGTGTTCGCCCAGAAAGATACGGTTGATGACTGTGACGGCTTCGGCACCAGTGCGGGCACTCTTGGCAAGGTCGATCTGTTCGGGCCGGATGCTGAGTACGGCCTTGGAACCCAGTGGCAGCGCGCCCGAAACCCGGCCTGCAAAGCGCTGGCCGACAGGGGTTTCGATCTGGCCTTCGGTCGCCGACAGGGCGGTCAGCCTGCCATCAATGAAGTTGGACTTCCCCACAAAATCGGCCACATAGCGGCTGATCGGCTGGTCATAGAGCGCGTTGGGAGAGCCCGATTGCACGATGCGCCCGCCGCGCATGATGCAGATGCGGTCCGACATCGACAGCGCCTCTTCCTGATCGTGGGTCACAAGGACAAAGGTGATACCAAGCTGGCGCTGCAGGGTCTGCAACTCGATCTGCATCTCGCGGCGCAGCTTGCGGTCAAGAGCTGCCAAAGGCTCATCGAGAAGCAGGACCTTCGGCTCGTTCACGATGGCACGTGCCAGCGCCACGCGCTGTTGCTGACCACCCGACATTTCCCAGATCCGTCGAGGGCCAAAGCCCGACAGACGCACCATGTCCAAGGCGCGGTCCACCTTGCGGGCCACATCGGCCCGGTCGGGGCGCGGGCGGTGCTGCATCAAGCCATAGCTGATGTTCTGGGCCACCGTCATATGGGGGAACAGCGCGTAGTGCTGAAACACCATGTTTACCGGGCGGCGGTAGGCCGGCACATCGGTCACGCGTTCGCCGTCCAGATAGACCTCGCCCGAGGTGGGGGTTTCAAACCCCGCAAGCATGCGCAGGGCTGTGGTCTTGCCGCAACCCGACGGACCCAGAAAGGACAAGAATTCACCCTTGCCGATGCCAAAGCTGAGCGCATCAGCCGCCAGCACCGTGCCATAGCGTTTGGTGGCTGCGCGAAACTCGGCGACCAGAGGGCGGTTGGCTTTTTGATCTTTAGCGCCACTGTCGAACTGACTTTGCATGGGGCCGCATCTATCCTATGAAACTGAGGAAAGCGTAGGAGAAGTGCGATCGGTTGTATATATCACAAATAGGGTATCCTGGCAGTCATGGCGGCAAAAATGAGCCAGCCGCACTGGGCGCTTGCGGCAGAGGTGGTGGCTGCGTTAGACAGTCCCATCCTGCCCCAAACCTTGGCAGAGTTGTTGCGGCAGGTGGCGCCCTTCTCCTACACAGTGATGTTTGGCTACCGTGGCGCAGACCAGCCCATTGACCTTTACGATGACTTCCCGCCCGGCAAGCGCAAGATTTTTGTGACCGACTATCAGGCCGGGCCGTACATGCTGGATCCGTTCTTTCTGGCCGCCTCGCGGTCGGTTGCGCCCGGGCTGTACCGGTTGCGCGATCTGGCGCCGGACCGGTTCTATCAGGGCGAATACTTTCGCAGTTACTATGTGCAGACCGGTTTGGCCGAAGAAATCGCCTATTTCGTCACCCTGCCGGACCAATCGACCCTGACGCTGTCGCTGATGCGGGCGGAAAAGCCATTCTCGCAAAAAGAGTT
>CANNIA010000076.1 GCA_947504705.1 Paracoccaceae bacterium
CAGGTTGACCAGGCGCTGGATCTTGATCGGGCCGACGATCTGGTTGGCGACCAGGATGTCGGCGACGCCGCCGGCCGCCATCACCTCGGCCTCGCCGAGCTTGGCGCAGGTGACGCCGATGGCCCCAGCCTTGATCAGCCGATGAGCCAGCGCCGGGATCTTCATCCCCTTGGTGTGCGGGCGCCAGTTGATGGCGTTGTGGCGGAAGGTCTTCGCCATCCTTGCGGTGTTCGCTTCCATGACGTCGAGGTCGACCAGCAGCGACGGCGTGTCGAGGGCCGACTTCGGCTGGCCGATGACGCCGATGGAGGAGGGGGCGAAAGCGTGAGCGTCGTCCATGATCAGATGTCCGGGGCCTGCTGGGCGACGCAGTCACCAGAATCGACGCGCCCGTAGTGGCGCTTGCAGACGACGACCCCGTCGCGCTTGAAGTAGATGGGCACGCCCTTCCGCTCAGGATTGCCCATGAAGTGGGCGGTGCCGCAGAGCTGACCATTCTTGATCTCGTCGCCAAGCTGGGTCGCGGGCTCGAACAAGCCGGTCTCCGGCGCGTGCATGTAATAGTCGTGACCGCCAGGCTCCATCAGGCGGGTCTTCTTCGCCAACGGCACCTTGAAGCGCTTCAGCGTCTTCAGAACGCCGAGATGGGCGAGACTGCGCAGCACGCCGTTCCGAGTGATGTCGACGCCGTCCGGATCGACCGAGGTGGTGACGCCGTACTCGCCGCCGAGATAGGGGGTCTTCCGGCGATTGCCCGATGATGCCGCGGTCAACCGGCAGCTCCGGGGGCACCAAAGACCGATAGGAAATTCAGGCCCCACTCCATGTGAATATCATACACCCTGAACCCACTCTCTTCAAGTACTACTTTGTGCTAGCACCAACCATAAACTTCAAGTCAAAGACCCTTTTTGTTTGGTGTTCGCAGAGATTTGATGCGCGTAACAGGCGGAAATTGCACACTGCCTGCAATCCGGATTTGGCAGACCACACCACTCACCGCACCACGCCAGTGCCTGATCCACACCAATCCACGCTCCGCCGCATATGCTATCTCTACAGCGCAGGTTTACCACCCCAAAGTCTGGTCGCACCCTAGATCCGGGATCGGCTCTGCATCGACACCCGCATTGTGCAACAACCGAACATGCCCGGCTTCCGCTCTCAGATTTGCCGTCTGGTCAAACTCAAGTTCAGGGATTGCCTCAAACACCGATTCCGGAGCATCCAGCTCCTGCCGAATCTTCATCTCCAGCAGCGGTGAGCGCGCCGGGGCGATTGCCGATGCACTTGTTGGCTCCTCTGCATACTCCAGTATCTGCCGCACCATCGCCGGCTCCGTGATAAATCCAACCAGGCGCACCCGCTGCACTAGAGCGCAAACACCCCGTAGATGCGCGCCAGCAACTGTTCCCACAAATACCGCGCTGGATGTCCTGTCCGGCACGGCCTGGAGGAAGACCCGCCGGCCGCGATCCGCCGCACCATCCGCCTGATCGACACTATGACGGCAGAGGCTGGGGTCACCGACCCGTTCCGCCTGACCGCGGCGCTGACCGACGGCACCCGCGTCTATGCCATCCGCCATTCCACCGACGACAAGCCACCCTGCCTGTAGTGGGGCGGTCCATCCTACGCGCTGACCTTGGTCTCCGAGCCCCTGAACGCCGAACTCCGCAACTGGACCGAGGTCGACCCGGAGCGGCTTGTGATCGCCGAGGCCCGCAACCAGCCGCGGGTGGAGGCGCTGAACTGACGCGTCGGGCGCGCTACTTCAGTTTGCCGCGGCCCAGGATGGACCAGACCACCTCGACCTTACCCTTGCGGATGCCGACCAACTCGTCGTGCAGGTTGAGCGTGGTGTCGGTGTAGCCTACGACGAACTCGACCTTGTCGCCGACGCGCGGGGTGTCGCTGGGCTCGGCCAGGTTGACGATGGTGTGCTCGGCCGAGAGCTCCATGTCGGTGAGCTTGCCGAAGCCGATCGGCTCCGGCATCGCCGCGTCGCCGGTCATCGTCTTCCTGCCGGCATCGCAGATGATGCGCGCCGGGTCAGGCCGGCTGGTCACCTGCGCGAGAACTGTCATCGCATAGGGATGATCGACGCCGAAGCTCTTGCGGTAGAGCACGTCGCCGAAGATGCCTCCGCCGGCCTGCACCTCGGTGATTCCCTTCTGCGTAGCGGTGATCCAGTATGTGCCGGTGCCGCCGCAGCTGACGATGCCGATCTCGACGCCGGCCGCACGGCAGGCTTCGACAGTGCCGACAAAGGTCGCAATCGCGCCCTCGATCGCCGTCCGCTTCTCGGCCGGATCGGTGAGGCGCAGCGTGTGAGCTTCCCAGGTCATCAGCCCGGCGAGCTTCACGCCATTTAGCGCCGCCACTTTCTTCGCTAGGTCGACCGTCGGCTGCCCAGGCAGCGTGCCGGCGCGGTTCATGCCGGTATTGACCTCTATCAGCACGCGGACGCGCACGCTGTTCGCAATCGCCGCCGCATCGATCTCGCGGATGTTGTCCCAGTTGTCGACGGCGACCATCACATCGGCGTGACGCTGCAGGTTGACCAGGCGCTGGATCTTGATCGGGCCGACGATCTGGTTGGCGACCAGGATGTCGGCGACGCCGCCGGCCGCCATCACCTCGGCCTCGCCGAGCTTGGCGCAGGTGACGCCCATGGCCCCGGCCTTGATCAGCCGATGGGCCAGCGCCGGGATCTTCATCCCCTTGGTGTGCGGGCGCCAGTTGATGGCGTTGTGGCGGAAGGTCTTCGCCATCTTGGCGGTGTTCGCTTCCATGACGTCGAGGTCGACCAGCAG
Organism: Paracoccaceae bacterium; assembly: GCA_947504705.1. Classification (GTDB taxonomy): domain Bacteria; phylum Pseudomonadota; class Alphaproteobacteria; order Rhodobacterales; family Rhodobacteraceae; genus Tabrizicola. Next base: position 2,817 of record CANNIA010000076.1, read on the forward strand.
CGACGGCGTGTCGAGGGCCGACTTCGGCTGGCCGATGACGCAGATGGAGGAGGGGGCGAAAGCGTGGGCGTCGTCCATGATCAGATGTCCGGGGCCTGATGGGCGACGCAGTCACCGGATTCGAAGCGCCCGTAGTGGCGCTTGCAGTCGACGACCCCGTCGCGCCTGAAGTAGGTGGGCACGCCCTTCCGCTCAGGATTGCCCGTGAAGTGGGCGGTGCCGCAGAGCTGTCCATTCTTGATCTCGTCGCCAAGCCGGGTCGCGAGCTCGAACAGGTCGGTCTCCGGCGCGTGCATGTAGTAGTCGTGACCGCCAGGCTCTATCAGGCGGGTCTTCTTCGCCAACGGCATCGTGAAGCGCTTCAGCGTATTCAGAACGCCGAGATGGGCGAGACTGCGCAGCACGCCGTTCCGGGTGATGTCGACGCCGTCCGGATTGACCGAGGTGCTAGCGCCGTACTCGCCGCCGAGATAGGGGATCTTCCGGCGATGGCCCGATGATGCCGCGGTCAACCGGCAGCTCCGGGGGCACCAAAGACCGATAGGAAATTCAGGCCCCATTCCATGTGGATATGATACACCCAGAACCCACTTTCTTCAAGTACTACTTTGTGCTAGCACCCACCAACCATAACCTTCAGGTCAACGAACGCTTTAGTTTGGTGTTCGCAGAGATTTGATGCGCGTAACAGACGGAAATTGTACACTGCCTACAACACGGATTTGGCAGACCACAACACTCACCGCATCACGCCAGCGCCTGATCCACACCAATCCACGCTTCGCCGCATGTGCCATCTCTACAGCGCAGGACTACCACCTCAATGTCTGGTCGAATTCCAGCTCCGGGATCGGCTCTGCATCGACACCCGCATCGTGCAACAACCGATCATGCCCGGCTTCGACTCTCAGGTTTGCCGTCTAATAGAGGTGCAGAAGTCGGGATCGCGAAGGTTGCCATCGACCGCTTCGATGCAGCTCGTTCTGCGCGCTAACAGCCCGGATCGACAGGCATCATCACGCCGCGCACCTCCGCGCCTTGGGCGATCAACACCTCGGCCAAGTTGCGCCCGATTCGACAGCCAGCGCCGGTGACGACGACTTTTACGGACCCCCTCCCCTATCGACGCGAAGCAATTGCCGCGAGCGCGGCGATCAGCGTGTCCAAATGCACAACGAACTCGGCGGTCGCTTCGATCTGATGCGCGAGCGGCGGATTCGGATCCAACTGCTTGGTATTGCTCCAGCGACCATCCAGCTCCTGCTCGGCGGTGAACCAGTCGCCCATTTTGATCAGCCAAGCCTCGTAACCGGCGTCGCCGGTAGCCAGGGAGATCAGTCCACTGCCCCAAGCGCTCTTACAAACCTGCTTGGTCAGGAACTGCCCCTCGGTCGTTTCCATCGAGAATCGCTGGTATTTTCGAGCTAGTTCGATCCAGCGCGCGTCGCCGGTCAGCATGTAAACGTGCGTGAGGCAAGCGGCGGCGATTCCACCGTTGTAGTGGTACTGAAAAGTCTCGCGAGCGTCGTTCACGTAGTGGCCGGGGTTCTCGCCGGGCGGGACCTCGGTGGCGAGCCCCGCGCCGCGGGTCCAAATCGTGAAGAGACGGTGCGGCAGATCCGGCTGCGCGTCCCAGACACGTTCGAGCCATTCGGCCGCCTTTATCGCTTCGGCAACCCGACCGATGATCGCAGCGGACATTCCGAATTGCGACGTGACGAAGAGAAGTTGGCGGCCGTGCTCACCGGACTCCTCTCGCGTCATAAAAACGCCGCCAGTTTCAGGGTCTTGGAATTGACTTGCGAACGTCATCGCCTGGTTAGCGATGTGGAAGCGTCGCAGCAACCACGCGCCGTAGGCGAGGATCGTTTCCGGGTAGCTATTTGTCGTGGCGTTGGCGGCGGGATCCCAGGGAACGGCCGCGTTGAAGCGACCATCGGGACCGAGGCGCTCACGCGCTAACCAATCCAGCACGCGGGCGGCGGCGGCGGTTTCGCCTGAGACCTGAAGCGCCCAGGGGAGGCGGTAGTAGCTCACCCGCGGTCGACCGGAGTCGGCGATCTCGCCGGTGGGAGCAATGCTCGCGAGCAAGAAGTCGACGCCTTTCCGGCGCGTGGCTTCGTAGGTGGCGATACTGGTTGTTATGTCGACTCTAGACGGCATGCAGCCTCCGATATAAGGCAAGGTACGGATAGGAGTTTCAATAACCAATTCACTCCGACATAGTACACCCTGCACCCACACTTGTCAAGTACAACTTTGTGTTACCCCAAACCAACCATTAACTTCAGGTCAAAGACCGCTTTTGTTTGGTGTTCGCAGAGATTTGATGCGCGTGACAAGCGAAGAATGCATACTGCCTACAATTCGGAATTGGCAGCCCACACCACTCGCCGCACGACGCCAGTGCCCGATCCACACCAATCCACGCTCCGCCGCGCCAGGCACGTCTCCAACTTCTGATGAACCACTTGATACGCCACACTCCGCTCTGGCAGCCGGCGTTGATACACCACAGCCCGCTGCACTCGGCAACTCCCAGCTGCGCGTATCCCGGGCATAACAGTGGCCACACTCACAATCAAGGCGCAAGCTGAAATTCCAACAGTAGCGCGCGGTTGTCAACCACAACGCCAGCAGCTTCTACGGCGGCGCGCATCTGGGTCACCGGCGCGTACATTCCCATCCACACTGCGTAGCTGCCCGGTTGCAATTTTGCAG
>CANNIA010000077.1 GCA_947504705.1 Paracoccaceae bacterium
ACCGCCGATAGCGGACTGATCCCGGCCTTCGATAGTTACATCACCCGGCCCGCCCAGATTGAACTTGTCCGCCCGCCAGCCCCCGTGATCTGGACCGTCGTCTCTGATGAAACCGCACTGGTTCGGGGCCCCGATGGACGCTCCAGCCCGCGCATTCTGATCCGTCTCTATCCGCTCTCCTCCGACGCCATCAATCAGCCCGATGGCATCGAGGTTAGGTTCCGCCCGGTTGATAACGCTGGCCCGTGGTCGGCGGTCGCGACCCAACCGGCCGACACCCTTGTGGTAGCGGTGCAGCCGGTCGAGGACGGGGCGACCTACGATCTGCGCCTGCGCTTTATCAGCCGTAACGGCATTGCGTCCGATTGGTGCGATATCTCCGGCCACTTTGTCGTTGGAAGAACTACCCCGCCCGCCAATGTCGCCGGCTTTCTGGCGGAACGACGCGCGGATGGAGTGCAATTAAACTGGTCGCCGGTCTCGGCGCTTGATCTCGTCGGCTATGAAATCCGCGAGGGCGCCTCGTGGGATGCGGGGATCATCGTTACCACCCGATATCGCGGCACGACCCTGTTTGTCGCGCTCAATGACGCCAGCGAGCGCACGTTCTACATCAAGGCGATTGATGAGATCGCCCTGACCAGCACCTCGGCTGCTAGCGTGGTGGCGTCCGTTGCGGCCCCAGACGCCGTGACCGCCTTCGACATCATTCCCCAGGGCGATCATGTCCGCGCCTCCTGGGAACCCGTCAGCGGAACCGGCATCGAATATGAACTGCGTGCCGGCCCCACCTGGGGCACCGGGCGCTTTGTCGGACGCGCCGCCGGCAATCATCTGGTGGCGCTCTGGCCCATTCGCAACGCTACCGACGAGACCTTCTGGATCAAGTCGGTGTCGCCGGCAGGCCTCTATAGCGATACCGCCGCCGTCTCCACAACAAGGCTTGCGCCGCTCACCGGGCGCAATGTTCTCCTCACCAGCGATCGTCAAGCCCTCAACTGGTCCGGCGTGTTACAGGGCATGGAGCCGGTCGGCGGCAATCTGTTGGCCCTGGCGCGATCGAATGGCGCCAACCTGCCGCGCGGTGAATATGTCTTTCCTGTCGATCTCGGCCGGAACTGGCGGGCCCGCAACTGGATCGACGCCCGCATCGCCACCACGCCGGCGGATGATCTGAACTGGGCCGCAGCAGGGTTTCGCTGGGATGATACCGAGGCCACAGCCGCCTGGTTGCCGTTGGGCGATGTCGACGGCGCCACGGTGCGCAGCCAGATCGCGGTTGAGGCCTCGGTACCCAACGACCTGATCGAGGGGTTCCGGCTCGCCGGCATCACCACCGGGATAAAGGGCATGGTGGCGTCGCAAGCGAGCGGCCTGGCTTACGCGCCGGCGCGGTTCGATCAGGGCCTACGGGTTGGCCACGGCACCAAGGCGTCCTGGCCGATCGCAATCCCGTCCGAGTTCTCCACGACCTTTGATGTCCGCCTCGACCAGATCCTCGACGAGCCGATCGTCTATCTCGCGCTGCGTGGCGCCGCCGGCACGTTACGGCTGATCTGGGCACCTGATGTCACCGCCTTCGTCCTGGAGGACGATCAGGGTCGGCGTGTCGCCGCCCCGCTGGTGCGTCGTTCGGGCGATCTCGTCGCCTTCGGGATCTGTCAGACCCCGACGACGCGGCGTCTGTTCGCAGCGTCGGTTCAGACCGGCGTCATCGCGTCGGGCGCTCAGCCCTTCGCGCCGCTTGGCGACTTCACCAGCGCCCAGCTCCACCCCGCATAGGAGACACATCATGAAGATCGGCATTGCCGACCTTCTGGCCCTGATGGGCTGGAAGGCGGGAGAGGATCGTTTTTGCCTTCACGGCCGCATGGAGGCTCGGCTGGTCAAGCCGGACGGCACAATCATCGTGCGCGTCAGGGACAACCTGATCGTCGACGCAGGCTTCAGCTTCATCGCCCAGGCGATCGGCGCATCCTCGGGGCGCCCCGGCGTCATGAGCCATATCGCCGTCGGAACCGGCGTTGCCGTTGCGGCGTCGGGCAATACGGCGCTGCAGACCGAAATTGTGCGCAAGGCCGCGACTTTCTCGCACACGGTGGGCACCAAGGTTTTCCAGTTCGAGGCGACCTTCAATCCAGGCGAGGCAACCGGCGCCATCACCGAAGCTGGCGTTCTCAATGGCGCGTCGGCCGGCGCCATGCTCGATCGGGTAGTCTTCGCCGTCATCAACAAGGGCGCCGACGACACGCTCACCCAACGCTTTACCTTCACGATGAGCTGACCCGATGGGGGTTTCGATCGTCGCAACCCCAGGCGCCGATTATGTCTGGAACGGTGTCGACTTCGCATGGGACAGCGCCGAGGGTGGCAAAGCTTGGGCGGATGCTTCGGCGACCGTCTTTGCGGCAACGGCCGACAATGGGCTCAACATGGTCTCGGGCGGCAGTCGGTTGCCGCTGATCGCAAGCGGCGATGGCTTTGCCTTCGATGATGTTCGCCGCCAGATGGCGAGCGCCGTTCGTGCCGAGGCGATTGGGTTTGCTGAAACCTACATCGATCTCATCGCCTTCGTGCTCTCTGTCTCCGAGGCCCTGGCGGTCACGGAAGCGGCCCCGAGGGCGGTGCAACCTCGCCCACACAACGAATTACTCGGGATCGGCGAGGCCGCCCTTCGTGACATTGTCCGCTCTTTCGCGAGCGCCTTGGTATTGGCTGATACCCGAGCCGGGCAAGGGCTCAAGGTCGCGGCCGACCCGCTGGCCATTCTGGACGCGGCATCCCGGGCCACGACGCTCGCAAGAACTACCGCGTTGGCGCTGGCCGAAGCCCGGGCCACGACCATTGCGCGCGACGCTCGTCAGGCGCTTGCCATGGCGGAGACCTATACCGACCTGATCGCGTTCGTGTTCCAGATCGTCGAAGCTCTGGGCCTCGCCCAGCATGGGTCCAACACCACCTCGCATGTGAGCGCGGAAGAGATTGCCCTGCGGGACCGCCTCTTGCGCGCAGCGGAGGCGGTGATCGCTGATCTTGCCTTCCGGGCAACACCGCTCGACGAGGCCGGCTTCGCCGCTCTGGTCGCCGAATCCCGGCCGCTCGGGTTCTCGGCGTACCGCGATCTGGTGCCCGGCGACTACGAATACGCCAAGGCGCTCGTGCGTCTCATACTCGAGGCCCCGGTCACGACTGCCAATCGCGTGGCGCTGTCGGAGGTGCTCCTCAACATCGATGTTCCCGATGTGCGCGACCGCGGCATGGTCGCGGTGCCGATCGGTGGGGCGGTGGTTCCATTCAACCGCACCTTCAACGCAGCCCCTGAAATCCAAGCCACATTCAAGGGCGGCGGCACACTGGCAATCCCACAAATCGGGACCATCACCGCGACAGGGTTCCATCTGACCCTGGTCAACCCCGACACGCAAGGCTCGGTGGCCGGCAACGCCAGCTGGTCGGCCGAAGGCTATTAACGCCGGAGAGATCGATGCCCCAAACCTATCCCGACATTCCATCCACGAAAGCGGTGCGCGACAGCCGCCAGGATATTCTCGACCGCGACGAAGCCGTCCGCTCGGCCTTCTCCGGGACGACCTTTCCAAGCACTAACCTCGTCGTTGGCATGTTCTGCTTCAGGACGGACCTCGGGCAGGTCTATGAGCTCACGGCAACATCGCCGGTGACCTGGACACGTATTCCGCTCGGTGTTCCGGTGCCGGTGGGACAAGGCGGGACTGGGGCCACCGATGCGGCGGTTGCCCGCACCAATCTTGGCCTCGCAGCACTCGCGGTGAAGAACACCGTCGCTGCCGCCGATATCGACAATGCCGCCATCACAAGCGCCAAAATTGCAGATGGCAACGTCACGACGACAAAGATCCCCGATGGCCAGATCTCCGCAGCAAAGATCATCGATGCGGCAGTGACAAGCGCAAAGCTCGCGGACAATGCTGTAACAACAGCAAAGATCGCCGCCGGATCCATTACCAGCGCCAAGATCGCCGCCGGCACCATCTACTTGAGTGGCGACATAGTGGCCATGCGCGTAGGCAACCCTGCCGAAGGCGCTCTATATCTGGGAAACAGTGACAATTACTCTCGATCTCTCGTCTATGCCGGTGGACAATACGTTCTGACCAACTCCCCGCTGAATGTTTCATACATCAAAGGAGGATCAGGCGATGCGGGCGCTCTAAAGAGTTATAACTCTGGCAACATTATCAATTTTGGTTGGCAAAACGACAGCGTCTTTTACCGAGTTGATGATGTTGTTCATAGAAATATCTGCACGCAGACAAACGCCAAGGATCTCGCTTTGGCGGGAGGCACGGGCGCACCTACCGGAGTATCGCTTAACGTCTTTACCATGAGCGGCACCCTGTTTGGTATCTTCGCCGACCAGTCGTCTGACGAGCGGCTGAAATTTGATATTCGGCCAACGCCGATCGATGCACTGGAAACGCTGAAAAACATCGAAGTTTGCAGCTATTCATTGCACCCACAGATTGCTGCCTGGTTTGCGGCGGAGGGTAAGGATAACGACACCTCCGCCCAGCTTGCGCAGGGCGCCGAGCCGGTAGCGGTGCCCATCGGCTTTATTGCCCAGCAACTCCAGCAGCATGTCCCGGACGCGGTGAGGGTGTTGGAGCAGACCCCGGGCATCTCGCCCCTGCCGACCGACCTGCACACGCTGAATCTGCCGGCTCTCATGCCCTACCTGGTCCGCGCTATCCAGCAACAGCAGGCAGAAATCGCGCGGCTTCGCGCCGACCTCTCCGCGCTTACTGCCCAGGTCGCCTGAGGGGGCACCCCCGCTGCGTTCCCGCCGCATCGGCGGCAATCCTTATTCCGGAGAACACCATGACAGCCACGCCCACTTCAGGCCGCGCCTTGCCGCGCGGTATTCGCAACCACAATCCTGGCAACCTGCGCCGCTCCGCCGATCCCTGGCAGGGGCTCGCGTCCGAGCAGACGGAT
>CANNIA010000078.1 GCA_947504705.1 Paracoccaceae bacterium
GGGATCAATGCGCGGCACTCGCCGCAGCAGATGTTCCGCCTCCAGCCGGTCGAGATGTTCGTTCAGGGTGGACCGGCTGATCTCGCAATCATTGGCCAGCCTGTCCTGCGACGGAAAGCAGCCGAAGTCAGGGTTGAAGCGATCACACAGGTGCCAGAGCACGATCTTGGTTGTGGGCTTCAGCCCACGCCGCTGGATCGCCCAGTTGGTGGCGTCGTGGCTCATGGCGCGGCCCTCCGCGCTGGGCGCACGCGACTGGTGAATCCGTTGTCGGCCAGCGCGCCCAGCGCATCGTCGACGGAACGGACCAGCGCCCAACCAAAGCCCTGCGCGCAGACCGTGTCGCGAAAGACCTCCTGCGATTTCCGTAACCGGCCCGTTTCGCTTTTGACCTCCAGAAACAGCACGCGGCCGCCGGAGATGACGATCAGGTCGGCGAAACCTGCATGGACACCCATGCCGACGAGGATTGACTGCCGCCTGGCACCACGCGGCCCGGCCTCGGTCACCTCGTTGGCACAGTGATGGACGATGGCATCGCGGGACAGGGCGAACCGCAACGCCTGGACGATGGCGCGCTGGGCATCCGCCTCGGGGGTGCTGCGCCGGTTCATCGTGCTGCCCTCCAGTCGTCTTCGCGCTGGGCGCGCTGCACTGGTTGCCGCGCATCGATCACAACCAGCAGCACCCGGGCGTCCTTGCGCTCGGCCGCCGTGTCGCCATGGGCGGCCAGGACGTTGCAGGCGAGGCGGATCAGGTGGTCGCTGTGGTGTGCGACATCGGCGATGACGGCGCGGGCTTCGGCGACACGGTCGGCGGGCCAGTCGGAATTGCCGGGGTGCAGCGTCATGACCGCCCCCGCGACTTGCGCACCGGATGCACTTGCTCCTGCGTCCGGATCCACTCTTGGATGGCGGCGCGCCGATAGAAGGTCTTTCGACCTATGCGTGTGCAGGGCGGTCCCTGGCGGCGCGCTTCCCATCTGGACAGTGTGTCGGCGGTCAGGGCCAGCGCGTGCGCCAGCTGTTCGCGGCTGATCCAGTCGGCCAGCAGGTCGGGAAAATCCTCGACGACGTCATCGTGCATGTCTTTCATCGGCTGCTCCGTTCGCCTTGCACCCCTCTGTCGGGGGCAAGGCCAGCGAAGCAGAGCGTGAAGGGTGGAAGACAGGCGGAAGGTGGAATTGAAACCGTCACCCCAATTCCACCCCATGTTTCATTGGGATTTCTGGCGTTGCGTGCAGGATGACGGGCCGTGCGAAGGCCTGAGGAATGCACCGGAGCATGCCGGTTCAGGCGGTGATCACCGCGCGGTTGTCACTGATCCGTCCGGGCTGGCCGGATTGACCAGCATCCAGGTGGTTTCGCCGGATTTGCCGGGGGCGGAACTGCCAGAACTGGGTGTTCCGGTCGCGTTCCGGCGACGTTGGACGCAGACCGCCGTAACCCGCTTGCGCAGATCGACCCCCACGGGATCGGGATTGCAGACTCGCCCTTCGGCTGCGTAGAATTGTCGTGAGCAGTCAAAAAAAGAATCGAAAAAAAGACGAACATGGCGAGCAGCCTGCACCCTAATCGGGCGCAGCGCTGGCCTACAGGCAGTTTTCCTCGAAGACGTGCTCCGCACCCCGTCCTGCCCGCGCGCCCTGCGCCGCAGGCTTTGTAATCTGCATGCCGACGGCTTTTGCCGCAGGCTGCCGCATGTCTGAAAGGAGTTCTGTTGTGCCTCTGCCGCCAATTGCTTTCTATTCGATCTACGAGATTTCTGTCCGGTGGGGCTGCCACCCAGCCGATGTTGCGGGCTGGGCGGCGGCGGGACATCTGCAGGTGCTGGCGGGCATTCCGCCGGTCACCTGCGGTGATGAGACGGTAGCGGGAATTGTCCAGGTGGCGATCGCCGAACTTATGCCAATGTTCAGGCGGATCGGCCCGAGCGATGAGCAGGCCCGGTTGAGGCGCGTCATGCCGCTGGGCACAAAGGCCTGGCTCAAGGTCACCGACCCGCCCGATGGGGTTCTGGTCCGGTCCTCCGACCTGCTGGTCGACGCGGGGACACTGCAGCAGTTCGAGGATGAGCGCGAACTGATGCGCCGACCGGCGTCAACAATCGGCGCCAGCCCGCGCTACGATTGGGATGCGATGTACGCGTGGCTATTCTGGTTCACCTACGAAAAGGGCCTGCCAGAGACCAAGACCGCTCTTGTCGCTTTGGTGCAGGACTGGTTTGTACAGAACTCAAAGTCGGGCGAAGTGCCCGATGAAAGCACGATCCGCAAACGGCTGACCGGGCTTTGGCGCAGGCTCCGCGGCGAAGAACCGGCCTGACGGTCAGGCTGACTTCGGCAGGTCGGCCTTCTCTGCTTCGGCGTCGTGCACGAGGCGCGGTCGATGGCGCAGGAGGCTGGCCACCGTGTCGACACCGGCGCGCAGGGGCGAGTCCATCAGATGGGCGTAGCGCTGTGTGGTCTGCATCTGACTGTGGCCGAGGAGCTTGCCGATCATTTCCAGCGAGGCGCCGCCACTGACCAGCAGGGAGGCGAAGGTGTGGCGCAGATCATGGATGCGCACATCGGGCAGTTCGGCGTCGTGTTGAACGCGCATCCAGAAGCGCCGGATTTCGCGAACCGGCTGGCCGACTGTCTCACCGGGGAACAGCCACGGGTTTCCGCGCGGCACGGCCTGAAGGCGCAGCCGCACGATGGCCGCGACATCCTGCGAAATCGGCACACGGTGGATCTTGCGCTGCTTGGTGGTCGCGGCGGGTTTCGACCAGATGGCATAGTCGAGGTTGAACTGATCGAACCGCGCCGTCCGCACCTCGCCCACCCGGGCGCCGGTCAGCATGCACATGCGGATGATCGACGCCGCGCGCTGATCCTCGGCGCTGTCGAGCACCGCCGCGATCCGGGTCAGCTCCTCCGGGCCAAGGAAGCGTTCGCGGGCTTCTTCTATGCGCCGATGAAAGCCTTGTGCCGGATTGTCCGCCCGCCATTCCCATTCCACGGCCAGCGTGAACATCTTGCGCAGAACCTCGCCCATGCGGTTGGCGCGGATCGGTGTGGGCTTGTGGCCCTGCAGCTTGCGCGCGCGATTGTTGGGTTTCTGCTTGCTGGGGCGCGGGCGGCCCTCGGCGACCACGTCGAGAAAGCGCGCCACATCAGACTTGGTGATCTCGGTCACCAGCTTGTTGCCCCAAGTGGGCTCCAGCATCTTCTTCAGCATCGATGTCTGGTCTGAGGCGTTGTTCTTCGCCAGCTTCGGCAGGTGTTCCCTGACGTAGCGGTCGATCATGTCCTTGACGCGCGGGGCCTCGCGGAAATCCTCCCGCACGGCCAGAGGGTCCTGTCCGTCGTCGATGGCGCGGCGCAACTCCTTGGCGCGTTCGCGCGCGGCCGTCACACTCCATTCCGGCCAACGCCCGATGTTCATCCGCCGCTGCCTCCCTGCATGCCGGTAGTCGATGGTGAATGTGCGCGCGCCAGAGGCTTGAATCCGGGCGGCGAAACCGATGACGTCCGTGTCGAATATCTGATAGCTGACGCCGGGCTTCGGCTCAGCCTCGCGCAGGGTTTTCTCATTCAGCTTCAGTCTGTTGACCATCCATCCCGCCTCCTTGCCCGACGACACAGGCGTAGACCCGCGCCACAATCAAGTCGGAGCACGGGGCAGGGACCGGAATACAGGCGGAAGGTGGAACTGGGGCGGGGAAGGGAATTCCGGGCAAGGAGATCAACGAGTTGGCTGAGAAGCCCAGCGCCCCCGGAAGCTGGGACTGATGACCGAGGACCAAGGCCCGTGTTTTTTTTGGTCGGCGTGCCGCGAAAGAGCGCGATGAAGGATCGACCGCCCGTTCTGCAGCGTGTTTGATCCCGATCTGCTCATGCATTACGACTTCGAGGGAACACAGTCCGTTCCGAATGCGTCGAGTCCACCACCATGCCGAACGCCAAGCCACCCAGAAACCTGACGCCCGTACTCTGCCAGCGCCTGTCGCAAGAGATGCTGAAGGCCTGCCAGGATGTGGCAGCACGCCATGGCCTGGTGGTCGAGGCCAAGGAAATCGCGGCCGTCGATCTGCGCTGGGGTTTCGATCTCGCGTTCCGGGTGTCGATCCCGCTTCCGGACGGCACCGCGCTCGACCCGGAAAGGCTGCGCTTCGAGGCGCTGGCCGAAGCCTTCGGGCTGTCTGCCGCCGACTACGGTCGCCAGTTCAGCACTGGCCGCGAGACCTTCCGGATTGTCGGCATCGACCCCCGCAGGCCGAAGTATCCGATTTCCGCAGAACGCATCCCCGATGGGCAGGGGTTCAAGTTCACCGCCGACCAAGTGGCGCTGCTGCTGCAAAAGGGGATGCGCGACGTGACCCCGCGAGACTGAAGGTGGCGGCGAAAGCGGCCCTAAGCGGCCAGTCGCTGACAGAGCAATTTTCGGGCGAACGCTGCCCAAAGCGGACCATCAGCTACAAGTTTCATTATTGTTGACAATCATCTGACGCGGTCGAAACTGCGGAGTTTCCCAGGCCATCCAAGCATCTTGGCTTTTGCCCGCAGTCCTGGATTTCATGTAAGGTCCACAAGGGTGCTGAGGAAACGCGAAAAGAGTTCGCCCTGCGAGTTGATGTTCAACTTGGAATAGATATTGCGCCGGTGAATACGGACGGTTCCTGCTGCGATTCCCAGAATTTGCCCGGCGGATTCGGCGGAGTGACCCTTGAGCGTGAACTCGGCCACCTCGCGTTCGCGCGGGGTCAGAACGCCCGCGCCAAAGCTGCCCAGATCATAGGTCATCTGCCGCTGTCGCCGCCGCAGAGAACCGCCACTCTTGTCGAGCTTCTGGTCCAGTCCCGGCCAGTGCCGTCGCGCAGTTGCCGCGACAAAGGGAAACACCGCCTCAAGAGCTACGAA
>CANNIA010000079.1 GCA_947504705.1 Paracoccaceae bacterium
AACTTCCCCCTTGCCCCCCACGCCCTTCCCCCCTATACGACGCCATCCAGCGATTCCGGACCTCCGGATTCGTCGGTTTGTCATTGATCCGCCAGATCAACGGTAACCTCAAAAGGGGCCGTCTGGCGATTGTGGAAAAGGAAACGGCATGAAAGCCGAAGAACTGCGTTCGAAAACGCCGGACCAGCTGCGCGACAGCCTGGTTCAGCTCAAGAAAGAATCGTTCAACCTGCGCTTCCAGCAAGCGACCAACCAGCTTGAGAACACCGCCCGCATGCGTGCCGTCCGCCGTGACGCTGCCCGCATCAAGACGGTTCTTGTGCAAAAAGCCGCTGAAGCCGCGAAGTAAGGGGAACACCATGCCAAAACGTATCCTGACGGGCACCGTCACCTCGGACCAGAACGAGCAGACGATCACCGTTTCCGTCGAACGCCGCTTCAAGCACCCGGTGCTGCACAAGATCGTGCGTAAGTCGAAGAAATACCGCGCTCACGATGCGGAGAACAAGTTCAAGGTCGGCGACACCGTGCGTATTGAAGAATGCGCGCCGATTTCGAAAACCAAACGCTGGACCGTGGTGATCGACGCTTCGGCGTAATCACTTCGATCTTATCGAAACCCCGGGGCCAAGCCCCGAAGGTCGGGAGACTTTCAAATGATCCAGATGCAGACGAATCTGGATGTGGCTGACAACTCTGGCGCCCGCCGAGTTCAGTGCATCAAGGTTCTTGGCGGTTCGCACCGCCGTTATGCTTCCGTCGGCGACATCATCGTGGTGTCGGTCAAGGAAGCTATTCCTAAAGGCCGCGTGAAGAAGGGTGACGTCCGCAAGGCCGTTGTCGTTCGCACCGCCAAGGAAGTTCGCCGTGAAGACGGTACCACCATCCGTTTCGACCGTAACGCCGCCGTCATCCTGAACAACCAGGGCGAACCGGTCGGCACCCGTATCTTCGGGCCGGTCGTGCGCGAGCTGCGTGCCAAGAACTTCATGAAGATCATCTCGCTGGCTCCGGAGGTGCTCTGATGGCTGCCAAACTGAAAAAGGGTGACACGGTCGTCGTGCTTACCGGCAAGGACAAGGGCATGAAGGGCGAGATTTCGTCCGTCAACCCGGATGCGAACAAGGCCATCGTCGACGGGCTGAACATGGCGATCCGCCACACCAAGCAGTCGGCCAACAGCCAGGGCGGCCGTCAGCCGAAGGCGATGCCGATCGAACTGTCGAACCTTGCCATCGTGGACAAGAACGGCAAAGCGACCCGGGTTGGTTTCCGCATGGAAGGCGACAAGAAGGTCCGCTTCGCCAAAACCACCGGGGAGGCGATCTGATGCTTGATCAAGCCGCATACACGCCGCGCCTGAAGGCTGTCTTCAAAGACACCATCCGCCCGGCGATGAAGGAAGAGTTTTCCTACAAGAACGACATGATGATCCCGCGTCTGGACAAGATCGTCCTGAACATGGGCGTCGGCGAAGCCGTCAAGGACACCAAGAAGGTCAAGCAGGCCGCCGAGGAACTGTCCCTTATCGCCGGCCAAAAGGCCGTGATCACCAAGGCCAAGAACTCCATCGCCGGTTTCCGCGTTCGCGAAGACATGCCGCTGGGCTGCAAGGTTACGCTGCGCGGCGACCGGATGTATGACTTCCTGGACCGCCTGATCAACGTGGCACTGCCCCGCGTCCGCGACTTCCGCGGCGTGAAAGGCTCCAGCTTTGACGGTAACGGCAACTTCGCCATGGGCCTGAAAGAGCACATCGTGTTCCCGGAAATCAACTTCGACAAGGTCGACGAAGTGCTGGGAATGGACATCATCATCTGCACCAACGCGAAGACCGACGCAGAAGCCAAGGCGCTGTTGAAGCATTTCAACATGCCCTTCACGTCGTAACCGCGAGGAACAAAGATATGGCAAAGAAATCCATGGTGAACCGCGAAGTGAAGCGCGCCAAGCTGGTGAAGCAGCATGCTTCCAAGCGCGCCGCACTCAAGGCGGTGATCAACGATCAGTCCAAGCCGGTGGAGGATCGCTTCAAGGCGACCCTGAAACTGGCCGAACTGCCCCGCAACTCGTCGGCAACGCGGATTCACAACCGCTGCCAGCTGACGGGCCGCCCGCATGCGTATTACCGCAAGCTTAAACTCAGCCGCATCATGCTGCGTGATCTCGCCTCGTTTGGCCAGATCCCCGGCATGGTCAAGTCCAGCTGGTAAGGAGGACCGGATATGATGATGAACGATCCTATCGGGGACATGCTTACCCGGATCCGCAACGCACAGATGCGCGGCAAGTCCACGGTGATGACGCCTGCGTCCACCTTGCGCGCCCGCGTGCTCGACGTGCTTTTGTCCGAAGGCTACATCCGTGGCTATGAAAAGGCCGACACGACGAACGGCCAGGGCGAATTTACCATCAGCCTGAAGTACTTTGAAGGCGAGCCAGTGATCCGCGAAGTCAAGCGCGTGTCCAAGCCCGGCCGTCGGGTCTATATGGGCGTCAAGGAAATCCCCTCGGTCCGCAATGGCCTGGGTGTCTCCATCGTCTCCACGCCGAAAGGTGTCATGTCGGATGCAAATGCACGCGCTGCCAATGTTGGCGGCGAAGTGCTTTGCACCGTATTCTAAGGAGGGTCTCATGTCTCGTATCGGCAAGAAGCCCGTCACCCTGGTCAATGGCACCTCTGCCTCTGTCTCGGGTCAAACCGTCGAAGTGAAGGGGCCGAAAGGCACCCGGAACTTCACCGCCAGCGACGATGTCACCATCACCGTTGAAGGCGACATGATCAAGGTCACCCCGCGCGGGTTGTCCAAACGTGCACGCCAGCAGTGGGGCATGACCCGCTCGATGGTTGCGAACCTTGTGACCGGCGTCTCGGAAGGCTTCCGGCAGGACATGGAAATCCAGGGCGTCGGCTATCGCGCCGCCATGGCTGGAAACGTTCTGAAACTGTCGCTGGGCTATAGCCACGAAGTGAACTTCGATGTGCCGAAGGGGGTGACCATCACCGTCCCGAAGCAGACCGAGATCATCGTCGAGGGTATCGACCAGCAGCAGGTCGGCCAGGTCGCCGCAAACATCCGCGAATGGCGCGCACCCGAGCCCTATAAGGGCAAGGGCATCCGCTACAAGGGTGAGTTCGTGTTCCGCAAGGAAGGCAAGAAGAAATAAAATGGCAAGCAACAAAAGAGAGCTGTTCCTCAAGCGCCGCATGCGCGTCCGGAACAAAATCAAGGCAACTTCGCACGGTCGTCTGCGCCTTTCGGTGCACCGTTCGTCGAAGAACATCAGCGTCCAGCTGATCGACGATGTGAAAGGCGTAACCATCGCCTCAGCTTCTTCTCTCGAGAAGGATCTGGGCGTGGTCGGCAAGAACAACGTCGAGGCTTCGACCAAAATCGGCGCTGCAATTGCCGAGCGGGCAAAGAAGGCCGGGGTCGAAGAGTGCTACTTCGACCGCGGCGGGTTCCTCTTCCACGGCAAGATCAAGGCTTTGGCCGATGCTGCCCGTGAAGGTGGCCTGAAGTTCTAAATCACGCGGGCGGCGGTCTCGCCGCCCCGATGATCCGGGGGCGCAACATATGGGCCCACCAGGATTGGCCAAACACGGCGCCAACGCGCGCCACCAGTGAAGGAATGCCTTATGGCAGAACGTGAACAGCGCCGGGACAGTCGTGGCGGCAATGACCGCCGCGACAACCGGCCCGAGGAAAACCCGGAATTCGCCGACCGTCTGGTCGCGATCAACCGCGTCTCGAAGACCGTCAAGGGTGGCAAGCGCTTTGGCTTTGCCGCTTTGGTCGTTGTCGGTGACCAGCGTGGTCGCGTCGGCTTTGGCAAAGGTAAAGCCAAGGAAGTGCCAGAGGCGATCCGCAAGGCCACCGAGCAGGCCAAGCGCAGCCTGATCCGTGTGCCGCTGAAGGACAGCCGCACCCTGCACCACGACATGGAAGGCCGCCACGGCGCCGGTAAAGTCGTGATGCGGACCGCCGTCGCAGGTACCGGCATCATCGCCGGCGGCCCGATGCGCGCCGTGTTCGAAATGCTGGGGATCCAGGACGTCGTTGCCAAGTCGATCGGCTCGACCAACCCCTACAACATGATCCGCGCCACCATCGATGGGCTGAAGCACGAAACTTCGCCCCGCGCGGTCGCGTCGCGTCGTGGCAAGAAGGTCGCCGAAATCCTTCGGAAACCCGAAGCCGAAACTGTGGAGGCCTGAACATGGCTGCCAAGAAAACCATCGTCGTGAAGCAGATCCGTTCGGCAGCCCGCCGTCCGGCCGTGCAGACCGCTACGCTGAAGGGCCTCGGCCTGAACAAGATGAACCGCACCCGTGAATTGGAAGATACGCCTTCCATCCGCGGCATGGTGAGTTCAATCAGCCACCTCGTCGAGATCATCGAAGAGCGCGGCTAAGGTAGGGAGGGTAAGTCAGTATTTTCGGAAGCTCGAAAAGACGGACCTATAGCCCACCCTACGCACCAGATAGACGCCCCTGCGGAAACGCGGGGGCGTTTCATATTGTCCTAAGCTCTGTTCCTTGCACGGTTCAGAGATGTGCCTGCGGGATGATGATCCGGTCCCCAACGTTGTACCGCCCGAAGGCAGAGGCTTCCGGCTTCGCAGAGGGTGCCGCGCTGATGGCACCTCCTGATTACAGGCTTTGTGTCATGACGTTGCCTCCTCCGCCCAAATGGGCAAAATGTCTGACGTCAGCGCCCATGGAACAGTTTTGCGTGATTGCGTAGCGGAGGGTTTGCGGCTCATCTTTACCCCAGTTGGAGTTGAAGATGATGAAGAAACCCGTGATGACGAAGGCGCCTGCCGAGCAGGTTGTGAAGGATATCCGGC
>CANNIA010000080.1 GCA_947504705.1 Paracoccaceae bacterium
CAAACTGGAAACCATCCAAAACCGCCGCTTGAACCATCAGCGTCAAGCAGCATAACCTGAACCCGATGAGCCCGAACGATCCGCTCCAGAATTAGGCCGCCTGTTCCAAATCATTCGACGACGGACAGTCCGCAACTTCTGTTGTCGCCAGGACCTCGATCTCGGGATATCGGGAAAGATGCTCACGGATTGGCGCAAGAGATGCGACGGCCTTCAGCTGGACTTCTCGGATGACGTCCCCATCGACGAGGAACTGCACATCTGCACCCGGGTGGTTGGTCGCCCCGAAAACCTCGGCGGTAATCTCTCCCCCGTCTGCGTTCACGCCATGAACATAAAGAAGCTCGTGGTAAATGCCCTTGATGTTTGAGGCGACGCCCCGCAGTTGCCCCGGGTCCAATGCGGCCACATAGGCAGCGAGTTCGCCAACATCCGCATCACGCAAGCTGTCAGATGACCGCCGGAGCGCGTCAAGCACCAGCCGCTCTTCAACCGACCAGAAGCGGGTGCTGTCATCAACCAGCCGCTGGAGGGTGACCGCGATAACGACGGCAGCACTGCGCTGTCCGTCCCTTAATGCGGCGCGGCCAAGGCCGAGATCGCGATCCGGCCGATTTCTGTCCTGCAGTGATCGAGTTTGCGTTGATGCAGGAAGGCAAGCGTCTTGGTAAATGGCTGACATCCTGAAATTCCTTCTTCGTCCAGGCTTGCCTGGCTCCAATATTGGTTGATCTGGTTAGCCAGTGGGATCAGCGCATGCTCGGATATGAGGCGCATTTCGGCGCTGGTTGTGGGTGCGCGACTCTCGACCTGTTGCCGGATCGCCTTGATCAAGGTGATGCAGGCCACGAGGATCGCTTTCTCGTGATCCTGCAAATCATCTTCGGGTCTGGGCTTACCGAAGAGCCAGCGCTTGGCGACGAAACCGCCGCCGACTCCAATGCCTATACCGGTTCCTGCGAGGATCACGCCACCAGCCGCCGTTCCAAGGCCGATGATTGAGCCTACCCAATAAAGCTGCGCCGTGGTTGCCGCTGCGCCTGTGAGTGACCCTATAGCGGCGCCGGTCCCAGCGGTACCGAAAGCTGTGATCAGGGTGGCGATGCCGGTCACAGCGGCAATACCAGTCGTTTTGCCTATCACCGTGTTGACGAATATACGTGTTCGCTTTTCGGAGTCCTGTCGGATGGCCGCGACGACCGCGTTCAGGCATTCTTCCAAGTGCTCAAGCGAACTTGCTTTTGGCTTTTCGTTCCAACCGAACCGTGCGGCATTTTGCTTTGCCCAGATCTCGATCTGACTTGGGGTCGGGATGTGCGGTGCCAAGCGCTCCTGCTGACGCTTACCCCAAGCGACAGCCTTTTCCAGATGCGGCGCGGCCGCTTGAACCTCCGCGGCGCCACGCTTCCAGACCTTCCTGGCGTATCCGTATGCGTTCGCGAAGTTCTCTTTCAATTCAGTCGCCTTTAGGCCGCTGCAGTCCTGATCACTACATGTCACTTTCCGTCCAGAGTCCATCGAACCCACCGGATGCCATGCCCACAATTCGCGAAACCGTCCTCACCGCGCTAAGTGCACGGTTGCAGCCACTTGCCGCCCTTGTCCTGCGGGATGAGGTGCTGCCAGAGCGGATTCCGCCTTCCGGCTTGATCATCCTGCGCGATGGCCAGCCAGGCGAGCCAGATGTGACGCTGTCGCCCCTGCGCTACCACTACCAGCACCGGGCCGAGCTGGAGGTTGTCGTCCAGGCCAGCACCGGCCGGGCCAGCGCCTTCGACGACCTTATCGCCTCAATTGGCACTGCACTGGAAGCCGACCGCACGCTCGGCGGTGTCTGCGACTGGGTCGAACCCGAAGCCCCGGCCTCGGTCGATCTGCCCATCGAGGGCGCGGCGGCGCTGAAAGCGGCGGTGATCACCGTCGTCTTGCACTACACCACCACCGACCCGCTGGCCTGATACGTGGACCACGGGATGACGCGTGCCAACCGAGGTTTGATGGCGATCAATCGAAGGCATTCAGGAACCGCTGCGGTTCCCGGCATCGCCCAGCAGCCACAGGAAGAAGATCGCGAAGAGCGGCGAGAAGATGAAGCTTATGAGCACCCACCCCAAGGCACTTCGACCTCTCGCTTCTGCCATCCGGGCGGGCAGCAGGATGAACAGCCACAGGCTGAAATAAAGGGCGGCCAGCCCGACAATCAGGAAGAAGAAACCTTCGATCATGGCCCAAGACTCCCTTTCGATGGCGGGTCCTTTGCCCGCCTCCGCTCAGCAGGTGCCGTAGTACCCGCCCGAATACCGGCAATACTCGGTTGCAGCCCCTGAGCGGATCATCTCGGCCGCGATGTCGCGCCCGTCTGGCAAAAAGCACTGCCCGACCAGACGCCCGTACCGGTCAATGTCCAGAACGTTGCATATGAGGGTCTCACCGGAGATCAGGCTGCTCAGCGTGGCGGTGGCGGTGGAGCCCCCGCTCTGATCCCACTCTGGCGCATCGAGCCCCCAGACCCGGATGCGACGGGACTCACCACTCAAGGTGAAGGTGTCGCCGTCGACAACCTTGCTGACCCGCGCCTCAAGCGCGCTGGACTGCTGCGCTTGCGCTTCGGGCTGGCCGATGAGGGCCGTCACAATCGCGAGTGCGACCAACAGAAATGCCACACGACGCAACGGACGCGTGAAGCGGCGAATGAGAAATCTTCCAATCATCTTGGCAGATGACCCGAGAAACTGCCCCGCCGCAAGGCATCCCCTGACAGTTCAAAGTAGAAAGGAACCTCTTTAATGGCACGTGCGCAAGGCGCGCGGGCGCAGATGGCGCTTGCGTTTGAGACCACATACGGCACCCCGCCTGCGGGTGGCTTCACGAAGATGCCCTTCGCCAGCACTTCGCTGGGATCGGAACAGCCGCTTTTGAACAGCGAACTTCTGGGCTATGGCCGCGATCCCCTAGCCCCGATCAAGGACGCGGTGACGGCGGACGGCGATGTCATGGTGCCCATCGATGCCGAGGCCTTCGGCTTCTGGCTGAAGGCGGGTTTTGGCAATCCGGTCACCACGGGCGCTGGGCCCTACACGCATGAGTTCCGCTCGGGCAGCTGGAGCCTGCCGTCGATGTCGATCGAGACGGCCATGCCGGAGGTGCCGCGCTTTGCGATGTATTCTGGCTGCATGCTGGATCAGCTCAGCTGGCAGGTACAGCGCGCAGGGTTGCTCACTGCGACCGCCCGTCTGGTGGCGCAGGGCGAGACGATTGCTGGCGCCACCCTGGCTGGCACGCCTTCAGACCTGGAGTTGCGGCGCTTCGGCCACTTCAACGGTGCGATCAGCCGCAACGGCACCCCCCTGGGCAATGTCATTTCGGCTGAGATCACCTATGCCAACAACCTAGACCGGATCGAGACCATCCGCAGCGACGGCAAGATCGACGGGGCCGACCCGTCCATCGCAGCCCTGACCGGCCGGATCGAGGTCCGCTTCGCCGACCAGACGCTGGTGAGCCAAGCGATCAATGGCGATCCCTGCGAGATCACCTTCGCCTATGTCCTGCCCTCGGGCGAAAGCTTCACGTTCACCGCCCATGCCGTCTACCTGCCGCGCCCCCGGATCGAGATCTCCGGGCCACAGGGCGTGCAGGCCACCTTCGACTGGCAGGCTGCCCGGGCCGAGACGTCCGGCCGGATGTGCACCGCCACCCTCATCAACAGCATTGCGAGTTACTGACCATGATCCGTCTGAACCTGACCGCTGCGCCCCAATGGCTGGAGCTCGTCCCCGGCCTTCGCCTGCTGATCGGCCCGCTGACCACTGCACTGATGGTCTCCGCCCGCGCTGACCTTGCTATCGAGACGCTTCCTGAAGGAGCCTCGCAAGATGAACTGGCCCTTGCCATGGCCAAGGCCGTCGCCCGGCGCGCCGTGCTGGATTGGGAGGGGGTAGGTGATGACGCAGGCAACATCGTGCCCGTCACACCCGAAGGCATCGACGCTCTTCTGGAAATCTGGCCGGTCTTCGAGGCTTTCCAGACCAAATATGTCGCACGCGGCCTGATCCTGGACGCGGAAAAAAACGTCTCCGCGCCCTTGCCGACTGGTCCTTCGGCGGGGGCGACCGGTATTGCGCGGCCTGCACACCCTGCGAGGGCCGCGGGGGCATCTGCACCGACTGCCCCGCAAGACTGAACCGCCCGCAAACGCTGGACGGCTGGCAGGTCTGGGATCTGGTCGGTCGTCTTGGTGGCCAGGTGCGGGTCATCCCCGGCGCGGTGCTGGGCTGGGACATGGGTGCGGCCTTGGCGATGGCCAATGCCCTCGGGATTGACGCCCTGATCGCCGCCGAACTCCTGCCCGAGATCGAGGCGGTGATGGTGCGCAAGCTGAACGAACAGATGGAAGGAAGCCGCGATGGGGGAACGATTGGTTGGTGATTGAGTCCAGGAAATGCCCATTCGGCCGTGGGTAGATCAAAAGCGGTCCAACCGGTCTCGATAACCGTTTGAAGGGGCGCCGGTTGCCAGCCCTTTCAGATCGTCCGCCTTTGCCTGTGAATCTGATGTGGTATCGGCTCCAGCGACATCAGTCGTGTCGGCGCGAACTTTTGCGCGCGCGACTGTCTTGGGCCCCTTGGCCCCCGGCTCCCTCGACTTGCGCCCATCGTTCATGCCACGACGCCCGCGAATGACGCGCCGACGATCAAGCTGCCTGCAGGGGCACGATCCCTGAGACATCGATGGTCTCTCGGGCGCGAGCGAGGTCCCAGGCCCGCTGCAGGTTCATCCAGTATTCCGGGGTGGTGCC
>CANNIA010000081.1 GCA_947504705.1 Paracoccaceae bacterium
CCAGATACATGACGCTGGAAACCATGGCGCCTTTGAGTGATGATCCAACGATCAGCCTGCCCGTCGTGGCACGCTGATCAAGCAGGCCCGCGCCCGAAATGGCGGAGATCTTCATGGCCAGCTACACCACGCCGTGGGACACGATCAATGTCGGTCCCGAAACCGGGTTTGAATGTTCACGAAACGGGCAGGCTGCCGTTAAGTGATCGGGCTGATCAATACCGTTGTGCCGCGTGCGGATCTGGATGCCGAAACCTCGTCGATAGCGCGTCACTTCTGGATGGCTCGGCCGTGCGCCTGACCAAACTGGCGATCAACCGCGCCGAACTGGCCGAAACGGTCAACCGCCCGGTCAGCCTGAGAATCTATCCCGAGCGTCTGGTTGTCGCCGCCGAAGGCCAGATCCTTTGCGAACATGCGCGGCTGATTCAGCGGTCTCATGATGTGCCACCGCGCACGTTCTACGACTGGAGGCACTATCTGGCTGTCGTTCAACGCAAGCCCGGCGCGCTTCGCAATGGCGCCCCGTTTGCGGAATTGCCAAAGGGGTTCAGGCAGTTGCAGGATCACATGTTACGGCGACCGGGTGGTGATCGCGAGATGGTCGACATCCTGGCATTGGTTCTGCATCACGATGAACAGGCCGTGTTGACCGCCGTCGAACTGGCACTGGAAGGCGGCGTGCCGACCAAGACGCATGTGTTGAACCTGTTGCATAGGCTGATCGACGGCAAGACCACCAACGGCCCAACTATCGACACGCCACAAGCGCTGATCCTGCACCGCGAGCCCAAGGCCAATGTCGAACGCTATGACGGCCTGCGTGCCCAACTTGCTGGAGGCCGCCATGCGTCATGATCCCGCCGCCGGCGCCATCGTCATCATGCTTAGAAGCCTCAAGATGTATGGCATGGCTCAGGATCGCGTCAGCCGCGCTTTAGGTTTGGAGCTGCACCTAGCCATAGTATCCTCAAACGTGCCCTTGAGGGTAGACCAGCGGGAAGCACAATTCCACCGTCTCACGGTTAAGACTTGCAAACTGCATGGTATCGAGTGGAGGCACCCAAAACGGGCCGTCTTGCGGGTGATCTGGGGCGCAGACGACGTTCCGCCGCGGCCGGGAAACGCCCTAGCAAACATGTGTCGCAATCACTGAAGCCGTCGCACAAATCGCCTCATACCGGTCGCGCGGCGAGCTGAGTTTTTCATGTCTGATGTGGAAAGGGTGGTGTGAGCCCGTAAACCCTTCATTCTGCAAAAGGCAGCAACTTGCGGGCATTTGCAGCATCGCAAGGTGTCAACCTGAAAGGTGGTTTTGGGTACGATCAAGGAGATGCCTACCTAGGAAGACGAACTTGCAATCTGACGTCATTCGTTGGGCGCGGGTAGCCGATCCTTCAGATCCGACTCGCCGACAGACCTGAGTTCGGGTGAGGTGAACTGAGCATTGCCAGCACTTCACCGAGGAAGAAAAAGGGGATCCAAAGGGGGATCGAAGATGAGAGCCAATCGGTAAGCTGCTGATTAATATAAAATATTGGAATTATTATGGTGCCCAGAGCCGGAATCGAACCAGCGACACGCGGATTTTCAATCCGCTGCTCTACCAACTGAGCTATCTGGGCACCGTTTGGTGGCGGGGTGATACTCAAGCCACCGGGGGCTGTCCAGAGGGAAAACGCCCTTAATGTGCCTTCGGCGGATCGTCTTCTTCGGAAGGCAGGTCAACATCTTCCGCCGGGATGCGGTAGCTTTCCGTCAGCCAGCGGCCAAGGTCGACATCGGCGCAACGGCGCGAGCAGAACGGGCGATACTCCGCCGCGACAGCTTTGCCGCAGACCGGGCAGCTCACGGCAGCAGCTCCGACAGCGGCAGGCGATCGCGCTTGCGGGTCATCTCGTAAAGACCAAGCGTGGTCCAGCCGGCAAGGTTCGCCTCGCCGTCACCTTTGAAGGCGGCCTTCAGGACCTGATCCAGGATATGTCGGTCGCGCTTCGGCATCGGGGCGAAGTCCACCACCACCTGCCCGCCCAAACCCCGCAGCCGAAACTGGCGCGGCAGGTCGCGGGCGGTAGCAATATTCGCCTTCAGCGCGGCAGCCGGAGACGTATCCGGCCCCGTATTCACATCCACCGCGACCAGCGCCCGGGTCGGCTCGACCAGGAAGCTCGCGCCCCCCTCCAGCACCACGCGCGGACCTGCCAAAGCCTCCAGCATCTCGCCCACGCCATGGCGATCAAAACTGCCGGCGTTGGCGTCCACGTCATCGACGGCCGGCTCCATCCAGTCGCGATAGGCCAGATCATGCGCCGACATCCCGTCGACCAGCAACTCCGGCCCGCCGGTCACATCTGCCAGCACCGCCTCGGCCAGGCCCCGCATCGCCGCGATATCCTCGGCAATCGCCTCGTCCTCGGCCTCAAGGCAGCTTGACCGCAGGATCAGGCCCAAAGCCTCATCCGCGCCCTTCATCCCGACCTCAGCCAGCGCAGCCAGTTCCTCCCGCCGCTCCTCATCCTTGATCTTGCGGCTGATGTTCAGCCCCGGCGCATCCGGCGTGACAATGGCAAAGCGCGACTTGAACAAAAGCCGCGCCGTCACTGGCACCGCCTTGCCTTCCTCGGCTGGCCCCGTCACCTGCACCAGCAGACGCTGCCCCGGCGCCACCCCGGAAATCTGCCGCAGAAACCCCGATCCGCCCGGCAGCTTGACGAAAATCCCGCCCTGACCCTTGACCGGCCGATCCGCTACCGCGCGATAGATCGCACCGGGGATCGCCACATCGCCCACAGGGTCAATCGCCAGTTCCTCCAGCCGCCCGTCGACCAGCAAAGCCGCCGCCTTGCGCCCCGCGATCTCATCCAGAACCAGCATGCGACCCTTCATTCCTGCCTCCAGACCGGATATCCCACTGCGCCCAGAAGGGCCGCCGTCTCGGCCACCGGCAACCCCATGATCCCGGTGAACGACCCCGAAATCCATGGGATGAAGGCCCCGGCAAGGCCTTGAATGCCATAGCCGCCCGCCTTACCCTGCCATTCGCCGCTGGCCAGATAAGCGTTCAACTCTCCATCCGACAGCCGCTTCATCTTGACCGCGCTGACGCTTTCCTTCGACAGGACCCTATCGCCCCGCCGCACCGCGACCGCCGTGATCACCTGATGCCGCCGCCCGCCAAGTGCCGTCAGAAACGCCGCCGCTTCGCCCGCATCCGCAGGCTTGCCCAAAATGCGACGCCCCAAAGCCACCGTCGTATCGGCGCAGATCACCACGTCATCCGGCCCCGCCACCACGGCAAGCGCCTTCTCCCGCGCCAGCCGCATGGCATAGGGCCGGGGAAGCTCGCCCTTGCGGGGGTCTTCATCAATGTCAGGGGGAAGGATCAGATCAGGCGTGATCCCAAGCTGCGCCAGCAATTCCTTGCGGCGCGGGCTGGCTGATCCCAGAATAAGCTGCAAGGTCAGTTACTTGAAGCGATAGTTGATGCGGCCCTTCGACAGGTCATAGGGGGTCATTTCGACCTGCACCTTGTCGCCCGCCAGAACCCGGATGCGGTTCTTGCGCATCTTGCCTGCCATCACCGCGATCAACTCATGGCCGTTCTCAAGTTCGACCTTGAATGTCGCGTTCGGCAGGAGTTCCTTCACGACACCGGGGAATTCGAGAAGCTCTTCCTTGGCCATGGTCTCTCCATTGCAGATGGGCCCGCAGGGTTGTCCCGCAGGCTTCCGGAGGCGCGTATGCCCCCGAAAGGGCCGGTTTTCAAGGGGAATCGTGTTGGGAGCGGTAACGGAGACGCGGCCACGGCCCCGTAGGGTGCGTGATTTCACGCACCTCTCCGCGACAACCTTGGCTTCAACAACCGGGCCACGCGGCGGCGCAGGCGGCTCGGTTGGCGCCATTCGTGAAATCACGTGGCTTATGGCTTGTGTTCTGAACGGTGACTGGCATTGTTGGGACAATGGCAAGGGTCACTGCAACATGGAATTCAGCGATGATGTGCAGGGTTTAGGATGTTTTTTGGGTTTCCCCTTCCTTCTCGCAAGGATGCGAAACTGAAGGAAATTCTTGAAAAAGAATTACTTCTGCAAGCTCATCCGGTGCTCATAGGTCTTGGGTACCAGGTGTTTGGAACTGCGAAGGCGAAGAAAGGAAAATTTCCCTGCACCTACTACAGAATTTCCGGCAATCGCCTTGATATCACGTGTTTTCAATGGGAAAGTCAGGGAGTCCCGGCATTCATCATAAACTTTCAGACCGGGCCGTACTCTCCACACGAAGATGGCGGATCCCCAACACCAAGCAAGGTTTGGTTTACTGCTCCAAATTGTCGCGCGTCATCTAGGCTCTGGACCCATTAAATTGCTTGCGGGCACGGCAACTCATTGATTCATTGGCGGCACCAAGGGGGTGCTGCTATGAGCGAAATGTTCTTGCTTTCCGAAGACCAAATGGCGCGAATATCGCCGTTCTTTCCGCTGTCGCATGG
>CANNIA010000082.1 GCA_947504705.1 Paracoccaceae bacterium
GCATCGGCCTCGTCGGTCCAGGCGAGCCAGAGCCGCTGCACCTGATCGCGGAGGGCCGGATCCTCGATCAGCGACGAAGGCTTGATCCCGTCGCCGACGAGGTTCGACGCAAAGGCTTCGCAGGCATTGGCGGCATAGCCGTTGGTCACCACCAGTTCGCGTGACCTTGCCAAGAGACGGGGCCCGCCCGAGGCGATCAGCGAGTTGATGTTTTCCAGCGGCGGCTGCCAGCCCCGTAACCGGCGCTGCGACATCGCGCCTTCCAGTCGGGCACGCACCTCTTTTGGGCCACCGGTTTCCCGGCGGCGAAAGGCATCAAGCCAGCCCATGCGCTACAATCCCTTGGAGGTGATCACGCGCACCTGCCGGATGATCCTGCGTCCTTCGGCGGTCGCGATCTCGCGGTCCAGCACTTCGATGGCCCGGTCGATCTCGGCCAGACTGCGGTAATCCACCGTCTTGCCGTCATAGCTCATCCGCGCCACGCCGGAGGAACGTGACGCCGCCAGCGCCTCGCGACGGGTCTTCAGTTCTGCTGTTGTGGGCATGTGTGATTGACCTTGCCAGATTGTTTGGTTCACAAGGTCGATGGCCTGCTGATTGAAAGCGAAGCGATGACCCCAACCGAAATAATGCGCGATCTCGCGCGGAACGACATTTTCCCAAAAGCTGCCATGGCCGCCGCAGGCGAGCGGCGTGAAGAAATGACACCGATTTTCGTCGAACTGGTTGAACGGCTCGGACGCCAACAGGTGTCGTCCATGCGCGATGCTGATCTGGTCGCACTCATTCCGGTCTTTTATCTGCTGGGCGAATGGCAGGTCACACATGCCTATCGCCCATTGCTTCACCTGCTGCGCCGCCCGACCAGAATCCTCGATCACACCCTTGGCGATGCGGTGACGGAAGTCAGCTTTCGCGTCATCGCTGGTACCTTCGACGGCGATCTGCAACCTTTGTTTGATGCCATTCTTGACCTGCGCGCCGATGATTTTGCGCGCAGCTCGCTCATGAGCGCCTTAGTCGTGATCGCGGACCTTCATCCTGACCAGCGCCCCACGATCGAGGAGTTCATCCGAACCTTCCGGGCGCGCAATCTCAAGTCACCCACAGATGTGCTCTTGGGGTGGACTGAGGCAATTTCTGATCTTGGGCTTGAGGACATGACCGAAGCGGTTCGCGAGCTGTTCGATAAAGGCGTGATCCCCAAGGATTACTGCGACTTCTCGCATTTTCTCGAAGACCTGCACGCCACCCGTGATGCGAATGTCGTCCCGGGCAACCCCCGCTACGAAAAAGGCCCGATCGCCGATTCCATCGCCGAACTGTCGAAATGGCACTGCTACACAGATGCATTCTTCGAGCAGCAGAAGGCGCGCAAGGTCAGCAACGATCTGCGCGTGGCTCCCTGGACCGAGTTCTTCAAGAACCCTGCACCACCGGTGGGCCGCAACGACCCCTGTCCTTGCGGCAGTGGCAGGAAGTACAAGAAATGCTGCCTGCAATGAAGCCCCAAGCCCTGGCCGATCACCGCATGTAATTCGACGCCACCGACCTGCGCCGCGCGGGACTGCGCACCGCACGGATGGATCCGGCTGCGACCTTGTCAAGACCGCCATCGTCCCTGCCATCCCCTGCCACCTGCGCTTCCAGATCGACCCAGCGCGCCTCGGACCAGCGGTCGGCCCCGACGATCCAGGCGGCGGCGCGGGCGTAGACCCGACAATCCAGCGCCTCGTTGCGCTCACGCAGCTTTTGCCATTCGAGCCGGGCAAAGCCGCGCTTGGTGCGCACGGTGACCAGTTCTTCGGCCACCAACTGCTTGAGCCATTCACTGTCCACCCAATCCGGCAGATGCACGGTGCCGGGCGGGTGCTGGACCCCCTCGGCCAACTCCTCCTTCGTCGGGCGCGGCAGGCCAAGATGGCGGTAGGTTTCCGCCTTGAAGGTGGAGACAGCCACCGTCCAGAGCCGTGCGCCCCGGCGCAGACGTTTGCCCGCGTCGGTCACATCGACATAGGTCGGGCCAGACACCGGGCTTGAGCGATTGAACCCTTCGACGCCCTTGACCGGGGCAACCTGCGCCACGCCCTGCCGCCGGGACCAGGCATAAACCGCCGGAGCCTCATAGCCGGTGTCGATGGCGAGTTTCGCCAGCCGCAGATGCGCGCCGTTTTGATGGATCCATGTCCGGTCCAACAGCTTAGTCAGCTCCGACCATGCGCCCTGATGATCGGGGCCGCCGTCGATGACGATGTGATCGACCAGCCAGCTTGTCCCACCCCGGCCCCAAGCCCAGACATCGACTTCGATCCGGTCCTTCTGCACGTCGGCCCCGGCGGTCAGGAACAACCCGCCCGCCGGGACGATGCCCGGCTTCCACGCCTCGCGGCGATCATAAAGCCGCGACCAATCCGGTGCTTCGCCGGATTCGACCCATGTCTCGCCGAGGATGGTGTTCTTAAACGCCCGGATCGCCTCGTCTGAGCCAAGTGCCGCCTCCCATGCCCGCACGATCCGCTCCCAGCTGAGCCAGCCGATCGGCGAATACAGCGCCGAGAGGTGATAGCCGACGGTGCCGGGATCGGCGGCGACAGCGGTTGCCCGCCATTCGCCTGCTTCCAGCATCGCCGTCTTGTGATGTTCCGCGATGGGGCGTTCGCAGCCCTCGCAGTGGTAGTCCGCCGCCTCGGGCCGCCCCTTGTCCCAGCGCAGTCGCTCGAACTTCAGCCACTGGAACTGGCGGCAATGCGGGCATGGTACGAAGAAACGGCGCTGATCGCTGGCGTCGTATTCGCGCTCGATCCGGCTCAAACCCCGGATGGTGGGGGTGGAGACCAGAAACACCTTGCGGCGGTGCGCGAAGGTCAACGACCGCGCCTCGGCCAGGCTGACCGGATCGCCTTCCTCGTCGGCCGAGGCCGGATAGGCGTCGACTTCGTCCAGAAAAATATATCGCGCGGGTGTCGAGCGCAGGCCAACGGCCGAGTTCGCCCCGGTCATGATCAGGATCCCGCCCGCAAATTCCTTCGACAGCATGGTGTTGCCGGCATCGCGCGACCGCGCCGGTTTGACCCGTTCGCGCAGGGCAGCACTTTCCTCGATCAGCGGATCAATACGCTGACGCGAGTTGCGTTTCGCCAGTTCCACGGTCGGCTGGACCGCCAGCATCGGGCCCGGCGCCTGGTGGATCGCAAAGCCGATCCAGTTGTTCCCGGCCTCGGTGGCGCCAACTTGCGCCGCCTTCATGAACACGATGCGCTGGACGGACGAGCCCGGCGACAACGCATCCATGATTTCGCGCATGTAGGGCGTGCGCGCCGTGCGGTACCGCCCCGGTTCGGCACTGGCACGCGACCCGAGCATCCGGTGCGCATCGGCCCATTGCGACACCGTCAGATCGGCATCGGGCCGAACGCCCCGACCCCAGGCACGCAGAAGGTCATCGGCACCGTCGAAGGTCGCCGATCCGTCGTTGCCCTCAGCGAAGGTCGATGCGGACCTCGGCGAGGCTGTCGAGTTGGGCACGGACATGGGCTTCCAGCACCTTCTGCATCATGGCGGGCTCCAGCACTCCGTGATCCGTGATCATCACCCCCAGTTCTGACGCCATCAGCGCCGCTGCCCGCGCGGGCCAGGTCACCCAGCCGTCGCGCTCCTCCCGCGCCAGCCGGAACACCAGACCGACGGCGCGGTCCCGGTCGATCAACTCACCCTTCAGCTTGGCGAGCTTCAGCTTGCGCTCCTGCGCCTTCAGCACCTCGTTGGCGGTCTTGGCTTGCAGGAAGGTGGTGCCACCTCCCGTGGCGGGCGGCACCAAGCCGTTCTCCCGCAAGGTGTCGCCCACCGCCGACAGCGCGGTATCTGGCACCGGTTTCAGCTTGGCTGCCGGTGCAGTCGCCGACACACCACGCTGTTTCGCAGGATCCGTCATCGCGGCCCGCCGCGCATCAGAGGCGACGGCATCAATCGACCCATCAGCGTGCTGCACCAACCGCCCGGCCTCCTTGGCTTTCTGGATCGCCCCCCGCGACAGACCGACATGGGCGGCATACTGACGCTCGCTCATGCCGTCCATTGCGCACCCCGATTATCATTAAAAACCATGGACTTATTCAGTTGATAAGCATCCAGACCGGAGCGAACGTGATCTGTAACGACGCACCCGAACCGGAGCAGACACCATGACCACACATCCCAAACCCGCCCCCGAGGCGCTGATATTCGAGATCGCAGCAAAGCATTTCTTCATCGAGACGCTGGAAACCCGGAGCAGCGATAGCCTCGATTTCCACGATGTCGCCGTCTGGGCGATCCGCGCCGCCCTTGAAGCGGCCTACGAAGCCGGGCGCGTCGCTGGTGCCAAGGCCATGTTGGCCGCCACCACCCATCGCTGAAGGAGGGACGAGTTATGACCATGGCCACCACCACCATCCGCATCGACATCGCCACGCTGCCCGACCATCTCGACCGCAGC
>CANNIA010000083.1 GCA_947504705.1 Paracoccaceae bacterium
CAAAATGTAGCGTGTTGGCAGCTGACGTTTGGTGACGGGATCAATGCGCGGCACTCGCCGCAGCAGATGTTCCGCCTCCAGCCGGTCGAGATGTTCGTTCAGGGTGGACCGGCTGATCTCGCAATCATTGGCCAGCCTGTCCTGCGACGGAAAGCAGCCGAAGTCGGGGTTGAAGCGATCACACAGGTGCCAGAGCACGATCTTGGTTGTAGGCTTCAGCCCGCGCCGCTGGATCGCCCAGTTGGTGGCGTCATGGCTCATGGCGCAGCCCTCCGCGCTTGCAGTTGCGCTCGGCTGCTGAAGCCGTTGTCGGCCAGCGCGCCCAGCGCATCGTCGACCGACCGGACCAGCGCCCAACCAAAGCCCTGCGCGCAGACCATGTCGCGAAACACCTCCTGCGATTTGCGCAATCGGCCGGTTTCGCTTTTGACTTCGAGGAACAGCACGCGGCCGCCGGAGATCACGATCAGGTCGGCAAACCCGGCATGGACGCCCATGCTGACGAGGATTGACTGCCGCCTTGCACCACGCGGCCCGGCCTCGGTCACCTCGTTGACGCAGTGATGGACGATGGCATCGCGGGGCAGGGCGAAGCGCAACGCCTGCACGATGGCACGCTGGGCATCGGCCTCGGGGGTGCTGCGCCGGTTCATGTGGCACCGCCCTTCGGGAACGCGGCAGCGGCGACAGCGTACAACGGCCGCCGGTCCAGCTGACGCAGCAAGTCGATGGCGTCAGCGCATTCCCCGGCATCGTCCGTCTGCCCGGCCACGATCCGGGCTGCGAGGATGACCAGCGAGTCCGGATGCCGGGTGGTGTCGGCCAGAACGCCGCGCGCTTCGGTCAGGCGATCATGGATCCAGTCGGCGGAACTGGCCGCCGCGATCATCGGGTGGGACAGGGGGGCGGTCATCGACGGCCACCTGCGCGCCGGGGGCTGGGCACCTCCTGCAGCTGCAGCCAGTCGCGCACCCCGTCACGGCGATAGAAGACCTTGCGACCGGCGCGCACGCAGGGTGGCCCGAAGCGTTGGGCCTCCCACCGGCGCAGCGTGTCGACCGTGACGCCCAATTCAAGGGCGAGGTCGAGGCGGCTGATCCAGCCGCCCAGCAAGCCAGCCGAGGCGGGTCGTGCGGATGATCCCGTTGCTGTCATCATGTGTCCTTCCGTTGATCGCCCGGAAAGGGCTGATATCTGGAGACATGAAGCGCAGGCCGTCAGGGGTGGCGGGAAGGCGCGGGGTGGCACCGAAAACCGGTTTGCGCGCCACCCCTTGTTTCATTGGAGTTTTCGGCGTTTCGGCGGCTGTCGTTGAGGCGTGGCCAGGCTGATCGCAACCCGCCCCGACCCGACCACAGGTTCGGTTTGGGTCTGCTTTGCCCGTTTCGCCCGGATTGGCCGACATTCGGCTGCAAATGCACGGTTTCAGGGGGTGGCAGGGTGGCAAATCTGCGCCGAAATCGCGCCACCCTCTGAATTCATTGAGGATTTACAGATTTGGCACGAGGATTCGGCCTCTTGGTGTCTGCTGCCGCCCCACAAGACCCCGCGTGACAGCCTCGGCGTGCCCTCGAATTCTCGAAACCCTCAATAAAACAAGGGGTGGCGCGGCGGCGGAAAATGAACGCCACCCTGCGCCTCCCCGCCACCCCGATCCGCGTGCTTCGCTTGATAGATGCGCGAATCTACGCCTGTGTCGGAGGCGAAAGGGGAGACCATCCATGGCCAAAAGCATGACGCGACCATCGCCCAAACGGCTGCGATTGAACGATAAATCCGTCAGGGAGGCAGCGCCGGAAACGGATCGCGATTACCAGATCTTCGACACGGAGGTGCGGGGCTTTTCCATCCGGATCCTGCGGTCGGGCAGCCGGTCCTTCGCGCTCGACTACCGCTTTGCCGGGGCCCAGCGCCGCATGGCCATCGGGCGCTGGCCCGAATGGACTGTGACGGCAGCCCGCGAGCGGGCGCGCGACCTGCGCCGCGAGATTGACGAAGGTCGCGATCCGCTGGGCGAGCGTGGCGAGTTGCGCGAGGCCCCAAGGTTCAGCAACATGATCGACCGGTACCTCGACGAGCATGTGCCGCACCTGGCCCCCACCAACGCGTCCGACCAACGCTCGATGCTGACCAAGCTGGTGGCCCCGCACTGGGGTCGAAAGCTGGTGACCGAGATCACACCGCATGATGTGGCGAAACTGTTGAACATCATCGCCAAGGGCAGGGCGCGGCCCTCAAAGGAAAAGCCCAACAACCGCGCCCGGAAGCTGCAGGGTGCCAAGCCGACGCCGATCCGCGCCAACCGTGTGGGCGAGGTGCTGCGCAAGATGTTCACTCTTGCCATCGGCTGGGGCTGGCGCTCCGACAATCCGGCTTCTGGCTTCAAGAAGCGGATCGAGAATGAACGCGAACGGTTCCTGTCGCGGGACGAAATCGGCAAGCTGGCCGAGGCACTGGACGCCTCCAAGGATCAGCGCGGGGCGGGGATCATCCGGCTGTGCATGCTGACCGGCAGCCGTGTGGGCGAGGTGCGGCAGGCGCGGTTTGAACAGTTCAATCTGGAATTGGGCAGCTGGTCAAAGCCCGCCGCCAGCACCAAGCAGCGCAAGATCCACCGCATCCCGATTTCGGCCGAGGTTGCGGCCATCGTGCGCCAGCGCGTGCTGGTCGTGCCGAAGGGCAATCCTTGGCTGTTTCCCGGCGACACGCCCGGCCAGCCGGTGAAGGAAATCCGCCGCTTCTGGATCAACATCCAGAAAGACGCCAAACTGCCCGAGGTCCGGATCCACGACCTTCGCCATACCTTCGCCTCCCTGCTGGTCAGTGGCGGGGCTTCTCTGGAAATGATCGGCAAGCTGCTGGGCCATTCGCAGATGCAAACGACCCAGCGCTATGCTCACCTGATGGACTCACCGCTGCGGGCGGGTGTCGATGCCGTGGCCAGCATGTTCCGGCCACGGCCCGTGTTGGTGCATGATGCCGATGCAGAGCCGGTGGACCGGAAGTCCGCGTGATCCAACCAGCGCGGCGCGGGGCTGGATCGCTCAGGCGTCCTCGCGCCGCAATGCCCGCCAGATCGGCGTGATCCGGCGCCGGATGCTGCGGCTGTCGGGCATCTTGGTGCCGTCAGACCTGTTGGCGAACCACTCCTGCATCTCGGCGACCAGGTCTGCTTGCGTCGCGGGCAAGCCGTGTTCGTGGATCCGCACGATCAGCGCGACGTTCATGCCCTCCCAATCATAGCCTGACCCGGAAACAGCGTTGATCGCCGCCTTGCGGATCAAATCGTGATCGTCCTCAAAGTCGAAGACGTCTGTGGCGAGGATCAGCATGTCGGCGACGGCCACGGCCACCCCGCCCGCGGGTTCGGTGATGATCAACCAGTTGGACGCGCCGGGCTGCATGATCCGCTGCACCACCCCCTCGGTTGGGCAGGGACCGCTGCGCCGGAACAAGGGCAGCAGGTCCATCGGCGACAAGGTGACCTTGCCCGCCACAGCGGTGTCACCGCAGTGCACAAGGCTGATCCCCGTCTTGATGTTCAGCTTGCCGGCATCTGACCAGCCGACAATGTCGGCGAGGGAGCAGTTCCAACGAACTGACGTTTCGTACAGCGTGAAAAACACGCGCGGTGGTAGGGCCACGATGAATCCTTCCTCAAGATGACCAGAGGAGGGAACGTGCCTGTACCGCCTGCTGGCCATGGTTTCGTTTGTGCAAAGCGGGAAATTTCGGCATGCGGGATCGGAGCGCTGAAACGCCTTCTTCGACCCGTACGTGCCGGTTTTTATGACCTGTTCTGCTTTTGATTGAGGACTGCTCTCCCCATGCGGGCAAGCTGCACCCGGCCTAGATTCGAAGCAAGAGGGCGCGCAAAACGAATCTGTGGATAAATGTTGCTCAAGGAAAATCTGTCAAAGGTCGCCTGTGCAGACGCCGATTTCCGCCGAGACGCATCCCAGCGCGATGGTCAACGCGGATCGCAAGTGCGCCATCCATGTCAACGCCATGTCAACGCGCATACGCCATATTGGCGCGGTCAATCCCGGTGAAAATCTGTCAATGTCGGTCGTTGTCGGGAAGGAAAATCCGCAAAATCAAAGACTTGGCGCGTAAGTGGTTGAAATGCCTAAGCTATTGGAATCGCTGGGGTTTTGGCTCATAACCTGAAGGTC
>CANNIA010000084.1 GCA_947504705.1 Paracoccaceae bacterium
CGTCAGCGAGCCACGGCGCTTCAGCGCTTCATTGTAGGCGGGCCAGTTCCTGGTCTTGTAAGCAGGGGGTGTAGGTTTGCTCATGCCGTCCAGCTACCACACTGGATTCACAAGATGAATCCCTCACAGGATTTGTGCAACAGAGCCCGTTCGGGGCGCCAGACAATGACGGTGGAGGCTACTTCCGCGCCAGCATCACGCCGAACCCGGCCAAGGCCATTCCGACCCAGGCCAGCAAAGGCATCGCTTCACCCAGAAGCGGCCAGGCGAATAGCGCCGCCAAGGGCGGGACCAGATAGAATAGCGCCGAGACTCTCGCCACCTCGCCCGCCCGGATCATCGCCAACAAAAGCGAGATCGCGACCAGCGAATTGCCGATGACCAGATAGGCCATCACGCCGAAAAGCTCGGGCGTCCAGTCCGCGTCAAAGCCTTCGACGCCCCAGGCCAGCGGCAAGGTGAAGACCGCGCCCACCGCATACTGGATGATGTTCGCCGGCACCGGGTGATGCGTCACGCCAAAGCGCTTTTCGTAAAGCGTCGCTCCAGTGATGCCGAAAAGCCCACCTATGGCCAGCAGGACCCCGACCAAAGGCTCGGCCTGAATGCCCGACCGCGACAGGATCACGGTCACGGCCCCCAAAAGGCCGAAGGCAAGACCCAGCCAGCGCAACAGGCTGACACTTTCGCTCACCATCCGGGGGGCGATGATCCCGACAAGGATCGGCTGCAGGCAGACGATGATCGCCACCCCGCCCGCCGAAACCCCGATCTTGAAGGCGGCGTAGCACAGACAGAAATAGACGACCTGAATCAGGAACCCGGTGACCGCGATGTCCAGCGCCGCACGGCCCCTTGGAAAGGTGGGCTTCAGGATCGGTAGCAGGGGCAGCAGGACCAGAACCGCGATCAGATAGCGCAGGCCAAGGATGGTGAAGGGCCCGGCATGCCGAAGGCCAATCTTGGCCAGCGCGAACCCGGCCGACCACAGCAGCAGAAAGATGAACGGGGCCGCGATCAGCCAAAGCGGTTTTCTCATCTCAACCCGATCTCGGCCAGCGCCTGGGCCAAAGCGGGCGGCAACGGGTCATCCTTCGCCCGCGCCTTCGGCAGGTCACGCGGGCTGTCCTTGGGGTCAAGATAGCGCCAGCCCTGAAACGGGCGGCGGGGGGCAGCTTCGGTGCGGATTATCTCTTGGTCCATGATCAGCGCACAGCGCGGGATGCCGTCGCCAAGGTCGACCTCTTTCAAGTCAACGACCCTTTGGCGGCAGAGGATCGCCCCCTTGATGACCCAGTAAAGCGAGCCGCCTTCCAGAATCTCGGCCTCGCGCTTGGGAAACATCCGGGTGACATGGATCGCTTGGCCCGGGGGCCAGTGCTGGCGCTGGCTGACCTGCCAGTCTTCATGGTCCTCGACCGAGACAGAGCCGACGCTGAGCTTCAGGAGATTTATCATGAACCCCAGCATAGAGACTGCGGCAGCGGCTACAAGTTGACCCAAGGGGGGTAGGGGCGTATCTTGGGCCCTTCGTCAGCCTTATCCACAAGTTCAAGGAAGTGCAGCCGCCATGTCGCGATTCCACGCCGCTATTGCCGAACAGATCTGGGACATGAAGTACCGCTTCAAAGAGGCGGACGGCACCCCTATCGACGGCAGCGTCGAGGATAGTTGGCGCCGTATCGCCCGCGCCTTGGCTGAAGTGGAAACCGACCCGGCCAAATGGGAAGCCGAATTCTACGCCGCGCTTGAAGGCTTCAAATTCCTTCCCGCAGGCCGGATCACCGCAGGCGCAGGCACCGGGCGTTCTGTCACCCTCTTCAACTGCTTTGTCATGGGCGCCATCCCCGACACGATGGAGGGCATCTTCACCGGCCTGAAAGAGGCCGCGCTGACCATGCAGCAGGGCGGCGGGATCGGTTACGACTTCTCCACCATCCGCCCGCGCGGGGCCGAGGTGAAGGGCGTGGCCGCCGATGCTTCCGGCCCCCTCAGCTTCATGGATGTCTGGGACGCCATGTGCCGCACCATCATGTCCGCAGGCAGCCGCCGTGGCGCGATGATGGCCACGATGCGCTGCGACCATCCGGATATCGAGGCCTTCATCGAGGCCAAGAAAGACCCCGCCCGCCTGCGGATGTTCAACCTCTCGGTCCTTGTCACCGACCCCTTCATGGCCGCCGTCAAATCCGATGGCCCGTGGGAGCTGACCTTCGCTGGCCGCGTCTACAAGACCGTCCCCGCGCGCGATCTGTGGAACAAGATCATGCGCAACACCTTCGACTTTGCCGAACCGGGCGTGATTTTCATCGACCGCATCAACACGATGAACAACCTCGGCTATGTCGAAACCATCGCCGCCACCAACCCCTGCGGCGAACAACCCCTGCCGCCCTATGGCGCGTGCCTTCTGGGGTCGATCAACCTGCCCACTCTGGTGACCGGGGCTTTTGAGCCCCACTCCACCATGGACATGAAGGCGCTCGACCATCTCGTCCGTGTGGCCGTCCGGGCGATGGACAATGTCGTCGACGCCAGTCGTTTCCCCCTGCCCGAACAGGCGGCGGAGGCAAAAGCGAAACGCCGCATCGGCCTTGGCGTCACCGGCCTTGCCGATGCCCTGCTGATGCTGGGCCTGCGTTATGGGTCGGAAGAGGCCGCAAAACTCACCGAAATCTGGATGCATGCCATCGCGCGGTCGGCTTACCTCGCCAGCGTCGATCTGGCCAAGGAAAAGGGCGCCTTCCCGCTGTTCGATGCCAAGGGCTTCCTCGCCTCTGGCAACATGCAACAGATGGATAAAGACGTCCGCGACGCCATTGCCAAGCACGGCATCCGCAACGCCCTGCTGACCTCGGTCGCGCCCACCGGCACCATCTCGCTTTACGCCGGCAACGTCAGTTCGGGCATCGAGCCGGTCTTCGCCTATGCCTATACTCGCAAGGTCCTGCAAAAGGACGGCTCCCGCACGGAGGAGGAAGTCGTTGACTACGCCGTCCGCCTCTGGCGCGAAAAGCACGGCGACGCGCCTCTGCCCGACCATTTCGTCAACGCCCAGACCCTGCCGCCGTTGGACCATGTCCGCATGCAGGCCGCCGCGCAGAAATGGGTCGACAGCTCCATCTCCAAGACCATCAACTGCCCGGTCGACATCTCTTTCGATGACTTCAAAGAGGTCTACATGGCCGCCTGGGATCAAGGCTGCAAAGGCTGCACCACCTATCGCCCGAATGACGTGACCGGTTCCGTCCTGACCGTCAGCGAAACCCAAACCGCCCCCGCCGCCGCCCAGCCGGTCACCGGGGGCGAGGTGGTCTATCTCTCCGAACCCCTCGACCGCCCCGCCGCGTTGGAGGGCAACACCTACAAGGTCAAATGGCCCGGCTCGGAACACGCGCTTTACATCACCATCAACGACATCGTCATCGCCGGCCACCGCCGCCCGTTCGAGGTCTTCATCAACTCCAAGAACATGGAGCATTTCGCCTGGACCGTGGCCCTGACCCGGATGATTTCTGCCGTCTTCCGGCGCGGCGGCGACATTTCCTTTGTTGTCGAGGAGTTGAAAGCCGTCTTCGACCCCCGCGGTGGGGCCTGGATGGACGGGCGTTACATCCCCTCGATCCTCGCCGCCATCGGAGGCGTCATCGAACGCCACCTGATCGACATCGGCTTCATCGCAGGCGAAGGCCTTGGCCTGAAGACCGACCCCAAAGCCGAAGTGATGCGCGTCGGAGAAGCCCCGCGCGGCAAGGCCTGCCCCTCCTGCGGGTCCTATGACCTGCGGATGGTGGAAGGCTGCCTGACCTGCGGGTCCTGCGGGCATTCGAAGTGCGGGTGAGGGGGTAGCACAAGAGGGATTCGTTGCGAATGTTTGGCGGCAGTGGGCGAAACGGATTTGCGGTTGGTTTGGCCGTCGGAATTTCTGTGGCGGCGATTATCTTCGTTTGGGCGTCTGGTGGCCCATTGGTATGGTGGAAAGATGATGGTGCGCTGATTAGGCTCTGTTGCACAAATCCTGTGAGGGATTCATCTTGTGAATCCAGTGTGGTAGCTGGACGGCATGAGCAAACCTACACCCCCTGCTTACAAGACCAGGAACTGGCCCGCCTACAATGAAGCGCTGAAGCGCCGTGGCTCGCTGACGA
>CANNIA010000085.1 GCA_947504705.1 Paracoccaceae bacterium
CCGGATATCCTTCACAACCTGCTCGGCAGGCGCCTTCGTCATCACGGGTTTCTTCATCATCTTCAACTCCAACTGGGGTAAAGATGAGCCGCAAACCCTCCGCTACGCAATCACGCAAAACTGTTCCATGGGCGCTGACGTCAGACAGTCCCTGCAATCGCCTGAGTGGATGAAGCCAGCAATTTGCGAAGGATCAGAACAGTCAGGTGGCGTTGCTGGGAAGGAATGGCATAGGTGTCCTCCCGTTGTAAGAAACGGGTGATGCCGTCATACAGCGCCTGTTCGTTTTCTGCGGGGAAGAACGGCTGTGTCATGGCGCGGCGCTGGGTGTACTTGACGTATTCGAGCACCTGCTTTCGCAGCGTCCGCTTGCAGAAGTCCGCCAGCCGGGCCCTAAGTTCTGGAAGGTCGCCCCCTGCATTCACATACTTCGACCGAAAACTGTTCGCGTCCCCAAAGATGTTGGGGTCGATGAAGTTTGTAAGCCCAAAAATCTCCATCAGGCTGTTCTGAAGTGGCGTCGCTGTCAAAAGAAGTTTCTTTCGACCTTCAACTGCTCGCTGCAATGATTGCCCGATTTTGTTGCTTGGACGATAGGCGTTTCGAAGCTTGTGCGCTTCGTCGATCACGACGAGGTCCCATTCAACCTGGCGCAATTCATCCTGAAGCTTTGCCGCATAATGATACGAAAGAATTACAATCCGTTTCTGCGACAAAGGGAACGGAATGCCGTCAGCCTTCATTTGGCGATAAGTTCGCGCATCGATCACGACGGCCGAGAGATTGAATTTGTTGATCAGCTCGGCTGCCCATTGCTGGCGGATCGCAGCAGGGCAGATAATGATCAGCTTTCGCTTCCGCTCGGCCCACTTTTGACAAAGAACAATTCCCGCCTCAATGGTTTTGCCCAAGCCAACTTCATCCGCAAGAATGGCCCCTTCTGCAAGCGGTGACTGCAGCGCGAACATCGCAGCTTCAATTTGGTGCGGGTTAAGGTCTACCGATGCATCGAATAGCGACATCGATAGTTGATCGTCAGAACCTGGCGGCGCCAACTTCGTGAGATCGTGGGCAGTGTATTTGCTGTGATACGCGGTGAACATGCCATAGGCTTAGCTGCTCTCGACCTTGGCTTCGAGAGATTCTTTCAAACGGTTCAATGCTGCGGGTCGGAATTCCCGCAACCGTGCAGCATCAAGGCCCATTTCCCCACGGCCGCTCCTTCGGCATCGTCGCGGTCACCTCGACCTCCCGCAGCATCCCACCCGCAATCAGCCCGTCACGCACCCAGTCCAACGCCAGCCACCAATCCTCATAGCCGCGCCGGGCAGATGCGATCTGCTCAGGATGCGGTCGCCAGGTGACCGGGCAAGCCAGCAGTTCGACAGTTCGCCACTTGCCGCGCGTCTTCACACGCTCGGCGCCGACGACGATGGTCGTCGCCCGTTCGCCGTGCTGGTTGTTCTTGATTTCCAACGGGACACAGCGCGGGACGACGCCCGGCATCCAGTCCGGGGTCATGCCGCCACGTGCCAGTTCGGCGACGTAGATCGCCATGCGTTTGCCGCCCAAGCTGTCGGGCATCCCTGCCAAGCTCGCAGCCACGATTTCGGCATCCTGATGGGTGTAAGACTGGAAGCTATGGCCCCCGCCGTCGACCTTGCACCCAAGTAGCGCCCGCTGGATCAGCACATATTCCATGCCAAACCCGAACCCTTCCTCGTCGATATCCTGCCGCTGCGGCAGCTCCAGTTGCGCCTTTTCCACCCGGAACGCCCATTCCAGGATGGCCTGCACGCCCAGCGCGCGTTTCACCCGTGCGCCGCCTGCGCGCCCGATCCGTTCCTGCATGCTCATGGCAGCATTCCTTCAAAGAGGCTCATCTGCGCTGGGCCCGTCGGCCCATCCGCCGGTCGCCAGATCCACGGGCCCGAGGCCATGGGCAGCTGCGAGAGCGCGCCACGCATGCGCTGCTGCCAGAGGATGAACTCCGTTGCCGAGCAGGCACAGAGCGCGTGCCCTATGGGCCAACCCATCAGCCATCCGACGAAGAGCGGGTTCAGCCGCCGCCGCGCCCGGCCCTTCAGAATCCGCCGCGAGACGACGCGCCCATGCGAGGCAATCATCGAAGCCCACAGCGGGCGCGAGATCGGGGCGTGATGCGAGGGTTGCAGCCCATGCGCCATGATCGCCGGGGCCGGGCGGGTGAAGCCCTGTTCCGCCCGGTAATGCAGGATATCCATCCGGGACTTGCCATCGGCCCGGGTCACGCTGGCCGGGCTGCTGCCCTTCCAGTTCTGCGCCGCCGGGGTGGGCCATTGCAGCGCCTGCGCACTCAGTTTCGGTTCGCCCCGGCTGTTGATCTTGCCACGCAGACGGTCCATCTGATCGTCGGCCACCGGCGTTTGCCATTGCGCCGCCTGCGCTGGCAGGGGTGGCATGCCGCCCGAGCCATAGCTCTGGCCCGGCCCACCCTTTGCCCCGTCCGAACCCTTTGGCGTCGACCAGTTGGTGATGCCCAGCGCCAGCGCCTCGGCCTTGCGGGTGAAGTCGCTGTTCCCAGCCGGGTTGTAGTTCGCTGTGCCGGGATGCAGGCTCATCGGTGTGGGCCAGGATGAAGATGCGCAACCGTTGGTGCGGCGCGCCGACTTCTGCCGCGCTGAACAGACCCGCCGCAGGCGTGTAGCCCAGTCCCCAAAGGTTTCGCAGGACGGTTTCAAGACCGAGGGTGACGTGCCCCGCGACGTTTTCGAGAAAGACCCATTCCGGGGCACATTCCCTGACAACCCGGGCGACGTCGGGCCAGAGATGGCGGGGATCGTCGGCACCACCACGTTTGCCAGCGGCACTGAAGGGCTGGCAGGGATAACCGGCGAGGACGATGTCGAAGGCGCCGCGAAAGGGGCGGGCATCGAAATTGCGCAGATCATCCCAGATCGGGGCCGGGGCGAAGTATCCCGCGCGCTGGGCGGCGATGAGGACGGTGCGGGGGTATTCCTCCCACTCGACGAACGCGCGGGTGTGGAAGCCGGGTTCGGCGAGCATGAGGCCCAGATCCAGGCCTCCGCCGCCTGCGCAGAGGGATAATCCATGCCGGGGACGTGACACCAGCCCATTCACCGCACCCCCCGCTGGCGAAGGCGTTCTGGGGTGACGAGACCACGGATCAGCATGGTGTCGCGCATGGTGTTGCTGATCGCGCTGACCGGCAGGTAGCCGTCCAGATTCACGAGGTTCGCATAGAACGCGGGCAGGTCAGTGATCGGCTTTGCGGCAGGCGCAGCCGCCGCCTTTGGCTTTCGCCGTTTCCGCCCCGCATCCTCCACCTTGCGCTGGACAGCACGCTGCATGGCGCGGTCGAGCGCCTTGGGGCCATCGGGGGGTTCGGGATGCTCCTGGCGGGACGCCTCGGCGCTGGCGACGATTTCCGCTTCGGTCAGCCCCAGCTCGTCGCGCCAGCGCTGGACGTGCAACCGGGGCGGCCAGCCTTGCCACCAGCCGGGCAGGGCGGTGGCATCGAGGCCCAGCGCTGCGAGCAGTTCCCCGAAAAATTCATTCGAGATCGCCTCGCGCGCTTGCGCA
>CANNIA010000086.1 GCA_947504705.1 Paracoccaceae bacterium
GCTGAACCTGTTGCATCGGCTGATCGACGGCAAAGTGGTGGGTGGGCCGCCATTGGACACCCCGCAAGCACTGGCCCTGCATCGCGAGCCCAAGGCAAATGTCGAACGCTATGACGGCCTGCGCGCCCAGATTGCCGGAGGCCACCATCACGCGGCTGAAGGCGGATTGGTGGGACGATTATGAACGCTGGTCCAAG
The DNA here is from genome assembly GCA_947504705.1 of Paracoccaceae bacterium. GTDB lineage: Bacteria > Pseudomonadota > Alphaproteobacteria > Rhodobacterales > Rhodobacteraceae > Tabrizicola. Next base: position 198 of record CANNIA010000086.1, read on the forward strand.
CGCGACCTGTCGGCGCGGCGCTATGTGTATTTCTGGGCCGACGGCGTCTACTTCACGCCGCGTATGGACGAGGATCGCCAATGCATGCTGGTGATCATCGGGGCGGATGAGTGGGGCAACAAGGATGTTCTGGGCCTGATCGACGGCTTTCGCGAGAGCACGCAGAGCTGGCGAGAGCTTCTCCTGGACCTGAAACGCCGAGGCCTGGAGGCTGCGCCTGAGCTTGCCGTTGGCGATGGTGCCATGGGGTTTTGGGCCGCGCTGCACGATGTTTATGGCAAGACCCGGGTGCAGCGGTGCTGGGTTCACAAGACTGCCAACGTGCTGAACGCCATGCCCAAGTCGGTCCAGCCCAAGGCTAAGGCGCATCTGAAAGACATCTGGATGGCCGAGACCAAGGCCGACGCCAATGCCGCCTTCGATTTCTTCGTCGAGGCTTACGGCGTGAAATACGACCGCGCGGTCAAATGCCTGACCAAGGACCGGGCCGATCTGCTCGCCTTCTATGACTTCCCCGCCGAGCATTGGAAACACATCAGGACGACGAACCCCATCGAGAGCACCTTCGCCACCGTCCGGCATCGAACGACCAAAACAAAGGGCTGCCTCAGCCGCCAGACGGCGCTGGCGATGACCCACCAGTTGATGCTGTCGGCCAAGAAGAAATGGCGCAAACTCGACGGTCAGAACCGCCTGCCGGAGATCATCCAAGGGGTTGAATTCCGCGACGGGATCAAGCACGAAATCAAAGCCGCCTGATCACGTCGTCACCAACTTTCGGGCATAGCTCCACCGCATGGCGCTGCTTCAACTCGGGACGGTCCCAAAGCCCCTCCGCCATGATCCGCGTCAGGGTGGTAATGGCCCCGTCAACCTCGGCCTCACCGGCGTAAAGCGGCGTGAAGCCAAGGCGCAGGATTTCGGGCGCGCGGAAATCGCCGATCACGCATTGGGCAATCAGCGCCTGCATTATGGCGTAACCCTCGGGATGGCGGAACGAAACCTGGCTGCCGCGGTCCGCATGGGCGCGCGGGGTTGCAAGGGTCAGGCCCGGGCAAGTAGCCTCGACCCCGGCGATAAACTGGTCAGCCAGCGCCAGCGCGCGGGCGCGAAGATCGGCCATATCAACCCCGCCCCAAGCATCCAGCGCGGCATCCAGAGCGGCCAATTGCAGGATCGGCGGAGTACCGACGCGCATCCGCTCGCTCCCCGAATTGGGGCGATAGTCCAGATCAAAGACAAAGGGTGCGGCATGGCCCATCCACCCCGACAGCGCGGGGCGGGCCAGCGTCTGATGGCGGGGGGCAACATAGATGAAAGCCGGGCCACCCGGGCCAGAGTTCAGGTATTTACAGGTGCAGCCCACCGCGAAATCAGCCTCGCAACCGGCAAGGCACCTGCGGAATGCGCCAGATCCCAGACCGTCAGCGCACCGATGGCATGGGCCTTTGCTGTCAGGGCGGCCATGTCATGCTTGCGCCCGGTGCGGTAATCGCCCTCGGTGATCATGGCAACGGCCACGGTTTCATCCAGCGCCTCTGCCACCTCTTCGGGCGCCACGACGCGCAGCTCGTAGCCCTGCCCCAACGTGCGGACCAGACCGTCCGCCTTGTAAAGGCCCGAGGGGGAATTGCCGCTGTCCGACAGGATCACGCGGCGGGTGGGGTTCATCTCCAGCGCCGAGGCCACGGCCTAATAGACCTTGATCGACAGCGTATCGCCCGTCACCACGCTGCCCGGTTCTGCCCCGATCAGCCGTGCGATGCGGTCGCCCACCCGGCGCGGCATCTCCATCCAGCCGGCCTGGTTCCAGCCGCGGATCAGCATCTGGCCCCATTCCTTGCCGATCACGGTTGCCATCCGGTCCTGAATGCCACACGGGAGCGGCCCCAGCGAGTTGCCGTCCAGATAGATGACACCCTCGGGCAGGTCGAAAAGCGCCTTGGTGGCGGTGAAGTCGGTGGTCATGTGGAACTCTCTTGAAGTGCGACCGCAAGCCAGGTCCAAAGATAGGCAAGCAGGCCGCGTTCGATGTGAAGGCCCAAGGTTTCCCCCTTGAGGTCCAGAACAACCGGGATCCCTGCGAAGGTGATGGCCTTCGACGGGCCAGAGTCTGCCGTCGTCGCCTTGGCAACAAGGTTTGCAAGACCGGTGCCGGAGAGATCGACCAATGCCAGCCCCGCGCTTAAGTCCGACAGGGCAAAACCCTCGGCATGCCAGCCCGAAGCAAGTTCTGTCCCTCCCAGCACAAGGGTGCGGTCGCGGGCGAGGCGGAGCGCGGAAGACAGGTCCACCCCGCTGACCCGCGAGAAAGCCGCCAGATCGCCACTGACAAGACGGCACTCGGGGGCATCGACCACGCGCGCAGTGACGCCCGCCGCCTGCAAGATGGCCCCGACCTCGGGCTGGGATGCCCATTTGTCGGCATGGTTCAGTTCAAGCATCAAGAAGCCTCCCCTTGGGGTCCAGCGCACAGACCGGTGCGATGCGTGCCTGCACCTGCTGACCAAGGTGATAGAGAGTAACGATTTCACCCACCCGCGTGCTGCCACCTTCGACCAGCCCCATCGCGATGGGGCGGTTGAGGTTGGGGCTGTAGTGGCTGGTGGTAACGAAGCCGCGACTGCGGCGCTTGCCCCCAACCGTTTCCACCACATGAGCGCCAACCGGCAGGACGGCGGCGGTCAGGCTTTCCAGCCCCACCAGATCGCGGGCCTGATCGGCGACGGCCGGCAGGTGCAAGGACCGGCGGCCAAGGTATTCGCCCTTGCGCTTTTCGAGCGGGCCACGAACGCCCAGATCCATCGGGCGGGTGCGGCCATCGGTGTCCTTGCCAACAACGATATAGCCCTTTTCCGCCCGCAGGATCATCAGCGCCTCGCCGCCCAGAAGCACGGCGTCAAAGGCGCGTCCCGCTTCTTTCAACCGCCGCCACAGGCCAAGCACGTGGTCGGCGCGGATCGACAACTCGTAAGACCTGTCACCGGTAAAGCTGACGCGGGTGATGCGCACTTCTGTGCCTTCGAATTGACCGAAGGTCAGGGCCATATGCGGCAAGTCGTCCAGCGCCGCAAACCCCACCGCCTGCAACAACTCGCGCGACTTCGGTCCGGTGACGGTCAGCGTCGCGTAATTCGCGGTCGTGTCATGGATCACCACA
>CANNIA010000087.1 GCA_947504705.1 Paracoccaceae bacterium
ACGATGCGTATCTTCACCAGTACATCACTCGCGCGACGCCCAAGGTGCTGCCCGAGGACGTGCGCGAGGCGCTGGCGCTGCATCTCGGTGTGCCGCCTGACGACCTGCGCCCGGAGGAGGACCGCAGGCGCGCTACCAAGGCCCGCATGGTCCCACCGACCGTATCGCCGCAGCAGCGCGAACGCATGTCGGTCGCCGGCTACGTCAGCGTGCCGGAGATCGACGTGCGCGCGTCGGCGGGCGCCGGCGCGTTGAACGACGACCTCGAGGAAGGGCGCGGGGCGTGGATGTTCGCCGAGAGCATGATCCGCCACGAACTCCGTGCGCGGGCCGCCGACCTGCGGGTGATCACCATCGATGGCGACTCCATGGAACCGCTGATATCCTCCGGCGATCGCATCCTTCTCGACACCAGTCAGTGCGTGCCGGTGCCGCCGGGTATCTTCGTGATCTGGGACGGCATGGGGCTGGTCGCCAAGCGCGTCGAGCATGTGCCACACTCAGAGCCACCTAAGGTGATCATCAAGTCCGTCAATCCGGAGTATCAGACCTATGAGCGCGAGGCCGAGGAAGTGAAGATCATCGGGCGAGTGATCTGGGCGGCAAAGCGGCTGTAATGCGCGTTGCCGGATTAGTTTTGGTTCTGGCTACGGCCATGTGTTTCCCCGCCGCCGGCAAACCGGTGATCATCGGTGTTGCCACCGTGATTGACGGCGACACGATCGACGTCAGCGGAACGCGTATTCGCCTCTACGGCATTGACGCGCCGGAAGGCGCCCAACTATGCGCCCGCGCCGATGGCGCCGTCTGGCAGTGTGGCGACGCAGCGAGCCTGGCGCTGACACGGCAGCTTGGGCGGTCGCAGGTGCGGTGCGAGGCGAACGGGCAGGATCGCTACCGCCGAACCATTGCTGTCTGCTTCAGGGCCGGTGTGGATATCAACCAGTGGATGGTCGCGAACGGATGGGCGATGGCCTTCCGCCGATACTCGATGGCGTATGTCTCTGCAGAGGACCGCGCGCAGACGGCGAAGCTCGGCCTGTGGGCCGTGACATTCCAGATGCCGTGGGATTGGCGCCGAACGAAGGGGCATTGATATGCGGCCCAAGCGCTATGAGCCGGGTGCCAAGAGCAGGTGAGCGAACACGGCGGATCGCAGGCACTCGAAGTCCTCGCCGGCCTGGTCGAGCGGGTGACCTACCACAACGCCGAAAATGGCTTTTGCGTCCTGCGGGCCAAGGCGCGCGGACACCGTGATCTGGTGACGGTGGTCGGCCACGCCGCTATCATCTCCGCCGGCGAGTGGATCACGGCATCGGGTGTGTGGATCAACGACCGCACCCATGGGCAGCAGTTCAAGGCGCGCTTCATGCGCACCTCCGCGCCGAGTTCCATTGAGGGCATCGAGAAGTACCTGGGCTCGGGCATGATCCGTGGCATCGGCCCGGTTTACGCCAAGAAAATGGTTCAGGCGTTTGGCGAGCAGGTGTTCGACATCATCGAGGCCGAACCCGATCGCCTGCGCGAGGTGACCGGCATCGGCGCAGTGCGAGCCAAGCGCATCACCGACGCCTGGGCCGAGCAGAAGATCATTCGCGAAATCATGGTGTTCCTGCATAGCCATGGCGTCGGTACCGCGCGCTCGGTGCGCATCTACAAGACCTATGGCGCCGACGCCGTCCAGGTAATGACGGAAAACCCCTATCGGCTTGCGCGTGACATTCGCGGCATTGGGTTCAAGACCGCCGACGCGATCGCCATGAAGCTCGGCTTCGAGAAGACCGCGATGATCCGCGTGCGCGCCGGCATCTCCTACGCGCTGACCGAGGCGATGGACAATGGCCACTGCGGCTTGCCCACGAAGGAGCTCACGCCGCTGGCCGTGGAGTTGTTGGAGGTTCCAGAGGAGCTGGTCCAGACCGCGCTGGACCTGGAATTGGTGGAGGGGACGGTGGTGGCCGACACGGTTGGCGATATGCCATGCGTGTTCCTCGGTGGCCTATATCGCGCCGAGAAGGTCATCGCCGAGCGGATTAAGGAATTGCTCAACGGGACGCTGCCCTGGGCCACCATCGATCCCGACAAGGCACTGCCGTGGATCGAACAGAAGACCGGCCTGGCACTGGCGCCAAGCCAAGTCGCGGCGATCCGGTTGTCGCTGATGTCCAAGGTGCTGGTCATCACCGGCGGGCCGGGGGTGGGCAAGACGACCATCGTCAACGCCATCCTGCGTATTCTCGCGGCCAAGGGCGTCGATCTCTTGCTCTGCGCCCCGACTGGCCGCGCGGCAAAGCGGATGACCGAGGCCACGGGCTTTGAGGCCAAGACCATCCACCGGCTGCTGGAGGTTGATCCGAAGGCCGGTGGCTTCAAGCGCAACGACGCGAACCAGCTTGATTGCGACCTCCTGGTGGTCGACGAGACCTCTATGGTCGACATCATGCTGATGCAGGCGCTCGTCAAGGCGATCCCCAATAGCGCCGCCTTGCTGATCGTCGGCGACATCGACCAGCTTCCGTCCGTAGGCCCGGGTCAGGTTCTGGCTGACATCATCGCCTCGGGGACGGTGCCCGTCGTGCGGCTGACCGAAGTATTCCGGCAGGCGGCGCAGAGCCGCATCATCACCAACGCCCATCGGATCAACCAGGGGATCATCCCGGACCTCGCCAGGCCGGAGGGGGACAGTGACTTCTTCTTCGTACCGGCCGACGACCCCGAGACGGCGGTGGCACGCATTGTCGAGTTGGTGAAGACGCGCATCCCGCAGCGCTTCGGCCTCGATCCCATCCGCGACATCCAGGTGCTTTGCCCGATGAACCGTGGCGGTGTCGGCGCCCGGTCGTTGAACGTCGAGCTGCAGAAAGCCCTCAACCCCGCCGGGGATCGCAAGGTCGAGCGCTTCGGCTGGACGTTTGCGCCGGGCGACAAGGTGATGCAGATCGAGAACGACTACGACAAGGAGGTCTACAACGGCGACATCGGCTACATCGACGATGTCGATCCCGACGCCGGCGAGCTCACGGCCACCTTCGATGGCCGCGCCGTCACCTACGGCTTCGGGGAACTCGACACGCTGGTGCCGGCCTATGCCGCAACGATCCACAAGAGCCAGGG